>JAUIKF010000046.1 GCA_030430575.1 Bacteroidia bacterium | reverse complement strand
TCTACAAGCCTGCGAAAGCTTTGAAATGAAGTCCGATAGAGAAAGCCGTATGCGGGAAAACCGCACGTACGGTTTGATGAGGGGGGACTGGAAGAAATAACAACTTTCAGTCCTCTACTCTACTGGTGCATTAAATCTGGAACTATTTCCGCTCATTTCCTCACGCCCCATCCACATACGGCACCTCCATCAGCCCGTTGGGCTTCATGTAGACATATCCCGCCTGGAAGTCCAGGAAGGTGTTGAAGCGCTTCAAGAATTCATTGCCCAGGATATGGGTTTTGAAGCGGGCAGGATTGGGCGCGCTCAGAAGCTGAACAGGGACGCTGTGGGCAGCGTGTTTGCCTAGCTTGACCTGATCGCAGCTCACTGTTTTGGTGACAAATACATCACCCACTCCATTGCGCAGGCGCGTCACCTTGAGCAAGGGCAGGTCCTTGGGAAATTGCTGCTCTTGCACGAGAATGCTATCCAGCAAAACGGCCCGTTGGTAGCCCGTGTCGAAGAGGAAGCGGTTCTTGTATTGCTTGTTCCGAGCGATCAATTTGCCTTGGACGCAGAAGAGGGTGTGGGTGTATTCTATGGCCATTTTAGCGTAGCCTTTCAGCTTTTTGGGGAGGGAGGAATGGATCACCATGATGCTTTTGTCATAATCCAATTCGACCACACGCCCTTCAAACAAGTCCCAACCGAAGCTGCCGTCGGTGCCTTGGCCGCGATGGCGGACGGGATAGATATCCAGGCTGTCCCAGGTCAGGTTCCCGATCTGTAAGGAATTAGTTGAATTAAACGTCTCGTAGTCTTGCGTCTGGAAGCCTTCGGGCATATTCGCCAATAAGCTTGTCTTCTGAGCGATAGCGTCATGGCTGAGGACAACCTCCGTCCCGCCGGAGTCGAAGTACAAGTCCAAGGTGTCGACTTGGTTGAGGAGCACGCTGATCTTGATGTTGTTCCCGTCTGTGAGGGTAAAGGGGATGGTGTCAGGCTGCTGGGCGTAGATGAATTTGCTAAGGGTAATCAGGAGGAGCAGGCAAAAGTGTTTGATCATGGGGTTAAGGGGTTATTTTTTTATGTCGATCAATAATTCAATAGGACCTCTGAATCGTTGCAGGCTTTCATAGGTCTCAAAATCTTTTTCGCCCATTTTGGTGGATCGTTGGATCAAGATATAAAACACCTTGTCAACCACACCAAAAACTCTTGCTGCTTTATCAAACTTTTCCCTTCCTATCATCTTCATTAAAGAATTTGCCTCTTCTGTTTGCTTAAACTCTACCAGGTATAATAGAAACATCTGGGAAAGCCAATCCTCCACAAATTCTTCGCGTGAGTAGGCATGCAGGGAAACGGTTGTCATGGCTTTATTGAGGGCTGCCTGTATGTGCTCATCTTTATCTCCTCCCACCCAAATGGGCGGCATATTCTCTCCAACTGTTATGTCAACATGCCCATATTTATCGGTTTCAATATGCTTCCCGATGGCAAAAGCAATCGCGGGTAAGTTGAGCTTCGACATACGTGTTGCGTACCCATAACGAATGAATCCAATTCCCTCCTCATAGTCATAGGGCGTATACCCCGAAATTTTCTCAATGGATTTGGCTGAAGGGTTTTTCTGGTGAAATCCTCGGATCAATTCGCCCATGGGAGGAGCAGCCAGTTGGATGGCTTCCTCATACAGGGCATCCACCGCTACCTCTATCTTGTTCAGACCATGGTTTACAAACCCTAACGCAACGATTACGTCCCTAAAGTCGCACCGCTCCTTGTCGATCATCGCTAGGGCAATCAGGGCAGACAAGATATGGTCGTTTACGCCCCTTAACCCAAATACAGTCGCCCGCCAACAAAATGACATCAGGGTGTATAAGTCTTCCTGGGTGAGGGAATTTCTGAGTGCTTCTCTTGCCTTGTCGCCCCCCATTTTATATTGGCCAATCAGTTCTATAATGGCCTGATCCAGTTCGGTTTCCTTGGGGTTTCGAATAGGCGATCCGCTATCGAAATCGGCATAAGTTATGCCTTTTAGGGGGGATTTGGCATCCGCTATAGCTTTTTTGCGGGCAGCTTCTTTTTCATTGGCTTCTCCCCATTCCTGGCCAAGGGCATATTCTTCTTTGGGATCGTCGTCTTCCCAAAGATTCATTAAGGAATCAAAGAAGTTGGATATTTTTTTCTGGAAGTCTGACATAAGGATTTGAGTTTGAACTTGTACTTACCTTCTCCTACGGAATCATCCTGACTTTCCCGTCTTTATACGCGATTCCTTGATTATCATTGAGTCGATATATCTTGTGGTCAGCGCGAGCCTCATAGTGCGAAATGGCCTCCGCCAGCCCTTCCACCTGAGACGTAAAGTCCTCAAAGTGCGGAAACATGACAAAGTCATACAAGCCTAGGCAATCGAGGTTTTGTAAGTCCATTTCATTAAATCCCAGCAGAGAGTCCACTTCATTCATCAATTCCAGGTTCGGACCGAGTATCAAGGCCCCTGCGCTGTAGCCCATCAAGATTTTGCCCTCCTGTGCCAAGCGGATCAGCACGGAATCGGTTCCCGTTTGCTTCAGATGATCTAGCAGCACAAACGGATTGCCGCCCAGGATATAGATGATGTCGTAGGCTTGCAGCTTGTGCGGATCGGTTTGGGTAATATCAAATAGCGTCACTAGCGCCGAGTCAAAACCCATCTCGGCAAATTGTCCTTTCGCTTTTTGCGTTTTCTTTACCTGCTTGGATTTCTTATTGGTGGCATTGGGGATGACGGCGATGCGTTGGTTGGCGGGGGCGCGGTCGAGGAAATTGAGAAAGGCCGATTTCAGTGAATCATTTTCAAATCCTTTGGAAAGGAGGAAGAGGGAGGGGGTATGGAAAGTTTTGGGTTGGGAGTTTTGGGTTTGTGGTTGCTGGCAGGAGAATGGGGTGGATGCGCCTATGATGATTAGAATGCCGATGAGGGTAAAGAGGGAGCGTTTCATAGAATCTTGAGCTTATAGAATCCTTGGATGTCATAGGTTGACTCATCTAAATTTACATAAATATCCTTGACCGTTGCCTTTTCCTCTTCCCAGAGTTTCTTGGCCAATCGAGATACTTTCCGAAAATTACCTTGATGGTCTTTGAACGCTTTGTATAGCGCATGGTTATCCCCCGCGATATAGCATTCTATAGCCCCCAATTGTCGCCCAATTTCATGAATACAAGCGAGGTACGCCTGTTGTACTTGATCATCTGTACAGAAATAACCCATTCTTGCGCCCAAGAGCCCAATGGTATTTCTCCCAAACTGAAGAAAGACTGCTCTACCTGCTTGCCCCAAATGATACCGCATAGGAATGGTTAGGTCTATTCTTTCCGCTTCTACATTTTCTACTTCATCATACCAGTAGGGAATATACCGCTGAGGTTCCCATGCTCGAGGAAATGCCCTTTTTCTCTCTAGGGTCTCAAATAGCTGATAAAAGACACCGTTGGCATCTGCCTTGATTTGCTCAACGGCATAAAGGGTTTCAGGACTGATTCCTTTATAAGGGATGAGGGCTGTGAGGTCTATTCCCATGGGTTGATAAATATTACCTTCTTACAAAATCCACTTTCTTAACATAAAAGTAAAAACCACAATTGAAATTATCCCACTCAGTAGACCACTCAGCATCATCTGTCCGATGGGCATGACCGTCCGTCCTTCCACAGTGACATGAGGGCAAATCGTTTCAAATAAGAATTCAATAGGGAGAAAAAGGATAACGCATAATAGGAGGCTGATGATTAGTACTGCTGTCCCTTTGGCTAGTTTATTATTTCGCATGTCATTTCCAGGTAAGCTGAATTATTCTTTTTGCAAAGCCGCTCGCCTGTCTTTACAAGCCTGGATAAGCCCATGAAAAACCCGAATGATCTCCGCTCAAAATAAATAACCCTCTCGCCGACAGAGGTCTCAAGGGTGTCAAGGTCTGCCAAGTTCAGGGTCATGTGGGTATATCGAAAGCGATGAAGGTTGTCTGTATAATGGGTGTAATCCAATGCATACGAAGCGCAGTTACACGAATCGTCGATGAACAATTGTTGAGTGTTGCGCATCCATACAGCACTACTAGGCTTATGCATGACCTTCGAACTCAAGTGAGAATTGATAAATGCCAGTGAGTCGGCAAAATTGAGGAGTTGTGGGTGCTGTCCATTGGCATTAGGAGAGATGTATAAGCAGAGCAATGTGATTAGGGATAATTTGGCAAAAGAGGTCATAGGGCATGGTGTTTCTATATCTCCTTTCGGAAAAAAATCTCCAAAGGTGATATTTGAAGTCTTCATGGCGTTTTAGGGACAAAAATCTTCCACATCCAACCCCAACTCCGCAATCCGCGCTTCATCGATCCTCCTTTCAAAAGGGATGATCCCCTGTTTTGTCATATATTGCTTGAGCTTATCTGCATAAGCATGGGCAAATACTTCTTTCTCTGATCGCGGTAGGCGAAAGTAGGCGTCATCTCTTTTTTCCCATGCTTCATAAGGCTCGTCTTCCTCGCCTAGCCATTCCACCACTTCTAGGTAATGCACATAATGCCCAAACTCATGCGGCAAGGTCCGATAGAGCTGCGTATTACGGATATTTTCCAATGTATAATCTGCTTCATAATGCCGTTTGCCCAGGGTGATGGGGTGCCCGTCATCCTTCAACCGCTGCAGTTCCTGCTGATCTTCTACGCTTAATTTTTTGCCCCACTTGAATTGCCGATCCAGATCAACGGCTTCTAAGATCACCGCAGGATAAAAGCCTTTTTCAAATTCATAGGAGTAAATGAATCGCCCCCAGACGGGTCGCAAAGTCTCTTCTTTGCGGGTCGGCTGCCGGAGGACAATCAAGGATAAATCGCCATAATGAGATGGCGGAATCTGCTCCAGGATAAAGATAATGTCATCAATCGTGCAGGCGTGAAAGGAATTATCCCGCGTCTTCTCCACCACAAAAGTAAAGGTATGGCGATTGAGCGTATGGGTCACCTTTTTATAGGGCCCCATTCGCTCATAGAAAACCTTCATCTCTACAGCAGGATAGGGGACCACCATGGAGTTGTCCTTGCCATGGCCTTGCTTGGCGGTGCCTATGTTGCGGTTTCTGCGGGTGGGGTTGTGCATCAGTCAATGGCTTTCGCAAGTTTCCCCAAGTTTTTATCCTTGATATTATTAAACATGGCAGAATAATCTGTATAAAGTATATCTCCTGTCTTTCCATTTATGACTGAAATATACTTATTGATTCCACTTTTTATATAAGATAGATAATAAATAGGTTTCGAATCATTTTCTAGTTTCTTTGCTAACTCATCTATTGATACAACCTTGTACGGGTAGGGGTATTTTTTGAATAGCACCTCTACCTCGTGTCTTGCACTCTCATCTCCAATAACTTTGTCAAATTTGATCAGAGTGTATTCAGGAACATATAAGGTGTCGCCTCTCAATTTTGATAGACCAGCATATTCTTCGCTTTTACATAGCCAGTGTGTTTGGGAATTTTTAAGATGTTTGTTTACAAATTGCAGAGCGTTTTTAAGGTAAACAAGGTTCCAATTATAAAGAGTGGATTTCGTATATAGATATTTCCAAAACTGCCCATTATTTGCCCCCATATAGCGATCTGCCATTTCGTATACCTTATAAGCAGGATATAGCTCAATGCGGCAAAAATTCAATTTTTTATCATCTTGCGGCATCCAAAGCTGTAAGTAAAAATTGGAAGTATAGAATTCCCTGCCACTTTTGTCGGAAACTCTGACTATTTGAAATCCACCGAGGGTAAAGAAGGAATAATTGCCCACATAATCTTTGGGGGAATAGTCAGTATAGGAGACAAATTCTAGTGGGGTGATGTCCCATGCATCTGTCAAGGTCGCCATCAGCTGCCCAAGATTTTTGCGGTCTTCGTCTCTGAAAATAAACACAGTTGTCGTTTTTTTTAGCCTTTCTAAATCGCTGGATTTGAATTTCCCAGCTTTTAATTTGACTTGCTCGATGGATCCCACATTTATTTGGGCGTACGTGAAACAGCTTGCAAACAAGCTTAGGATAAGGATTAGTGCTTTCATTTTTTTCTGAGTTAATATTAAGGTTATAGGTAGCTCTAGGTAAATATCAGTATAAACTGAGATTATTTCATGCCTTTTTGAGGCAAATGCTCAAAGGGCTTTTCGAAATAGGTAGGATCTATTTCAAGAAATTTAGCCTCATTCTGCTCGTGAAAATTAACCCAGATTTTGTCGTATGATGACTTGATTTTCATTAATTAGCCTTCTTTTTTATCAGAAAAATAGGACGTCCCCTTCCCTTTACCCAATTTATCAATCAGCCCTTCTTGTGCCAGAAATTGAAGGTCTTTTTTGATAGAATAAATCGAGTAGCTCTGAAGGCCTTCCACTAAATCCCGAAGCTTGACAGGCCCTTGCCGCTCAATGAAGATAACTACTTCTTTTTGGCGTTGGTTTAGGTAAGGGCCTATGTCTTCAAATCTTTGATATTTGTTCTCCAACTTATGGATAAGTGCTTCTAAGCTCCCTAAAAAATACAAAATCCAATCATTTATGACTTCCTTTTCGGTTCCCCTATGTTGTTGAGCACGCATCAATACTTGATAATATTTTTTCTTACTGCTCTCTATTTGGTTTTCGAATGAAATATATTGAATAAAGTCATATCCATTCTGCAATAATAAGAGTGAGGTGAGAAGCCTTGACAACCTTCCATTACCATCTTGAAACGGGTGAATTGATAAAAACTCATATACAAATCCACCGATGCGGAGGAGTGGATGCATTGTTTCATCGCTGGTTTCTTGACGGTACCATAATAGCAACTCCTCCATTTCCTTCTTTACTAAAAATGGTTCTGTTGTATTAAAAATGACCCTTTGCTGACCTTCAGGATAGGTTGCGACGACCTTATTAGACAGCATCTTGTATCGTCCTCTATGAGATGCATCTTTATGGCTAAATCGTAACAACAAACTGTGGAGACTGAAGATACTCGATTCGGTTAACTCAATTGCTTGAAATTCTTCGAGAATTACCTCCAATACTTCATAATACCCTATGGCTTCCTGCTCATCTCTCGTTTCTAATTTGTTGATTTTCAAATTCTCAATGAGGGTCGCTATTTCTTCATTTGTTAAGGTGGCTCCTTCAATTCTTGTTGATGAGCCAATGCTTTGAATGGTAGCAAGTTTTTTTAGCTCTTTGAGGTATTTGCTTTCTTCTTTTTGAATAGATGCCCATTTCCCTTTGAAGGAATCGATAAAGCCGATTTTCTTTATGACTGCTTGAGTAGTAGAAAAATTGAATTGGAACTTTTTCTCCATATTTTATCCGTATTTTCTCTAAAAATACAAATGTACGTGGTTTTTCTCTATAAACCATCTGTATTTTCTCTATAAATTATCCATATTTTCTCTAATACCAAAATACCGCCCAAGATGAGTTACATAGCTTTTTGCAAGTTTTGTCTCAAAACTACTTCCCATCATTTCAAATATAGCCTGGATGATTTGATATTCTTCCACATGACCAGGAAGCGGATTCTTAAACTCAAATAGGTTATCTCCCAATTCGGATTGGAACCTAAAAATAACCGTGATTCCATCTGGCGATGGGATTCCTTTTTTCATCCAATCACCCTGTTCAGTTAGGTCAATCTCCTGTAAGCGACTATAAAACTGATGTAGCACTTTGGTGCTAAGCGAAACTTCCTCCATTCGATGGAAATAGACCGTATCGCTGCGGAAGGATTTATTTATTTTGGCGGCCAATAAGCTGTCACTATTTCCGATAATCACTTTACTCATATCCTCTTCTTCAATATAATCGACATTGTGGTAGAGGATATCAATCGATAAAGATTGCGATTTGTCAGTTTTTCGAAATGTTACTTGACTATTATAATACCGTGATGGATGGAACTCAACGGTAAAGACAAAATCGTGATCCCGCCAATGAGAAACATTCAACCAATTACAGCCGCCAAGGGCTATCAGCATAAAAATCAGGGCTATTTTTTTCATAATAGGACATTACGGAAGGGTTGGCCATACGTTTGTCCCTACTCCCGCCCCAAAGCCTCCTTCGCTGGCCGCGAATAGTGAATGCTATCCATCTCAAACGTACCGTGATAGTCTCCCAAGCCTTCATTCAGCACGATGCCCACGCCCTCCATGCCATCTCCCAGAAAGGCCGCAGGTCCAAAACCTTGGCCCGCAATATCGACCCAGGCTGTACCGCCCCGATAGGTTTGGTTGAGGGACGTGACCTTCTCCCTGCCCAAGGCTTCCAAGACATAACTGCCCATTTTGCCTGCGGTTGGGGTAATGATATTGTGGTAATTGCCTGTAAGGATAAGGAAAAAGCGGGAAGGCTTCTCCTGTGTTTCTGCGATAACGTTTTGCGCCATGGCATAGTCGCGATCAGCCGCGCCTGCCTCGTCGATCAAGAAGACCTCTACCTGGTGGTTTTGTGCTTTGAGGCTTCTGAGAGATTCCAGTAAGTCAAACATCGCTTGGCTGGATCGCCCGTCCTGGTAGTCCTTGGACCAGAAGGGCAAGGAGAGCACCTTTTGCTTATCTGTTACGGCTCCTTCAGACTGGAGATAAGCATCTATGACGGCTTGGTCTGTTTGTGGGAGTTCCAATCCTATAGATACGGCTAGGCCTTTCTGGACCCCTACGCAAGCCATTTTCCCTATATAACCTGGTCCCTCTACAGTACCGTGTATTTCCCCTAGCAAGATCACCTGCCCAGGGTGCAATAAGGTGTCCAATCCCCAGATGGGCGTGCAGGAGAGGGGGGCATTTCCCGATGGGACAGAGGTGCATGCGGCGAAGCAGACTAGAGTAAGGAGGAAAAGAAAATAGAAATGTTTCATTTCTTAATGACAGGAGAGGAATAGCAAATGTCTCTTGATAAAGAATCTATGGTGATCGTTGCTTTGTGCTTACAAAAGTGCTTTCAAAGGATTCTCCTGTAGCCATTTCCGAAAATAGGCTTCACAGATTTGATCAATATTAGCTCTCGTCGCCCCTTCCCAATACCACTGAACTTCTGCTATTTCTAAATCCGCTTTGGCGTGATATAAGCAATAGAAATCGTAACCTTTGGGTTCATAACCAACCAATAACCATACTTCATAAATGTCCTGTAATGCAGACAATATCTCTCTTTCTCCTGCCAAGACTTGTTCCCCCAAATAGCTCACATAGTTTGAGAGGATTTTTTCTCGATCTGTAACATCAAGCTGCAGCTCCTCAAACACGCGATCCGTTAGGCCTGCCAGTTCAAATTGATTAAGGGGTTTTTCCAAACAAGTCAATTCGATGAGATGTTCAGTCTCGAATCCTGCGAGCACCATGTCAGTTGCCCATTGAGACCAGCGTTCGTCTACACTTTGTCCTAAGTGCTTCCAGGCTAATATTTCGTAGGTTGAGTCAATCAGTTTCATGCTTCCTCAAAACGTATTTTTCTTCTCTATTTCAGGTAATACTGCATCCATACGGGCTGCAAGCTCAGGAAGTTTAATCGTGGGGACAGCAGGGAATAAATGGTGTTCCAGGTGGTAGAACATGCTAAAAGTGATCTTATTCTTCCAGCCTTTCCTTTGCGTCCGCGCCAAAGAAGGATCCTCATCGGTGTCATGATGGACTGTCCAAACCGCAAAAAAGGCCATCAAAAATTCCCCTACGACCATGACAAGCACATGGTAAATGGCCCAATGAATATTAAAATAGAAGATGGCAGTTACCAATAATGTGATAGAAATCAATTCTAGCAGCATGTTCCTTCTGTATTTTTTATGGCCAATTTTCCAGGTGATTTGATGAATTTTGAACATGTGAATAGGCCCATATAGAATGGCTCCATACCATGTCATATGCGCAGATTTTCCCTCTTGATCTTCTTCGGACAAGCAATATTTATGATGGCGGATATGGTTAAATTTCACGGCATGCATGGAAACAATCATCAATAGACTATTGATATAAAGGGAAAGCCATGTCAGGAATTTGCTGGTGCCGAGTGCGCGATGGAATCCATTATGGACTTGTCTCAAACCTGTCAAAAAGAAAAAGGCGGAGAAGGGCAAAGCGATCCAATAATATTCAAAGTAGGCTAGGGTAATGGAGGCCACAAACCAAGGAATGGTCAGGTTATTTTCAATTAACATTTCCTTGGTAGATAGTTTTCTTAAATCTCTCCATTCAACTTTCCTGAGGATTTCTTGATGTGTCATTGCGTTCCATTGTTAGGGTTGTAGGTAAAAAAGGGAAACGCCAGCAAGTGAAAATAGGTTGAAAGCCCGGAGTGCCTTCAGCACTAAATTCCTGATGGTTATGTGTCGGCGCGGATTACGCTTTAATCCCAACCGCACTTACCGAAATCCGCGCCAGCAGGTGCATTTTTATACACATTCGATGAGTTGTTATGGCAAGCTGTCGAGGATTTCGGGATCTTGGCGAGGGCTTTTTGCGTAATCCTCGACCATAATAAACCTCTATGTATTAAGAGCCGAAGGCACTACTCCCCCGTCCAAAACTCCACCAAATAAGGCTTCAACTGTATCCCATTTTCTGACCTGAAGTTTTGAGAAATGAGGATCTGATAGTGCTGATTGGGTTCTAGCTCAGCGGTAATCGTCCAGGCAGTATTGCCTTCAGACCAGACGCGTTCGCCTATGAGTTGGGGGAAAGCGTCTTTGCCCATATCGCCGAAGTCAACGCCTGTATTGCCGCTGTTCATCGGTTCGGAGAAGTGCATGGTGATGGGGGTTATGCCAGGCTTCACGCCCCTGCTGCCGTTGATCACGCCGCTGGTCTGGAGGACATAGGGTCTTGACCTGTCATGGGCTTCATACAGCTCCCCGAGGGGTTTCGTCAAATAGCCAGAGGCATCGACAAATGCCTCCACCGCGCTGTCATTGGCAAAATCCAATTCAATCATCGCTCGGATCGCTTCCTTTTTGTCAGGAGCGTTTTCATAATAGTGCTTCGCCATGGCATATCCCACGCCATAGCCCAGGTCCCTTTCCCCAAATATCTTGTTGGTACTCCACAGCCAGTGATACGTCCGAATGGTGTTATACATATCTGCTTCGAACTTGTCCCGCACTTGTTCATAGTTGACTTCGGCGTACTCAATCGCGCTCAAATAGGGCTTTTTCCCAGTCACCAGCACTGCGATGAATTCAGGGATGCCCTCATAGATGCAGTAATTCAGCAAATTATGGGTCAGCTCCTTTTGCTGGGTGTGGACGTATTCGTGGGTCACCAAAAATCCAATGTCATCTACGGGATTGTAAAGGGAGTTGAATGTTTTGGGGTGTTCTGGCAGTTCAGATATGTCCACGCCTTTGTGAGACAGGGCCATTTCACTACCGATAAGCACTTTAGGCCCTTGGATGGTACCATTGGACCGAAAAACGCCCATAGAGAAGTAAATGGTCGACGGGGTGAGCGCGGGATATAGCGCTTTCAGCTTGGCGATATGTTGGTCTATCTCTGCATAATGCAGGTGGGATTGTGTCGTGGATTCCCGGATCGATTGCCAAAATTTGGGATAGGCATTGATGGCTTCCAGGTACTGCGCAGGCGTATAGCGCCGCACTTTCATCAAGGCTGATAAGCCTTCTGTGCCTTTGTCCAGAAATAGTTCTTGCAGGTATTGCTGCTGGGCTGATGTATCGGCTGTCGCGGTTATGCTGTCATATGCTTCCCAGAAATGATCGATGTCTGTTGAGACAAATTGTTGTTGGTATGTTTCCTGGCAGGAGGAGAAAAGGATGAGTAATCCGATGAGGAAGAGAAGTACTTTTTTCATGTATTTGGGGTAAATAAGACTTCGTTTTTTGTTTGTGAGGAGGCTTTGCCTCTTGCAATGGAACATCCCCCTGTCGCACGAGCCTCCCCCTTTTGCCAGCCCGACAAGAAAGAGCCAACACACAAGGGGGACACGCACAAGGCCCTAATGCGACGATTGAAATGGGGCCTTGTGCGATCGGGGTGTTCAAGTCCCCAACGCCTCCCGCGTCACCTTGTCGCTCCCTATCACCTGCGCCAATTCCCGCGCCCAGGTTTGATACGCCAGTTTGGAGGGATGGACGCCATCACTGAAGAAATCAGCGACTGTACCGCCCGTATCAAGTTTTTTAAGCCACTTCTCCAGGGTGATGACCTCATGGTAGTAGTAGACCTTGTCATATTGCTGGACGATCGCTTGCAATTCCTTGCCCAGTATTTCCACGAGATTGCCGATGGTAAACTTGATCAGCGGCGTAAAGGCCGGGAACTCTTTGATAGGCGGCATATTGCAAAAGACGATCAAGGTGTCGGGGAATTTGGTGCGCAGCGCAGCCATGAGCCGCTTGACCTCTTTTCGCCAGCCTCTGGGCGTGTTGAGGTTAAAGGCATCATTACCGCCTATCCCCATCACGATCAGATCGACATCGGTTTCGGTAATGGAAGGAATGAGGTGCTCAATGACGCGCTTGACGGCGTAGCCGCTCCGCGCATAGACTTTCCAGTCTACCGTGGTCTGGAAGTGCTCGGAGAGCGCTTGGGCAAGGGTTCCGGAGAACCCTTCTTCATGCGTGGCTACGCCCACGCCCGCAATCGTGCTCTCGCCGATGGTCAAGAGCCGGAGCGGCTTCTTGGTCGCTCCTTCGAAGATGCACTGTCCTTCGACACCTTGTGCTTCGGGCAGGCGCGGCACGCTGGCTTTTATTCTTTTTCCTTGAACATACATCAAGGGGAGGAGTGGAACGGAAGCGATAGCTCCGAGGGTGTATTTAAGGTTCATAGAGGTATTTAAAATGTTGACCTCACAAAGGACATTTCTTAAGCACACTGATTTTCACTCTTCACCTTCTTTGCCTAATACTTTCTTTAAGGCATTAATATTCCTATCAAAGCTATCGACATCCTTTTCCGAAAAAAATGACCCGAAGTAACTCGTAAATATTTTTAGTTCAAGCAAGCGTGTTTCAGCCATCACGTATGTTAATTTTTTTAGTTCATCAATTGCATTTTCTCCCTCTTGAGCTAATTCTGATAATTGTTCTCCGACCGCCATAGATGCATCTTCTATTGCAATTTGTTTTGATTCTCTCAAAAGAGTCATTAGACTAGTATCAATTAAGTTTTGTTCTGTATTGTTGCCTCCACTAATTGTCCCTTGTATTTTCTCCCTCATGAAACGATTATACCGGGAAGTAAGAGATACGATTTGGTTTTCTAATTCATCATCGCCAAGTAATGAAATAAAATCTTCTAATTTTTCTAATGCAGCATTAGTTTTTCCTTGCATTATCGTATTCCTAATATCAGAATATACTTTTCCTATTTGGGAGTATCTCATTTTGGGATAAATTGATTGTATTTATTCTCATGGCAATTTATAATAAACTGCTCCTAGAAATAGAGAACATAATTAAGATTAGGTATTTTTTAGAAAAAATCAATCACTATTAACAATCGAAATCATCCCCGAAGCCGGCACCTCAAATGCCTTCACCCCTTCCTCCAACACAATCGTCTCCGACTGGATCAGCATACCCAAACAAGACTTAACGGTGTAAGTATACTGCCTGGCAGGCCCTGTGACCGAAACCACGACCTGCTGCGAAGCCTTGGCATTGATCAGGTCAATATGGGCCTCACCCCCCGTTCTCACCGGAACCACCTGATCATGGAAGACTGTGACAATGCGCTTGTCCGCATTCCATCCCGTGATCATGGGATAATTGGCGAGGGGGGCGGTAGCGTGAAACGCGCCATCCAACAGCACGCTGCGATTCGCCAACCAATAGTCCAGGTAGAACTGGACCATGTCGAAGTGATCCTTGGGAATATCTTCCAGGCGAACGGAAATCTGCGGGACAGAAAAGAGCACGTTGAGGAGTTGCAAGGCAGCTGTTTCGACAGGCTCATCGGCATGCCACATGAGCATATCGGAATGCACAGCAGTCGTGCCGCTGATGAGGCGCAGGTCCGTGGTACGAACGCGGTTGATCATGGCGAGGTTGGGGCAATCGCCTGCGCGGAACATATTGCCGTATTTGCGCATGGCAGGGCCTGAGTAGGGCTGACGAAACTCAATCATGATGTCAGGCTTTATGGCCTTGAGTGCTTCTACGAGGCTGGTCATGAGCACATCGGTGGCTTCATTCACCGAGGCGAAGTCTCGCCCGTCTGTCGCCTCCAAAACGGTGTTTTTGTCCGCTGTGAATCGTGCGATGAAGTCTAGTTTAAAGCCGTCTAGGTTCCAGTCTTTGACCGCTTTCACATAGGTTTGGATGATAAATTCCCTGACTTCGGGGAACCTCGGGTCCAGCACATAAGCGCCCTGCCCGTCCCAATACCGCAGGAATTTCCCCTTCATCCGATGATAAGCCTTGGAGTTCTCCCCTGCAAAAGGCACAGCATACCACAGCACAAATTTCATCCCCAGGTCATGAACTTGCTGTACCAATTCCTTCATCTCTGGGATGCGTTCCGGCTCCCAGTCGCCCGTGAAGGCATATCCTCGGTTCCCGTCGAGCGTCTGCCAGCCATCGTCCACGATGATGGATTCGAAGCCCATGGCTTTGGCCACTTTGCATTCTTTCAGGAGGGCTTCTGAGGAGACATTTTGGTGATAGCTATACCAGGTAGAGTAAACGGGCAATCGCGCCACCTCAGGCACATACAAGGGCTTGTAGGCGTCAAAGGAAGCCCACCAGGCGGCTACGTCCTGAAGGCTAGCCGAGTAAGGCACGGGCCGCGTATCGAGCCGCAATTGCACCTCGTAGGTGGAAAGGGCTTTGTGCACTTCGGAAAACAGCTTGATCTCATTGTGAATGAAGCCATCTTCTTCTCGGACGGCCGTAGAAGTCACGATGGTATTCAGCGCGTCTGACATGGCGAAGGTCGAGCGGTTCTGATCGTCATGGCCAAAGAGGGTGATCACGGGCGCTTCACGTGCCAGCATGGACCGCACGATGGAGGGCCACCAGTCGGGGTGGATGGTTTTGTTGGTATAGCTGGCGGTACTCCAGTAGCCGGCGATATTGCTGGAAGGCATCTTCCATTTCAGGGAAAAAGGCGGCGGAACGGCGCCTGTGGGGTGGGTGAGGCGGAGCGTCGCGGTCTCCAGCCCTTCTTCGAGTTTTTTGACCTCGACGGTCAGGTCAAAGTCTCCTAAATCGCCTGCGATGGCGATTTGATGGCCAGAGAGGGTGAAGGATTGCGGGGATTGACTGAAGGCTGTCCCTGTGATCAGGGAAAGGAAGAGAAAGGAAATGAATCTGCTGATCATGTAGCTTTGGTTTTTTGGATAATTGGAGATAGATAAACCTGAGGAAAAAGCAGTTGCAAAAGAATTTGTCAGATTTCTTACTGAATTACTTATGATAAAGTCTTCATTCCACTGATTATCAACCGCCTATAAAAGCAAGCTTCTGCCTGTTTGAACCCCTGCCAAAGCCTTCGGCTTTGGCGTCCCCTCAAGAAGGGACTTTATAAAATGGCAAAGCCATTTTATAGATGAGCGCGGGTTGTTCCCCTTCCTGAGGGGGAACGGGGCTGCGCGGAGGGGGTTCAATGCGCATAGGAGAAGCTTTAGCATATGCGATAAGAAAAATTAGCCCCTCAATATTACAGCAAAACTATCGGCTGAAAATCAACTGCCCACCTATCGTCAATCTTTATTGGCAACAGATGTGTACTTTTCCCTCACATACAAAAACAAAGGCAATCCCCCTGCAATTCCTAAAGCAAAGGTGTACACCCAAATCCACCCAAGCCCTTTCATTTTGTGTTTTTTAGCCTCATAGAAAGACCAGAATAGGAACAGCATGACGATAAATAGCAGGTCTATGATAAATGCGGAAGAAATGTTATTGGCAAACATCCCCTGGAAGGTAGCTATGGGGTTCGTGTACAGGAGAATATTTCCTGAGGTGAGGGATTCTTTCAGGACAAATATATTGGGCAGAATCGTCCCAATAATGGTCAATAGTAAATACTTGTTTTTCATCACAAAAAAGGCCACTCATGGTAGAGCGGCCCTTTAAGTTACAGGTTAATTCTTCCAATTAGAATTTCCCATTCGTATTTTTCCATTCTGCCTGTAGAGGAATCGTTTCGATGATGTCCCAGTGCTCTACGACTTTTCCATTTTCCAATCGGAAGAGGTCGTAATAGGCGACATGGTCTCCTTTGCCAAATTTTCCTTCACTCACGGTCAGGACAAAGTTCCCTTCGCCCAGTACCCTGTGCACGGTGTCATATTGCAATACCATCCCGTTTTCAGCGAAATACTGTAGGGCAGCGCCCAGACCGTCCAAGCCATCTGCAATGCTTGAATTGTGTTGGAGATACTGTGATGGGTTGATGTAATCCGCGATCTTATCGGTCTGCCCGTTCATCAAGACATCTGACAGGAATGCCTGAACTGTAGCTTTGTTGGTGGCTGTTTTGTCCAGGTCCGTGATCTCCGTGGCTCCATCCAACTGCGTTCTGCCGCTGGGGTTGGGTGGGGTAATGGGGGAGAGGTTGTCCCAGTGCTCAACGATTTTTCCATCTTCAAAGCGGAAGATGTCAAATCCTGCCTTGGGGCCGAAGAAGTCATATTCGGAATGCAAAAATACAAAGTCGCCATCTTCAAAGGCTCTCACGACTTTTGCTTTAAATCCGCCTTCGGGCGCATGCGCCATGACTTCGCCAAATCCTGCCAACCCATCTCCCACGGCCAGATTGTGCTGGATGTACTTATTGGGATTGATGTATCCTACAGGTTCGTGGGCGCCATTTTCAAGGCTTTCGATCAGGGTTACGGCTTTCTGCTTGTTTGTTAATTTCATCTGGTGTTTTTGTGTTAACATGATGACACAAAGATGAAGGCCTTTTCTGCCTTTATGGATATAACAAACAGCCTAAAGACTGTAAAAATGAGAAAGTACTTAGAAACTTGCTCGAAACTGCTCAGGCGTGAGTTTCGTCTGGCGTTTGAAGTATTTGTAAAAATTGGTGGTCTCCTCGAACCCTGAGGCGTAGGCGATCTCTTTGACAGAATGTGTGGTATTGATGAGGAGGCGTTTGATTTGCTTGGTGCAAATATCGTCAATGAATTCCTTGGCCGTTTTATTGACAATGTGTTGGGTGATGGTATTGAGGGTTTTGGTGCTAACCCCGATTATCTGGGCATAGTCCATCACTTTGGTGTATTCTGTGACGTGTTTTTCCACAAGGTTTTGGAAATGGATAAACTCGCTCAGGTATTTGCGGTTGCTGATGAGCTGATTGTTTTGCGATTTGATGCGGTAGAGATTGGCCAGCAAGATGTGCAATTCACTCCTGATAATGCCCAGCGAATAGTCGTCATTCACCTCGAAATATTCCTTGTTTATTCGCCCCACCAGTTCAGATACCTGCCTCAATTCGCTATCCGACAACTGTATTTTTGGTACCCCCAATAACTCATTAAACAACTGCAAGGACTTCAACGCTTCCAATTGCTCCAAATAACTCACCAGAAATTCATCTGTAAAAAGCATCATCAATCCGTTCACCGAATTGTTCTGGTGAAACTGGTGGATTTGGTCTTTCCGAATTGTGATCAGCGTCCCCTTCTGGTACGGATACTGGGTGAAGTCAATGGTGTGAAATCCTATTCCCTCTTCAATCAAGAGGATGATATAAAACTCCACCACATGTGATTGGTAGGGCGAGTGGCCCAGGTCCTTCCTCTCCCGCAGATCTTCCAGCCTGATGAGGTCAAATTCCGCTTGCGGATTTTGACGGTTTTGGAACTTGATATGGATGGGGTCGGTGGTCATGGTTCTGCTAATTTGATCAGCGTGGGAAAAAGGCTAGTGCATCAAGCACTAAGTTCTTATGGGTTTAGGGCTGGATTACGCTCAAAAGCCAACTCACACGCCAGAAATCCAGCCCAGCGCATATAAATGCGCGTTTTCTTAGTTGCCAAGCAAGCTGGCGCGGATTTCCGGCTTCGGAGGGCTGGATCTTTGGGGTAATCCGCGCCCCTCAGTAACCGCTAATTATATAATGCTTGATGCACTAGTAAGAATATGCACATTTCCAGCAGATGGCCATCCGTTTACATCTCCTCCAATGATATCATCTAGATTATGGATATTGACTAAAACGTCTTTTACATCTCGTCTTATTCTAATATTTCTGAAGTACTGAAAAAAGAAATCTAGCCCAGGATGTTTGTCCATTAAATTAGGAGCAATGGAATCTTTTTGGGGATTCCCTTCAAAAAAATATTCCAAAGATACGACTGGCTGAGGGTCATTATGGCGCCAGTCTCGATCACGATAACCTTGTTTAAAAATCTCTTTCAACAATCTGACCCTATATGTAGAATATGTCATTTCTTGTCAACTGCGATTTTATGCGAAATAGTGATAAAAAAAGAAACCATAATCTGTGAAAATCTGTGCTATCAGTGGTTAGTTCAATATTTTTAGATCTATTCTGACAGGCTTTTGAGTTGATTTTTTCTGATTTCAAAAATCTCTTTTAATTGATCATCAGTAAATTCATAGTCTCTTAAAGACTGATCAGTAAATAAAGTAGCATTTAATTCTGTTTGAACGTCATCAATAAGTGAATCAATCTTTAGGTGATTCTTTTCAATTTCAGTGTCTAGGTTAAAGCTTTCTCCAAGTTTATTTGATTGATATTTTAACCGAATACATGCAATTAATAATGCGCTGAGGTTCGAAAGAGAAATGGTCAATTTCCCACCTAAGTAGATGGAATTAATCAAAATATTTTTCTGCGCTCTTTTAAGATTTGCATTTATCTCACCATAATCCTTAAGCGGAGTCCCTTTATCGAAATCCCAAGACTTTTTATAGTCGAAGTATAGGTCATATAATTCTTGCCAAAGCCTGATTTTTATATCAATTGACAACTTTGCCATGTGAGTAATAAGGTTATTTCTCACTTGCTCATCTCGAAAAGTAACAGTGTTTTTATTCTTTAGCTCATTATCAAATTGGCGTAATGCCTTGTTGGAAGCCTTTTCCGCAATCTGAATGGTTTTCTGCTTAAAGTAAATGAATAATAAGGATAGAAGGCCAGACAAAAGAATCAATTGGATGGAGGGGATGGTTATTTCCTTTAGTGTAAACATTGGACTATGGTTTGATAAATAATGATTGGTTTTTATTCGCTAATGCGCCCGCTCCAAATGCTCCCTTAACAAATCCTTCCCGTAATCATTACTATTGGACACCCTGTCCACTGTGTGGATATATAACAATTCAACTACTGCGCTGCCATCAAGAATTTTTGGCTTCCAAAAATTCAAAAATTCACTTCGTCGTCTTCCCCCCCATAGCCGTCAAGACGCTATCCACAGGTTCCCACAGCTCGATTTTATTGCCTTCCAGGTCCATCAGATGGACAAATTTCCCATAGCCATAATCCGTAACGGTATCCAGGACAGTGACCCCATTAGCCTTGAGTTTTTTGACTAAGCCTTCTATATGCTGAACACGATAGTTGATCATCAATTCTTTCTCCGAAGGCGCGAAGTAGTCCGTGCCTGTCTGAAAAGGACTCCACCGCAGGTAGTTGATTTCATCAGGGCGATTCGCATTTCTGAATTCGAAAGGGGAGCCGTACTCGTCTATAGCAAGGCCTAGATTCTCCCCATACCATTTCCGCACCGCTGTGGGATTGGTGGAACCAAAGAAGATGCCGCCTATGCCCGTGACGCGGGGTGTAGTGTCGATAGCAACGGTCTCTTGTGGTGTAGGTGCTTCTGTAGGGGCATCTGCGGAGGTTTCAGGGGCAATGCAGCTTGCTAGGAAAAGAGCAAAGCAGATGAGGATAAGTGTTGGTTTCATTGGTGTATGTTATGTGGATAATAATAGGTGTTTGAGAAGAAAACTCATCCCGCTCCAGCTACGCCTCCGCCGCCCTTCTCTTCGAAAGAGAAGGACTCTCCTGAAAAAAGCCCCCTCTCTTCCCAAGAGAGGGGGTTGGGGGTGAGTTTCAAAGGGCTTGGAAATATTATTTTCATCGCTTAATCACTTTCTGCTTCACGCTCCCCGCTTCACTCCTCAACTCGATCAGGTACAACCCATTTGGCAAATGGGCCAAATCTACTTGACCATGGGCTGAGAGGGGGCGATGATAGGCTAATTTCCCTGTTGTATCCCAAATTCTTACGGTTCCATCGACTATTCCATGTCCCTCTATGTGGATCATTCCTTGCGTGGGATTAGGGTAAATGAAAAGGGCTAGGTCCTTGGGCTTATCAATGGACGTCCCACTTGAGATCACCATGGGAAACAGGTCACAAGGGATGCTATCGAAATAGGCTAATCGATTAGGGATAGCCATCGTGATCGCGTCGTAGTCTTGCTGAGAGATGCTATCGCGGCGGTGTCTCACCATCAGCCAGGTCAAAAAGCTCTCAGCGATGTCTTCTCTGGTAGGATGATCGCGCGCATAGGTCGAGATAAAAGTTGGATCGAGGTTCTGCGCATTCAGCCAGCCTGCTGAGGCAGCGTGCCTCGCATCCAGAGAAGTGTGGCATGCTTCATGGACCAAGGTCTCTTCCAAGATGCCGTCAGCCTCGTAGATGGTGCTTTGGCCCGTATGGATGAGGATGGAGTTATTCCCTCCGCCAAATGGCTCTGTACCCAGATGAATCCAGATTTCATCTACGTCCACCCGCAGGCACGTCGGCAACTGCCCGATGCTCCAAGCGTATTTTTCGGCCTCCACCGTGGCCGCTGCTACGCTGCCAAACTCTGGATTGATCTGAGCCTCAGAAGTGAGACCATCATTCCATACCACATCAAAGAGGTAGGCATTGATGGTCACCCAGTTGGAGACGCGCCGGTCGTAGACCGTGCGCATGCCTTGACCTGTGTACGTGACACTTTGGTAGGCTGAGGAGTCTGTGGGGGTAATAATGTCAGGGTCGATAAAGATGGTCCCTGAGTAAGGGGGCTGCTGGGCCATGCAGGTGGCGGTAGCCAACAAAAGACCTATGATGAGGATGAAGGAATTATTCATGATGGATTGACTGATTAGTAATTGTAAAATATGACATTATTGGCTGATTATCAATATTTTACAATAAAAATCAATCGATGGTATATCAATTCATAACGCTCACATACTTAGCCGCTTCAGCCGCAAAGCGTTCCCACTTGTCTTGGTAGTCAAAAGGTACTTGTACCCATTCCTTCATCGCTCGTCCCTTGCCCGAAGGGTCAAACAGCTTTGAGCCGTCAAAACTTAATGCCTCTTGATGTACATCTCCCGTCAATTTAAACACCATTTCGTTTTGAAAAAAGCAGCAAAAGGCTTTCCCATTAATCTTATAACAAGGTTTGCCAAACATCTGGCTTTTGGTGGCGTCGGGGATGGCGGAGGCGGTGGTGTGGTAGTGGGTTTCTTCAGTCATGGGGAGAGGGGAATTTACAATATTCAATTGCCAAGGTATCATTTTTTATAGTAACAATTTCACCATGGCTGTTGATGTCAAATACTTGCACGTACTTTAGCAAAGAAATTTCTCCAGCGCGAGAATCTCCCATTTCGTCAACACAAGTATTCTGATCGATACGCGTCACCCGAAATCCCCTATCAGACTGAAATTCAGCGAAATACTCCCAGCTTTCCCCCATAAATTCTCCTCTCGCTGAGAGAGCTTCAACCGCCCCTTTTTTCGCTGATTCCAGATTCAACGTAGCGATGGCTAGAAAGTCTGTTATTTGATCCGCATCATATTGCTCGCCAAAAAAGACCAGGGAAACCAGGTCGTCAAAATGGGGAAAAACCCGAAGCGGATACACAGACTTCAAGGAAGAGATTTCCCGTATCGCTTGGGCGACGGAAGTAGAATCGATATTGATCAATTCTTCTTTATGGAAGTCTTTTATGTGAAAATTTCCCAAGTGTTGATGGGTAGATATTTTTAAAAGCGTGTCCCAAATGCCTGCGGTCTCAAAGTAGCGTAATGATTGTATTTTGGGTGGGCTAGAAGATTCATTTGGCGCTTCGGTTACGACCGTGTCTACAGGCTGAGAATTGGGGGCTGGGCTTTTATTTGCCACATCTTGGGAACCGCAAGAAAGCAGGATGAGGCTAAAGGAGAGGATTAATAGGGTTTTCATGGAGATGTTATATTGGGCAAAAATTCCTCACAATGGTCGGTTACATTTTTTATATCATGCAAGTTTTGATGAGTCAGTGAAGAAATTGAAGCCTTGTCTACTTTATCTAATCCCCAAAATTGTTCCTTGATGGCTTTAAAACATAATTGACTCGTGAAAGCAATCCCCCCATAAGGATTAGTACACGAATTTTTACAGCATGCACATATTTCAATATGGTATCGATCACGCAATTTCTTCCATATTTCTCCCAAAGCATCATCAATAAACGCTTGTTCAGAGGTTGCGGAGAGCAATTCGAAAAGGTACTGATATTTTCTGTTTTTATCAGCTAATATCCTAATATGGAGATCTGCTATTTCGCGTATTTGGGTTTCTCGGTCTACCAAAGACAAAGGAATAAAGGCATCCAACTGAAAATCCTTCAAGAATAAGGTATCCCATTTTCTGCCCTCATAAGTATTCTTCCGAATATCATAGTCGAATATCGATAATTGATCCGCTGTGTATGCTGGAGGCATTTCAATACTCAACACCTCAAACCCATCGAGTTCTATTTTCACCCCATTGACATGCATTACCAAAAAATCTTCCTCTTCCACTTGAGTAGGGAAGGAGCCGTGGGCAGTGGTTAATATGGCTTTTAAGGGAATCATAAATTCACGAAAAAATGTGGGGCAGGAAAAGACTTACACCCCAGCAAGAAACTATTACCAAATATTCAATTCTTATCTATTTCCATAATTTCAGGGTCCTCACATGAAATTACATCAATAATTTCCGATATCCCTCTTATTCTGTAATGTATTCCTTTGCCTATTACCTGCTCATACCAACCAAAATTCGTTTTAATATATTCTTGATAATTGGACTTGGTTATTTTTTGGATAAAACCTTTTGTATCTCTCCTTTCATCTTTATTTTGACTTGCATATGACTCATTAAGGACTTGGTGGAAAATGGCATTGTTAAATTCTACCAAAAAATGCCTGCTTTTCGCTGTTGACCTAATAGCGAAGGAATTTTCAAATGTTACTTTTTCGGTGACCGGAACATCTTCCGGTGTTTCTGACCTTACTAATTCAATTAAAACTATTCTAAGTATCCCTACACTTCGATAATCAACTCGTTCAACCTCAACCTCATAACATTCATCAAGTATCGTTTCCATATTTCTATTTAGTTAAATCCCGATTATTCCCCCAAATACCCCATCAACCTTTCCCCCAAAAAGTACTCCCAGCCCCCTACACAACTCTCCCGCCTGAATTCCGGAATCCCTTCCGCAAAATTCTCAATCACCTCAAGTGTCAGCGTCAACTGTGTCTTGCCCTCCACCTCCGCCAATTCAAACGTCACAAAGGCATCTCCTGGATATTCCAAGTATCTCCATGTATGGGTGAATTTCTGAAATGGAATCACCTCCGTCATTCTCCACAGATGGGTAAATACCCGATCTTCCACTTGGACGGCAAATTGCGTCTCAAACCCCACCTCCGCCCGGAACGCAGGGATTTGCTCAAAATACCATTGGGTCATCTGGCCCAGTTCTGTGAGGGCGCGCCATACAGTTTCACGAGAGGCGTTGTAAGTTTTTGTGATGATGATGGGTTGGTCAGTCTTTTTCATGTGGTCAATGGCAAGTTAGTCTCCATTAAAATAGATTCCTTCTATATCAATAGCGGAATACTGCCCAGCTTTTATCTTCGCCCAGCCAACCAAACCAAAATCCGTTTTTATGAGATAATAATCTTCGTGGCGGTACCCCGTTTCAGCAAGTAGCACTTCGACACGGTAATTTTCAGGAAGGTTCGCGACCACATTTTTAAATTCTTTGGTTTGATATAGGGTAATAGGTTTTAGCGTCTTGGTTTTAAGGCCTACATAATAGAGCGGTTGTTTGACTTCTTTCAATTCATTGTTTTCAAATTTCAATTTTACCTTTCGATCAAAATTTGAATTAAGGTGCCCCGACACATACAAACTTCCGTTCCCAGGTATATACATATTTACCCCACCAACTGCACCATAAAATTTTGAGAGATCACTAGCACTGTATAGGTGAAATTCAGGCTCTGGACAGAAGCCATAGACTATTGCATATTTCCTTGACGAATTATCAATCGATGTAATAGCCAGCAAAGTCATCCCTGACTCACAATCTTCTGAAGTATATAATGGATGGTTTTTATTTAATTCACTGAGTTTTTGGTTGAATATTTCCGTTTTATGTTTGTCAACATATAGATGCACTGTCGAGTCATCCGCGTGAGTAATTTCCAATAAATAGGGAAATGGCTTGGTCGTTTGGCCAAATATCAAGAAGGTCAGATGACTCAGGTATATAACTAAAATGGCTTTCTTCATTTGCGGAGTTTATAATTGAATTTGGCCCCTTTTTCCCTTTTCCACAAAATCAAACAAACTATTGATAGCGCTTTTGAGGTTTTTGCGAAAAATGTGTTGGATGACCAGTGCTATCAGCAGTCGTTTGAGGGGAGATTTTGCAACCAGATAGACTTCCGTTTCAAAGATACAGGAGTGTTCCGTCAGGGGGGTGATGAAATAAAATTGATAAAACGCATCTGCTACCGGCGCGTCAGACGACGTCTCTCCATAGACCAGTTGGCCTGGTTTTCCCTCCTTGATGACGGTGAGGAAGTTGAGGTGTTTGCCATTGACCACGCAGATATGCTCCGTCCCTATTCTGCTGACTTCATTTTCATCGTATTCATACCGATCCACCCCGTCCGTCCAATAATGACGATAGGCATAGTTGGAGATATATTCAAACAATTGAGGGGCTGAAACGGGGAATTCTTTTTTTAGGTAAATGCTGGGCGCTTTGTCGAAGCTGATTTTTGGGGCTTGGGCAAAAGGCTTCAGCTTGAGCGTTTCATTGTCTATGAGGGAGAATAAATAAGGCACCTTTTTGCCATCGTATTCATTTTCCCCAGCCTGAAAGTCATACAACTTGCTTTTGTAATCTGTGGACAATTCCATATGATCTGCCAGCTCTTTGCTCAAGAGCACATAATTGTCGCTTTCTACAGAGTTTTTCATCAGGCGATGCACTTCGATCACCTGCGTCCCAAAAGGTTTGCGTTTATCCTGAACGGTGATAAACTGCAACTCTCCACAGTGGGCGATGATCTTGAGCTGTAGGTTCGGTGCAGAGGAGCAGGCGTTGCAGGGACAGACTCGGTTCTTCTCAAGCAATTTGAGGTGGCTATAAAACGCCGTGAACATGGTCTCCACCTGCGCTAGCAGTTGCTCCAGCGAAGGGATCTCCTCTTCTTTAAAATAGAACAAGGCATCTCCTTCAATCTCCGCCAGCTGCAAGTCCAAGGTATTGGCTGCTAGTAAGACCTCCAGCACTTCCGCAATCACATGCTGACTGTGACTCACTTCTGTCGTTTGGACAAACTCTGTAAATCCAGATATATCTGGCAGGAAGAGGAGGGATTTCTTCATTTCACTTTTTATCGTCTAACTCATCAAGGGAGGGAATGTTAGCCTTAGTGGCTATTAAGAGAAAATAAAACTCAAGTGCAAATTCAAGCTCAAACTCAACATACAAAAAACCCACAAGCAGCCGCTTGTGGGTCAAAAGAACGAGAAATGAATTAAGAACCTAAAAATTCTTTATACATTCCTCGTTCGATAATTTTCTACTTCATCATCTCACGTGCTTTTTCGGCCTTTTCAGTATGGTGGGTGCCTTCAGGGTGCAATTCGGCAGCTTTCTCAAAGCTCTCCGCCGCAGCCTTGTAGTTCTTGGTCGCCATGTAAAAGTCTCCCATAGAGTCATAGGCATTGTGGTGACCAGAGGTAGTTTCCATATAAGCCTCGAAGTATTTTTGGGCTTGTTCGGTGTCGCCGATTTGTAGGTAAGTGTATCCTAGAATATTTGCTGATCCAGGCAGTTCCGCCAATTCATACGCACGCTTAAGGTATGGAATCGCTTCCTTGGGGCGCTTGAATAAGTTAAAGGCCATGCCGACAAACTGCTGTACGACACCGTCCTCAGGGTATAAGTCAGCCAATTCCTTGAGTTGGATACCCACCTCATAATCCTCTTCACCAAAGTGGCTCGCCATTTCTGCAAATACCTTTTCGCCAGCACTCAACTCTCCTTCATAGGATTTGATAAGCTGTACATACTCCATGGCTTCTTCTTTCTCCGCGTCGGGATTCATCCCCAAGAAGAAATTGGCTATCAATAAATTAGGGTCTAGTTCATGGGCTTTTACCATATGGGTATGAAACTTGTTCGTCTCATGCCCCAAGAGTTCCATGCCAGTACGGACTTCCTGGATCGCCTGGTCTGAAGAAGAATGGATTTCCAATTGTTGTGCATGCAGGTGTGGGACAAAGCTCATAAAGATACAGAGCGCGAGCGTAGCGAAGGTGTAGGAGGTGGTAGTGATTTTTTTGTTAAACATGATAGATTGGGTTATAGGTGAATAATTCATTTCGACCGCAAGCTATCAGTTGGGCTTCAGAGGAGGGGGGACTGTGGGTGCATTGATTGGGACTGTGGTTGTATGGGTTGTAAGATACTGATTTTCAGTCAATTAAGATTGTTATTTTTTTAAAATACCAACTAGGTTTCTATAATATGAATTGATTTACGAACAAGGATTGCGGAACAAGGATTTTTAAAGGATAAAGACTCTTTCCCATCTTAATTCTCCAATCCCTTCGGCGGGGCTCAGGACAAGCCTTGTTCGATATTCTGCAATCTCCTACTTCTTCCCTTCCCGAAAGCCCGTCGGTCTTACCCCAAAGGCCTCGGCAAATACCCGAGAGAAGTAGCCCGGATCAGAAAACCCTACATCGTAGGCAATCTCTGATACCGTCAATTCTGTCGTCTCCAACAGCTGACGCGCATGCGCCAGGCGGATGGAACGAATGAAGAGAGTGGGGCTCTCTCCTGTCAATGCTTTGAGTTTGCGATACACCTGGGTACGGGCGAGGTTGACGGCTTCGCACAGGTCATGGACGGAGAGGTCCGTCTTGGTGATATTTTCGGTGATGGTCGTGCGGATATTTTGGAGAAATATTTCGTCGAGCGTGGGCGCTTTAGGCGTAACTACGGTCGCTTCTCCCGTACTCACCATTTCACGATACCGCGCTTGCAGTTTCTGCCGCAGCTCTAGGAGCTTTTCTATTCGCACAAGCAACTCTGTTCGGTCAAATGGCTTGGTGAGGTAGGCATCTGCTCCATGAACCAGACCAGCGACTTTGTCGTCCTGGCTCGCCTTGGCCGTCAGCAGGATGATAGGGATATGGCTGGTGCGGGCATCCGTTTTTAAGGCTTCTGTGACTTCATAGCCGTCCATGCCAGGCATCATCACATCACAGACCACAAGGTCTGGGATATGTTCATAAGCCATTTTGGCGCCTGTGGTGCCGTCCATAGCGGTCAGCAAGTTGTAGGAAGGGCCTAGAACGGCGCTCAGGTAAGTGATGACGTCAGGATTGTCCTCGATGATCAGGACCTGCTGACGATCAGGATCGTCAGCTTGATCCCCTCCAACAGCCGTTTGTGGGGCGTTTGTCTCTACGAAAGGAACTTCGGAGACGGTAGATGCATAGGCTAGCGGTGTGTCAGCTTCTCGCCGTATCGGTAGGGTAAAGCTAAAGGTAGTTCCTCGACCCACTTCACTTTCGACCGAAATCTCTCCGCCCATTCGCCCTACCAAGCCCTTTACCAATGCCAACCCAATACCCGTAGAGCTGTCACGCGCGATTTGCCCGCCTTGATAAAACCGATCAAAGATATGGGGCAGTTCATTCGCGGGAATCCCTTCCCCAGAATCTTGTACCTTCTCCGCATCATAGTCCATGACGATCTCAGGAACTTCTGTTTCTACCTGAAGCGATATCTCTCGCTCTTCTGCCATGGACTGAAAGGATTCTGCCTGGTAGCGGAGATAACTCACCATATCGCCTTGAACGAAGTTCAGGGTGATTTTCTGGGACTCCATACGCGCCAGGTCGAGGAGCTGGTTGATGAGACGGAGGAGGCGACGGCCATTGCGACGGATCAGGCTCTGCTCCTGGTCAAAAGGAGCTGCCAATTGCTCGGCCATCCCAAGGATGACGGTCAGCGGCGTGCGAAATTCATGGGAGATATTGGTAAAAAAGCGCGTTTTCAGCTCGTCGAGTTCTTGAAGGCGGGCTTGCTGATAGCGTTCTTGTTGCAAGGCCATCTCTCGCTCACGCAGGCGGATACGCTGCTGATTGCGGAAGAAGAGAAATCCCAAGAGGCTGACCAGCAACAATCCTAAAACACCGCCTATCAGGTAATTGCGTTGGGATATTTCCTGCTGGTGTTCCAGGTCTTGCTCTGCCCGCTGCTGGACAAATTCAAGGCTGTCTTTGAGCGCTTGCTCTTGGTAGGCATAAGCGTAGCGTTGGCGGAGGATGGCCCGTTGGTTTTCCTCCGTATCCAGGCTGTCACGCATCTGCTGGTGCAGCTCATACATCTCCAATGCCAAGGTGTTTTTGCCTGCTGCGCGATATGCCTCATAGAGGTTAAAAGCCGCTTTTTCTATTTCTTCGACATTACGGAGATTCTGGCTCATAGCCAGGACTTGGGCCCCGTATTCCAGGACCTCTGCAGGCCGTTGGGTCTCATTCAGCAACTGATGCAATTGGTTCCGGACAGTGGTAGTCCCCAATTGATTGCCTATTTCTGAATAACACTTCAACGCTTCTCGGTACAACTGCTCTGCCCGTACAAGTTCCCTTTGCTGATAGTGAAAATCCCCTAACGCTTCTAAGGCCTCTCCTTCTCCAACTTTGTGCTTTATAGACCTGGAAATTTCCAGGCCACGCTGCAAGTGAATCAAGGCCATTGAGTCTTGTCCCATGAGGGTTTTCACTTTCCCTAGCGCCAATAAGTTTGTAGCAACAGACCTGGGCATTTCCAACTGCTCCGATGTTTCAATGTTCTGCAAAAAGAAGTTAGCCGCTTGCTCATTTTCCCCTTGACTCACATACAACTCAGCCATATTGTGCTGAATAGAAATGATCTGGGTTTGCACGCCTATTTCCTTGGCCAGTGCAAGGGCTTGGTTGTAGTAGGCCATTGCTTCGGGGAAATTGGCTTCCCTTGTCTTAAAGTTGCCCAGTTTTGCAAAAGAACTGACTATACCGCGCTGGTCATCGATGGCCCGTTTATTGGCAAGTGCTTTCTCAGTTGATTCGATCGCCTGCTGTACCTTTCCCTGATTGGCATAGATCAACCCCATATTTTGCTGTATCTTGGCGATATAGCGCTTTTCGTCAAAAGGTGCTAGGAGGTTCAGCGCCCTTTGGTAAATGGCAAGCGATGCTTCTGCTTGTCCCAGATTATCTAACACCACCCCAAAATTGATCATGGAGATGCTTACTTCCCTAGCAACGGTTTCTTGTGCGGTATCTCCTTCTAGGTATATGCCTAACGCCTCTTGCTGATATGCTAGCGATTCCTCAAATTGACCCATCCGGTTGGTCAAAAGACCAAGTTGAGTCAAGCTATTTGCCACCTCCTTGCGGACGCCCGTCTCCCTAGCTAGGACAACTGCCTTCTCATAGTTAGCGAGGGCGCCTTGGTTATCTCCTGTCATCATCTGGATGGCCCCTACTTGTCGAATCGCATTGCATAGCGCCAGCGGGTTTTTGGCCAGTTCCCCATACTTCACTGCAGTTTCAAACTTCTCCAAAGCCAATTCCATCTCCTCCTGATATTTATGGATATATCCCAAGACCAGCATCGCACGAGACATCTCAGTATAAGCTTGGTACTTTTTATCTATTTCAAACCCTTCTAAAATGTACGCTGCCGCAAGCTTATTCTTCGCTCGATCCGTGTATTTTCCCGCTACAAAGGTATTAAACCCTAAAAGGATTAGGTTCTTGGACAAGGCCTGTTCTGCCTTTTTGGTCCATTCCGTTGCCCCCAATACTTCAACCTGTTCGATCAAGCGGCGAGACCATACTACCGCTGTGTCGGCCTGTTTGTCGCTGAGCTGGGAGATCATCGTAAGCCTTGCTTGGAAACGGCTGGAATCAGGGATACCCTCATCATGCCATACTTGGAGGAGAGAATCAGTGTCAGGGGATGGGGTTGCTTCTTGAGAAAAGGCCAGGGTTGGCCATAAGGGTAGAAGCAGCATAAAGCTGATAAGCCATGGGGTATTCTTTTTCACTGATACAAGATAAGGGAATAAATGTAAAACAGGGCAAGTCCATTGGAAAGCCAGGCAAAATTAGGGAGATCCCTTAATCCAAAATATCCCAGGAAAATGCCAAAGATGATAAAGGTTCTCAGGATGCTATTTTTCATGGGGATAACGCTTCATTCAAATCTTCAATCCAGTAGGGATCTCCTTCGTATTTTTTGAGTAAATAATGATAATGAGTCAATACTTCTTTCTCTGTCAGTAGAGCGCTTTCCTTTAGGGTAACGAGGGCCTGAATCGCGGCCCCTTCCTTGTCCGCCCTTTGAATAAGGGCTAACAAGTCGCTTTTTAAGATTAAAATCAAGTCCTTGTCAAAACGCTGAACGATTCCCAGCAAAATCCAATAGTGCCAGATGGCATCATTTGCTACCTCCTTGAAAACCCTTTGTATCTCAGGAATGATTTCCTTTCCAGCCTTCGTGAGCATCGTTGCGGCTCCTGCTCCGCCACACCAGTTCATGTCTTGGAGGAATTCTAAAAACAGGGGTGAATAAGGTTTGAGTCTTTCATAGCCTAAGTACTCCAACAGAATTCCTGCTTGGGCACTTTTATGGCATGTAGCTGCCATTTCCTGGATATCTGCAACAGTTATATCATCGAATTGGGACAGCGCCTCCAATTGTTCCTCAACAGGCTTGCCCCAATGAATGGCCTTTTCTACTTTGTTGAAAAACTCAAAATTGTAATGGGCCATACTGTCTAAGCCTTTTGATATATTTCCTTTAGCCTTCCTTGTTAGTTATTTTTTATTTTTACTTTCCACTCCCCCTCAAAACCCAATCTTCGCCTTCTTCTCCTCCCCATTGAAGTCCTTGTGCTTCAATTTGAATATATCCGCTAGCGTCATGACTTTCTCCTTCGCCTCGTACCCGAGGGACTGGAGCAGCTTAGCTGTTTTCTCTGCTGTCAAAGGCTTAAACTCATACTTGGCGATCAATCGGCCTTTGCGGACCAGGGCCTTATCGACCTTGTCAATACCGGTATTGAAGGTGCAGATAATCTTGATATTGAGGTAGTCGCTGAAAAGGCCATCAGTCAATTGGAGGATGGTAGAGACCACTGAGCCTTCCGAGGAATGCTCACGAGAGATGATGACTTTCTCAGCGTCTTCAATGATCAATACAGCGTCGCGGTGTTTCAATAAGAAGGAAATGAATTCGGGCTTCAGCAAGTCCTGCACAAATTCATTTTGGATAAAAATGAAGACCTTCTCTTGAAATTTGCAGATCAAATTTTTGATATAGGATGTCTTCCCCGTTCCTGGTTCTCCATGCAAGAGAATCAACCCCGCTTCACTTTTGCCCATCGACTCACAAATAATGGAATCAATTTCCTGGAAATCATCATTATACAGCTCGTCAACCGCTACAACCGAAAAATCACCTGTATTGACATCTTCTGTGTAGAATTGACGGTCAGAACGGGCGAGCACCTTGAACGTATGGGTACGCTCTTCGGCAAACTCTGTACGTAGGCGATGACATGTCGCTAGCACCCAGGCTTCTACTTCCGTGTCAGCTAAGTCATAATAGCAGTCAATGCTCAGGCTATTATCTGATAAGTCGATCCACACAAGGAGTTTGTGAGAGTCACTTTTCAGCAAATGCTGAAAGGGAAAATCCTTAGAAGGATCGGGATTCTTTACCCCGTCCGTCCGCCAATTTTTATACACCGTGTTAAGCGCATATACATCCATATCAACGGCTGCCAATACCGCCTCAATCTTTTCACGTTGGGACCGCAATCGGATATTCAATTTCACGCTTGAGGGAAAGGCATCGTAGCAAAACGTAAAAAAGTAAGGGGGTTCGAGGTCGCCGTAGGAATCGTAGGCTTTTAATAATTTAGGCATTGAGTTTTAATGAGAGAATGAGAGAATGAGAGAATGAAGGAATGAGAGAATGGAATGATTAGATGAATAAATGATTAAATGCTTGCCCTGAGGGTGTTGAAGGGATAATTAGGAGAAAATGGGAAGATTTTTTCGCTCATTTTCAATTCTCCATTTTCAATTTTTAGTTCTCCCAACTCGCCTTCACGAGGCTTCCTCGTTCGGGGTCGCTTGAGATCAGCAAATAGGAATCTATTTCCTGCTGAAGCTCCTCCACGTGGGAGATGATCCCCACTATACGGTTTTCTCGGCGTAGGGATTTGAGGGTTTCAAAAATAGCTTGTAGCGCCTCGCGATCCTGGGTGCCAAATCCTTCGTCGATGAAGAAGAAGTTTTGCTTGGCTTGGGCCTGTTGCTGGACCTGATCGGCCAGCGCAAGGGCCAGCGACAAAGCCGCCTGGAAAGTCTGGCCGCCCGACAGCGTTTTGATGGAGCGTGGTTGCCCATCGTTGAGAAAGTCCCTGACAATGAAGGTGTTATCTTCTTTCGTCTCTAGATGCAGGGCACCTCGCGTGAGTTTGCGAAAGCGGTCATTGGCAGCCACGCAGAGGTTTTGAAGGTATATGGTGGAGACATAGTTGACAAATCCACTGCTGCGAAACAGGTTCTTTAATGTCTTGATATTTTCCGCTCGCACCTGCAAGCGTTCCAATTCTGCGTTCAGCTTCTCTTTTTCCTCCAACTGCGCCTTCAGGCGCTGTTGCTCCTGCTGCAAGCCGCCCAGCTCACGCGTGAGCTGGGTGATATGCGCTTGCGCTTCTGCAATCTTTGCCGCCAACGCGTCAAACGCTGCTGTGTCATACGCCTTACCCTTGGTCTGGGCTTCCAGCTCGCCAAAGGCCGCTTCTGCGCTGTGAAGCTGCTGGTGGAAGCGATTGATGGCGTCCCGCTCAGTCGAAGGAGTGAGCGCCAGTCCCAGCAATTCATTCACCTCAGCCATCTGCTGGAAGTCAGAAGCTTCCAATTGGGCTTGTAGCAGTTTTTGCTGCTTGACAAGTTTTTGAGTGGTCGTTTTTTCCTGATTGAGCTGGATTTCTGCTTCGCCCTTGAGACCGGCCAGTTTGTCGCGGAGTTGCTTGAGATGCTGTTCCGTCTGGGCAAAAAGGGTTTCCAATTCTTCATGGGCTTGCCTCCGTGCTTCGGCCAGCCCTTCGAGCTTGTGGGTCGACTCGCCTTTGAGGGCTGTATAGTCCACTTGCTTCAACGCTTTCAGAGAAGCCTGAAAGGTGGCGTCTGCTTGCTGAAATTGGCCTGAGAGTAGCTCGACAGCCTTCTGGTAGCGTTCCAAATTTTCCGTCTCGGTTTGCAGGCTTTTGTCCAATACCTCTCGATTGCTTTCTAGCTGCTCAATGGCCGTATTGGCCTGCTCGACCTGAGCGAGTTCTGCCTTGAGGGCTACACGGTCTTTGCCCTTATATTCAGGCCATTTGAAGGTGGCTTCGTGTTTATCGATGGCTTCTTGATGCGCCGCCATTTTTTTGCCCAAATCTAGCTGTACCTCCTCAATGCGCCTGACTTCTTCCGCCAAAGCTGTCAGTCGCACATGTGCTTGTTGGGCCTTAGAAACCCCTTCCTGAAACTGCTTCGCTGCTGTTTGCTGGGCAGTCAATTGATAATCGAGCTGCTCAAACTCCTTCACATTGGGATGGTGTGTCGCCCCACACAGGGGACAAGGGTCGCCTTCTTTCAGCGTTTCTGCAAATTGCTTCAACTGAGTTTTGGCAGAAAGGGAGGCAATCGCTTCGTTGGCAGTGGCGAGTTCGGATGCTTGTTGGGTTTGTGTCTGTAGGATAATGGGCAAAAGCTGGTCAAAAGCAAGCGTGTATTGGGCGGGCAAAAGGGATGTTTGGGCGAGGATAACGGCCTTTCGCTGCTGACAATCAGCCATTTGGCGGTCAGCTTCTGCTACTTTTGCCTGTACCTCTTCTGCCCCTCGCTCCAATGTCGCAAGCTGCTCCATCCAGCCGCGAAGCTCCAGGATCACGCTGAGTTTGGGAAGCGCATTTCGCTGCTTCGCCAACTGCTCCGTGAGCTGCTCACGGCGGAGGCGAAAGTCATCCACTTCCGCGCGCTTCAATTTGATGGCCTCCTTGCCATCGCCGATCCGCTTTTGCAGGGCAATATTGGCGGCCTCCATCTCCCGCAATTCGAGGATGCGTTCGTACTCTTCGGCTTCTGTCAGAAGCTGTGCACGTTGGAGGTATTGCTGTTGGACTTTGGTAAAACTCTGCTCCGCGACAGGTAGCCTTTGCCCCAAATCCTCCAAGGTCTCCTGCTTCACTTGCAGGCTTTTTTGTACTTTCTCCAATTCGTCCTTCAACTCATCGATCCGCTGCATAATCGGCTGAAATTGCAGCAGACAAAGCTCATATTGCCGCAAGGTCTCGCTCCTTTTCTCAAAGCCAGGCTTCTGTGCTTTCAGGGCTTCCAGCTCCTGCTTCTGGGCCGCAAATCGCTCAAAAAGCGCTTTCAGCGCTTCCATGCGATGCGCTTCGGCTTCCTGCTTTTTGAGCGCTTCGGTAGCCTGCTGCTGCGCCTCGGCAGTTGAGTGAAGGCGGTCGTTGACCTCCGTGAGTGCGGCAGGTGTGGCGGCGGCCAGCTGCGTCAGCAAGGTCTCCTGTGCCACGATGGCCATTTTATTTTTTTGATCCAAGCTCGCGGCCTTGAACCCGAGATCGTACTTATTGAGCTTAAACAGCTCCTTCATCATCCGTGTGCGGTCCGCCGGTCCCAAGCTGATAAACTCCTGAAACTGCCCCTGGGGGATGATGGTGGTGCGCACGAAGTTCTCATACGAAAGCCCGATGATGTCCTCAATTTCCTTTACCTCAAAGGGCTTCCATTCCTCCTTTTCCCAGACATACGCCATCCGTTCAGGCGTCGTGATGTCTCCAAACCGCTTGGAGTTGCGGCGCGCCTTCACGGTGATGCGATAGTGCTTGCGTTCGGTTAGTTCCGACGCAAACTCAAAGTCGATCAAGAACTGATTCGACTTGAGGTTCATGAGGTTGTATTTCAGGCCATCGGCCTGATTGAGGCGGACGGTCTTGCCGTAGAGGGCATAAGTCATCGCCTCCAGGAGGGCGGACTTCCCACTGCCCGTCGCCCCAAATATCCCAAATATCTGCGCCTCGGTGAGCTTGGCGAAGTCTATCGTCTGGGGCTGATCTTGGTAGGAATAAAGCCCTTGAAGGGTGAGTTTGAGGGGGATCATAGGAACGTTCTAAGTTCTGGGTTTTAAGTTTTAGGTCATCAATACCTGTCCGATATACTATTTGTCAACAACCAAATAGGCTAGATCGATTTCAGAACAAGGATTGCAGAACAAGGATTTTTGAAGGGAAAACCTCATTACTTCATAAATCATCAATCCTTGTTCGATATTCATCAATCAAAACCAACCCTAAACACGACAATTGTTTATCTCTCATTCCTAAGTTCTGGGTTTCAAGTTTTGGGTTGGGGGATTGAAGGTAGGAGATTTATGGGGAAATGTTTCTATCGCATGTTGATTTAAAAGCAAAGTCGGTCAATACAAGCTGTATTGACCGACTTTGCCCTATCCCAGATGGGGTAGCAAATAATTGAACAATCTTACAAATTCGAAAGTGCTACGCCATTTATTAAAGCTTCTCCTTTAAGTTTTAAGGTAACTTTTGGATTATTGGCAGGATTGGCCTTGAAGGTAATCGTATATTGGCCCATCTCATTACTGCTAATATCGGCATTTATGGGACCGGTCGAAAGTGAAAAGCTAAGGCTTTTATCATGCCCGGGTCCTAGGTAATTTCCATATCCATCACGAGGGGAAATGGACAGTTGGTAAACTTTCACATTGCCTTTTCTACTGATCGTAGATAAATTGACATTAGACGATGTCAGGTCAATCGTGCCAAATCCCATCGTGCTACTTTTCATGATCTGACGGTTGATACAGCCTTTTCCACTTTCATCCTTTTGGATGGAAACGGTAGCGATATAAGCGCCTGGAATCTTAGTGTCAGAGAAATCGGCGACATACTCTCCCGGTTTTCCTTCTTTCAAGCGTATTTTGGTTGTTTTATAAGCCATTTGCCCCCTCAAAATTGAATCTTGGAGCAATCTCATATATTTTATTTCATCCCGCGTCAAACCATTTTCTATCTCTCTGTCAAGCGGTAAGGTAGGCATCGGGTTGGTAGAAAGTAATGTTCCAACACCCATCCTAGGGGATTTAATTACTGCTTCTACGATGGCGTTAGAAACAGGCTGGTTTGCTTCAGATAATTGGGCTGTCAAGGTAATGGTCGATCCAGCTTTCTTATTTCCACTATTAAATGAAAGCGTATAGTCTACACTGGGTTCCTCTACTAATGCAGCCACTTCATAATCATTTGCTGGTCCCACAATGTGCATGACCCATTCCCCTTCGGCGAGAATCGGATTCGTTCCGTTTTGGGTAGGCACATCCATCACAAACATCTTGTGATGAGATCCACTGAGGGTCCTCCCCAGACTTGTTACGTCGACACCGTCTTTGAACACGCTGAAATCCAGCCCGTTATTTCCATACCAGCTAATTTTCAACAATACTCTCTCCGCACTGCTATTAACGCAGAAGGGTTCTTTCGATATTTGTCCACTACCGCCATGGTTACCGCTACGATAATCAACAATCTGCGGGCTAGAATCATCCAGAATGGTTACCAGATTATTATAGAAGGCCATCGGAATATTCTCTGATGCAATCTCAGCATGGAAGCCCTCAGGAGGATCAGGCGTGACCATGCCTTCCAGGTCATCCACTGTAGCACTTACGGTCGCAATGGTGTGCAGGGAAATATCATTTTCATTAAAATCTAGTTCAGAATTAGGGTTACAGGGATCAATATTCCCAGCAGAATGGTTTTGAGACATCAAGTCCGTTATGATCCAACTCTCACCCGGGCCTAAGTCTTCATCATACACCATAGGATTCGTATTCTGGCGACCATCAGTAAAGGCAATGATGTGCTTGGCTGGCCATGATTCTGTAAGATTTACGCCATCACAGTTCACGACAGGAGCTGTCCCTCCACAGGTGTTGCGATCTCCATCAGTCATCCAATTCATCGCTGCCTGTATGCCTCCGCCGAAGCTTGTCCTCCCTTGACTCGGTTCACCGGATAGCCATGTTTCAACATCAGTGGCTGTGGTTGAAGAGAATGGATAAAAAATTTGGTCTACCACAGGCTCATACTCTTCTACATCTGTTCTAAATAAAACGATCCCAAATTGATCATTTGTTACACGCACCGAAATGCCCGACCATGCATTGATAAATTCTTCCACAGAATTGATTAAGACTTCTCTTCTTGTAGGGCTGGTGTTATCTCCAATCACCGCATGCGCATTCATGCTTCCAGACATATCCAAGGCAAACATGAGTTCGACAGGTCTCCAGGTTTCTCGGACTGCGTCTATCCAATTACATGCATTTCGATAAGGGCCATTATCTAGTGAGGACAATTCGATATGGTAGAAATTGCCTGAGTAATCAGGCGCATTATTATTGACCGGAGTTGACGATAAATCATTTATGTTATAGCCATTAATATACCTTCCCTGGACATTGCGGGACCCATGTAGGTTACAGGGCACGTTGGAGCCATTGGCCAAGATAATATCCCAAGCTCCTGGATTTGCTTCAGTTTTGCCTCCAGTAGCTAAGCAACCACCATTATTTGCGCATAAGTGGTCTCTCAATTCGTTAATTTCGTCCATGACTCCAGGGGTGTCATCAACCCCATAGGTTAAGTACCCATCCGTATCATCGGCGCAAGAGGTATTTCCGTGAAATTGCAGCACGCGGTAACTCATATTATGCGCGTCATAATAATCCACCACCTCTTCAGTTGCCCACTGGAAGGGATTATGAATGTCATGAGCGACATCAGATTCGCGATAACGACGTTGCTCTTCACTCCCGTCCGTTGCAGTCCCATTACATTCACAATTACTACAGTTAGCTACCCCATCGTGCTGTACAGAACTACAGGTTTCATTTGCATAACGGTGGGCGCCCGCCATCACAAACGCGCGTGAATTTGTTTCCCTAAACACATTGATTCCCAATTCAGGGGTATTTGCATCAGCTAAAGGGTGAGGCACTTGAATAAACAGCTCCCGCTCGGCCATAGGATCTACAATGAAGGTACCCCATCCATTATCAAAATTGTTCGCATCGCCGTCACTATTGGCGGTTTCACGCAGGACACAATAGGTTTTTCCATTTGCATCATTAAAATGCTCATAGGTAAAAATGCCATTGAGGGTAGTCCCAACAAGATTGATATTTGGGCAAGTAGACGTTTCTATGGCAGTCGTAATGATTGAATTAACCGTAGATTCCCAGTCGGTTTGGATCGCAGTCGGATCAGCAAATCCAGCTTCATTATTTCCTTTATGGGTTCCTCTGGGGATAGCACTTTCAATACAGTCGACTAAGTCAACTAAGGTAGCATGCCCATTACAGGGTGGGGGAGGGGGGGTAAAGTCTTCATTGGTACGAGCAAACACTTTTTTTTCAGATACTTCTCGATGAAGGCTGGCGATCGATCCGGTCAATATTTCCTGTCCAAACATCGCTCGACTGAGTTCATCGGAAGAGCGGAGATTGGATTGAGTAAAGAGAAGGCCCAGGCTAGCTATAAGCACCAGACAAAGGAGCATCCTGAATTGGTGGGGATAAAGTAATTTCATTGGATAACGTAGTTTAAGGTTAAGGGCTGGCGTTGTGATTACGTTCATCCATACAGTCGAAGGGCCCCAAAGGCCATCACCTCTTTTTTGGGGAAAAAAGTATTAAAAAGTATTAAAAAGCGTAAAACAAAATTTAGAAAGTCTTTGCCTCCTATCCGCTAAAAATCGTATCTTAAAGAAAAGTTAAAGATTTATGACAGTCATAGAAGCATTTTCAGAAGTAGCCGAATCGCTGGCAAAGATGGCACCAGAAAGTATTGTAGGGTTAAAAGCTTCGGGTACCATGTCTAGTCGGGTAGAATTTTTAATTCAAAAGCGCAATACAGTTTCCCTTTCACAAGAGGAAAGCGTTGAGCTGGAGCGTTATTTATCACTTGATTTACTTATCAATCTTGCAAAAGCGCGCGCCAAAATTCTACTCTCCTAGTGAAAAAACCATTTTTCAGTTGATAAAGGCGAAATCATTCCGTTAACCCGAATTGGAGAAGCAACTGTAAAATTGTTGCAATTCAATTTCCCAGAACGCCTTATCCAAAGGAAGATACTCATGGAAGGCGGATTGTACCCATAATATTTGACCTCAACGGAAAAAGAGTTGCCCTGGCAGCTTCTGGGAGCTACAGACCAGGAAATCATCAGATTGTGTTTAATCGAAATGAAGCTAATGCTACCCTGCCTACAGGGGTCTATATGGCCATCATGAAGGTAGATGATGTGATGGTAGGCAAAACAAAAATATTGATCCAATAACGGGCATCCTTCATTAGGAATTTACACTTGAAAAGTGTCATAATTCTACAGTAAAGCTGTCATTTCGACCATCGGGAGAAATCTAACTATGTGGTCTAGTAGCCTATTCGAAGCGTCTGGAACCCTTGATGTATAGCCAGAACAAAAGGGTGTGTTGGATTTCTCCTCCCTTCACAAAGCCTCCGGTCGTCGAAATGACCCTTTTTTTTGAAATCAAAGTGTAAACTACTTTGTTGACCTACGAAGGATGCCCAATAACGCCTGATTTTTACAAGCCTTCCAATCCTTCCGACAGGTAATTCTTGAGCGGAAGCGCAATCATCCGCCCCGACACATCCAGCCACTGGATGTAGGCGCGGTAGATGCGGTAGCGCACCTCCTGCAATTGCAGGGCCTTCTTTAATTGCACCTCGCGCATCTTGAGGAGGGTGAGGGGATTGGCGTCTTCGAGCTGGCGGTAGCGCTCCAGGATGGGCGCAGATTGGCTATTGGCGATCTGGGTTTGGAGTAATTGGTGTTGCTGGAGAAACTGTAAAAGCTGGGCTTCCCAGGCCTCAGCTTGCTGTTGTAGCTGGGATTGCAGGAGCTGATAGCGGTTTTTCTCTTCTATTTGTTCCAGTTCCAATTCGTTGAGGTCCAGCTTTTTGTCGCCTTTAAGCGGAAGTTTAAAGCCTACTCCTACAGAGAATACTTCTTTAAACAGGACATTGTCATTTCCCCCATATCGGGCCTGGACAAAGTCCAGCCAGCGACTGCTAGCTGCACGTTCTAGGGCATATTCTTGTTGGACTATGCCAATATTCGCTTCCCGTCGCATGAGCAGGGGATGGTTGGAAATACTGTCGCCTGACGTCTGGAGGAGTCCTGTAATCCTAGCAAGGGAAATCCACTGCGCCGTATCTGGGGTCACGGACTCCGTATTGCCCTGGAACTGACCAAACTCAACTGCGAGTTGCTGCATTTTGCCCGAAACCGTCAACCGCTCAAAAGCGATCTCCTGCGCTTCTGCCTCCGCATCAATCAGGTCCTCCGGATCAAAATCAGGCCACGTAGCACTTTTCGTTAACACATTGACCCGATCGGCATACAATACCTCCAAGGCTTCCAAAATTTCCTCTTTCTCCTGCAACTGTTTCCACTCCACCAAAGCCTCGTACCGATCTTCCAAAGCGTCATTGATCAGGAGTAATTGCTCTTGCTGGGTGAGCACAATATGTTGCTGATGGAGGCCACGCTGGGCACGACGCATTTTGGTTGTATTGGGTGACAGTCGAAACAGGTATTCCTGCTGCCCGACCTGAAACTCATCCGTTTCAGTCCGAAACTCCAATTCCTGGATGCGCGGCATCTCATGCGAGGTATTTTGCAAAAAGGAAGTCATCCTTTCGGCAAGGCGTACGGCCTCTTCGCTTTGAGCGGAGGAGAGGATGGAAGCGGTGCTGGCTACTTGCGCAAGGGTGACAATGGGAATAAAGGCAGCCCAGAGGGCTAGGAGTATGTTTTTCATATAAATTTAGTTTGAGGGACCGTTCGGCCCGAAGAAGGGCCTCGCTGTCAGATCATTCGCCACGCTCCCTGTCAGACCGCTGCGCTACGAGACCGCTCGGCTTAAAGACTCGCCTCACTATCAGACAAAAGATAGGAAGGCTTGTTTACAAGCCGAGCCGCCCTTCTTCCCATTCTATCATTTACTCATCCTATCATTTTATCATTTCTCTGAGCGGTCTCACTCGATGATCACCACCTTCTCTTTCTGCAAGAAGCGATTGGAGGCGGGAATCTCGATAAGAACTTCTCTACCGTAGGTCTTGAGGTCTGGCATCTTGCGCAGGCGTTCGGGAATCTCTACGATGCGTGAGCCGAGGCCCGTGACGGTCCCTTCACAAGTATAACCCGTCTGGGTCGTAGACATCACCGTGAGCACATCGCCGATTTCCACTTCGAGGATCAGCGTCTCTATGACATAGCCTTTCACTTGCGTAGGGGTCTCTTCGTAAAAACTCATCAGCGTAGCATAAGCGTTTACATTCTCTGATGCTTTGCAGTCGATATTGCCTACCACGCCGTCTGACGGAGCGGTGATGGTCAGGCGTTCTTCTCGGGTTTGGTAATTGGCAAATTCCGCCTTGAGTTTGCGGATTTTCGCACGGAGCGGATGATCAGGTGCTGCGAGTTCCTGCTCCAATTGTCTGATTCTGAGGTCGTAGGGTTTGGATAAAAGGGCCAACTCCTCTTGCAAGCCTTGCAATTTCAATCCATAGAGGGAAGGGGTTTCGTCGCTACGAGGGGGAGAGGCCTTTACGCTTTTCAGTTCACTAATCAAGGAATGGTTGCGGGCGCGCTCCGCTTCCAACTCCGCGATGCGGACGTTTACCTCGCCTATTTCGGCCTCTTTCTCAGCCTTGAGACGCTGGATGACCGCCCGCGTCTCCGACCGCCACAGTTGATCCCTCAACTCCAACTCGTCAATCTCGTGCTGCACCTGTGTCATTGCCTGTGGCAATTTTTCCTGCGCAAGGGCAATCAGCTTGCTGCCTTTTGTTACCTTTTGCCCAGGGACTACATATAGCTCCATCACGGTTCCAGACTGATCCAGTTTGATCTCAATCTCTTTATTCTCCGAAAACCCATAGAACTGAAGGCTCTTCTCCCCATAATGGCGGGAGATCTGCCAAATGCCTATGCCTACAATGAGTGTTGCCAGGTATATGATGTTGAATTTCATTCTTAAGAAGTTATGAGACCGCTCGGGCTTCGGGCCCGCTGCAAGCCGTTTCCCGTAGGGTCACGATATATCGTGACCCTACGGGAAACGGTCGTTCGGTCACAATTGTACCACCGTATCTCTAAATGTCAATTTCAGTTGGTTTACGTCTGCTATTTGCTTCAATTCATCCGTCAATGCGATGGCTTGATGCGTATTGTTTAGGGTCAATTGATAACTATATTCTATTACGTCTCGATAGGTGATCACTTCTCCTTTTGTAGCGAGTTTCGCGATTCGGTATTTTTTGAGCGCGTGCTGTTTGCAGTGACGGCCTAGGGTGGCATTCACTTGGTTGATGGCATCTGATTGGTCAGGCAGCTCAAATTCGAGGGTTCCGACCATATTTAAGTCTTTGCTGAATGGGGAAAGCCAGAGCAAAAAGGCTACCACACAGAAGCCCACTGTCCCTGTTGTAGCGATCACGAAGCCATACACCCCACAGGCGATGCCTGCGGCAAGGGAAGCAAAGATGAACACAATGTTCCTCGGATTTTGCAAGGTCGTCCGGAAGCGGATGATGGATAATGCGCCCATCATCCCTAGGCCGTAGGCCAGGCTGTCACCGATGGCCTGCATCACCGTAGCCGCGACGATGCCGATCAGCAAGAGGGCCTGGATAAAGTGGTCCGGCCGTGAAATCCCCCGAGAAGTCTTTTCATAGGTAAAAGCGAGCATGCTCCCCAATACAAAAGCGATCAGCACCGTGAGGAGAATCACGATAAAGGTCGGATTCTCAGCGTTTTGCTGTAAAGAAAATAAATCTATCATACGAGCTAGTTAGATGCGATGCCCCTGTAAAACTTGCGAAGTTGGTAAAAATAAACACTATTCCCTTAACATTGTCATAATCCTGAGATAATATTAAGACAGGTATGATCCTGAAACCCTTACCTAGACTAACGAAATTTTGAGGCGGGGGCGGTTAAGGCTTTGTAAACAAAATTTATGGTCATCACAGCAAGAATGTCATGTTGAGGGTTTGATTTTGGCGACCCAAAATTCTCATGATTTATGACAATACAGTAGCGTCATTCCGCATAAATTTCTTGCTACGCTGCGAAATTTTGTGGGGTGACGTTTTATGGTTCTCATTTTCAAGGCTAGGAGGGATTTCCAGCTTGTGAGTTGGCTTGTGGGTAATCCCGACGACTGCAGAAATGGTGAACCCATTTGAACGAGTGTAAGCTGCTAAGTCACGCTGTAAATGCGACTCGCGTAGCTTAGACACCCAACAGATTGAAGAAAATCTGTTGGGTGTCAGGGGGACATTTACAACGCATTTTTCGTAACTTTCCCTTCCACCAACACGAGAGACATGTTTTTACTTATCCGAAAGGTACGTCCCATACTCGCCTTATGGGTTTTCGGAATCCTCAGCCTGCCGCTGGCTGTGAACGCTTCGCACATCATGGCTGGCGACCTCACCTACCGCTGTTTAGGCGGCAACCAATATGAAGTCACCCTCAAAGCCTACCGCGACTGCTCGGGGATCAATATGGGGTCTTCCGTTCAAGTGAAGCTCAGCTCTTCATGTAGCGCCGATACCAGCCTGACGCTGGACCTCTTGCCCGGTTCGGGCAACGCCCTGCCGCTACTTTGTAATGCCGAGCAGGCCAATAGTTCCTGCAATGGTGGCACCTTGCTGGGCGTGCGCGAATTTGCCTTCGTAGATACGGTTACCTTGCCAATGGCCTGTTCTGACTGGACCTTCAGTTGGTCGAGTTGCTGTCGCAATGCGGCTATCACCAACCTGCAATCGCCGTCGTCGCGTTCCTTCTACCTCGAAGCTACGCTCGACAATGTCGCAGCGCCCTGCAACAGTTCGCCTGTATTTTCGGCGATCCCTACGCCCTATATTTGCCTGAATCAGCCTTTTTTCTACACCCAAGGGACGGGAGAAATAGATGGGGATTCGCTGGTCTATAGCCTGGCAGATCCGCTAGAGAATCAGACGGATAGCATAGCCCATGTGAGTGGATTCAGCTCCGCAAATCCATTGAGTCCTTCAGTCAGTTTTGACGAGGTGACTGGGCAGCTCAGCGTGACGCCGAATCAACTTCAGGTCTCTGTGGTGGCAATTTTGGTAAAAGAATACCGCAATGGGGTATTGATTGGTACTACCCGTCGCGATCTGCAAATCATTGTTCTCAATTGTAATAATATATTTCCCCTCCTCGATCCCGCTCAGGTTCTCAACCTTTCAAGTAACGCCTCCCAAACGGGCCCCACGACCGTGGAGCTTTGCCCAGGAAACCTCTTAACCTTTGACCTCAAAGCTACGGATGCCAATATGGGTGACTCCGTTTTCATGCGGATTCTCAATGGCCTGCCGGCTGGGGCGCTATTTACGCCCACTGACGGCCTTGATAGTGCAAGTGCAAGCTTCTCTTGGATACCTACCCCTGTGGATGTCGGTACGCACTTGCTGGAACTGATTGTCCAAGACAATCACTGCCCCTTGGTGGGCGTGCAACGCTATAGCCTGCTGATCACGGTGCTGGATCGCACGTCGGCGGGGCCAGATTTGGCCTATTGTCCGGCGGGTGGACCAGTGCAGTTGCAGGCGGTTGGGGGGGCGAGTTTTACTTGGGTTTATTTGGGTGGGGGGACACCGCCGATGAGCGAATTGTCTTGTAGCAATTGTGCGGCACCATTGGCCTCGCCTGCTGTGACGACGACTTATGTGGTGACGAGCGACCTGATGAATTGTATCCATCAGGATACGGTGACTGTAACGGTGGTGCCTGACTTCACGCTCACACTGGGACTAGCGGATTCGGTTATTTGTCGGGGAGATACGACGGTCTTGATGGTAAATGCCATGCCGCCAGCGGCTTATAGCTATGCTTGGACGCCATCGGCTACCCTTTCTGATCCTACCCAAAGTGGAAGTTTTGCCTATCCCTTATCGACTACTCGCTATCACTTGACAGTAGAAGCCCCTTCTGGCTGTGTCATCGCAGACTCGATAGATCTGGAGGTGATCCAACTGACGCTCGCCGCAGGCGTGCGCCAAGACAAGGTGTGTCGCTTTTCGCAAACGGAAATATTGGCACAAATCGAAGCTAACTCGCCTTATACCACCACTTGGAAAGACCCTCTCGGCGCAATCATCAGTATGCAAGATACGGCCACGATTACGCCGCTGCTCAATGGGTATTATCAGGTTCAGGTAGCCGATACAGGGGGAATTTGTGGGGTAATAGATTCGGTGAATATTGACGTATTGGATTTGTCTACTATTCCCGTTTCCGTCAGTGTCTGCCCAGGGGACAGTCAGCAGTTGGTGGCGACTTACTTGGGCCCCAGTGGCTTGCAGTTGCCTGATCGCTGCGGAATTGGGGGCGAATGTTGTGGGGTAGATGGCTATCATCAGGTAGGGGATACCTGCGCAGGGGCTGTGCCGCCTGCTGGCAGTCAATGCAGAGATATTGTCACGACGACTGCGCCTTATCGCAGTCATGTAGAAGCGGCTCGCCTGCAATACCTCTTCCGACAGTCGGAACTGAATGCGGAAGGATTCTTTGGGGGGACGATAGAAGCATTATTGTTTCACGTCTCAGACATCTTTTCTCAAGGCCCAGATTCGGGTATTCAAACACTCACCATCAAGATGGGCTGCACGACAGAAGATACGCTTTCTTCCTTTATAGATGGGCTGGCGACGGTTTGGGGACCCATGACTTTTCTACCTGTAACGGGCTTCAATACCCATACGCTGGACCAGGCCTATGACTGGGATGGCATGAGCAATCTGGTAATCGAGATTTGCTCAAATGACGGTTCCGGAATATTTGGGTTTGCTTCTTATGTGGTCAGCGGTCAGACGGCCACTTTTCCCTCTGTGCTTTATAGCCAGAGCACCATGGCTGTCAATCCCTGTGAACTACAAACCCCTACGATGTCCATGCAGCGTCCCACATTGGGCCTCAATGTCTGCACTGAGGGGATCGCCCCGCGCTATAGTTGGGCACCTACGATCGGTCTCAGCAATCCAACTATTGCCAATCCCAAGGCTGCGCCCCCTACTGACACGACCTATGTCGTGACGGTCACCGTGGCAGACGGCTGCTTGTGTCAGATGACAGATACGGTACGATTGCGGCTCGATGGCTGCATTTTGGAGGTAGGCGGATTTGACTGGGAGATAGGGGAGTGGGAAGGGAAAAGTGTCTTACAATGGGAATGGCATGGCAATCAGCAGCCGATGACTTTGGAAATACATGGGCAGGAGGGTATCATGCACACGTCCTTCTACCCAGAAGGCTTTCTTCCAGACAGCAGTTATCGCTGGATGCATGAGAAGCCCCTCAGTGGCTGGAATCACTATCAACTTCGGGGCCTAGGCCTCGATGGGCAACTGACGGTCTCGTCGTGGAAGTCGGTCTGGGTGGAGGACGTAGGGGATTGGGAGATTGCTCCCAATCCGGTGAAAGCGGGAATGCCTTTGTCTATTACCCTTCCTTCATCGATAGATGGTGAGGTTTTGGAATTGATTACGTCTAATGGTCAGGTGGTGTGGGGAAAAAGGGTTGATACCTCAGCCGGAACGGCCCTTTTGGTACAAACCCCTCATCTGCCGCCTGGCCTGTATGGTTTGCGGGTGGGGAGTTATTTGAAATTTATAATGATCTATTAGGATTGCAGAATATCGAACAAGGATTGATGATTTTTGAAGGAAAGGAAGTTTGGGTTTCTCGAGGATTTATCGGAGGAAAGAAAAAACCACGGATTACACAGATTCCCACAGATTTTCTTCTTTAATCCGTGCAAATCTGAGTAATCTGTGGTGGATTTTAGGGGGGTAATGGAATTGGGCCAGTTAAATGATCAAGCAATTCCTTGATTGACGGCTTCTGTTCTTTGACATAAGACCTTTATTCAGCCTTATCTTTGCTATTCCTCTATTTTTCCATTCATCCGTCAGAATTTTGCGGATGTGCTTGACGTTGATTCGGCGATTGATCCATTGCTCATTATACCCTTCTTCTCTGTACTTGGCTTTTGCCTTTTCTATTGCCTGCTCGATTATGTCAAGTTCGCCCGCAGCCTCTTTCAGACGTTCTTCTCCTGTTGCAGCTAGCCACTGTTTGGCCTGCTCGGCTGAGGGGTGAGAAATACTTTGAAGGATTCGGAGGATGGTTTCGCGATTGGCTACGTCAGTATTGTATTTCTTGCCATCCGAAGCTTCTAGTTTCAGTTGTACGATAATATCGTACAACTGAAAACCCTCCCGTTTCAGTTTCTTTTTTAGATCAGACCAATATCTTCTCGGATTTTTGCTCACCCCCATTTCCTCGATAATAGAGACAATAGAGTAAAATGATTTAATTATTAGCAATTAGTCATTTTTTTAGCATAAAAACAACTGCCAATCCCTAGGAAAAGTCTCTCCTTTTTCCGTAATTTTCACATAAACCAGTACCAACCAAAGCTTATTTTCATGAAAAAATTAATCTATTGCTTCCTTATCGGAAGCTTGCTCTGCTGCTTCCAAGGCTGCGCCCTGGAGGAAACCAACATTGACCCCACCAAGCTCGACCAAGTCTCTCTAAGAGACCTGCTGCCTACCACACTTTCACAGACTGCGCGCAATCAGCTCGGACCTGCAACGCGTGTGCCTAGCGCCATCATGCAATACACCCAGGCCTTTGATGTGTTTGGGTATGATGAATATCTAATCTCTCCACGTGAATTTAACCTCCTCTGGTCCAGTGGTTGGTATGCAGGTGCGATGAGAGACTGCCAGATCATGATCGAGCAGGCGGATGCCGAAAACCAACCCCATTATGCTGGAATCGCTAAGACGCTGCTGGCTGAGGCATTGGGAAATGCCACGTTAATGTTTGGGGATTTGCCTTATTCTGAGGCGTTTAAAGGCATAGAAAACCTGACCCCCGAGTATGACACGCAAGAGGATATTTTTGTCGCTATCCATATGTTACTGGACGAAGCGATTGTAGCGTTCCAATCTCCTGCGGTACCAGGCGGCCCTGCTGAGGATGACCTGATATTTGGAGGAAATATAGCGAAATGGCTAGCGACTGCTAAAGCGCTCAAAGCGCGTTACCTCTTGCAGATGACCCGTGCCAATTCCCAGGCGGCAGCCCAGGCCCTTGATGTCATTCGAGATGGTGCTATCAGCAGCTTGGCTGATCAACCCAACTTTCAATGGGGGAACAATGAAAATGAAATGTGCCCATTGGCTGGATACATGATCCAACGCCCCAATACCATACAGGCACAGGGCCAGTTTATCACACAGCTGACAGGAGATCCTCGATTGGACAAGTACTTTTATTGGAATGGGAATGAATATTTTTTGTTTGACAATAATAACCGAGATCGGCTCTATTGGTATAGACCAGATGCAGCGACGCCGATTATCTCGTATGTGGAGGTGGCATTTATGGAGGCAGAAGCTTTGCTGGCAACTGGAGCTTCTATTGCGGCCGTAGAAGCGGCGCTGGCTCAGGCAATCACTGCCAGTATGGAGCAGGTAGAGCTGATGCCCGATGATTACATGGCCTATGTCACCGCCCAGTCCGACCTCAGCGGCCTTGATAAAAATCAGCAATTGGAGCGAATTATCAGTGAAGCTTATTTGGCCTATTTCGGCCCTGGTCATATGATCTCATGGGCCAATTATCGCCGTACAGGCTTCCCCCAACTCACGCCCGACCCAGATGGTGCACATGCACTCAACCCTTCTGGCGGGATTCCCAAGCGATTCAGGTACCCTGAAAGTGAGTTTGAATTTAACCGCGAGAATGTAGATTTCGCCGTTCATCGTCAGTTTGGGGCTTTGCTGGATGTGCCGTTGTGGGTGTATGAGTAAAGAGGAAATGAGAAAATGATAGAATGAGTAGATGATAAAATGATTAAGACAAAAGGAGTGGAACCCTGTTTCGCTCCTTTTTTTAGTATTATCCTAAAAGTATTGCCGTTACTATTCTAGGGAAATCTGCTGGGTAGTTGAATAAAAAAACACCAATTAATGGGCATTTAACTAAGGTATTCCACTGAATTCCTCCTTTCTTTAAGGAATCAATCAATAATCAGTAATCAATAATTCCCCAATCATGCGTATGGATAATTTGTGGAAATACTAATTTTTATCGCATAAAAATTCTTCCTATATTCGTGATGCGAATAATATTAGCGTAACCTATGGCCAAATACGACGACAGTAGCATTAAGTCCCTTGACTGGCGGGAGCATATTCGCCTCCGCCCAGGTATGTATATCGGTAAACTCGGAGACGGATCCTCCGTCGATGACGGGATTTATGTCCTGGTGAAAGAAGTCATCGATAACTCCATTGACGAGTATGTGATGGGCAATGGAAAAAAGATCGAGGTGAAGATCGATCAGCGCGAAGTCCGGGTCCGCGACTATGGGCGGGGCATCCCCTTGGGTAAGGTCATCGACTGCGTTTCCAAGATCAATACCGGCGGTAAATACGACTCTGAAGCCTTCAAAAAGTCTGTAGGACTGAATGGGGTAGGTACCAAAGCCGTCAACGCCCTTTCAAATTACTTTCGGGTGGAATCCGTCCGTGATGGTAAGATGAAAGTAGCCGAATTTGAGCGAGGAGAGCTGCTCAAAGATCACCGACTCGCCAAGACCAAGGAACCCAATGGCACCACCATAATCTTCAGACCCGACGAGTCGGTCTTCAAGAATTTCCGCTTTATCCCTGAATATCTGCACAACCAACTCTGGAACTACGCCTACCTGAATGCAGGCCTGAGTTTGGAGTTTAATGGGCAGCGATTTTATTCTAAAAATGGCCTGCTAGACCTGCTCAGGGCTAAAACGGATGAAGATTCTATCCGTTATCCCATCGTTCATCTGCAAGGAGATGACATCGAGATTGCCCTCACCCACGGCAATTCGTACGGAGAGGAATACTATACCTTTGTCAATGGACAGCATACGACACAAGGCGGTACGCACTTACTGGCTTTTCGCGAAGCTATCGTCAAGACGGTGCGCGATTTTTATGGCAAAAATTTCGATACGCCCGATATCCGAGCCTCTATTATCGGCTCGATCAGTGTGCGTGTGCAAGAGCCTGTCTTTGAATCGCAGACCAAGACCAAACTGGGTTCTACCCATGTCGCGCCTGGCGGAGCGACGATGCGTTCGTTTATTGTGGATTTTGTTAAAAAAGCCTTAGACGATTTTTTACACCGAAATCCAGAAACGGCTCAGGCACTTCTCAAGCGTATCCAGCAGTCCGAGCGTGAACGCAAAGAGATTGCAGGCATCAAGAAGCTAGCCACCAAGCGCGCCAAAGCCGCCAACCTACACAATAAAAAATTGCGAGACTGCCGCATTCATTATAGCGATAAGGAAACCAAGAAAAATAGCGATAAACGTCTGGATACGACGCTTTTCATCACCGAGGGCGACTCTGCTAGTGGCTCTATCACCAAAGCGCGTGATGTGGAAACCCAGGCTGTTTTCAGCTTGCGTGGAAAGCCGCTTAACTGCTTTGGTCTGACCAAGAAAGTGGTATATGAAAATGAGGAGTTTAATCTCCTCCAGCACGCCCTCAATATTGAGGACGGCCTCGACACGCTTCGCTACAATAATGTGGTGATCTCTACAGATGCAGACGTGGATGGTATGCACATTCGCTTGCTATTGCTCACCTTCTTCCTGCAATTTTTCCCCGATCTCGTCCGCAACGGGCACCTTTATATCCTTGAAACCCCGCTGTTCCGCGTGCGCAATAAAAAGACGACTTTCTATTGCTATGACGAAGAAGAGAAACAAGCGGCCATGGCTAAGCTTGGCGCCAAACCTGAAATCACGCGATTTAAGGGACTTGGGGAGATTTCTCCTGATGAATTTGAAAATTTCATTGGAGATGATATCCGCCTGAAGCCAGTCATGTTGAGTAGCGAAGCCGAGATTAAGAAGCTCCTGACCTACTACATGGGTAAAAATACCCCTGACCGTCAGCTGTTTATCATCGATAACTTGCGGGTAGAGAAGGATGTGGTAGAGGAAAAAGTAGAAGAAGCGTTGGAGGTGGCTGAAGCGGCTGCTTGATGTATAGGCATAATTGATAGGCAAATTCATGACAGGACTTTTCCTGCCCATTGACCTCAAAGGTTTTCACAACCTTTGAGGTCTTTGTATTATAAGCCTTGCGAATCAAAGAGGGGTTTTATACTTTTACATACCAACCGTTTAGTATGTAAAAACTCTTTATGCCACTCCAAAAAGTTTCGCGTGCAGACATTCTGAAATCCAGTATCCGCATTTTTCGCCAAAGAGGCTATTATCGCACCAGTATGACAGACTTGGCTGATGCATTGGGCCTGACAAAAGGGGCCTTTTATCATCATTTTAAAGATAAAAAAACGGTGATGAAAGAGGCCCTACAAATGTCTGCTAGCTGGTTTGACCGCAAGGTGTTTGCGATTGCGTATCAAGAAGGCCTTTCCGACCAAGAGAAACTCTCTCAGATTTCTGTAATCACCTATAAAGCCTTCGTCGATCAGCCTGGTGGATGTTTTTTTGCCAATACCATCCTAGAGACAGCCCATGTGGAAGACACCTTTCGTCCTGAAATCATGGCCTTTTTTAAGGCCTGGGAAAAGGCGCTTCTGCATATTTTTTCGGGAAATATAGCCCCTGAAAACCTGAATGAGCAAGTGGAGCAAATTATGGCTGAAGTAGAAGGCTCCATTATCCTGATGCAGCTACATCAAAACCCTGCCTATCTTAAGAAAGCCTTGGACAGGAGCCTGACCTACCTATCACTCCCTGCGAATCATTAATTATCATTTATCAATTTCCCTTCATGTCTATTTCCCATCCTACTGCATGCATCCTTTGCCCCCAAAACTGTGGAATCCAGATCCAGGTGGGCGATTCTGGTCAATTTGAAAAAATCGTGGGAGATGATGCCCACCCGATTTCCGAAGGCTATCTATGCCAAAAGGCCGCTCGGCTGAATTATTATCAGGATCAGGCGCGCCTGACGGCTCCGTTACGAAAGAAAGCAGATGGCACCTTTGAGGAGGTGAGTTGGGAAATAGCGATACAAGAAATCGCAGATAAACTGGTGAGCATTCGCGACACACACGGCGGAGAGACCATTGCCTATGCAGGGGGAGGAGGGCAAGGAAATCATCTGGGAGGCATTTATGCCACTGCTCTGAGAGCAGCTTGTGAGTCCCCTTACTTCTACTCCGCTTTGGCACAGGAAAAAACAGGCAACTTTTGGGTGAATGGTAAGCTCTTTGGCCGACAAAATACCAACTACAGCGAAGCGGTAGCTGAGGCGGAATATGTCTTCATCATTGGCACGAATCCACTTCAATCGCATGGCATTCCCAGAGCGCGCAAAGTGATGCGTGAGCTTGCCCGTGACCCTGAGCGGACCTTGGTCGTGGTAGATCCGCGTAGGACAGAGACGGCGAAATTGGCGGATGTTTTCATGCAAGTGAAATTGGGGAAAGACGCTTTTCTCCTGGCCGCTTTGTTGGCGGTGATTATGCAGGAAGGCTTGGAAGATGAGTCGTTTTTAGCGGAGAAAACGGTAGGCTTTGAGGAGGTGAAAGGCCATTTTATGGACATATCGGTAGAAGATTACGCAGATATTTGTGGGATAAATGCGGATATGATTCGCGAGGTAGCCAGGGGCATGGCCCATGCAAAAACCATGGCGATCCGCTCGGATCTGGGCATTGAGCAAAGTCAGAACAGTACGCTGAACGCTTACCTCGTCAGGCTCCTGTTTTTGGTGACGGGCAATTTTGGCAAAGAAGGTACCAACTGCCTGCATACGGCCTTTCTGCCTTTGATAGGGCATTCGAAGGCGCCCGAAGAAGGTGGTATCACGACCCAAGTGACGGGCATGCAAGCCATCGCCAAGCTATTTCCCCCGAATATCCTGCCCCTCGAAATCGACAGCGATCATCCTAAACGCACCCGCGGCCTCATCGTCGAAAGCGCCAATCCGCTTTCTTCCTATGCAGATGTGCAAGCACAACTGAAGGCTTATGCCAAATTGGATTTGATGGTGGTCATAGACGTAGCCATGACGGAAACGGCCCAAGCAGCGCACTATATCTTGCCAGCCAGTACGCAGTTTGAAAAAACAGAGGCGACCTTCTTCAACCTCGAATTTCCCAAAAATTTCTTTCACCTACGGAAGCCCATCCTGCCTCCCTTGGAAAACACCCTGCCCGAACCAGAGATGCATCACCGCTTGCTCACCGCCATGGGAGAACTGCCTTCATCATTTCCTGTCTTGGCAGGTTTGGCCAAACTGGATCGCCTCGCTCCCATGCTACGCATATTCCCCTTAGCTTTAGCTGCTACTTTTGCCCTGAGACCCAAATGGAAAAAGTATGCGGTGATCGTCATGAAGGAGACGCTTGGGCGTGCCCTTCCCAAAGGCACTCAAGCCGCCGCAGTATTGTGGGTGGCAGCCCATCGATACGCCAAAAAATACCCCGCAGAAGTGCGCAGGACAGGCTTAGCAGGGAAAGGCTATGCTTTGGGAGAAGCGTTATTCAAAAAAGTCTTGACCAGTCGCTCAGGAACGCTGATCAGTATCCATCAATTTGAAGATCATTGGAACCTGATCCGCCATAAGGACAGGAAAGTTCACTTGTCCATTCCGCTGTTGCTGGATTGGCTGGATGAATTGCCTGGGCAGGTAGCTGAAGAAGCCCAACAAAAGAAGGAATACCCCTTTTACCTCATCGCTGGCGAGCGCCGATCATACAATGCCAATACGATCTTGCGCAATCCTGAATGGCGCAAGACAGACAAGGAAGGTGCTTTGAAGATTCATCCTGAAGATGCTGCTAAGCTGCAAATTGCGACAGGAGATTTGGTGACTTGTACCTCTGAGGTTGGCTCTATCCAGATCACCGCCAAGGTGACGGACGAATTGCCTGTCGGCATCCTGTCCATGCCCAATGGCTATGGGCTTTCATACCCTGGGGAGAAATCTCCCCAGCGGTTAGGCGCCCTGACAAACTGGCTTACCTCAACAGGAAACTGCGATCCGTTGGCCAAGACGCCCTTTCACAAGCAGGTGGCGGTGAAGTTGGAGAAATGAGTTAATCATGTATGGAGGTAAATATTTGAACCAATGCAGACACACCGACTGCCCCAGCAGAAATGGCAGGTGTCAAGAGAACCCATGGGATTGAGATGGTCATTCCCTTATTTTTGCCCTTAGCTTCATACCTTTTTTTCAGGATTGCTGCATTTATTTTAAGGGCTAAGGATAGTAAGGTGGGTATTGGAGGTGGCAGGAATTTTAACATTTTGGCGATTTCAGCAGCAGCTTTGAGGCCCTCAAAGAGCGTCAACGATCCGGCATGTGAAAAAACAACCTTTATTCGGAGGCAATCACTATCTCCAGAAACCCCATTATCGTTCAGTCCCTTCATCCTGTCAAAAGCCTCCTGCATGACCTTTTCTACCTCATGTTTGGCTGCTATTTGTTGCTGGATGTTTTGCAAGCTTTTTTGGATAAACTCCTCAATGGTCGTAGTATTTGTCAAGACGATGAACCAATCTTTACCCGCATTGGGCGTACGCCAAAGGAGATAGTCCTTTGAAATGGCATATGCATTATACTTATCTACGGCAGACACTTTGAGAAACTCAATCGATGGAGGTGCTGTGCGCGTAAAACCTGGATCACTAGCTATGAGGTCTGTAGGGGGAGTAGGATACTGACTGGGTAATGGTACCACTTTGCTATCCACAATCCTTACCAGTTCATAGTTCTGTTCGCCCGCTCGTGGCGTTTTCTTTTTCCGTATTGCCCAAGCATTGTCAAAGGTAAGAGCAGATATTTCTATAAATTCATATTCGGAGCCAGGAGAAATAAGAGATCCTTTCCCAGGGATTACTGTACAGGATTCTCCTACATAGGTAATCTGATATCGGGTTATTTCCCCTGTTTGAGTAATGGCCCATATAACTTCCATTCTGGGCATAAAGTCATTCAGGCCTTTCGTATTCCTGGTGACGGAAAAAGAAGCGAAATTTGATCCTATCGTTTTTTTGAGCGCATTACTCTTATAGCAGTTAAGGATACCATCAGGGGTTAATCCAACAATATAGTCACTCCCAATATATTGATGGTGTTGTAAGGCCAAGCCTGTGCCTACGAGTGAGAAACCTGGCTTACTTCCTTTAGTAGCAATGGATACTTCCTGATGGGTTTGTGAAATAGTCCCTTTCTTTCCGAAGACACTGAGTTTCTCATAATCATCTCCTGAGGTTATTTCCCAAAGCTCACCTTGATTCGGCGTCATCAGCAGTTTTCTGGTTTTCTCGCCTCCGATCGTATATACTTGCTCTTTGCTTTCCGCATATACTTCATAATGAGGGGTCAAGGACTCATTGTCCCAACTGTCCCATATGAGGGTATGGATTTTCTCTCCTTGCATCGTGACTAGCATGAGGCGGCCACTATTTTCTAAATACAGTCTGGTATGCACTTTTTCACCCGAATACCCTTGGCTATCCGTTGGGAGGACAATGCTGGTTCCGGCAGCATCTGATATAGACAGGCATCCCTGATCGTCAATTTTTGCGGATTGCAAATGCGCATTTGTGGGATTGGACAGCTCCCATAGCGTATCGCCATCGCCGGGATCTGATACACTTTCTGTGTTTAATATCTTGAGCGTTCCCCCTTCGTCAAAGAGGAGTTTGAAATTTCTATTTGGGGAAGAAAGTGTACTATTATTAAATTCAATTGTCTTTGTATGATCAATGTAATGGAGGTGTTCTGTCATAATAGCATGTTTTTTTTAAAACGACTGAAGGAAATCTAATTTGATAAGGTGTGAATTAGGGGAAGGTAAGCTATTCTTATCTCGACAACAATTTCTTTTGCCAAAAAAATAGTGTTCCTGGGTTGTTATAAATCAGCTGAGCGACTTACTCAACTATTTTCTCCACATCTATCACATACAACTGCCCATGAGTTTGTCCACCTTGTTGAAAGGGCTTTGAGCGATGGAAATCAGGGGAGAAAGGAGGAAGGCGATGATTAGGTGGCGCATATGGGTGAGGGCGATTAGTTGTAGGTAAAACGGGATATCCCATAGATAAGCGAATGTCAACTTTCCATAAAATGTGGGGGAAATTGCTATCTTGGTGAAGAGACGATGGATAAAAAAGCCCAGCCCTATGAATCAAGCAATTTTAATGGATGACTTTGATACCCCCCTTGGAATAATAAGTAAGGACCTTTATACAAACGGACCAGCAAATGATTCCTACGGCTACTAATAATGATGTCGTCTCCTCTTTTGGACATCAGATCACGCTGCAACGATTTGAATTGCCCCACGATGATGCGGTGAAATGTGAGACCTCTATTGGTTGGAGATGGTTTATCAGAAAGGTAAATAATGAAAAAGAGCACCTGGCTATTTTTTGTAGACTGGTCGATCCTGCTCAAGGAACTAAATATGGGCTAGCAAGTGGTGAGGGATTGGATTGTATAGAAATAGAAAATACAACCCACCATCTACATATCGGAACAGAAGATGAAGAAATCATGTACTCGAGATCTATGAGAAATGACTGGATGCCAAAAAGGCTTGGGAATCAATTTGGAATGGTGAACCCATTGATCACCTACATTGACTTCGGGTTTGAGGCTGAAATTCCAGCCTTATTGCAAGGGGAAAAGATTTATCTTCATTTTGTAGTCGCGACTAATCCTATAAAGCCAAGCATTGGGTCTCCAGATTTCCGGGATATTTCATCGTGGTACGCAGTGGACCAATACAAGTCCTTTTTAGATAGCTATTTAGGAAATGGTGTTTTTGATTAATGAATGATTTTAAAAAATGAGCTGGGATTTATTTGTACAAGATTGGGGTAATGTGGATTCACTCTCCGAAATCCCAGGCGATTTTGAACCCCAATCTATTGGAAGTCGAACAGAAATTATTGCTAGAATAATAGAAGTAGAGCCCTCTGCAAATTTTTTAGATCCCGCTTGGGGAACCCTTGAGAATGATCAGTTTTCTATAGAATTTAATATGGGAGAAACGGAAGAAATGACGGGTTTTGCCATGCATGTGCGGGGAAGTAATCAAGCGATTTCTTGTATCAAAAATATTCTAAAGCACTTAGGATTAAGAGTAGCAGATGGAGATGGTTTTTTGAATGTCTAAGAGAAGCAGAATACTTTTATTCTCAAATTTGTAAATAAGAAATGCAGGAATGATGATCGCAAGACAATAGCTGAAGACGCAACAGATTGAAGAAAATCTGTTGCGTCTTTGAGCCAATCGACATGTAACAGGCTTTCTTCAACCTGTTACATGTCCAAGGAGCCGATTCTTAAGCGTAACCATCTATACAGAAGTCATGTCATTGGTAAATGACTGATAGTGACGATCTTTTCATTTTTTACCCCCCAAAGCTTATCCGTTCCGCTCAGCCGGGCGAACGGTCCAGGACCTACATGAGATTCTTTTCATCAACTCTCCAATCACTTTACCTCATGCAACGTCTATTCTTTTTGTTAGCTATCTTTTCCCTTTTTGCCTGTAATCAGTCCCCTACAGAACCCGTCGAGCGCCTCAATGCGGCGGAATATACCATCGCAGCGCCTGTAACCTATTATATTGACCCTACCCACTCTTCGATCGCCTTCAGTATTCCCTTTTGGGGCATCACCCAGGTGCAAGGGCGTTTTGACAAATTCATCGGGACGATCTCTCTGGACGGAGAAGATATGGCAAACTCCCATGCGGAGATTTTCATCGAAACATCAAGCATCAATACAAACAATGCCAAGCGGGACCGCGACCTCATCCGCAAATACCTGGAAAGTGATAAACATCCCTTTATCCATTTTGTATCTACGGCCATCAGCAAGGAAGGAGATCGCTATAAGCTTACTGGAAATTTAGCCCTACATGGAACGGTCCAGCCTATCACTGCCACTTTTTGGTTTACAGGGGTGATAGATGAACCCGACAAGCGCAGAGAAGCAGGCATCATGATGGAGGCAGAAATGATCGATCGGACGACCTATGGCATCACGAAAGGCCTGATGTCGGAAGGGAGAGAATTTGTGGGGAAAGATGTGACGCCTGAGATTTCATTGCGGCTGCTGGAGTTGACAGCTGAGAAGAAGGCCTATACAGACACCGCTTCGACCCTATCGCTGCCTGCTAAGAATGAAGTAGATACATACACTTCTGAGGATCAGGCTGTCAGCTATAAGATCTATTACCTGGAAAATAAAATCCTGACCTCCTACCACGTCAGAGACCGCGAACTGCTACGAGAACTCGTTCCTGTAAGTGACAATCAGTTCTTGTTCAAATACCATCCAGGAGAAGAGCTGACCATCGAAGGAGATACCTTGGTCTTTGTGAGGGATGGCAAAAGGCTTGGGGAGGCGATTAAGGAATAGAATTTTTCCAATCACAATTTGCTCATGAAACTCTTATCCATATTATCTGCCTTGGTTTTATTATGTTCCTATCCTCCTACCCAGCAAGATGGGGAGTTGTTGAGGTTCGATGTCTCCATCTGTCAAGACTTTTCAGATTGTCCTTCTTATCCCAAAATGCTGGAATTCTTTGAATACGCTGACACTATAAAAATCGTCATCAGGGCACATGAGAATTGTGTCTTTGGGGATTCTTCAGAGGTAGTTGGATTTTCTAAATTGATAGGAGATTCTATGATCGTGGGGATTTCTCAGCGACTAACCAGAATCAATGAAGCCGGCGACACCATCATGCGGGAAGCCATTCCTAATTTTGCTTGTGAGTGTACTTTTTTATTTGAATACACCATCGCTATGGAGGCTTGGGAAGATTATGCGATCTATTATCGTGGTGATGGGTTTAATTTTTGGGAAAATAATAGGCTCAACCATCGGCCTCCGACGTTCGACATAGTGGCTGGGGATACGGTCAATCGATACGATAAATTTGGCTTTCGGCAGGGCTATCACAACCATGAGAGCCTCAAAAAGGACTTTAGCTCCAAATCAGCCAAAGACTATGCTGTATTTAATCACAATCGTCTGATGGAATATTGCTTGCATGACTCTTTAGGAAATATCACTTCTCAACAAGTCTATCATGAAACCCCCTGTCACTGAGCTATTCGAAAATCAGCAAAATGCCCTTCGCGAGGGGACTTTTGACCGCTTGTACATCAAGCGGATAGGAGAGGAATGCTATTTGATCATTGAGGTAAATGGAGACAGTCATGTCTGGATCAAAGAAGATGGAACTCAAAGAACCTATCGCCATGCGCGACACATCAAACAATGGCTTTGGGAGACTTTTGGGATAGAAGCAAAGGCGATAGGTTTTGAAAAATTGACTTACTGAGCCATCTTTGCTGCGGCAAAATCAGTTTGCTTCTTCTCCATCGTCAATTCACGTTTCATGAGACACAGGATACGAAGACCTCATTTCGTTTTATGTAATGAAGCTCATCATCATCTGCGGACCGCCCGCTTCTGAAAATTTGATAGTACCTGGGCTAAAAACACCTCACCGCCTAATCGAGTAGTAATCGAATATACCCTTATAATCATGAGAAACCCCATAAATTACCTGCTAATTGGCATAAGTAGTATGATCATTGCCTGTAATCCCCCTAACCCCAATATAGACGAGGAGGGACAGGATGAATTTCAGTCTTTGGAAGTCACACATAAAATCAATAGACAAGAAATGAGCTATCAGGATACCGTTTATGTGCCTATATATTCTGATATATATATTGATGCCCAATATCAAAAATCCCTCTTGGCGGCCACATTGAGTATTCGAAATACCAGCTACCGCGATTCTTTATTTATCTCAAAGATTGATTACTTCAATACCGATGGGGAATTGGTGAGGAATTATATTGACAAAACTATTAGCCTCCCCCCCATGGGAACGGTCAATTACGTGATTGAAAAAGATGATGATAGTGGCGGCCCTGGTGCAAATTTCATTGTAGTGATCAATGCTAAAAACCATAAAGTGAGACCTTTGGTACAAGCAGTGATGGTGGGTCAAAACGGGAATAAGGGTTTTGCTTTTTCCACAGATGGCTACTCTATATGTGATGACATAAATGTCAACCAATAAAAAGGGTGGATATACCCAAGATAATCCCATCAAAGTGGGCAGTATCAAAAAAGAATGACATTTCTTAAAGACGCAGGGCACCATCTTTATAGTGATCTTGACCGAAATTCAGTATTATAGCACTATAAACAGTTGATAAATGATTCCCCTAATATGAATGAGAATACCATAGACAGCCTGCGTGAAGCCCTTAAACATTCGCCCGAAAACACCACCTTGCGACTCCTGTTAGCGGATACGTTATTGTCCGTGAACAGGCTTGACGAGGCAGAGACGGAATATACCACCCTGCTCAAGCAGACTTCCGATACCAAAGCAAAAATTGGGCTGGCCAAGGTGTTTTTTCACAAAGGAAATTTTTCCGCGTGCAATGTCATCCTTGAGGAAGTGATAGACAGTGGCATTCAGGAGGTAGCGGTTTTTACCCTGTATGCAAAAGCCCTGCTGAAAGAACATGCGATCGGTAAGGCGGTAGAAATGTACCAAAAGGCACTAGCCCTTAATCCCAACTTTTTTGACGAAGAGCTAGACAGGCAATTAAAGGTAAAAAGTGTCCAAGAGGATACCGAACCCCTCGACGAATTGGACGACAGGTTTTTGGAAAAGCCGACCATCAATTTTGACGATGTGGGCGGCATGGATACTGTCAAGAAGGAGATTGAGTTGAAGATCATCAAGCCATTGGCACATCCAGAACTGTACAAAGCCTATGGCAAGAAGGTAGGCGGCGGCATTTTATTGTACGGCCCTCCAGGGTGTGGGAAGACCTATATCGCCAAGGCTACTGCCGGGCAGGTCCATGCCAAATTCATCAGCGTGAGCCTCAATGACATCCTCGATATGTGGATCGGGAATAGCGAGAAGAACTTGCATGAAATCTTTGACTTAGCAAGGGAAAATACGCCTTGTGTGCTGTTTATCGATGAAATCGACGCCTTGGGCGCTAGCAGAAGTGACATGAAGCAATCAAGCGGCCGTCACCTGATCAATCAGTTCTTGCAGGAATTGGACGGCATTGAAAGTAGCAATGATGGCGTACTGATCCTGGGCGCTACCAATACGCCCTGGAATCTGGACCCCGCCTTCAGGCGGCCTGGAAGATTTGACAGAATTGTGTTTGTGCCGCCGCCAGATGCCCTGTCCAGAGAAGCCATCCTCCGATTGAAACTGAAAGGCAAACCGACAGAAAACATCGATTACAACCAACTGGCCAAGAAGTTGGGGCATTATTCAGGGGCCGATATTGACGCCCTGATTGATATTGCGATCGAACTGAAGTTGGAAGCTTCATTTGCAGATGGCATTCCCAAACCCATTGTCACAAAAGACCTCATAACTGCTGCTAAAAAGCATAAGCCCAGCACCCAAGAGTGGTTCACGACGGCCAAGAATTTTGCCCTATTTGCCAATGACTCGGGACTTTATGACGAAATCCTCTCCTACCTCAACTTAAAGAAATAACATGTTCGAAGATCACAAGCTCGCCAAAATTCAGATTCTGATGCAACAGCATAAATATGCTGAGGCAGAACAAATACTGAAAGACCTGCTCGCTCAGGACGCTGATAATATCTACGTCTTGTCGCTTTTAGCAGAAGTCAAGTTGCAACAGGATGAATTTGAGGTAGCGGATACCATCATCGACCGGGCCATCGGCCTGGCGCCGGACAAGGCCCATTTGCTCTATACGAAAGCGAGAATTGCTATTGAGCAAGATGCATACGACGACGCAGAAAGACTTCTCAAGCAATGCATTGAGATGGACCCGTACGATGCGGATTACTTCGCTTTATGGGCCAACATAAAGCTGGCGCGGAAGCAATTTCAGAAAGCGCTGGAACTCGCTGACAAAGCGCTCGAAATAGATGCCGAAAACCTATTTGCCTTGAATGTGCGCAGCACGGCCTTGCTGAAGCTCGACCAAAAAGATGAATCTTTTCAGACCATAGAAGGCGCACTGAACGAAGACCCAAACAATGCCTATACCCATGCAAACTATGGGTGGGGGTTATTGGAAAAGGGCGACTACCGAAAGGCGAAAGAACATTTTCATGAAGCCTTAAATAATGACCCGACCTATGAATATGCGCAGTTGGGATTGCTAGAAGCCATCAAAGCGACCAATCCCTTGTACAGGGTATTTTTAAAGTATGGCTTTTTCATGGGGAATTTGACTGAAAAATATCAATGGGGTGTCATCATCGGTTTTTATTTATTGGTCAGATTGCTGAACAACCTAGCCGATAAGGTGGATGCGTTGAAACCTATTTTGACGCCTTTGGTCATCCTCCTTGCTATCGTCGCATTTTCCACTTGGATCATCGATCCGATCAGCAATCTATTTCTCCGATTCAATAAATACGGGAAGGTATTGCTCGGTGAAAATGAGAAGACAAGCTCCAATTTTGTTGCGGGAAGCTTGGCGACTTGTGTGATCGGCATATTACTCTATATACTCACCAAAGACGAGACATTTCTCCCTGTGGCGGCATTTGGCTTTGCCATGATGGTGCCTTTCAGCGTGATGTTATTGCCTTCAAAAAATAAGAACTTCCTGCTGATTTATACCATTGTTATGGCAATTGTGGGCGCTGGGGCCATTTTGCTGGCCTTCTTGAATGGGAAAATTTTTAATAGCCTGTCCCTCATTTTTGTGATTGGGTTTGTCGCTTTTCAATGGATCGCCAATTACTTTTTGATCAAGGAGGACAATTTGTAAAACCCGATTCGCTGTTGTTGATAGGACGGAGGAAATAGGATGAGCATACCCAATTGCTCGTGCTTAATTAAATTTACCTATCTATGAACCATCTAAAAAGCATTTTTGTAATCTTCCTCACCTATATCATGCTAATGGCCTGCAAAAGTACTGCTACGCAGAAAGTTGGGATACATCCCAAAGGGGATGAATTAATGGCGGGCATTATTTCCCAAATGTATGCGGAAGATGCCGTCAAAATCCTTGAAAATGGAGAAATCTTGACAGGGAGAGAACAAATCAAAGAATATTTTTTCCAACATTCCCTGCTCACCCCTACTCAATCTGACACCGTGATCATGGCCAATCAGGCGAGGGGGCTGACGTATGAGATCGGAGAATTTGTGGATGCTAATAATGACCCGCATAAGGGGCTTATCATCTGGCAAACCAAAGACACAACGCGTCAGCGGGTATTTGAATTTATGGCCAAGATGGACAAGGCGGACCAGGACCTCTCCGAACTTGATGAAAGGCGGGCGCTGTGGATGAAGCTCTGCAATGCGCATCAGGTCACCGAATTGGTCAATGAACTCTACAGCCCCAATACGCTTTATTTCAATCATAAACCCTTAGTTCAAGGTAGAGAATCCTTGATCAAGGAATATCAATATATGAACTATGAACAGTATAGCCTTACCCTTACGCCGATTATTATTGAAATAGCCAACAGCGATTTTATCTTTGAAATAGGCCAATGTCAGCAGGGATATAATGGGAAGTATATCTTGATTTGGCAAAAGGATAAAAGTGGCAAGTGGTATGTTTTTATTGATTCTAATATCTAACCCGTGAAAAACTCAACACTCCTCGCAAAAAGCTTCACCGAAGTCATGCTCAATGGGCGATGGATTGCCAACACCAATTTCAAAGACCAATTGTCCCAAGTGACCTGGGAAGAAGCCACCACCCAAATCGGGTCCCTGAATACCCTGGCTGCCTTGGCCTACCATATCAATTACTACATCGCAGGCATGATCCATGTCTTTGAAGGTGGTCCGCTCGAGATTCGGGACAAATATAGCTTTGACCTTCAGGGCCTTGATTCGGCAGAAGATTGGGACACCTTCCGGCAGACGATGTGGGCCAATGCGGAGAAGTTTGCCGCGCATGTCGAAGCGATGTCAGATGAGCAATTAGGAGAGCCCTTTGTAGATGAAAAATACGGAACCTATCAGCGAAACATCGAAGGGGCGACCGAGCATGGGTACTATCACTTGGGCCAGGTATCGCTGATTCGAAAGATGATCAAAGAAGAAAAAAATAACTGAGGCTTCAGATAACCTTCAAAAGTGTTTTCCCCTCCCCAAAGATGAAAAAATCCCCCGTTAAGACAGTATACATTATGCTAATTGGCTGCTTGCTATGGAGCTGCCAACAGCAAAGTGACCCCATAAGACTCGCGACTTATACCTATGCGACTAACGATAGGATAGACAACATGAAGTTGCTCGCTCAAGAGCTAGAACTCACGCTCCAACAGAAGGTCGACAGAAAGAGTTACCCAGATGTTCGATCTTTTATTAAAGCGATAAAATCCAATGAGGTAGATATAGCCTTGATCAATACCCTAGGCTATTTGCGGTTGGCATCAGACAATGCACATATGATCCCGATAGCGAATCTCCGGGTAAAAGAGGACGCTATTGATAATTATAAAACGGTCATCCTTACCACAAATGACAATATCACCGATTTCGCCATGATTGGCGCACAGGCAAAAGACCTGCGTATGATGTTTGTAAAAGAAGGGTCTACCTCAGGAAACCTGATTCCAAGACTCTTTTTAAGTTCTATCGGTATCTCTTCTCCAGAAACTCAATTTAAGGAGGTCCAATATGGTGGAAATCATACCTCCACCTTCGAGAAGCTACTACAGGGAAAAACCGATATGTGTGCCATCGGCAGCAATGAATACTTTCAACAACTGCAGTCGGATTCGACCTTAAAAGAGACTGTGAACTTATTGTGGATTTCCGATGAAATTCCATTAGGGCCTGTATTAATCAACAAAAACCTTTCTGTGGTCGATCAGGAGGCCATTTCTGCGCTTATTTTGAATTTGCATCTCAAAAATCCAGCGGCTTTGGAAGCTGTAAAAGCGGGCTGGTCAGAGGCAAAGCAAGCTGTGAAATTTCAATCGATTACAGATGAATATTATGATTCATTTCGGGAAGTTAATGGAAACCGGACCCGGTTTACTGAGATATTAAAGCAGTTTGAAGACTAAGGAAAAATGGATCTCTGACAATTTTAGTGGAGCGTCCACTTTGGGCTTTCACATCTCCTGAACCCCACAAGCCCTCCCTCGGCAGGCTCGGGACAGGCTCCTCTTCAAAGAGGACTTCGCACAGGCCAAGTTTCGATTGCGCGAAAACCTCTTGGAAGCATGCCCTGAGTCTTCCGAAGGGAGGTTGCGGCTTGTGTGAGCGGAGATGTGTTTGTCAGAAGCGAAAAGCTTTCTACGGAATTTGTCAGAGAACCGAAAAAATTAGTAGAGAGGCGGCTCTACGAGAAATCCTATTCCCTTCATAAGGGGGAGGCAATCTAAACCCAATAAATCCTGGAATTTTCATCTACATGAATACACATATCAAGATCTGTATTCTCGCGCGCTTTTCACGATTCGATATGTAAAGGATATAGAAGCTTTCCCCGATTTCATATCAGATGACTCAAAGTCCTCAAATCCACCTTGTTACTTTAGAATCTGGGTATCAGCAGGTCATTTAAATCACGATGCTCGTTTGATCTTTCGAAGTATGACCAAGCAATTAACAGAAGACTTGCAGGGGCAATTGGTGCAAAAAATTGAGGATCCGATTATCCCCAATGATAGTTGATAACAGCGATGCCCAAACCTTGGAAATAAATTCTTCGTTCAATAACTTTGTAATGCAAAGTACTTTATTTTATAATACAACCTGTGCTAATGCGATTTCTCATCCTTATATTACTGCTAGGCAGTTTTTCGTGCATCACTGAAGCAGATTCAGGAGCAGAAGGGACTGCTGTGGAAATGACCTTTGACCAAACAAAATGGCGCGTCAAAGAAGAGGGAGCCTATCCCTACCGAGCACAAATGCTCCATGACATCGTGTACAACGACACAGTGAGGTCCCTCAATCGCGCGGAAATACTAGCCCTACTTGGAGCGCCCGATCGAACCCAAGAAGGCCACCTGTACTATGAGGTGTCCAGGAGCCGTATGGGAGCCTGGACGTTAACTGCTAAGACGCTCGTCATTAAATTCTCTGCGGATAGTACCGTGGAGTGGATCAAGATTCACGGGTAGAAGGCCAATTATTGTCTGCATTTGTCTGAAAAACGAGGCATCTTTGGCGGTATAAAAGATTACCTATGGAATTAACCTCAAGACTCTCAGTTGAAGCAACCCGCCAGATAGAAGAGAAATTAACGGCATTTGTAGATGCCTGGAATGCCAAAGACCTGACTCGATTTGGGTCCTTATTTGCAGAAAATGCAGAATTTACGGATGTCGTGGGCCAAACGGCCATCGGCAAAGAAGCGATCATCGAACAGCATGTCTTTCCCTTTCAACGCGTGATGAAACAAGCGACGCTCGAATTGAAGGAAGGGTATGCGCGAAGGCTCACGGACGATCTCGTGATCGTCTCTGCCAAGTGGAAAGTCACGGGAAGCCTGACCCCCGATGGCAAGCCGTTGCCAGATAGAAATGGGGTATTGCAAATTATTTTCAGAAAAGAAATGGCCGAATACCCCATTTTGCTCGTCCATAATGCAGACAATGCATTGCCGTATGATCGCCAAGCGCGATTTATGGGAAAGCAGTAAGACACATTATTCGCAGGCGATGGCCTGTGGCGTCTACAATTGGAAAAAGTGAATGCCGGTTTCACCCGTGTCAACGAATTCACCCTCATCATAGAAGACCATTTCTTATTTGATGTCGCCTTCGAAGATGAGACGGCCAACGCCGAGAAGAATGCCACAAATGCCACTTTTGTGGCGATGCCTGACAGTGGCATGGGCGTGATGATAGAGATGGTCTTGGAGAAGCGGTGATGTTTATGAAAATGATATTTTCGCCTTTGGAACCCCCTTTGGCTAGACGGCCACTCCTTCGGCGAGCTCAGGACAGGCCTCAAAGAAGGGGCCTAGCGATCGGAATTGAAATAACATTCCAATTTTGCGGGTCGTTCCCTTTTCCAAGGGGAACGGGGTTGCGCGGAGGGGCTCAACAAGGAAAGGGCGAAGCCCGTTGTCATAAAGCTATAAAATTTTTGAAACCCAAGATCAACCCTCAGAATGATAACCATGAGCAAAGCAATCTACGGCTTCTCGGGCGATCCCATAACCTATGGACATATTGACATCATCCAGCGCTCCTTAGAGATTTTTGGCAAATTGGTGGTAGGGATCGGCGTGAATCCAGCGAAAAAGTATTTTTTCACCCTGGAAGAAAGGCGTGAAATCGCCGCCCAATCCCTGCGATTTTTGCCTAATGTGAAAGTGGTCGCATTTAAAGGGTTATTGGTGGATTATGCCTATGAGCACGGCATCAAAACGGTTGTTCGGGGGATCAGAAACAGTGAAGACCTCACCTATGAATTGATGCTACATCAAATAGGAGAGAGTCAAAAACAACAGGTTGACACCATCTACCTGCCCGCCAGACAGGAACTGATGCATGTCAGTTCAGGAGCTGTAAAAGCCCTGCAATTAGAGCAGGGCTTGATCCATGAATATGTCCCGCTGTTCGCCAAGCAAAAGCTTGAAGAAAGACTCTCCAAGCAATATATCATGGCCGTCACAGGCGAAATCGGCGTTGGGAAATCCTTTATGAGTCAACAGATCAAAAGGGTGTGCGAAGCCCAAAATATAGCCGTTCATGTCATCGATATTGACAAAATTGGCCATCAAATTTTGGGCGAACTGGTAGCTCCCATTTACCAGGAAACCCGACAGAAAATAGGCAACCTATTTGGGCAGGAATTACTTGCCTCAGATGGATTCATCCATCGCAAAAAGCTAGGCGAAATCATCTTTCATGACGCTGAAAAACTCGAAGCATTTAACCAATTGCTCTATAAACCCCTCTTGCTAAGGCTGAGACGAGAACTCTATGGCAAGCAGGGCCTCATCCTCCTAGATTCCGCGCTCATTGCAGAATCCAAGATGACCTACCTGTCAAACAACAATATCATCCTCGTGAAAGCGCCTCGGGACATTCAGCGCCAAAGATTAGTGCAGCGGGGATATACTACACGCCAAATTGAAAGTCGCCTCAATAGCCAGTTTAATGAGGCGCTCAAAAAAGAGATGATCATCAAGTGTATCGAAAGGGATTATCATGGTCACTTATGGGAAATTGACAATTCCCAGGAGGGGGATGTTGAAGCTGTTTCTGGTTTGGTGGAGGGGATTGTGGAGAAATTGAAGATCGGGAAGTAGCCCTCCATGAAGCACCTCCTATACAGGATAGCATCAAAGGAACAAATTGATCCCTTAACAAAATGATCGTATTAACTGAGGCCCAAGTGAATGACCTTTGTATTTTCGTCGAAAAACGACTTGAAAAAAAGGGTTGTGACCATTCGCTCAAGCACACTTTCAAGTGGGCCAAAATTCATGGAGTCAACAGAGATGATCTGATTGATGTACTGGAAGAAAATGGAGGATCTTGCGATTGCGAAGTGATCATGAATTTGCCAGAAGACTGTGACCTGAAACTTGAGCAAAACCAGCCCGAATCAGACGTTGGAAACCCCTTTAAGATTCCGCTGAAATATGAAATAGCAGAAAACAGGGCGTATACGAAAGCCATTTTTTCAAGTAGTGCCTATGAATACCACAACTATACAAACGAAGGGGAATTATTGATTCCAGCTCCCTATGGATATAAACCTAAAGGAAGGATCCGAAAAAGTTCGCATTTTTTCACTGGCATCGAAACGGAATTACCCACTGAATTGGGATTCGTACAGGAAATAGAACCAACGACGGCAAAGGCATTTGCCAACATGGTGCGGGACTCAAAGCTAAAATCGTTGGAACGATTTACGGAAAGAGAAGCGGATTATTACCTCTCCAAAGTAGACAAAGTCGCATTGAATAAGCCCATGGCCACAAACTTTACGACCATAACAGGGATTGGCGGCCCAAAAATCGAATTGCGAATACACAAAGTAATATTTCGGAAATAAGGATGGAAGAAGTTGTCGGGGAGAATTTCAGCCAAGGGGAGTGTCTTATACCTAAGACCGAATAGATAACCTGTTTTAGGTGCCCACAAATACTAACAACAAAGTTGTCATCCTGCACGGAGTGAAGGATCTTACTAGCTCATAATCAAAAAAAACTTACCCTTAGCCTGAATGAAGGGTAATTGAACAGGCTAAAGTATATGCAAAGGAAAATCAAATCAGCTTATCAAATTTGGTGGAGCCCTATCTGAGGTCATTGGTGACGAACCAGGAGGAGGGACCAATAACCCCCTTGGTAGAAAGTCTTAGTGGGGTGGTGCGTATTCCGGAGGATGTTGATTTCAAAAATGATCACACAGATTACCTTTTAGATAAGTACAAATGAAGAAGAAAAATTATAAAAGTGCTTAGATTCCTGTCTGACGGCTATTCAGTATTTGTAGGAGTGATATAAAGGAATCTATTCAAAATCCGAGACAGTGTCTCGGATTTCGTTTTTTTTGTTTATTTCGATTATTTCGTTTATATTTGTACTCGGTCAAAACAATGCATTTAGTTATTATGGAATATTTGGAGAAAATAAGCAAACCCTCAAAAGAAGAGCAGAAAGTTGCGATGGAGTCATACAATGCACTTGCGAGCGTTCTTGAGCAATTGCATACTGAAAACCCCGAAATAGAAATCGAGGAAACGAAAGAGAAAATCAGAATTCCCCTCAAAGCATTAAAGCTATTAGCTAACATCTTAAAAGTGACTAGCCAAGGGAAGCCCATCTCTATTGTTCCCATCGCAACAGAAATGACGACACAAGCCGCGGCGGACTTATTGGGATGTTCTCGTCCCCATCTAGTGAAACTACTCGAAGAGGGAGAAATCGAATATTCTAAGGTCGGCAAGCATCGTCGAGTGAAATTTGAGGATGTAACTGCTTATAAAAAAAAGATGAAGGCGAAGCAGCAGGATTTGCTGATAAAGATCATGCACGCAGACGAAGAATCAGGTCTATATGATACATAGTGTTCGGTTCGCAAACTCGTGTTGAATAGAAGGAATCCTGATTTAGATGAATTTCAGGTACTTGCCGCTTTTAGGAGAAATGGGTTAAAGGATACGGCTAATTATTTGCATGCCTTGATGTAGTTTTGATGAAGGGTATGTGTATTCACTATTGCGACGGGTTTAAACCCGTCGCAATAGTGAATTTTTTATTTTTCAAAAAATAAGGTGCTTTTATCTTGCTTATTTTGGGGAGTTGTCAAGGCTCACTAAGTCGTGCTAAGGAATTGGCTCATTAAGTCGTGCTAAGGTTGAGGCTCACTAAGTCGTGCTAGGTGGAAAGCTCATAAAGTCGTACTAACTTAGCGGGGTGCTAAAAATAGGAAAAAGTGGCTCAAGAAGTTTTTCGGAATGGG
>JAUIKF010000045.1 GCA_030430575.1 Bacteroidia bacterium | reverse complement strand
CTAGCTTTCTCCATGGCGTGGGTGGCTCATAAGCCTCCCAAGCAATATCTTATTCCATCTTTCAAAGAACCAGAGGTTTAATCCCTCATTTTCAGTACCTTAGAACCTAATGCAAAAGTCGAGTGATTAATAATTACTACAAATAAAGGCTATGACGTCGCGTAAGGGTCAAGAAAAAAGTTAAAAAAAATGAATCGCATACAAAAACTATTCAATTTGGAGGGCAAAGTGGCCGTCCTGACAGGTGCCAGCAAAGGCATCGGCGAAAGCATGGCCCGTGGCCTTGTGGAGTTTGGGGCGAAGGTAGTGGTGAGCAGCCGCAAGCAGGCAGCGGTGGACGAAGTCGCAGCTAGCTTCCGCGCCGACGGCTACGACGCCATGGGCATCGAATGCCATGTGGCCAGCGCTGAGCAGCGCGAGCAGCTCGTCGCCAAGACCCTTGAGGCCTACGGCCGCATTGACATCCTCATCAACAATGCAGGCACCAATCCTTATTATGGACCTGTGGAGAAGATGTCGGTCGAGGTGTACCAAAAGACCTTGGACATTAACCTCACTTCTGCCCTCGCCCTCAGCAACCTCGTGCATCCGCACATGAAAGCCCAAGGCGGCGGCAGCATCATCCACATCAGCTCCATTGAAGGGCTGCACGCTTCTTCTTACTTTACTGCTTACAATGTCAGCAAGGCAGGTCTGCTTATGCTCACCAAAAATCAGGCGTCTGAATGGGGGAAGGACAATATCCGCGTCAATGCGATTTGTCCAGGCTTTGTGAAAACCAAGCTTAGCTCCATGCTCTGGCAGGATGAAAAGACCTACCAAAAGGCGATCCGCAATATTCCGCTCGGCCGTATGGCGGAGCCTGATGAAATGGCGGGGCTGGCGGTGTGGTTGGCGTCTGATGCGTCGTCTTACTGTACTGGGGCGAGTATTGTGAATGATGGGGGGATTTTGTTGGCACCGTTGATGTAGGGGAATGTTCGAGGGTTCGGGCGTTGAGTCTGCTCCGAAAACTCCTTTTTAAAGGAGTTTTGCCTGATTGCGACGGGTTGAAACCCAGTCGCAATGGTAAAATGACGTGGAAAAGGCTATTGCGACGCGACTTTAGTCCGTCGCAAAAAGAGAAAAAGTCAAATTTGACTTTTCGGAGCAGGCTCAAAGTTCGAGGGCTCGAGGATAAGTAAGCTGTAGAAGTGTGGTAAATCAAGGGGTTGATGAATCCCAACAAAATGTATTTACATCCTTTTCCGTTCAACGAAGGAGGGTTGAAGTGGCCCAAGTAAATAATTATTATGAAAAACGAAAACATAGCGAATCTACTAACAGCAGAATCTATTCAGCTTTTCACCTCTGCGCTGAGCGGGTTAAAAGAAGGTGAAATCATAAAGGTGACCTATTTTTTGATTAAAAACCTCTGATGCCCAACCCTTCAACCCCCTAATCATTATGAAGACCAAAGCCCTATTGTATTTGCTCTTGACACTTGTTATTTCAAGTGCATCTGGCCAGGATTTGAGAAAATCTTTGACCCATGCCTATAAGAAATCGGATACCGTATCTCTCTTCAATTTATTAAGTGACTGGAATAGCCAGGTTCAAAGTAATGAATCTGAAGTAGCTGGTGATAAATATACGGACGCAGTTTATGCCATCTTCAACGAATTCTACACCCCTTTTGACCTGAAACGAATTGGATCATCAGAATGGGGAGATTCTATTTATATTGACAAATTTGCGGTCATTCAGAATAGCGTGGCGTATGTGATAGCGGAGTTTCCGAACCCAGATTCCATTGTTTTTGGTTTTATGGGAGATACCCTGACGTTAACCGAGCATGAGCAAAAGTATCGTGAAGGGGATCAAAAAAATGACTTTTTTGAAGACCTAATATTGAAAATAAGGTACTCATACACAAAAGAATTGGAACAGGTGGAAATGACAGATTTTCGTCCAGAGACAACTCTTCCAATTAATAAACGATTATACTTAACCGCTGACTACCGAACAGAATTAATACAATTTCTAGGCAATCAGCATTCTCCCCTTGGATTCAGAGGACTCATGAATCCCGCTCGGGCAACTAAGAAAACGAGGAAGAAGCAACGTTTCCTAAACAACTATCTGAATGTAATTCATGGCCATTGGGGAGGATACTGGCATCTAGTCACACACCCCAAAGTGAATCTTATTATCATGAATCCCGAATTGACCAAAGCCATGATTCACTTCAGATTGGTTTATCAAGGCGGAGAAGCCTATTTAGAGAAAAAAGATGGCAAATGGGTACTTATTGAGTCCAAACTGACCTGGATAGAGTAAGCATACAACAATAACCTTTATGTCCCAACCTCTTAGACCAACCCTTCAACTCATAGCTATAGTTCAGGATGGGGTATTGAGGTGAATTAAAAAATGGAAGCCATACATTTTAATGTCCCAAAGGAGCTTGCGCCTTTTATCAATTGCATCATGATCAAGGAGAGCCTTGACCCTAAAGGGCATATGAATATGCCTTTTTATGCGGATGGCTACCCCGGCATTATGTTCCAGCAAGCTGAAAATGGCTTTTTCCTGCTTCCGAGAAATAAAAAGCTCTCGGAGCTTTTCCTCTATGGACAAACCATAGAACCCATCTCCCTGGATGTCCATGGTCCCTATCGGTTTGTCGTTTTTCAGCTGTACCCTTTTGCCTCGAAATACTTGTTAGGGGTAGATCCCAAAATCCTCAATGATGATTGCTTTGACTTGCTTCAAGTTCGACACATTGAGTTCGAATCTTATCGACAACAGCTCATTCAGGCTACTGAATTCGAGGAACAAATACAGGTCATCGCTCGCCTCATGCTGGCACTGATACAGTCCTACCAGATCGCACCTGATGACAGGATTCAACAAGCCATTGAGCTGATTATCCAACATAAAGGGCAAATCATGATCCGAACCTTGTATGAGCGGTTGCATTTGACTGAACGCACCTTCGAACGCAAGTTCCTGGCAGAGACGGGGCTCACGCCCAAACAATTTGCCCGAATCATCCAATTCCAATCCTCTCTCCACCAGCTCACCCAAGCCAAGTACCAAAAGCTAGTTGAAATAGGCCTGGACAGTGGCTTTGCTGATCAGCCTCATTTTATCAGGACCTTCAAAAAATACACTGGACAGACACCTTCTTATTACCTGAAACACTATCAAGTATAGTGGCCTCGGAGGCATGCCTAGCGCTTTTGTCGGTTTTGTTCAATTTTCCCCCCTGGCCTTCCCCTACTTTTGTGGTATCATCTTAAATAAATAACCATGAAAGTAATCGTATTTGGTTCCACAGGAACTATTGGAAGACACCTGATCGCCCAAGCGCTCGAACAAGGGCATGAAGTCTCAGCCTTTTGTCGCGATGCTACCAAACTCGCGGATGTCACCCATCCCAAACTTGCTACCATTGTAGGGGACGTTTTTAATCCTGAGGATGTCAATAAAGCCATCCAAGGGCAGGAAGTCGTCTGTGTCGCTTTGGGATCGGGGAATAAGCGAAAAAGTACTGTTCGCTCTCAAGGCACACAGCACATCATCGAAGCGATGAAGGCGCATGGGGTAAAGCGGCTGATTTGCCAATCTACCTTGGGCACAGGCGACAGCAATGGCAACCTGAATTTTTTCTGGAAGTACATCATGTTTGGGTGGTTTTTGAAGCAGATATTTCTCGACCATGAATTGCAGGAGCAATATGTGAGAAATAGCGGGCTAGACTGGACCATTGTGCGCCCAGCGGCATTCAGAGACGGGGAGAAAACGGGGACATACCGCCACGGTTTTGGGGCTAATGCCCAACAACTCACCCTAAAAATCGCACGCGCCGATGTCGCAGATTTTATGCTTAAACAACTGGGAAACGATAGCTATCTACATCAGTCGCCAGGGTTGTCATATTGAGGGCGAAACGGGCGGTTGTGTTTTTTCATGGCCTTTGCGCATCAAAATTCTGTCACATCTCTCAGTCTTTATTCAATTCTGGGATTGATCAAGATAGATCGCTATCTTTCTGCTCAACGAAAGTGGTCAGGCAGGCTCGGAACCAGAATTCGACCTGCTTTGCAAAAAATGATTTGAAAAACGAAAACATAAGTAATCATCAGGAATGCCATTGTATATATTCCTACCTTTGTTTAATGGAAAAATTTTTCAATACCGCTGGGCCGATAAAACCCGACCTTCATTATTATGTAAAAACTGAAGGGCGATGGGATTTCAGTTCTGTCGTCAATTTAATACGACACCAAAAATATTTCATCCTTCACGCTCCGCGCCAGACGGGGAAAACCAGCTCCATTCTGGCCTTGATGCATCACCTGAATGAATCTGGACAGTATGAGGCAGTGTATGCAAATGTAGAAGCGGCGCAGGCAGCACGGGAAGATATTGAATCTGCCGTTCGAACTATCTGTATTGAGATAGCGCGGCGGCATAAGATGTATATCAAAAATGATCTATTAAATGCTGTATGGCTAGATATCTTTGAAAAATCAGGACCTAATTACGCCGTTCGGGAACTACTCTCCTTCTGGGCCCAACATGCTGACAAACCTGTCGTCATCATGCTCGACGAAGTAGATGCCTTGATCGGTGACACCCTCATCTCCCTGCTGCGCCAGTTGCGCTCTGGCTACGATAGTCGCCCAGAAAGCTTCCCCATTTCTGCCATTTTATGTGGTGTGAGAGACGTCCGTGACTACCGCATTCATTCTTCGCGAACAAAGGAAATTATCACGGGAGGAAGTGCTTTTAATATTAAAGCAGAATCCCTTCGGTTAGCAAATTTTTCCCCCTCTCAAATTCAAGACCTTTATGAGCAACACACAGAAGCCACTGGGCAGGTTTTTGAAGAAGAGGTGTTGGAGTTGGCATGGAATTACACCTACGGCCAGCCGTGGCTGGTCAATGCGCTAGCCTACGAAGTCACTTTCAATATGAAAGAAAATCGTGATAGGAAGCGTCCTATCACAGCAGATGCCTTTCGCGAAGCGAAAGAGCGGCTGATCTTGCGGCGTGACACCCACCTCGACCAATTGGTCGACAAGCTGAAGGAAGATCGAGTGAGAAATGTGATACAGCCATTAATGGAAGGGAAAGAGCAAGTCGAGGTGATTGCTGATGATGATTTGCAATATGTGATAGATTTGGGGTTAATCCGCCGAGGAGAAAGTAAAACCTACCAAATCAGCAATCAGATATACCAAGAGGTAATTCCCCGTGAATTGACCTATACGACCCAATATACCATGCGCCAGGACCAGAGATGGTATATCAATAAGGACGGTTCCCTAGATATGGACAAGCTTCTCACTGCCTTTCAGGAATTTTTCAGGAAGAATTCTGAACACTGGATTCAAATGTTTAGCTACCAAGAAGCAGGCCCTCAGCTTTTATTGCAAGCATTTTTACAGCGGATTGTCAATGGCGGTGGGCGTATCGAACGGGAATACGGTTTTGGCAGGGGGCGGACCGACCTTTTTATAGAATTTTTCTACCCAATGGAGAATCCCACACACAAACAGGAAATAGTCCTTGAGTTAAAAATTCTCTACAGCAATTTGGAAAAGACGATCCAGGATGGCATACGACAAACCAAAGCCTATATGGACAAGTGTGGAACAGATGTAGGCCATTTGCTCATTTTTGACCGCCGGGAGGGAATAACTTGGGAAGAAAAAATCTGGAAAAAGGAGGTGGAAGGGATCATGGTTTGGGGAAGCTGATTTAAAAATTGGGTCAAAGTATGACCTTACAACGAAGAGATGTCCTAGTTTACCAAGACGAACGATACGCATTAGATCGCGATATCATGAAATCGTACTTCGATGCAAATCCTGGAAATAAGCCTAAAAAAATCGCATTCGAAACGAATTTGCACAGAGGCTATTTCTCCGCATTTGAGATAATCGACAAGCAGCTATTCGTAGTTGATATCAGGGTAAATGTTGACTTTGACAGAAGCACAAATGAAATAATCAGTAAATCTGTGATTGAATCTGCGCTTGCTGATCGCAGATTGTGTGATTGGTATACAGGCGAACTGGCCATGTATTCACTGTCGGAACGACCGCGCTTTTTACAGATTCATGTAAAAGCAGGGAGGGTATTGAAGATTGAGGAGTTGACCAAAGAAGGGTATGATGATTTGGGAAATCATGCGTATGATTATTTTTGAGGGGCTATCTTTTTGAGGGGTAATTTTGTGGGGGTAAGGGTGAAGAGGAGCCAGTCTCAACTATTAATTTTTTTGTAAAATGCCTTTTCAAAATTTAAGACACCATTATCATGAAGCTATATTGCTCAGGGTTCAAATTCTCTCAGGCAACAGAATTGTGATGGAAGTCAAGACTTCTGAATACATCGATGAAAAAGCGGGGCGAGTTGAATTGGTTTTCGATACAGTCAGAAATTTGCATGAGATTAGGGCAAAATTGAATAAGGTAAATATTGCTGAGGATGTAGAAATTGATGATATCCAGAAAATGGAAAAAGGACGATATCTAGTAGTATTTTGTGACCTAGAATTTGAAGCTATTGAGATTGAATGCAAAAAGGCTTGGGATGAATGAACCCTAGAATGTTATCAAAAAACACTGGCAACCACAGACCAAGTCCATGATTGCCAGCGACCAAAAGCTGTCTACATATTATTCATTGAATGATTCTTGATGATTGATTCAAGGAGGCCGATTTCCCAGTAACCAATCCATAATCACTCAATCCATAATCAATAATTCTTCTACCCCACACAGAATGCAATTCTGTCATAGGTCGGATCGGGGCGCTGGTACCCATTGGTAAGGTTGAGGGAGACCCTCAACCAGAGGATATAGGCGCAAGGATCGAGGAGATTCACGTTGAAGGGCGTGATGTTCTTGGCGCGGGCTTCGCCCGTCGCGTCGGGCGTAGGCGAAGTAGAGAAAGCAGGCGTACTGGCTGGCGCCTTGCCTTCTACCCAAAGCGTCACCTCATTGATGTGCGGGTGGTAAGCGGTATAGCTCACCGTCAGGGAATTGGTGATCTTGTCACAACCCGAACCGTTCAAGAGCTCGTCTAAGTCCAGCATACAAACAGGCTCTAAGGTTCCAGAAGCATTGCCCCAATAAGGATGGCGCGCTTGCTGGAAAGAAAGATTGCTGATCACAATTTTGTCCAAACTCTCAGCATAAGCGATCGTGCTAGAACCCACCAAGCGCGACTCAAAGGAGATGCGATAGGTAGGAGACGGAGGCACCAATTTGGTCCCCGCAGGCAGCGCGTCGCCTGCCAAATAAGCGGGTGGTGGTGTCGTCAGGTCAATGTCCTTCTTGAAGAGCTGCTCTGTATTGAGGCGTACCAAACGGCTGTTGCCAAAGAAAATGACGGTCGTGGTCACGGTGCCTGCGGTAGAGACTGAATTGAGGGTAGGTACCCGTACCCAGCCGTCGCCGTCTGGTGTGACGTTGAAAGGCTTAGAAGGATTATTTACATAATAATAGTCCCATTCATAAGTGGTCGTAGCCGTACTACTATCCACCTTCTTGGTCATCACCTGTCCAATGATGGTATGAGGCGAGATCAGCCCCGCGCCGATGATGCCACCAGTAAGCGCCTCTGGCATCGTTCCGCCAACGCGCTGAAACTGGAAGCGGTACTCCCATGCCAATCCACCACCGTTGGGCTTGATGCCGTTGAGATCGATGGTATTGTGGAAGGCACATTGTCCCACGGAGGTGAGGCCGTTGGCATCAAAGTCGGTGCGGATGTCGTAATTGCCGACATGGGTGAAGAGGGGATCGACATCTGGCGTTCCGCCGCCTGGATTGGGCGCTTCGACACAGAGGCGCACGCAGAAGCAGCGCGGAATGTCCTTGCGGTCTTTGTCTAAGCCACGGTTGCGATTTTCCTTTAACAAAAAGATGTCAGAACCAGGAATCTGTACGCTGAAGTACACGTCTGGTGAACCTGCTTCTTTGTTAAACAAAGGAGAGAGGGGGGTACGTGTAAAGTCTTTATTGCGGTAATAAATCAAGAATTTACCTTCGCCATTCGTCGTGGCTTCGCCCAAAGGATCGTCCTGGATCAGGTCGCGGTCACATGCCTTGACCAATACATTGGGGACACGGTTTTCACAATCCTCGTCGAGGACGGTCCCACAGATTACCCACAAGCCAAAAAACTCAAGGATGCGGCACCAATACCGTGAAAGCAGCTCTACATCGTGCACCGCACGGATGTTATCAGGACGCTGAATCCATTTGGGCTGGAAGACATCTATGGTAAATTGCTGGGCATCAGGGGTTTGGGTAAAGGCTTGCCCGTCGGGCGCTTGAGGAAAGCGTACATCCATCTGGAGCGGCCCGCCATCATATTCATCGATGAATTGAACCTCAAAATTGCCATTATCATCGGTTTTCCCTTCGCCAACCAGCAGTTGCTGCTTTTCCTTGACTTGGGATTCATTGAGGGCTTTGAAATTGTAACGCGAGTCCGCAGAGGTGCCATGGGTGACATCGATGATGTCTAATTGTGGCAGGCGGTAGAGACGAACGATAGTGTTCGCAAGGGGAGCGGGGCAGTCAGAACATACGAGTCCTGTCAGCCTTCCATTTAGTTCATAAGGCATAATCAAGCTGTAATAAGGGGTGAAACATTCTAAAAACTAGGGAATTATTGATTGATTGATTATTGATGATTGATTTGCTAGGATATCTCAATCAATAATCAATTAATCTATAATCAGTAACCTCTTTCTTGTAGTGTCTGCCTATTCATGAAGGGGGTTGGGAAAAGGTAACCGAAGGGTTGAAAAAAATTCTGGTTCTCTAACAAATTCCGTGGGAAGCTTGTCACTTCTGGCAAAAACATCCCCGATCACACAAGGCCTCAACCCCTTCAAAGGGGTTTTCGCGCTAACCAGGTCTTGTGGGAAGTCCTCTTTGAAGAGGAGCCTGTCCTGAGCGGAGTCGAAGGAGGGCCTGTGGGGTTCAGGAGATGTTTCAGGCCCAAAGTGGAAGCTCCACTAAAATTGTCAGAGAACCAAAATTCTAAAGGAAAATGAAAAATAACCTGGGTCATCACCTGACACCTGATGTTGTTACCATTCCGCTAATACCCCAACATTTTAAATTTAAAGGGAATATTCACCCAAAACATCACTGGCTCACCCTTATGCATAGCTGGCGTAAACCGCAATAATGGAAGTTTCTTTTCTACAGCGTCCTTCAGGATATCATCTGTTGACTTTATGATTTTATGTCGCACATAACTTCCTTCTTTGCCGACCAAAACTCTAGCTACTACCCTCACTGATATTTTTGCACTTCGGGCGCCCACTAGAAAGCCCACTAATCTCCTTACTTCGCCCAGGTTCAGGGGCTTCGGTTCTTTCTCAACGGTGAAAATGGCATTGATATCAGGTTCTTTTTCTTCGGGAAAAGTATCAGTAGGAGCCTCTTCGACAGATGGAACAGCGTATTCCAATTTGGGCTTTCCCGTTTGGGCAGAAAGCGAAAGCATAAAGATGCTTAGGCAGAGTAAAAAAATGGGAGTTTCATGATTGAGGATTAGAATTAGCGGATCACTTTTGAGATGGCGTGAGGAAAGAAGCTCACCAACGATTGAACCCTTGAACCCTTAAACCTTTTTCTCCCCTACCACCTTCTCTGCTTCTTTTTCTTCTTTCTTGGCACATCACCAAGCAACATAAACCGAAACGGGATATTCACCCAAAACAAGATCGCTTCGCCATTCTTCATGGCAGGGGTAAACTTCAACTTGGGCAAATGCTGCTCGACAGAATCCCTCAAAATCGGATGACCTGTTTTGACAATCACATGCTTGCGGTAATTGCCTTCTTTATCCACCAACACCCGTGCCACCACTTGACCTTGGATATTGGCATCTCTAGCAACGGCAGGGTACCCGATCAGTCTCCTTACATCATCCATATTTAAGGGCTGAGGTTCCTCTGCACCCAAAATAAAGGCATTGACGTCCGGTTCATCCGTAACATCAGGCGGCAGTTCATCAGTTGGCTCAACAGCTGACTCGTCCACAATTTCTAGAGGAATATTTTCTTCTTTAGGTTCTTCTGTCTGAGCAGAAAGGGAAAAGATACTAAAGCAGAAGACAAGGAGTAGAAAGGGGAATTTCATCATGATAATAGGATTGGATTGAAAGATAATTGAAGGTCAAATATAGCCAAAAAACGGCAGATAAAATACTTGAACGCTTGAACCCTTGAACCTGCTGTTAACGCCTTCCCCCCTCACCCCCATCGCTTCTTATACTGACTCGGCAGTAGCCCCGTATACCGCTGAAACACAGTTCGAAACGTATTCACATCTGAATACCCCACAGCAGCCATCGCCTCCCCCACCTTGTGGTTGGTGGCTTCAAGCAAGCGCTTCGCTTCCTCTATGCGCAGGCGCTGCATATAGGTATTGGGTGGGTCGCCTGTGGCTATCTTGAAGCGGCGGATCAGGTTGCGACGACTCATCCCAAACCGCTGCGCCAGCACTTCCACGCTGATATTTTTCCGAAAATGCTGCTCCATATAGCTTTGCACCTTTAGCACCAATTCGTCGCCATGCAGCTTCTGGTTATTGAAGATCATGAAAGGTGCCTGGGAATTGCGGTGATAGTCGATCTCAAAGATCTTGGAGAGATGGACGGCCGTGGTTTTGTTAACAAATTTTTCGATCAGGTAAATGATCAAGTTGAAGGAAGACAGGGTGCCACCCGACGTGTACATGCCGTCCATGTCTGTGATCACAGCTTCGGGTCGCCAGATGACATCGGGATACAGCATTTTTAGCTCCTGCATTGCTGCCCAGTGGGAGGAAGCCTCCTTTCCGTCAAGGTGGCCTGTATCAGCCAAGAGATAAGCCCCCGTGCAGACACTGCCCAGCTCCGCTTGTTTAGTTGAGTGAATATGGCGGAGCCATTCGACGATGGGCTGATTATTGGCGGTAGCAGCTTGGTAGTCGCCTTCCAAGGGCGGCACGATGGCGAGGTCCACCGCCTCGATCTCGTCCAGGCAAGCATCGATTTTCATACTAAAACGCCCAATCTGTTGGGTTTCAACCCGTTTGGCGCTCGCGGTGATCACCTCAAAATGCTCTCCGGGGAAACTGTTGGCAGCTTCCAGGACCGTGGCAATCCCCGAAATGCCGATCATGCTGTTCTGGCCCGAGGGGATGGGAATGACAACTTTCTTCATTTGGCACAAATACCTATAAGTATTGTCAAATATGCATATTTTTTCCCAAAACCTCCCCCGCTATCTTGAGGCATGAAAATACATAGACGATTTAACCTGTTCCTCCTAATTGCTCTTGTATGCATCCCATTCTCTACACAAGCGCAAAACACCCTTGATACCCAGAAGCTGGATCAGTTTTTTGAAGCCTATATCTCAGAAGGAAAGCTAGCCGGTATTTCCTCCCGCATTTGGCACAAAAATCAACTGATCTACCAGACCGATGTAGGCTACCAAAACCTGGCAGAACAAACGCCCATTACCGATCAAACCATCTTTCGCCTAGCGTCCTTGACCAAACCCATCGTCAGCGTCGCTGCCATGATATTGGTGGACAGGGGGCAACTGTCCCTCGATGACCCTGTCACCAACTATTTGCCCCTTTTCAAAAAAGTGCGCCTTTATCCTAACAACAAAAAGCCCAAGACCGTCATGACTGTCCGCCACTTACTGTCCCATAGTAGCGGCCTCTTTGGAGCGATGGGGGACGATCCAGAGATCGCTAAGATTTTCCAGGAAAATGACTTTTCGGGAATAAATGACCTGGCGGGGTTTGTGGATGTCGTGGCTACCATGCCCCTGAGCACCCATCCAGGCACCAAATTCACCTACAGTTTCAATACAGACGTCTTGGCGCGCATCATCGAAATTGTGTCAGGCCAGTCGATTGATGTATTTCTCCAACAAGAGATTTTTGACCCGCTGGGCATGGCCCATACGGGCTTCCGAGTGACGCCTGAGATGAGTCCCCATTTTGCCTCTATCTATAAGTATAATTCCCAAAAAGAGCTGCAATTGGTACGTCCCAATAGCAAAAGTCCCTATCTGAAAGGCATGATGCCTCGCGGCAATTTTGGGCTGGTATCTACCATCGATGACTACAGCAGATTTGCCCTCATGTTGCTTCATAACGGCAAATACAATGACGTTCAGATCCTCAAACCAGAAACGGTGGCTTTGATCTCAATCAACCAAATTCCCACAGAGAATCTCCCCATCAGCGCCGCAGGCATGACGTTCAAGGGCCTGGGCTTTGGGCTGGGCGTAGCGGTGAGTTATGAGCCCAATCCCATCGGGCAGGTGGTGGGCTCCTACGGCTGGATCGGTGCTTCTCACACCTACTTCTGGATAGACCCCGTGAATGAGGTCGCAGGCCTTATGTTCGCCCAGTTCAATGGGCGTGATTGCCCGATCTTCATGCAGGTCAATCCGCTGTTTTATGAAGCGTGGAGCGGAGAATAATGGTTAATTGTAAATGGTTAAGGGTTAATGATTAAATTGATGTAACGGCAATATCCACCAAACAAACTGTAGAGACAGGGCATGCCCTGTCTCTACAGCATGCCCTGTTTTACCCAGTATTATGCATCAAAATTACATCTGATTCCCTATCTTTCGCCTTATGTGGAAAACTAAGTATTCCTGGCCATTTTTCATCAGTATCATCCTGAGCGTGGTCTGGTGGGCGTGGGTCATCTCGACGGATGAAATCAAAGAACTTGCATACATTTATTTAGATGCAATTGATTTAATCTTTGTGCTAGGTATCTGGATATGGATCATTTTTGTCAGCATATTCTATATGCGATTGCATCGGTTTGAAGGCGATTTCTTTTGGCGATTAATCGGCATAATGATCATTACGCCTCTTTTTTTAAGTGGATTGGCCTATTTAGGGGCACTTACAGGAAAGTTATATTATTCTATATCTATGGGGTGTGTCGCTACTTTCTTCTACCTAAATAGGTACTTTAACAAACCCCAAAAGCCTCCCCAATGGAGCGATAAGGCCAAGATAGCCCTGGTCGTTTTATTGATCATGCTGGGATGTTGGCAGGTAATAGCACTCGTAATAGACACCCCCCAGATAGACCAATGGGCAGGATTATTAATCAATCTCCTTTTACTTTCCCTCCTTGTCATCAACCTTTATGACCTGCAGCGCAGAGCGCAACTTGCTGAAATCAAAGAGCTGGAATACCTAATCAAGCGAGTTGGAGATGAAAAATCGTAGGGGATTCTGTCACAACAATACCCAACAGATTTTCTTCAATCTGTTGGGTATTCAAGGTACGCCCTGTAAGATATGGTGAAATCTATTTTGCGTATAGCCGCTCGCACAGCACAGAAGATGTAACAGATTGAAGAAAATCTGTTACATCTTCTTCAGTCTTGCCCACCTACTTTCATTTTTCACAACTGTCCTCTAACTTGTCCAAGGAAGATACGTCTCGCACTTCTAGTGCATTTTATCTTGAGAATACGTGCGGATGAGATGAACGGCGAAGCCCTCACGAAAGCCTTTGAAGATAGACAGACTCTGAGTAAACGGGCGTGGGCGGACGGAAAGAAGCGTTGGCTTTGGTTGGCCCGTTTCGATTCTTGTCCTGAGCCGTCGCCCTGAGCTTGCCGAAGGGACAGTCGAAGGATTTTGGTTACTTTTTTTTAAAAAAAGTAACAACACAATGGATAAAGTCATAGAATGGACAAAGTTACCCAATTCTATACCCTCGCACACATCTTCATCTCCTTTATCGGGGCGGTGCTGCTGATGGCGATTTGGTACCATATCAGCAAGCGCTTTAAGCAATTGTTGGAGGAGGATGATTCGGAGAAACGGTTGGACAAAGGACTATTGCACCTCAGTTTGGCGATGATGGTGTGGGTGGTTTCGGGCGTTTGGGCTTTATTTTTTCGGGATTCGGGTGCGTACCAAATCGGCGTTCATCTGCTCTCTACGGCCAATAATCTCTTCCTCATCTTAGCGCTTTTTTACTTCTCCCATGCGCCGCGTTTCATCTCCCAAAACCAAAAGAACGTCCCGTTTTTTATGATAGGCATCGCAGCCGTCACAGGCATCACCGTCCTCCTGTCAGCCTTATTGGGGACAGATTTCACATACAATGGAATGAATGTCAGCGGACTGCCCGACCTTGCCTTCTCGGGATTTCTTTCCTACCTCCTGATCGTCTCATTTTACCGCACCTTTACTTACAGAAATCTCTATATCGTCGCCCTGATCTCCGTTGCGGCCATCCTTCTGATGTTTGTCTCCCAATTACCCGAGGTTTTTGGAGAAATCATGAGCGAATTCAATAAGCAGCTCATCAAGCTCGTCGCCAAAACATCACTCATCGCCATTGTCCTGGTCTTGGCGACCAGTTGGGTGATCCGCCTCGCCTCCATGCCCAAGCCCAACGAGATGGCCATCTCCTTTCGCGACTGGTCGCTGGTCAAGCTCAGTATCCCCTCCAAAGGCGTCTATGACCAGACGGTAGATTTTGGTTCCAAAACCACCCAATACAAGAATCTCTTGAAATTTGCCATCCGCAGGAAGGCAGGTGAAGGGCAAGACCAGAGCATGGAAGTTGGGGGAAATGGCGAGGTCAAAAGCCAGACCTACCTCAGCCGCATCATCGACAATATCAATGAAATCCTCGACCTCCCCGAGGACAGCAAACTCGAACGGCGCGACCTTTTCACCTTTATCGGCAACGGAAGGTACCGCCTGCGCATGGTGCCCGACCATATTTCATTTGACGCCAGCCTGCTGCAAGAGTTTTCTGAAGGCACTGATAGTCAGGCCTATAAGGACCTTTGTAACAAATTGTGACAGCAGTCACATATCCTCACAAATTGCGATTTATTGGGACTTTTTGCCACAGCTTGGCGAGAGCTGAGGGAAAGCGCGTAGCTTGCGGGAAGAAATAAGTTCAAGTGTCAAGCGCAAACTCAAGTTCAAAAAAGAAATCCTATGTGTTTGAACTTGTACTTGAATTTGAACTTCTCTTAAATCTTCTCATTTATGATAGATCCATCTACCACCACCCGCTGGGGACACCCCAAGGGCCTCTTCTACCTCTTCTTCGCTGAGCTGTGGGAGCGCTTTTCCTTCTATGGCATGCGCGCCCTGCTGACATTGTATATGACAGAGCAATTGCTCTTCTCAGATGAAATGGCCATCGGCATTTATGCTGCCTATATGTCTTTGGTATATATCACGCCAACTATCGGAGGGTTGGTAGCGGGAAAACTCATTGGGTATCGCAAAGCAATTGTTTTAGGAGGCGTTTTGATGGCCATAGGGCATTTCTTCTTGACGATTGAAACCCCTATTTTCTATTATGGTTCTTTAGCGTTAATCATCGTAGGGAATGGGTTTTTTAAGCCCAATATCTCCTCTTTTGTAGGAGACCTTTATGAAGAAAATGATGTCCGCAGAGATGCGGGATTCACGATTTTCTACATGGGAATCAATTTTGGTGCTTGGCTAGCCCCCTTGCTATGTGGTTGGATTGCCGCAGCGTATGGTTGGCATTTTGGATTTATGCTCGCAGGCATCGGCATGATGCTCGGCTTGTTCTTTTTCTATAGAGGGGTGAATAACCAGGTCTTTGGGGATAAGGGAATGATTCCTGATCCAGAAGTCTATTATAAGCGCTCAATGGGCCTGACAAAAGGCAATCAAGTCACGATCCTGGCCATCCTTTCTGTTCCCATCTTTGCTTTACTCGTTCGGATGTACCAATATCAATCCTATGTGATTGGCAGCGTGACGGTCCTATTATTGGGCATGATGGGCTATATTTATGTGACATCTAGCAAAATAGAGCGAAGACGTTTGTTGGTCATTCTTTATTTTACCGCCTTGGCGACTTTGTTTTGGGCGATATTTGAACAAGCGGGAAGCTCCCTGACCCTCTTTGCGGACCGCAATGTCAACCTCATCGGCATGAATGCTGCCCAGACCAATAGCATTGGCGCAGGCTACATTATTTTACTGGCTATCCCCTTTGCGCTCCTCTGGTCATTCCTTGACAGTCGTAGGATCAACCCCAATTCAGCCGTGAAATTTGCGATTGGCCTCATTCTGCTCGGCATGGGCTTCGTCATATTCGGGGCATCTGCCAATAGCATGGACACACTCGCTCAGACACCTATGTGGTACCTGCTGATGGGATACTTTGTGTTGACCGTAGGGGAAATGTTTATGTCCCCCATAGGCCTCTCTAAAATGACAGAATTGGCGCCTCCTAAATATATTGCCTTTGTCATGGGCGTATGGTTCTCAGCCGTATTCTACGGCAGTTTCTTTGCCGGAAAGATCGCAACCCTCACGGCATCAGACGGAGGGGAGAATCCCTTCTCGGAAGGGATACTGGGCCAAATCGTCCAGTTCATCACAGGTTTGACCCCTGACAAAATCACCGGTATGGGAGATGCCTTCACCCAATTATACAGCTACGTGTCTGTCTACGCCGTATTTGGCGTTATCACGATTGCCATAGGCATTTTAGCCCTCATCATTTCACCCGCGATTTTAAGGCTGATGGGAGGAGTGAAGTAGGAAAAGTTCTAGTGTTTATTCAATATTGAAATGTCGGGTTAAGTAAAAATAAAAAACAAGGAACAAGGCCTGTCCTGAGTCTGCCGAAGGGAAGTAAAAAGTACTTCTCTATCATGGATAACTAGTTTCCTCTTCCCTTTTCACTTTTTTATTTCTTGTTCATTATTTGTACTTACCACAGTTAAGCATTGTAAATGACTTCCAACTCCACTTTTCAATATTGAAAGAATACTAGGTTCTATGGGGTATGTTAAGTATTCTTCAAAACCCAAAACCCAAAACTTGCCAACGGAGAATCCGCTGGCAGTTTTTCTATTCCCAATTCATTTCCCATGCAATCTCAGCTTGTGGCGCAAAGATTTTCAGGGCATTAAGGCCTGTTTCAGAGATTTCGGTGTTGATCAAATAAATCCACTTGAGGTTTTTGAGGTGCTGAATCTCAGCGGGGATGTCACCTAGTCTGCCATGGCAGACTTCGAGCATCTGGAGGCTAGAAAGGCCGCCGATCCCTTTGGGCAAGGCCCAGAGATCAAGATAGTCTAACCTCAACCGTTGGAGGTTTTTTAGGTGGCCGATCTCGTCGGGCAATTCGTGAAAATTGTTTCGGGTGAGTTTGAGGTAGCGCAAGCTCGTGAGGTGGCCGATTTCGGGAGAAATATGGGTGATGAGGTTGCTGAATAAATCCAGGGAGACCAGGTTTTTGAGCTTAAAAATCCCGGATGGGATTTCCGTCAATCGATTTCCATCTAGGGTGAGAGATTCGAGTTGGGTCAAATTTCCAAAACTATCGGGCAAAGTTCTGAGCCCTCCTTCCCCCAAAAAGGTAGGATGGTGGCCAGGGGTTCTCTTCGAAAGATCCTCCATCATTTTTTCCAAGTCAACTTCCATGCAATCCGAAGCTCTGAATACCTTCAGTGACTGAAGATTCCCTATTTCATCCGGCAACGCTAGCAAAGGATTTTCGGATAGATCCAGGGATTCAAGGGCGGTCATTTCGCCGATTCGGGCTGATATGCGTTGGATATTGTTGTTTTTGGCAAAAAGGCCTTTGATCTGGGAGAGGTCTCCTAAAAGATCAAAAGGGATTTCTGTCAGAATATGTGTCTCCTCTTTTCCCGAATGGTTTCCAAGGTCAATGAACCGAGGGTCTTTGCTTTGAAAGCCCTTTATCATCTCTGTTAAGTAATCGGACATAGCGTAAAATATTTCCTTTACTAAATTATTTTTCTCACAAAAATATTTGTGCGCGTAAACGATTTTTCAATTATTGTATTTAACTAATAATCTAATTAAATTGCTCCTTATTCATTAACAACTTAAATATAACTCGTCAAAAAGAAAGAAAACATCCTGACGCAACTACACTAACCCTTTTTTTCACCTGCCTTAATTTTATCACTCATGAAAAAAATCTTACTCACCTTCGCTCTTGTAACATTCTGTTGGCTGGCTGGTTCAGCACAGATTAATTCTTTCCCTCATTATCAAACCTTTGAGAGTTTCTCGACCTGCGGCACAGACTGTGGAGATGCCTGTACCCTCTCTAGTGGCTGGGTCAACTCTTCCAGTGACGACATCGACTGGACAGTCGATAGGTCTGGGACTCCGACCAGTGGTACAGGCCCTGATTACGATCATACGCCTGGATCTGGTAGAAAATACCTCTACACAGAATCCTCCGGCTCCTGCAACAACTCAACTGCCATGCTCCTGTCACCTATGGTGGATTTGACGGGACAGCCTTGTATGGAAATGAAGTTCTGGCACAGTATGCGTGGCTGGAATTCTCATATGGGACGGCTTCACGTGGATGTAAAGGATGGCTCCGGCACCTGGCACAATGATGTGATCCCTTCTATCAGAGAAGTGACTAATTCTACGAGTTGGAGATCCAAAACCGTAGACCTGTCAGCTTATGCGGGCCAGACGATTCAGATCCGCTTTCGCGGAAGAACAGGAAATGGCTACCGCAGTGACATGGCCATCGACGATGTGTCTTTTAGGAGTATTTATCAGGAGCCGACCTGTCCTTCTTATGCTACGGTAAACATGGACCACGGACAGTGTGACTACACGATTCCCGATACGCGCTACGACTTGGCCAGCCTTCCTTGTGGAACCACTTCTCATTGGAACAACCAAAATAGCGGGACTTCTCTTGCAGGGGTAGTCCTGGGTCAAGGCGACAACTGGATCAAGTGGAGTGCTACCAATGGAAGTGAAACAGAAGATTGCTGGTTCAGAATCCGTGTGAGAGATGACGATCAAGATCCTGTCATGTCTTGTCCAGACATCACTGTCAGTGCAGACCCTGGTGTCTGCGAGGCGGATATAGACATCAGTGTAGGCGCGTCTGATAACTGTAGCCAAGGAATCACGGTATTCAGAGGCTGTAGTGATGTGGTCGATTATAACCCAAATACAGACAATGGCCCTGGGAACGTCACTTCTCTCAGCCTTAGTGGAGTGCCTACCTCTGCTAGTAGTTATGTAGAGTTACGGGTCTACCACAGAGGAGACATTAACAATAACGGGGAGAGATTTGACATCATAGGCGAAGATGGCACGGACTTGGGCGACACTGACTATGGAGACCGCTGTAGGTCCAGTTATGAGCGAACTACTGTCAACATTCCGCTTGCCAAATATAATGCATGGGCTGCCGATGGTGTTCTCGATATTGACCTTGACCCTAAAAATAACCAAATCGATCCCGATGGATGTTCCTTTGGCCGCAACGATGCCTATTTTTGCATCACTGTTGATGGTGGTGGGATTGAACTTTGGAATGACTATACAGGTACACGCTCTCAGCCTTCTGGCGTCTATCCTGTGGGGACTACCAAAGTATGGGTAAATGCAGAAGATGAAGAAGGGAATGATAAATGGTGCTCATTTGACGTAACTGTCGAAGACAATGAAGACCCTGTGGCTACCTGCCCCGGCAATATGCGCGTCAACACCGATCCAGGAGTCTGTGAAGCAGTGGTGAACTACAATGTGTCTTCTTCAGACAACTGTCCAGGCGAAACCCTTGCCCTTACGCAGGGATTGGCCAGTGGCGCTACTTTCCCCAAAGGAAAAACCGACATCACCTGGAAAGCGACTGATGCTTCAGGCAATATGCATACCTGCTCTTTCTTTGTGCGCGTCCGCGACCGCGAAGGACCTGACTTCGACAACTGTCCGTCGTCAGTCACTCTGACTGTGCCATTTGGAACGACAGGTGCCGTGCATACCTGGCCTACCATTACGGCTACTGACAACTGTACCAAGGTGAACAAGATTAACATCTCTTGCTTCCCACTCTCTGGAAGTACCTTCCCGTTGGGAACAACCAAGGTCACCTGCGTAGCAGAAGATAAGGCTGGCAATACGACCACTTGCTGCTTTGACGTGACCGTCAATACGCAGTGTAACCCACTTCCTAATGGCCTCTCTATCGTAGATGTGGGCAATACGCAAAACGTCCAAGGGAATGTATGTTATACACCTCCATCTGGTGGAAACTCAGGAGAGTATGATGTGGTAGCTTCTGGCAATCAGATCGGGACCAATATGGATGGCTTTACCTTCATCTACCTTCAGATGAATATGAATGTGGACGTGAGAGCTCGCATCAGTATGCCTACTCCAGGTTCTTTCTGGACCCAAGCAGGGGTGATGGTACGACAGTCACTTGCAGCTAATTCTGCCCACGCCTCCACCTTGTTGGCAGCAGACAAGTCTTCTCGCAGGGCTATCCGTACTACCACTGGCGCATTTACGGTTAATACCGCTGGCCCAGCTCTTCCTGGCTTCCCATATTGGGCAAGGATTCAGAAAGTAGGCCCAATTTTCTATTCTTATGTATCTAGTGATGGTATTACGTGGGTGCCAATTGGTACGCCACAAGTCGTCCCAATCATGGGCCCATTCTGTGTAGGGATAGCTACTGCAGGGTATCCTACCACTACGCCTACGCCATTTGATATTGACAACTTTACGATCAACGGCGTATCCTATCGCGAAGCGGCTGCCCAGGGACTGGTCAGTCAGATCGCTGTCGATGCCTTCCCTAACCCAGTGACCAGTCACCTTACGGTGAAAGGTATGATCGGGAATGTCACCGAAGCTACGATCACCCTTCGCAATGCGGTAGGACAAGAACTCATCGTTCAGCGATTTGATGTGGAAGAAGGGGGAATGATCGAGCACCGCATCGAGATGGGCGACCTAGCCGCAGGCGTATACCTTGTAGAGGTGCGTGCAGGCGAGGAGCGCAAGACCTTGAAAGTGGTGAAGAAGTAAAGGCAAGTTCTATGTTTTAGGTTCTAAGTTCTAAGTCGGAGCACTCAACCTAGAACGCAGAACTTAAAACTTAGAACCCAAAATGCTGCAAACGGAACCCTCCGTTTGCAGCATTTTTTTATCGTTTAGTAGCAAAAAATGTGGTTTTAGAAACCCTTTAATATATATCGGGTTAGAAGTGAAATTTAAACCCACGATTTGCTAACTATTTATCCAAATGAAAAAAGTTAACCTATTATTATTTCTTATTTTCTCCCTGATATTACAGCCGCTCATAGCTCAAGGCCCTCCTTGGAGAGGACGTGGGGGAGGCGGCAAAATGTCTGATATGCGAATAGGCCGTATTTATGGAAAAGTGGTAGATGAAAATGGAAAAGCGGTCGAATATGCCTCAGTACAGTTATTGGGTAAAAAGTTTGATCGCAAAACATTTTCCCTCAAAGATACCGTCTGGGCAGGGCAGTTGACAGCGGGAAATGGAGATTTTAATATTGAGAAACTCCCTATCATTGGTGAATACACGTTGGTGATTTCTTTTCTGGGGTATGCAGAATCTAAGCAAAAGGTAGACTTTGGGATCCCCATGCCTAATTTCAGAATGGGACAAGGTAGGCCAGGCGGTAGCGGTCGGCCAGCAGCAAATGACTCTACCAAGAAAAATGCCGAGCAATCCGGTCGACCCACATCAGGAGGAGGCCGTCCTTCAGGGGGACGCCCCTCAGGCAGAGGAGGATTCCCTGGATTTAGTGGAGGGGGTTTTGAAAAAGACTTGGGCAATATTCAGTTAAAAGTTCAGGTAGCAGACCTGGAAGAGGTAGAAATTGTGGGGAAGCAGGAAATCATGAAGCTTTCCCTCGATAAGAAGATCTTTCGGGTGGACCGCGACCTGACCACTACTGGCGGCAATGCAGAAGATGCACTCAGAAATGTGCCTTCCCTTTCCGTCGATCTCGACGGAAATGTAAGCCTCCGCAATGGCGCCCCCCAAATTCTGGTAGACGGTCGCCAGACGACCCTTTCCCTTGAACAGATTCCTGCCACCTCTATTGAGACCGTAGAAGTCATCACCAATCCATCGGCGAAGTACGATGCGGGAGGCGGTACAGCAGGAATTGTCAATATCGTTCTGAAAAAGAATAAACGACTAGGGTATAATGGTAATCTCCGTTTTGGAGGAGACTCCCGTAGGGGCACCAATTTTGGAGGGGATATCAATGCCAGAGGGGAAAAGGTGAACCTCTTTGCCTCTTTGATGGCATTTGGGAGAAGATCAGTAGGGGATGGCGAAACGATTCGGGAAAATTTATTTGGAAACCCTCCTTCCAACCTCACTCAGCTCTCCGATCAGATTACCAAAGGATTCTTCGGTCGAGGCCGCGCAGGCATGGACCTTTTCCTCAGCAACCGCAATACCCTGACACTGAGCGGGAGCTATATGCGGGGACAGTTCAATCCTTCCGAAGTCATCTCTAATACCACAGACTTTTTATTCCCCGATAGTACAGTCACTGATTTTTATACGCGAACGTCAAATACCAACAGGGGCTTTCGCAACTATGGTTTTTCAGCACAATTCAAACATTTATTCCCTAAAAAAGGAGCAGAATGGACCGCTGATGTCTTTTACAATGAGGTGAGGTTCGAGGGGGATAATGATTTCCTGACTGCCTTTGAATCGGGACTTGAAAGCCAAGAGAGACAAGATAACCTCGGTTCTGGTAGCTTTATGACTTTGCAGACGGATTTCATCAAACCGATTGGGAAAAAGACCAAACTCGAAGGGGGACTCAAGGCTACACTCCGCGATAATACAAACGACAACCAAAACTCAATTTTTGACAAAACCCAAAATACATGGGTAAATATCGACCAATTTGCAGATCATTTTGCCTATAATGATAATATCTATGCTGCTTACCTTCAGGGAAGTCAAAAGGGGGAAAAATGGGGCTTCCAAGCGGGTGTGAGGGCTGAAAGTAGTTTCTATACCGGCGAATTGACGGACCGGGATTCCTCTTTCTCTATCAATTACCCCATTAGCTTATTCCCCAGTGTATTTTTGACACGTCAGCTGAAGGGAAATAATCAGCTCCAGCTTGCTTATACACGGCGCGTGAATCGCCCGAATTTTTTCCAAACGATGCCTTTCATCGACTTTTCAGATTCTCTGAATCTCCGACGTGGAGAACCGCGCCTCCTCCCAGAGTTTTCCAACTCGATAGAGCTTTCTTACCAAAATATGTTCAAAAAAGGGAATCTGCTTATCTCGGTTTATTATAAGCAGGCATCCAATCTGATCACTAGCTATCAATTCACAGAGTTCAATGAGACACTCGGCAAAGAAGTCGTCATTATCAGCTATACCAATAGCGATTTTGCGGCTGCCTATGGGGCAGAGTTTACCCTGCGGAATACCATATCTGACTGGTTGGATATCACAACTAATATCAATCTGTATCAGTCGGAGGTAGATGCATCCAATGTGGAGAATGACCTGGAAATCAGCCAGTTGAGTGGTTTTTGGAAAGAGACACTTCAGTTTACCCTTCCAAAAGGCTATTCATTCCAACTCAACGGGGAGTACCGCACGCGAGCATCATTTACGCCCTCTACCAATAATAGCCCATGGCGTAGAGGTGGAAGTAGTTCTAACTCAGCTCAGGGCTATTCAAAAGGCTTTTGGTTCATGGCTGCTTCTGTCAAGAAGAGTTTCCTGGATAATAAGGCTTCACTCACGGTAAGCGTTCAAGATATTTTTGCCACCAGAAGATTTGGGGCTGTGACCGTTTCCGATTTCTTTACCCAAGAGACTTCCAGAATCAGAAACCCTCAGCTAGTAAGGGTGAATTTCTCTTACCGTTTTGGAAAGATGGACGTCTCCCTGTTTAGGCGGAAAAGTAATCGCATGAATACGCAAGGAAGTGATATGATGGGGGGATAGGGTAAAAGAATTGGTTCATTGAGACATTTAGTGGAGTTATAACCTTACTGCTAATATTCACCACGAATTCCTCAGATTTGCACGGATTAAAGAAGAAAATCTGTGGGAATCTGAGGAATCTGTGGTGATTTTTATGTCGTTACTCCCTGATTACCCCCTCACTTTTTCACAAACTTCCTGCTTTCCTCATGCCCATTACCCGAAATCCTCATAATATACATCCCTGGTGACAGGTGACTTAATGAGATTCTCTCTTCAATACCAGGAGTAAGGGTAGAAATGTCTTTGGAACTGATCCTCCGTCCCTGTACATCGAGAATATCTATTCGATAATTTCCCTCTCCTACGTTTGCCCATTTGAGCATCACCCAATCCTGAGCGGGCTGAGGGTATAGCCTGATGCCTTCAGTGGCGAGGTCTTGTGCCAATCGGGTATTAGAACTCGTATTTCCAAATACAATATACGCTACCTGCTCCGTCCCGTGCTTCCGCTCGGTATCTGCAATCTGGTCTTCGTCGATGGCCATGCTGATTTGACTCGCGGTTAACGGGTTGCTTCCCAAAATAACCGGCCAACCGCCATCTCCCACGTCGGCCCCAGCCATGCTGAGAATCGCTGAGCCGACCCATGCCATGCCGCTGAGCGAATAAGCATAGCCAGCAGCGCTATTTTGCACCCCTTTGATTACATCTATCCCCACTCCTGCTTCAAAGCCGATGCCATTGACGAGACCATTGTCAGCTTCGAAGACCATGTAGCCAATGGTCTCATTGGTGCGAGTAGTGACCACGTCAGCCCCGACATGTTTACCAGCGGCAAAGCTGGTTGGCGAAGGCGGATTTCGCCGTTCTCCAGACTCACTTGCCCAAAAGGACGACCATTTCGCATCATTATAACTCATGACCTGCCCGACAACGACAGGGTTGCTATAGCTCTGCTGATAGGTCCGTGCTTCTCTTTGCCAACTGCCCTTGCGGGCAGAGATAGTGGAAGTGGCTCGGGCCGCCTCGAACTTTACGCCATGCGTGGCTAGGTCATAAACACCGGCTTCTGCCACCATATAATGCACTTCATAGCTGCCCAAGGTAGCTCCACTAGGATTCTGAAGCATGAGGTCAAAGCTGCTGTTAGCAGCATTTCGAATGCGCGTCACAGCAGGTGCAATGGTATTGTTGGGGTAGCGTATCGTGGCTACTACCACCATTTCCGTATAGGTATAGGTCAAAGGGATCGTCAACCAGAAGTCAGAGACGCCTGAGATAACGCCTTGCTCAAATACCACTGTAGGACCCGTGGCGGGGTTGGTTTGGACAGTTGCTTGGTCCGAAGCTGTACAACCATTGGCATCTGTTAAGGTCACAGAATAAGTCCCTCCATTTACCCCGATCAAATCTTGGTTTGTCGCTCCATTGGACCATAAATAGCTATAAGGGGAAGTCCCCCCACTTGCAGTCAAAGTGATATTCCCATCCCCTGCATTTGGCGCAGATTCATTGGAGGGACTGAGGGTAAGGGTAAGGGCAAATGGCTCATTGATTTGGACGAATGCGTCTGTTTGACAGCCATTTACATCCACTACATAAGCGATATAGCCTCCTGCTCCAAGCCCTGTAAGCGTAGCCCCGCTACCGCCATTGGACCAAGAATAACTGTAAGGCGCTGTTCCACCTGCGGCGGTGGCAGTAGCTGTTCCGTTATGTAGCCCGAAGCAACTCACATCGGTCGCTGAGATGGAAAGGCTCACCGCAGGCGCCGCTACGACAGTTGCCGAGCCATTGGCTGTACAGCCATTCGCATCCGTGACCATGACCTGATAACTGCCAGCGGCTAGCCCCGTCAGCGTAGCGCTTGTACTGCCGTTGGACCAACTGTAGGTGTAGGGCGCGTTGCCGCCAGATGGGGAAGCAGTGGCGGTGCCGTCGCCTCCTGCGCAAGTTTCGTCTGTCGAATTCACAGACAAAGTAATCGTAGGACATGGATTGCTTACTGCTCCTTCAAGAATAAGGTAAGCCGCCTGTTCCTTGGTATGCTTGCGTTCGGTATCCTTGCTTTGATCTTCATCAAAGGCCAATAAAAGCTGCGAAGCTGTAAGGGGGGTTGGGCCAAAAAGCACTGGCCAGCCGCCATTGCCACCATCCATGGCAGCAGGGCTGACGATGGCCGCTGTGGGCTGTGTAAACCCTGATAGGCTGTAGGCATAGCCCGTGGTGGTGTTATCTACCCCAGCGATGATGTCAGCCCCAAGCCCCGCCAGATAACTGACCCCATTGAGGGTGCCAGTGCCAGCCTCGATGACGATATAGCCGATCGTTTCAGCGAGGCGGGTTGAGGAAGGATCCTCTCCCACATGTTTGCCAGCAGCGAAGCTGGTGGCGGTTGGGGGATCGGATTTGTTGGTATGGGATGACGCCCAGAAGGCGGACCATTTGGTATCATGATAGGTCATGACCTGCCCCAAAACGACAGGAGCTGTATAGCTTTGCTGGTAAGCCCTTGATTCCATGGCCCAATTGCTCGCTTTGGCAGTTTGAGTTGCATTTACTTTTACTACCTCCATCTTGACGCCATGTGCCCCCACATTATACACTCCTTCTTCTGCGACGACATAATACACTTCATACGTATGGCCTACGGTGCCATTGGTAGCTTGGACCATTATTTCAAAACTACTCCCAGAAGCGTTTCTGATCCGTGGGACGGCTGAAGGAAGACTACTGTTAGGGATGACAAGACTTGCAATAACGACCATAGATGTGTAGGTGTGTGTCAAGGAAACGGTCTGCCATATCGTGCCAACCCCTGTCAAGTGCCCGTCTGTTAGTTCAGGCATCGTACTGACAGGAGGAGGAGATGTCAGGGTAATGGTCATCGTCTCTGAACACCCATTTCCATCAGTCACGGTCACGGAATAGCTGCCTCCTCCTAAGTTGGAAAGGTCTTCTGTTGTCATGTTATTTGACCACTGGTAGCTGAATGGGGCTACGCCGCCTGCTACCGTCAAGTCTATGCTTCCATTCTGAGCCCCTGCTGCTGATGGGTCTACATGAGAGGCTGTCAACGACAAAGTCGTCGCTACAACACTAAAGGAGCAATTTGCCTGCTGGTTCCCATCGCTAGCGGTCATGATGACATTGATCTGGTTGGTGAAGGCTGTCCCTGAAGGGGGCGTTTGGGTAATGGTAGGGGTCGCGGTGCAATTATCCGTTGCTGTCGCTATCAGCCGATAATCTGGCAAAATAGAAGCGCAATTACTGCTCAAAGTGATCACTTGGTTGCCTGGGCAAGCGATGGTAGGAGGCGTCTGATCTAGCAGGGTCAGGGCAAATGAGCAGCTCACCTGCTGATTCCCATCACTGGCTGTCAAAGTAATCAATTGATTACTGGAGATAGAAACCCCTGAAACGGGGGTTTGGGTCATGATTGGCGTTCCGCAATTGTCGCTTACTGAAGCAGTCAGCCGGTAGTCAGGCAAAGTCGCCTGGCAATTGGCGTCGAGCGTTAATGTCTGAGGGGATGGGCAAATGAGGGTAGGAGGGGTATTGTCCAATACCGTTACCTGCATGCTGCAAGTGTCACTTTGTCCAGATCCAGGATCTGAAATGATCAGGGTCACTGTATTGCTTCCTTGAACGGGCGTTCCATTCGGAGGAATTTGAGTGACAACAGGGTTTATTCCCCCTCCAACATTCAATAAGGCCCTATAATCTGGCAGCATCGCATCACACCCCGTCGTAGCAGGGAGGGTTTGAGGGTTCAAACAAGAGAAGCTCAGCGGAGGCGCATATTGGTACAATTTTACCTCATCAACTGTCAAGCCATCCATGCTTATAAGATTCATGGCGAGAGAGTCATCCTGCTGCCCGATCCGTATTTGAAAAGTCGTAGACAGGTTTTGGTTGGCACTAGCAAGCAAGGCAGATACAGGCACTTTTTCTGCCTGATGATAGATGCCCGCATTCCCACAGCTATCATACCAGTTGTACAGTTCGAGCCATGGATCCAGTTCATTACCCCGAATCCAAATCCTATCCTCAGGATGGGCTTCCTCTCCATGGTGCATATAAGCAAAGTCTAGGTAGAGGTTGGGGATTCCTTGATAAGCAGCTAGGTTAAAAGTCAAAATGGCATAATGGGGAACCGTCCCTGTGCTAGAACTGGCGTCCATACTGATGGCACGATTGCCCGAAGAAGGAAAGCCAGGGCCTGCATCTGTGCGTAATCTTCCTCCTGAGCTCCCTTGCTCGTAATCTAGACAATCAATTCCTTCAACTCCCATGAGTGGACTGGAATATGTAGCAGGTATCCCTGATTCAAACCCTTCTGTAACTGGAAGGGTAAGGGGGGGATTGGCGAGTTGACGTACCGTGACGGCTACTGAGTCATTGGCGCTCGCACCATCCCCTGTGCAGTCAACCCAAGCAGCAATAGTATAGGCCCCAGCTGCCAGTAGATTGACTTGTTGACCAAAGGTATAGGTAAAAGATGCCCCTGGGGATAGGGGCGTGTGAAGGGAATCAGAAACGATGGGTCCACCACCGTTTACTTGATAACAAAGTCGAAATCCACTGACAGTACTGGTGCCTAAGTTTTGAATCTCCACCTGCAAATCTTCTGCAGCAGAAAAGGAAGTGATACTATGTGTGCGCCCGGTACCTACAGGCTTCATGATCTGCGAAAGCACAAGGTCATACTGAGAAGGACAGGGTCCTGCGCCAGAAGGCGTCACCTTGATAGCCTGGCCCCGACGGCCAGGTGCTCCCGTGGATAGCTTGGCCCGTACGGCCAGCCAGTAGGTCTCTGTAGGATTGAGGCCCACTAGCTGGTGTGAATTGACGGCTAGGGTATCTATGGTTTTCATGCTGGTATCCAGCATCATAAAGTCATAGCCTATTGCTCCATTGATGGCATTCCAAGAGAGGTCTATAGCCCCATCACAGGGGATGGTAGCCGAGAGGGTAGGAGTGCTTATAATGGTGAAATCACCTGATTCACTGCTGGCACTACTTTGGGTGTGACTGACGCGAACACGCGCTTGCGCGGTTGCTGAAGCAGGTACCTGCCAACTCCTATCTCTAGCAGTAATCAGTTCCGTACTGATCGTTTGCCAGGTATTTCCCCCATTTTCCGAATACTCCAGCAGGAAGTTCCCTCCACTAAGCCCGTGGGCATCCCACCATAAGCGTACAATCTCCCCTGGCACAAGCGCTTCGCCTGCCACAGGGTACTCGAGGACTAAATTGGTCGAGCCTACCTCATAGGCTATATAATAGGCTTGGGTGCCTACCGCCACATTTCCGCCAGTCACTGATACGGTATAGGTGCCAGGGTCTGGATTGGTAAGGGTCACCTGCTCCATATTGTTCAGGGTGTCTACGCCTCGTACGGCAGGGTTCAGCACGTTGAAGCCATTGGGATTGAGCGTCCAAGGCAGGACGGTCGTAGCTGAAGGGTCTGTGACCGTGAGGTCCAAGTTATTGACCAGAGAAGAGCCCGTTCCAGGAAGCGCGGCAGCATCTGTCCAGCACAGCATGATTTTCAGGCTATGTGCGCCTGAAGGGACAGTGATAGAAACTGGACTTTGACTTTGGCCATCTGCCACGCTGCCCGTTGCAAATCGACCTTCTTTCAAGGTAGCAGAAGCTTTTTGTATATCTAATGTGCCAAATCCATAGCGGTAGTCAGGGCCTGGTAGACCATAGTCTTTGGCGGTATTGCATACAATTGCTTTGATCAAGGCGGCATCCGGATTGGCCCCATTATAAAGTTGGCGGTATTGCTGATAAAGCAAGGCAAGAGAACCCGTCACTGTAGCAGATGCCATACTCGTACCTGAAAAGGTATTGTAAGCATCTGTAGGAACGGTGGACATCAGGCCTGTTCCCACAGCGCAGATTTCGGGTTTCAGCCTGCCGTCTGTGGTTGGCCCATGGCTGGAGTAACTGGCGATTTCGCCTGCAGCGTCTAGGGCGCCCACCACCAGATTGTTCTTGGCGGAAGTGTATCCTCCATTGATGGTATGGTATCCTTTGGGGAAAGGTGCACAGGTCTGGCTACCTTCATTAGCCGCAGAGAAGACATGGAGTAAGGCCGGGAGGCTGTTGGCTTGCTGATCGATGGTATAACTATCTAGGGTGTACTGCCCAGCGGTGGCACAATTAAAAGGTTCCGCATAAGAATTGTTGGTGAGGACCATACCGTGCTGCTGGAAGTAGGTAGGGGCATTCATCCAAATATTTTTGGTTTGGTGGGTGAGCAAGATCGCCCCTGGGGCTATGCCTCCATGAATGGGGAGGCGATTGCCAGCGCCGCCGATGGTTCCGGTAACGTGGTCACCGTGATTGGCGTAGCTAGGGAGAATGCTAAGCGACTGATTGAGAACTCGCTGGTCCAGGTCCACATGAGGTGCTACATACCCTCCATCACCGACCCCTATGACAACCCCAGCCCCGTCGAGGCCTTCTACATGCTGGGCATAACTAGCGCCATGGCGCCGAACCCCCTCAATATTGGCAGGTAAAGTCGGAGAAGTGGCCCAATCTATATGGGCGACAAACGAAAACGCCGCCAATCCAATGATGGCCTGCTCGAAGTGTCGGTCATATGGAATAGCTACTTGCACTCTGTACACTTGAGGGGCCGATTTTGTCAAAACATATCCAGCCTGCGTCAGCACTGCCTTTGCCCCTTCAAAAGATACCACATCAAAAAGTGCCACATCAAGCTTGAGGTGATCTTGTCCTACATAAGCATTTGCCAATATAGTGGCAGCAAGTGTGGGGGCCAGCTTGGTTTGAAGGGGAATGGGGCTAATATGTTGAATCGGCAATTGGAGGAGTTCTTCGAGGGAAGTCGTGTCAGGAACCGCCACCAGGTACTCCTGAGGACGCTTATACGAAAGGATGCGAATCCCCTTATCTGAAAACGATGTCCATTGACAGAAATCAGGCAATTCGTTTATTTTGATATTCAAAAAATAGAATCCGCCAAATTGACTGCTTTTTAAGCTATCATAAGCCCCAGAAGTGGCTATGGAGGCTATTTTAGCCTTTTGTTGGGACTGTAACGGTGTGTGACCTTTCTGGTCAGCGTGCTGAGCCATTCCCAATAAGGGAAGGCTACAAGCAATTAGACAGACCATTACAAGCCTGCCTAATTGACAAGTAAAAATGTTCATATTGATACTACCTATAATACCCGCAATATGGCCCTACATCAATAGGCTTATTGCATGATCTCAAGTTGGAACTTTTTAGTAGGAAGATTAAACCGATTTTCGCTGTAATCCTTCATAAACGTGAAGTATTGAGGCGGGCGAAATATTGGGGAGAAAGCTATAAGAAGGTATGTTTTGATTGTAAATGGCTCATTATCAATGGGTAATAAAATGTGACAACAAACGAAAGGCGTTGATTCCACTTTTAAAGGAGTAACCTGATTTATGAATTTGGAACAAAAATAATATCAAAAAATGCTGCTGGTTTTAGACACAAAATCCAAATAGGGTAATTTAGTGATGGAAAAAAGCATTCTGCGGGTGATTTATTACATGTATGTCGTTTTATCCTCTTTTTATTTTTTTTAGCATAAAATATAAAATCAGACCATAGGTAAAATTAATAATAAGGTTGCCTTTAAATTGAAGAAATACTATTTTTACCCCCTATCCTCCCCTGATAAAATATGACTTTCGCCCTTAAAATCAATCATTTTGGTAATCCTACTGTTACAATGACTTGGTGAAAATCATTTTTTATATAACCCTATCAAATTCAATTTTAACTCATGTCAACGCTTAAATTATCTTCTTTAGAAATAAAGGAATTGATTGACCGCTACAAATCGGAGCTTCGAAAGCTCCAGTTTCAAGTGTCCAAAACAAGAACAACCATTCAAGAACTAGAAATTTATATAAAAGAAGCCAAAGCTGCTGAGGCGGCTCCGCCTAAAAGGAAACCAGGAAGACCTAGAAAAGCTGCTGCTGTGGCTGCACCCGCTGCCAAGGCTGCTGTTAAAGAAAAACCCACCAAAGGAAAACGCGGTAGACCCAAAGGATCAGGCAAACCTAAGCTTGTCAATCCCCCAAAAGCTGTCAAAGGCCCTACCGCTAAAAAGGAACTTAAGCGAAATCACAAACTCAATGAGTGGGATAATTTGCTTTTGGAAGGATTGAGAAATAAAGGCAAGTCGATGATCAATGTAGAATTTTGGGACCTGGTCCAAACCAAAAACCAAAACGATGGCCTGAAGTGGAGCGACACCAAAGTTCGCGCAAAACTCAATCAGAGTCTGCATAAACTGGCCAATAAAAGAGGCGTCATTGTAAAGGTGCCTTATTCGGGAAAAGGCTTTGCCTATGCCTTGCAAGATTGGTTTAATAGCAAGGGAAACCTCCCCAAGAAATACAATTATTGATCAAAAAGCTGGCGCTTTTTTAGTTGAGATATTTGCCTGATGCCTGTGGTGTCAGGTTTTTTTTTGATAGGGAAAGGCGTAAATTACCACCATGAGAATCATTACCACTTCCCTTCTCTTTGTGAGTCTTTCCTTTGCTCACCTCTATGCCCAAGACACTTTTTCTATCGTCGCTGTAGATTCTGTGACGGGAGAAGTAGGCAGTGCAGGGGCTTCCTGTGTCGATATGATCAACTTCCCAGGGTTTGCCACAGACTTCATTGGGGAGTTATTCCCTGGGGTAGGAGCCATCAATACGCAGGCATCTTATGACCTCGCCAATCAGCAAAAGGCGCGTTTCCGGATGCAGGCTGGCGATACGCCCGCCCAGATCATCGATCACCTGAAAACATCAGATGTGGGCAGCAACCCTGAGATAAGACAGTATGGCATTGTCGCATTGGTGGATAGTGCTCCACAGGCAGCAGCCTTTACAGGGGCCAATTGCTTGGATTATAAAAACCATATTGTAGGACCCAATTATGCCATCCAGGGCAATATCTTGCTGGGACAGCAGGTGCTTGACTCGATGGAAGCGCGTTTCATTCGGGCAAAAGGCGACCTGGCCTGTAAGCTGATGGCAGCCCTACAGGGGGCTAATATAGTCGGCGCGGATACGCGCTGCGATCCCAATGGGACTTCTTCCCTCTTTGCATTCGTTAAAGTGGCTCAGCCCACGGATATGTTTAGAAATCCCTCCTTTGTGCTGTCGGTGAAGACCCGTTCCAATGCCGGTATAGAGCCGATCGATACGTTGCAGTCGCTCTTTGACGCAGCACGCGCATGTAATGGGGTAGGAGTGGATGATGAATTCACGGCGACGACCCTAACCGTTTTTCCGAATCCTACTGATGCTACATTGACCATACGATTGTCCTCATCACCTTCTAAGCCGATGGCTTATAAAATCAGTTCTCAGATGGGCCAACTCATCCAATCAGGTCAAATTCAAGGGAAAATAGCCATTGATACGAAGGGTTGGACCAAGGGTATTTATGTGGTAGAGGTGGAGGGGAATGGTCAGTTCACAACCAAGAAGGTTACGATCTTTTGAGCAATCGTTGAAATTGAATACTGAGCCCACCTCAGAAAGTCAATTTTGACTTTTTCCTTCATCGCGACGGACTAAAGTCCAGTCGCAATAGTTCTTTGCCTGCCATTTGTTACTATTGCGACTGGGCTTCAACCCTATTGATTCTCCACATCTTTTTAGCAGGCTATCGCCTTCTTTAGGTTCGATAAAAGGCATCTTTTTCGGTTTAAACCCACCCTTTCGTTTCGACGCTCTCCCTCAAGAGGGATGGCTAACGATTGGCTGAAAAAATCAAAGATTTCTCAAGAAAGTCCCTCTCTACGCGCAGGCTCGTGGGCGGCCAAGAGAGGGGCAGCGAAGACTGAAGGCTTGAGCGGGGTGAGTTTTCCAGCCCTGATACTCAAATGAAAAAGAATACATATGGGTAATCAATAGGGACTTCAACCCGTCGCAATCAGGCAAACTCTATTAAAAATGAGTTTCTGGGATAGACACTACTTCTTTAACACCAATCGCGCCCCCCAAATAATCCCTAGGATCAGTGTCAGTTCAGCCACAATTTCAAACCACATGGGATTGTCAAATTTTCCTGATAGGGTAAGATTAATGGTTTCCAATACAGTAGCCACACACATGAAGATAGCAGGCAGAAAGGCTTTTGATATTTTGGCAGCCATAAATCCACCTAAGCCAGCCGCCAAAAAGCTTCCAACACCTACTAAGCCAATGTTCCACAGCGGCGTTTCTCCTAATACAGGCCTCCCCAAGGTAAGGTCTTGTACCAAAACGAGGCCTAAGATCATGGCGGCATATCCCAAAATGATTGCTAAGAGGAAGCGCCCAATTTTTAGTAATGTTGGATTCATAATGATTTCTTTTTCCTCATTGGTACCAATCCCTTTCAACTAATTACAGCAGAAGGATTGATACTAGTGCTTTCAGCACTAAATAGCTATTGTTTATGCTAAGGCGCGGATTACCCTCAAACCAAAGCTGCAAGTCCGGAAATCCACGCCAGCTTGCGTAAGCAAGCAGCGAAGAAGCGCATATATTGCGCTGTGCCGGATTTCCAGATTGAGACCTGCCCTGAGCTTGCCGAATGGATGGCTCTTTGCGTAATCCAGCCCCTCTGCGTTCTTTCTCCAAGACAAAAAAGACCACACTTGGGAATAATTTCAAATAATTATTACCTTTGCGGTTCCTTTGGGCGGCCCTGATGCCTCTCAAAGAGAAAGGAGACTCAATTAATGACAGAAAACGTAGAAAACAACGTAACAGAAACCCCCCAAGATGCACCCCAAGAGGTGCAAGCTTCTCAAACAGAGGAGCAATCAACCCCCACAGCTGAAGAAGCTAGTGAAGAAACTCCTGCAGCAGTAGCTACAGCGGCTCCTGCTGATGCACCTGTCTCAACTGATGTTGAAGACCACTCGAATGATGATGACGACGATGATGATTGGTGGAAAGATGAAGATGAGTACACCAATAAGGAGCGGAGAGAGATGGAAGATTTTTACAACAGTACCCTCAAGGTTTTTAATGAAAATGAAATCGTACAGGGAACCGTCGTATCTATCGGTGAGAAAGAAACGATCCTGAACATCGGCTTTAAATCTGAGGGCGTAGTCCCCAACTCTGAATTCAGAGACCTCCCTGACCTCAAGCCAGGTGACGAGGTGGAAGTATTCATTGAATCTGTAGAGGACCAGGATGGTCAGCTCCAACTATCGCGCAGACGTGCCAAGAGCATGCGTGCATGGGAGATGATCAACCAATCTATGGAAAGCGACATCATTCTTCAAGGACTGGTTCACCGTCGTACCAAAGGTGGATTTGTTGTTGACATTAGCGGTATTGAAGCATTCTTGCCAGGATCACAGATTGATGTGAAGCCTGTAAGGGACTTTGATGCGTATGTAGGTCGGACAATGGAGTTTAAAGTGGTGAAAATCAACCACGCTTATGAGAACGTCGTCGTATCTCATAAGATCCTTATCGAAGCAAAACTCGAAGAGCAGCGCCGCGAAATCCTCAAAAACCTCGACAAAGGTCAGGTACTCGAAGGAATGGTCAAGAATATGACCAACTTTGGGGTATTCATCGATCTTGGAGGGGTGGATGGCTTGCTCCATATTACAGACATCTCATGGGGGCGTATCAACCACCCCGAAGAAGTACTCGAACTCGACCAGAAGGTCAATGTGGTAGTACTCGAATTTGACAATGAGAAAAAGCGGATCAGCTTGGGCATGAAGCAGCTCACGCCACATCCATGGGAGTCACTTCCCGAAACCATTGTTGAAGGTTCCAAAGTCACAGGTAAGATTGTTACCGTGGCTGATTATGGTGTCTTCTTGGAAGTGATGCCTGGCGTCGAAGGACTGGTTCACACCAGTGAGATGTCTTGGTCACAGCACTCTAAGAATCCTACTGAGACTTTCAAAGTAGGCGAAGAACTCGAAGCTGTTGTCTTGAACGTCAACCGCGAAGAGAAGAAGATGTCCTTGGGCCTCAAGCAATTGCAAGAAGATCCATGGGATGCCATCGCTGCCAAATACCCTGTTGACAGCCGTCACACAGGCCGTGTACGCAACATGACCAACTACGGCTTGTTCGTAGAGTTGGAAGAAGGCGTAGACGGATTGGTGCACATTTCTGACCTTTCTTGGACCAAGAAGTTCAGTCATCCTTCAGAGTATGTGAAGTTGGGCGAAGACCTCGAAGTCATTGTCTTAGCGATCGATCAAGAAAACCGTCGCCTCAGCCTCGGTCACAAGCAGCTTACTGAAGATGTATGGGAGACATTCTCTTCTATCTTCACCGTAGGTTCAGCGCACCAAGGTACGATCAAGCGTGTTGATGGTAAAGGGGCAAGAGTAGAACTTGAGTATGGAGTAGAAGGCACCGTGCCTGCTCGCCACCTCAAGACTGCCGATGATAAGCCAGAGCTTAAAGTAGATGATGCAGCAGACTTTGTCGTCATTGAATTTAACAAAGACGCCAAGAAGCTTGTCCTCTCGCATACGCGTACGTGGAAAGATGACATGGGAGGTGCTGACAGCCGTCCTGCTCCTAAACCTAAGCCACGTCGTGCTGCTAAACCTGCTGCTTCTAAGCCAGTCAAGCAAAGCACTACCACGCTAGGTGATATCGATGCCTTGGCTCAGCTCAAAGCACAGATGGAAGCTGCAGAAAAGCCTGAACCTGCTAAGAAAAAAGCACCTGCCAAGAAAAAGGCAGCTGCCAAGAAGGAGGAAGCTCCAGCAGAAGAGACTCCAGCGGCGGAAGCTACTCCTGAAGCGCCAAAAGCAGAGGTAGCACCTGAAGCTCCAGCGGCAGAAGCCACACCAGAAGCACCAGCTGCTCCTGAGGCGGAAGCGCCAAAAGCAGAGGCTACGACTGAAGAAGCACCTGCTGATGAAGCAAAAAAAGAAGAATAGGGTATTTTACTTTATCTTCTCTGAAATATAAAGGCTGGCCGTGAGGCTGGCCTTTTTTGTTTTGTAAAAAATCCTCTCCAAAACCCTAAACAAGCTCAGGGTTTTTTTTGTACCTTTGCGCCACCATCACGCAACAGCAAAAAATATCTATATCCCTATGGCAAAAGTCGAATTGGTAATGCCCAAAATGGGCGAAAGTATCATAGAAGCTACCATCTTGAAATGGACCAAGGCGGTAGGGGAAGACATCGAGCAAGAAGAGACAGTTTTAGAGATCGCTACGGACAAAGTAGACTCCGAAGTACCTGCACCCGCAGATGGGAAACTCATGGAGATCCTATTTGAAGAAGGCGCGGTAGTACCTGTGGGAGAAGTGATCGCGATCATAGAGACGGAAAGTGTAGGAGGAGATGTGCCTACCCCTCCCTCCAAGAATGGCCAGCAAAAGCAGGCTGAAGAAATCGCTGCTGTCGCAGCAGAGGTGCCGTTCCAGCCTGTGGCTGCTGGTCCGAGTCCGACAGCGGCTCAGCCCATTGCTGAAGGCCGTTTTTATTCGCCCCTTGTCCTTAACATTGCCAGAAAGGAAGGCATTTCCATGACAGAGCTTGAGCAACTGCCAGGAACTGGCAGGGGAGGCCGAGTCACCAAAAAAGATATTTTGGGCTATGTAGAGACGCGTACCGCGACCCCTGCACAGCCTGCGGCTACGCCGCAAAAAGTCGCTGCCAAAGCAGCACCTGCCCCCAAAGCCAAGGCCGCTGCGCCTGCCACAACCACCGAGAAGAAATTCTCCCACAGCGGACCGATTGAAATCGTCGAAATGGACCGTATGCGCCGCCTCATTGCGGAGAATATGGTCTATTCTAAGCATATCTCTGCGCATGTGACCTCCTTCGTAGAAGCAGATGTCACCAAGCTGGTCCTATGGCGCAAGCGCGTCAAAGACGAATTTCAACGCCAATATGGCGAAAAACTCACCTATACACCTATTTTCATTCAGGCAGTCATCAAGGCGCTTCGTGAGCATCCTATGGTGAATTCCTCTGTAGAAGGAACCAATATCTTGGTCAAAAAAGACATCAATATCGGTGTGGCAGTTGCCTTGCCCAATGATAACTTGATCGTCCCTGTGATCAAGAATGCAGATCACCTCAACCTCCCCGGTCTCGCCGCTAAGCTCAATGACCTGGCAACTCGTGCACGCGAGAATAAATTGAAGCCAGACGAGCTGGAGGGTGGAACCTATACCGTTTCCAATGTCGGTACATTCGGCAATGTCATGGGTACACCTGTGATCTTGCAACCGCAGGTAGCCATCATGGCTACGGGTGCGATCCGCAAGCTTCCTGCTGTCGTAGAAACGCCAGAGGGGGATGTGATTGCTATTCGTCAGCGCATGTACCTGTCTCATTCTTATGACCACCGGATCATCGACGGCGCCCTGGGCGGACGCTTTGTACGCCGCGTAGCGGATATTTTGGAGGCTTGGGATCCTGAGACGCAGATATAAGAGACCGCTCGGGCCTTAGGCACTCACTGCGAGACCGCTCGGCTCGAAGACTCACCTCGCTATGAGACTTGTCCTGAGCCTGTCGAAGGGCCAAAGGCATGACTTTTAGTCTCTTGTCTCGCAGCGAGTCTTCGAGCGGTCTGACAGTGAGCGACAGCGAACGATCTCGCAGGGAGCCCGCAGGGCGACCGGTCTCGCAGCGAGGGCCGTCTTCGGCCCGAGCGGTCTTCCCCCGCCGAGCGGTCTTTCCCCATTTTTTGCTAACTTAGAGGTTGCCATTTCCTAAAGCTGTTCTCAGGAATTATTAATGAAGTATCCATTCATTAATAATATCTTCTGTTGTACCTATACTTCAAGATCAGTGCATAGAAATCGGTCCTCCTCCCTTATCCTCTTTAGTTTTTTCTACTTCTTCATGTGTTTTCTGGGAAATCTTCACCTGGTCGCCCAGCCGCCAGACCCCTACGGATACACGTGGAAGCATTCCGATTCGCTTAATGGGCCGGTTTACAATTGGATAGATATCACTGGGGTGGGGGAGGAGCTTCAAGGGCTGGAGGATGACAATATTGTAGGACCTATTTCGATGGAAATTGATTTTCCTTATTACTGGTACCACCGTTCGAGGCTCTGGATCAGTGACAATGGCGTCATGTCGTTTAACCCCATCTCTACGATCGCAGATGTGTCTCCGATGGGCTTTCCAGCGTTACCTGCTGCCGATGGGCAGGAGAATCTGATCGCGCCCCTGATGGCGGATATGACGTTTTTGGGGACTAATAACCCCGCGAAAGTATACACCTATGCAGATAGTGCTAATAAACGGTTTATCGTCTCGTATCACGAGGTGCCGCTGTATGCCAATAATGCTGATGGCTATGATGGAGCCAATACTTTTCAGGTCATTTTTTCTGCCCAAGACTCTACGATTACTTTTCAATATGCTGTGCAAAATGGCACGATAGACCCTGTCTACCAGAGTCGTACACGATCCGTCGTGATAGGGATAGAAGATGTAACAGGTACCTTGGGCCTGCAAGTGATGGATAGCTTGCCAGAGGCATTATCAGCCATTCAATATTTTCCCCCCAAAAAAGGGGAAGTAGATGTGCGCGACTTACGGAGTATTTGGTTACAAAATCCTCGAAATGGGGGGTTCTTTTACCCCTATACCCCGCCGCCCGCGGGCCCTAAACCCAATTTTTGGGGCGTAATCGCCAATATTGGCAATACCAATTTTGATACCCCAGTATCTGCTGATTTTACCTTTCACATTCCATCTGCAAGCCCCATTACCCTTAATACAACGATCCCGGCCCCCTTTGAAAGTGGCATGCGAGATACATTGGATTTTCAATTGCCGGTCAGTCCCCCATTTCCAGGTACCTACACTTTGGAACTTACAGCTACGCATGCCAATGACATCAACCATTTGAATGATAGCATGACGGTGGAAATGGTGGTAGTCGATACCTTTGGGGGTGCCCCTTTTTTCAGCTATGTGAGCAATGATCCAACCCTGGCTGATGGTACAGAAGGGCGGGCAGATAGTACGGGAAAATCGGGCTTGGCCGTCTATTTTCGTCCATTTGCTTATCCTAGCTTGATCGAAGAAGTGGAGTTCTTTTTTAGCCCCATCGATAGCTTTTCTTTTCCGTCCATCGGGGACGCTTATCGAGTAGAAGTATACGGAGAAGGCCCCGTTCCTGGAAAGCCAGGCCCGCTATTGTTTAGCCAAATACAACAGACAAAGGATGTGAGTTTTGGGCAATGGCAACCCCATGTATTGGATCCGCCTTTGGTACTGAATAAAGGTGGATTTTATGTGGCCTGGATTCCGCTTTCAGACAGCGTTTTGCTGATCAGTGAATCTCGCCTGAGCGCGCCTCCCATCTCGCGTCGCAGCTTCGAGATTCAAGATGGGAGCTGGAAGGTACATCGTTCCAATGGAAGAAAAGACTTCTGGATTCAAGTACTCATGAATACCTCACAAGTGAGGACCACAAGCTTACCCTCTTTACCCATAGTCAAACGATTTGACATTTACCCAAATCCTACAAAAGATGCGATTTACCTCGAAATAGACCTTCGTAGCACTCAAACGATCCGCTTTGCCCTGTATGATGTAAGCGGACGAAAGCTGCCGATAGCAGGGGAGGTTCGAACCACGATCTTCCGTAAGACGCTGGATGTCAGCGATTTGTCAGAAGGGACTTATTTTTTTACCCTAGAAACGAAAGCAGGAAAGCTGATCAAAAAGATAGTAAAAGAGTAAATGTGAAAGGGAAAAGACCTCGGATTTAGACTTCTTGGGCGTTCAGACGTTCAAACGATCAGACATTCAGACGCCTGATTTCCCTCGTCACATTCTCATAAATTCGCGCCTCCATATCGCTTGTGTCTCCCCGTTGAAAGGCTTTGCCTGTCACCTGTTCATACAGCTCGATATACCGCTCTGTGACTGTCCCTACAAAGTCATCTGACATGACTGGCATTTGCTGGCCGTCGAGGCCCTGGAAGCCATTGGCCATAAGCCACTCACGAACAAACTCCTTGGAAAGTTGACGTTGAGGCTCACCAGATGCCTGTCGCGCTTCATAGCCGTCGAGGTAGAAATACCGCGAAGAGTCTGGCGTATGAATCTCGTCGATGACGTAGATTTTCTCATCATGGCTACCAAATTCGTATTTGGTATCGACCAAGATCAGCCCACGCTCCCGCGCCATTTCGCTTCCCCGCTTGAAGAGTTCCAGCGCTTGGTGGCGGATATACGCCCACTCTTCCCCATCTACCAGGCCTGATTTGAGGATTTCATGCTCACTGATGTCCTCGTCATGGCCGATGGTGGACTTTGTGGCAGGGGTGATGATAGGTTCGGGCAAAGGGTCGCTTTGCTTCAGCCCTTCGGGCAGTGTAACGCCGCACAGCACCCGTCCGCCGTCACGGTAGACCCGCCAGGCATGGCCAGCCAGATAACCACGGACCACTACTTCGATAGGATAGGGTTTGCACAACAACCCAATGGTGACATTGGGGTCAGGCGTCGAAATAACATGACTGGGGATGTCTCCTTTCACCGCATCGAAGAAGTGAGCTGAGGTCTGGTTGAGGACCTGGCCTTTGTAGGGGATGGCCTTGGGCAATACATAGTCAAAGGAAGAAATGCGATCAGAGGCCACAATGACCATGTATTTCTCCGCGATATTGTAGACATCACGGACCTTGCCCGCATATTTGGAGACTTGGCCAGGGAAGTGAAAATCGGTCGTTTTTAGGGAATTTGGCATGGGGGAAGAAAGTTTTATGTTTTAAGTTCTATGTTTTAGGTTCTAGGTAATATTTGAAGGAAAATCAATCTGATAAAAAGGAAAAGCGTTTTATCTCTATTCTCTTCTCCCTTAGTGAAGCGGTCCCTATTCAAAATTTAACATTCAATCATTCAAAATTAATCCTTCAAAATTCCACCTGATGATAGGGAAAAACAAAGCCTTGGGTTTGTTCTATGGTTTTGATGGTAGCTAAGAAGCCTTCGTAATCTTCAGGATCGTGTTCAAAGGTAAATTCGTAAATGTCTTCTCGGGTTTTGATGATAATGGCTTGTTCGTAGTCTAGCAAGAGGACGATCTCCTCCCAAGGGATGAAGTCGAATGCTTCTTCCAGATAAGAAAGGCCATGTGTATGCACTTCCAGCGCCCTCAGGGGGCGTGACAGCAGGTCCAAGCCTATTAGTCCCAATCCGATCAAGAATGCCAATAAGCCCAACAACAGCATGTGATTGCCTCCTGGCTGAGTAGAAGTGGTGATATAGATGCCAAACCAACTGATCGAGATCAGCAACCAAAGGAAATGGCGGCGTGCCAGACTCCAAGCAGAAGGGATTTCATCTACTGTTGAGACAAACAGGGCTTGGCTGCCTTTGAGCTTGCGGCGACGCTGCCAGTAGGGATGCACCATCCATTGTTTCCACAGCCAGTTGAGGCCCAGAATAAAGAGGACAATAGTAAAATATAAAGGGAGGTTATGCATTTGTAGATTTTCCCCCGCGAATTTATGACTTTTGTTGGAATTATCTGAGACCGCTCGGGCTTCGAAGACTCAGCCCTCGCTGCGAGAGGCGAGACCGTTCGTCGCGGAGCTCCTCACTGCGAGATCGCTCGAAGACTCGCTACGAGACAAGAGACAAGAAAAGTGCCTTTAGTCTCGGAGCGAGGCGAGTCTTCGAGCCGAGCGGTCTCGCAGTGAGCGTCAGCGAACGGTCTCGGCTCTCGTAGCGAGCCCGAAGGGCGAGCGGTCTTCTTATACCTTCTTCTACTATGACTCAAAAAATCATTATTGCCTCCAAAAACCCCGTCAAAATCCAGGCTGCCCAATTAGGGTTCCAACGGTTATTTCCTGACACCACTTTTACCGCTGAAGGGATATCCGTCCCTTCGGGTGTCCCTGACCAACCCATGGACGATTCCGAGACCCTTCAGGGAGCGATGAATAGGGCCGAAAATGCCCAACGAGCCGCTCCAGAAGCAGACTATTGGGTGGGAATAGAAGGGGGCATTGAAAAAGTAGGGCCAGAAATGGAGGCCTTTGCTTGGATCGTCGTGAAGTCCAAGAACCAAATGGGCAAAGCCCGTACAGGGACTTTTTTCCTGCCCAAGCAAGTCGTTTCGCTGATCAATGAAGGCATGGAACTCGGAGATGCCGATGACATCGTATTTGGGGGAAATAACTCCAAACAGAAAAATGGCGCAGTCGGCATTTTGACGGGAGATGTGATCGTGCGATCGACGTACTATGCGGAGGCTGTGGTGTTGGCCTTGATTCCGTTTCATCGACCAGAATTGTATTGAAATAATTAATAATCAATCAATTAATAATCTCCTATGAAATTCACCTGCACCGTCGATATCAACGCGCCTTTGGAGAAAGTCGCCGCCATCTATGGAGACATTTCCCAGCGAACAAACTGGCAAAAGAATACCCTCAGCTATGAAGTGCTTAGGGGCGAGCCAGGGGAAGTAGGGGCCAAATCTCTTATCCGATTTGACTCTCCTCAAGGGCCGCAAGAGCTATATGAGACCATCACTGTGAGTAATTTGCCACACGAGCAGAGTGGCTTCTATGTGCATACCCACACGGAGAATACGATGACAAATCGATTCACCGCTTTGGGACCGAACCAGACGCGCTATGAAACAGAAGTGCATTACACGGCGCTGATCGGTATTTTTGTCAAAATCATCGCTTTCCTCGTGCCCGGCAAATTCAAACAACAAGTGCAATTGCAGATGCAGTGGCTCAAAGAATATGTGGAGGGAAAGTTCGATGGTTCGAGCGTTGAGTTTACTCCAGAAAGTCAAATTTGACTTTTTTCCTCATTGCGACGGACTAAAGTCCAGTCGCAATAGTTCTTTGTCTGTCATTTTATACTATTGCGACTGGGTTTCAACCCGTCGCAATTGGGCAAATTCCTTAAAAGGAATTTTCGGAACAGCCTCAGCGTTCGATAGGTCGAGCGTCCTGAGATCATTTGAACTTGAGATTGAATTTGAATTTGTACTTTCTTCTCCCTTATCATGAAGACCCTCATCGTAGATGACGAATCCCTTGCCCGCCGACTATTGCGGGACTATGTCAGCAAGGTACCCGACCTGGAGCTGGTAGCTGTCTGCACCGACGGGCAAGAGGCGCTGGAAGTGCTGAATAATCAGGACATTGACTTGCTCTTCTTGGACATTCAGATGCCTGAGATGACAGGCATCGAACTGCTCGATACATTGGAACATCCCCCCATTACCATCTTGACGACAGCCTATGAGCAATACGCCCTCAAAGGCTATGAACTCCAGGTCATCGATTATTTGTTGAAGCCCTTTACTTTTGAGCGATTTGAATCAGGGGTAAATAAAGCGCGGGAATATTATCAGCTGCAGAAGGCTGCGGCAGGGGAGGAGAAGCCTTATTTTTTTGTGAAAGCAGATTATAAGCTGCAAAAGGTCTTTTATGACGAAGTGGTCTTCATCGAGGGCATGCGTGAGTATGTGCGCATTCACACAATAGATCGGCGGATCACCCTCCGCCAAACCATGGCCCTCACCGAACAAAACCTTAAAGGCCATGCTTTTGCGCGGATTCACCGCTCTTATATCATCAACCTCAAGCACATCACCAGCGTACAGCCACATGCTGTGACGATCGGAGGACAAGACCTGCCGATTAGTAAAGGATATAAAGAGTCTTTTCGTAAGTTATTGGGAGAAAACTAATGTGGAAATTCAAACATGGTTGGCCGTTTTACATAACCCTGATGCTTTTTGGGCTGTTGTGGGGAGTGGGGTTGTTTAATGGATATGCAGATATTGATTTTGAATGGCGTAGGATGTTGAAAGATTTCCTCAGAGCCTTAGCAGTCCTAACCCTTCTCTGGATACCTGTGTTAGCCATTATTTCTATTGCAAAACATCGCTTTAAGGGAGGAATGTTCTGGGGGTTTATCATTTTCTTTTTGGCAAGTGTGGGGTGTTTCTTTTTAGTAATTGTGGAAAAAGTCCATGAAGATACTGCCATATTGTTATTTGTGGTATTTACCCTCACATTAAACCTACTCTACACAGTCCGCCACTTTCAAAAGCCGAGGCGTTATCCGACAGAAGTGATCAAATGGCTCCTCATACTAGTTGCCATAGGCGTGATCCCATTAGTCCTCCTTTTCCTGGTAGAGACGAATTCAATGCCTGATTTCATCAGAAATGAAGAGACGGCTCTTGTCCTATTAGGGCTTTGGAACCTATTAGGCTTCGCCGTTTTGATCCTCAACCTCCGCGACCTTCAGCGTCGGGAAGAAGAGAAGCTACAGCTCAGCTACGAGCAGATGGTGGAAGAGATGGGGAAAGAAGAAGAAGGTTCTATGTTCTAAGTTTTACGTTCTAAGTTGTCTATTTACCTAGAACCTAGAACCTAGAACTTAAACATTTCTTACTCCGTCTTCAACGCATTGGCCGGATTCGTAGAAGCAGCGCGAAGCGTATGGCCGATCACGGTCACGAGGGCCAGGAAGATCACGGCAAGGATAGGCACGATAAATAAGACTATCCCCAGATCGATGCGGAAGGCAAATTCCTCCAGCCAACTGGTGATCCCAAACCACGCCAAAATCAGCCCCAAAACACTTGCTATCCCGACAAGTGAGAAGAAATGCTTTACGAGAAGTACCACGATATTGGAGGTGCTAGCACCAAGGACTTTGCGGATGCCGATTTCCTTGGTGCGCTGCATAGCGGTGAAAGAAGACAGGCCATACAGCCCCAGACAAGCGACCAGCACGGCCAGGAGCGTAAACAGCCCAAAGACATTTCCAAACTGCTTGTCTTCTTTGTATTCTTTGTCAAAATAATCGTCGAGAAAGAAGTAGTTAAAGGGATTACCAGGGAAAGTAGTCCGGAAATTTTCTTCTATCTCAGCGATCGTCTGGTCGAGATTTCGAGTCTGGAGGTGAAAGGAAAAATAGCTGCGACTGCCTTTGGAAGGTGCCAGCAACATGGGGGTAAAGTCGTCTTTAAGCGAAGCCCAACCGTAGTTTTTGAGGACGCCAATAATCTTGGCGGTATCTCCGCCTATAGACATTCGCTCCGTAAGGGCCTGTTCAGGGCTCCCCAATCCAAAAGCGGTCACCGCCGCTTCATTGATCACGAGTCCTTCCTCGTCTGTACCGAAGTCGTCAGAAAATGTCCGCCCCGCTAGCAACTCCATCCCATAGGTATCAAAAAAGTCATAATCCACCCAGACAATGCTCCCTGAGCGTGTCTCATTGACATCTGCCCCCAAGCGCCGCATGCCCGTGCCCCAGTTGTGGCCCGCGCCAGGGATACTCGCTGAGCTAGCTGCTGCCTGAATATTGGGGAGGCGCTTCAGCTCCTGTTTGAAAGTCTTGATCGTCTCGCGGATGTTTTCACGGTCCTCGACGATGCTAGGGCCTTTGACCACGAGGATCTGGTCCATGTGCATGCCTACATCCATGCCACGCATGTAGTTGAGTTGTTTCAGTACGGCAAAAGCGCCCGCGATCAGCGCGATGGTGGCGGCAAACTGCGTCACTACAAGTACCTTGCGCAGCAATCCGCCAGCCCCGAGCTTCATCACACCACTTTTCAGCGCCGTCACAGGCTTAAACGCTGACATGACAAAGGCGGGGTATAGGCCTGAGATAAAGGCCCCAAAGGCGAATAGGCCCAAGGCTGTCAGCCAGAAAGGCGCATCCCCTTGTAGGCTCACAGCCAATGGCTTTCCAAACAATTCGCCCAATTGGGGAAGCAGAAGGAAGGAGAGTCCCACAGCGATCAAAACAGCTATGCTGTTGATGAGAAATGACTCAAAGAGAAATTGAGTGACTAGCTGGCTGCGCTTGGCGCCGATGGCCTTGCGTATGCCCACTTCACGTGCCCGCTCCATGGAGCGCGCGGTAGAGAGGTTGATATAATTGACCCAAGCGATGAGGAGGATAATGATGGCAATGAGGGTAAAAAAATAGACATTCTGGGCCTTATTGGCCGGTTCTGGTTCCCCTTCTAGTTCTGAGTATAAGTGGATGTCGGTAATCGGCATGAGGTGATAGACGTACTTCGAATTCCTTTCTACCTGGCCTTCTGTTTGGTATTTGTCAGACAATTCGACCAGTTTTTCATCTAATTTGACAGGGTCGGCCTGTGGGTCTAGTTGTACGTAGGTGAAAAAATTGGTCCATCCCCAGCCAGAGGATTCTCTGTATTGGTCGTTGCTCAGCAGCACAGACATGGGCATCAAAAAATCAAAGACGATATGGGTATTGGCTGGTGCCTCCTCGATGATTCCCTTCACGGTGAAATCCCCTTCCGCCCATCCACCATTTACGGTCAATACTTTTCCCATTGGATCTACCTCTGTCCCAAAGTATTTGGTCGCCATCTTACGTGTAATCACGATGCTAAAGGGGTCGGCCAGGGCCGTCTGCGGATCGCCGTAGCTCAGCGGGTAGGTGAATACCTGAAATACCGTCGAATCGGTGAAGTAGATATCTTCCTCATTGAACTGAACCAATTCCCCCTCTTCTCCTTTATAGCTGATGACAGCACTTCCGTACCATGGGTGAAAGCGAATAGCCTTCTTCACCTCTGGCAAGTCCTGCTCCAAATTGGGGCCTAGTCGGTGGGCTGAGTAGAGGTCTTTGCCTCTGGATTCTTCCCCGCGAAAGTTTTCCTTGTTTACCCGAAATATATGATCCGCATCCTCATTGAAACGCTCGTAATTGCGCTCAAAATTGACATACTGCAAAATCATAAGACATGCGGCCATCCCAATGGCGAGTCCCAGAATATTGATCAGGGAAAAAGCTTTTTTTCGCCATAAGTTACGAAAAGCGGAGAGGAGGTAATTTTTGATCATGAGGTAGGAGATATGTTAATAAGAATATTAAGTTCATTATCGGGATATTTAAGTAAAAATAACTAACAAGGAATAATAAAGTAGAAAGTTGCTACAAGACGTTTTTCCTCTTCACTTTATACTTCCTTGTTCATTATTAATTATTTTTACATTCTCTCAGAAATCCCAAAATGGCAGGGGAAACAGTCATTTTGAGAGAAAGACGGGCTGTTTGGTCCAAAGTTGCGTTAATGGCTGATATGCGTTACTTTGCCTAGAAGGAGTCAAAAGGTATGAAAGTTTTGGCACAAAACAGGTTAGGGGATCATTCTTCTAGTATGCTATTTTGGCAACACTCCTTCAAATGCAAGGAATGGTATGAAATTTGATTTTCTTTTTCTGCAAGATAACTTTTTATTTTTTGAAGGGGACTTTTGTAGTAGGTATGAATAAAACGGCTTTCGAAAAACTCAAAACACGGCTGCGTGCAGGCGATCGGGATGTCTTCCTAGAGATTCTGGGAGAATGCAGTGAGTATTGCACCCAAACATTGATGAAGCGAGCGGGATGTGACCGGGCGGTTGCAGAGGAAATCTTGGTGGATGCGATGCTGGTTTTTGTGGACAAAGTGTTGAATGAAAAGGTCGTCTCGATTCACAATCTCAAAGAATACATTTTTCTCAGTTGCTGGGAGCTATGGCGCTCCAAGCATAAGAAGGATGCTGATCCCGCAGGAAAGAAAGACCTGATCAAGCAAGCCTTCTACGAGCTTTCCCAACAAAAATATGATCGCGATATTCAGGAACAGATCCTGAAAAGCACTGATGATCATTTTTCCAACTTGCTATTTGCTACTGACCAGGCATTGAGCTGTCTTGACCCTGAAGGCCAGCGAATCCTCAGCTTGTTCTACCACCACAAATGCAGCTTGGACGAAATTTCACAGCTAGTAGGTCTCAGAAATACAGAAGAAGCAAAAACCCTTAAATCCTTCTATTATACACAATGGATGAAGGAAATCGAATCACAGATGGTGACTTCATGACGGACGCGCGTGACTATAACGAATGGATAGAAGCTTACTATGATCACAGCATCATAGAAGTGGAGCGTAAAGCCCTTGAAAAGGAGGCTGAGCATGATCCATTTCTCGCCAAGAAACTACGCCTTCAGCGAGAGTCCTTAATGGCCTTTGAATTGCTATATCGTGCCCATACCAGGGAGGCAGTGCAGAAGGTATTGGAGGAACTAAAGGCTGAAAAGCAGAAAAAACGTAGGCTATATACACGAATAGGGGCTGCTACTTTGGCGCTGGCTGCCGTGATCTCCCTGCTGGCCATTTATACGCCACTGATTTCATCTCCTGCCGGGAGCCCTGTGGTGGAAGCAGAAGCTCCACGAAATACTAAAGACCCTGCAACACTTGCCGTGGCTTATTTCGAGCCGCTCTCCCTAGAGCTCTCTACGGAAACACCTGCCAGCAACCGCCAACTGGCTGAGAAAGCCCGTATAGCCTTTTCCAATGCCTCATACGACCAAGCTGTTCCCTTACTTAAACAACTCTTGGATAATGACTCAGAGCGCTCCGACGCTTCGCTGGCGTTGGCCCTTAGCTATATGGCCTTGGATAGCACGCATAAAGCTGCTCGACAGTTTGTCCAGCTCATCAGCGATGAGACAGCTTATAGTGAACAAGCGCGCTGGTACCTCTCCCTGGCGTACTTCCGCCATGGCATGATCATCCAGGCCATAGGCCTCATGGAAGAAATCGCCCGTACCGATGCCCATTTCCAACAAACCGCCGCCATAGACTTTCTCAAGCAAATGAAAGGCGAGACGGAAAATTCAGAGTGAATAATTCAGAATGAAAATTGAAAATGGAGAATTGAGAATGAAAAATTGAAAATGGAGAGTAGAAAAACCACTTAATCATCCAACTCCATTTATTCATTTACTCATCTATTCATCTTATCATTTCCTCCCATTCTCTCATCCACTCATTCTATCATTCACTCATTCTCCCCCCCTCAAACCGGTTCCCTTCCCTTCTGAGGACTTTCCCCACGGTCATCCACAGGATCTTTAGGTCTAGGAGGTGAGACCTATTTTGCACATACCACACGTCTAAGACAAAGCGTGCCTTGAAATCGAGGCTACTTCTGCCATTCACTTGTGCCCACCCAGTGATGCCTGGGCGGATGAGGTGGCGCTGTTTTTCGGTTTCGGTATAAAGGGGAAGGTATTCTTCCAATAATGGTCGCGGGCCTACCAGGCTCATATGCCCTAGCAGGACATTGATGAGCTGAGGGAGTTCATCTAGGGAGGTGCGCTGCAGCCAGTGGCCAAAGGGCGTCATCCCTAATTGTGCTTTCCTGCCCCACCGGACATCTGCCCACATCTTGCTGAATTTCAGCATGGGAAACAGCTGCTCATCTTTCCCTGGCCTTTTTTGAACAAAAAAAATGGATCCATACTTTATATAAAGCACAATTGAGATGAGCCCCATGACTGGACTGAGGACAATCAGGGCGCTGCCAGCTATCAATATGTCGCGTAGGCGGAACAAGGAGGGGAGAAGGTTTAGGGTTCAGGGTTTAGGGTTTAGGGTTCAGGGTTCAGGGTTCAGGGAAAAATCAACTCAAAACTTCAAACCCAAAACCCAAAACGTTTTAATCTGTGTCAGAATTTTTGCACTGAGTAACCTCACGACTTGTCAGACATCCGACAGGCTGCCAGTGGGATCCTGAATACGTTTATAGAGACATTCAACAGTTCAAGCGTTAAAGGATTCAAAAAGGCAAATATAACTGAGGGGCGCGGATTACTCCAAAGATCCAGCCCCACAATCCGGAAATCCGCGCCAGCTTGCTTGGTAACTAAGAACATGCGCATTTATTTGCGCTGGGCCGGATTTCTGGCGCGTGAGCCTGCCCTGAGCGTAGCCGAAGGGTTGGCTTTTGAGCGTAATCCGGCCCCAAACCGATAAGAACATAGTGCTTGATGCACTAGAACCTACAACAAAGAACCTAAAACCTAGAACCTTCCCCTTATGAAGCCATTCATCCTGCTTTCCCTTGTTTTGCATATTGGATTTAGCGGCTCCGCCCAAGAACACCTGGCGCCGCCCAGTGGTGAAATGGGCCTTCCAGGGCCTATTTTGAACTCTTTTGTGATCCAGTGGGCGGAGGTGCCTGACGCCGTCGCCTATGAGTATGTCCTCACCAATAACAGTATGTGTTTTGCAGGCTGTGCGGGCGATACCCGTGAGGAACGCGTCGCTGCCACTACAGCGATCGAATATGACCTGATCCAAAACATCCAATACTACTGGATTACACGGGTATTTTTTGCCAATGGGGACAGCTCAGGCTGGTCACAGATTTCTAACTTCCAAGCGGCTACGCCGCCTGCCAACTTCGGCATCGCGATGGAGAATCCTACGCCCGCAGCCAGCCTGGTGCGGGTTGATTGGGCTGCGCTGGAAGGTGTGGCTGAGGTGAAGATGGACCTCTTCGATGCTCACGGACGCATAACCGGACAATCCTTTGTCTTTCGTCAACTGAATAGCTTTACGCGATTTGGTGAGTATGCACTTCTTCTGGACGGCGTGCGTGCAGGCGTGTACTACGCCCGGTTTTCGCTCATCCGAAGGGATGGAGGCGAAGAGGCGCGGGTACGAAAACTAGTCGTTACGGAAGGATAAGAGAAGTTCAAACTCAAACTCAAGTACAACCTCAAGCAAGAAAATTTGAGTTTGAGCTTGAATTTGCACTTGAATTTTCTCCCCACTTATTCCAAGATATGATACCGCTTTCGTGCCTCCTCATCCAGGGGCGGCAGGATTTTGTCATAATAATCGACAGTGAGCGGAGTGTCTAAGCGAATGATTTTATGCCAGCTGTTTTCTGAATAAGTAATGGCATAGGAGGAATGGGGGGGGAAATAGGTGTAGTTTCTTTGCAGTTTACGCTGGTGATTCACCTCAGCTATTTTTTGCTTCTTTTCGAGATCGTAAAAAGCGAGGGTTCTATCCCCTTTCATTATAGCCAGTACACCGTAGCCAAACTCAAACTGATTGTAGTCATAATGAGGATCCTCCTCCAGGCTGAGCGGGTTCCACGACTCGTGTGTTTCAAGGTTGTAGATATACAAGAACTTTTTCTTAGAATCGGTAGTATCTCCCATAGAATAAGAAAAGTATTTTCCATCCAGACTCCGTGCATAATTGCCCAGACTCCATCCACGAAGACTGTCTATATGTTGCGTAGCTAAGTTGAGAAAATAAAGGGCGTCAAGTCTCCGTCTAGTATCACTGTCATATTCTCCATTTCTAGATGCAATCGCATATTTTCCATCGTCACTGAATCCCCAAAAGGATAAAGACCCCAATAAATCTAGGCTATTCCAGTGCTTAATATGATCAGAATCAACTTCCCAATACCGCAAAATATTCGTGCTAAGGACATCTGGTGTTTCCTGCACAATCATAACTTCTCGTTTGCGGGGATGTATCTGATACCTGGAAAATCGATCAAAGACTCTTTGACGATCGTTGGCAAGGTCAATTCCAATCAACTTCCGCTCGTAATTGCCTGCATTTTGTACCAATAATACTACCGAGCTATCTGCACTCAATTCGAAAGAAACGATGCCTTGCCATACTTTTGTCTCCCCTGTCTGATAATTCCAAATGGTAAAAGAGGTTCCTTCGAAACTCCGAGATGATGCCTCCTTTTGCTCATGAAGGATTGCTTTATGCGTTTGGGTGGCACAAAATTGAATGCCCATATCTTCTGGGTAAGACAGGTCATACTGAATATATCCTTTGGGGGAAAAACGATGCCCATACGAACTCCAAAGGGCTATTTTGAGCAGATCATTATTTGACGGATGCTCCGCAGTCTTATACACAAGGCATTTGCCATCGGAGGACCAAGGCAAATGATTAGGGTATCTTGGGCCATTTTTGTGGAGCAATACTTCCTTCCCAGTAGCTAATTCCCTTACATATAAGTCAGATTTGATATATCGGTTATCAGGAATAGTAGGTTCTCGAACAAATGAGATTCGCTGAGCGGTCGGATCAAACTGTGGCTGTCCACCATTTGTCGCATTCAAAATGCTGTCCTCCCAACTCCCCCCCAGGTCTTGGAGGTGAAGAATTGGGTTCGGCCTATGCTTGAAGATAGCGATCTTTCCCCCAATAGGGGCCGCAGTGACATTTCTATAATGGGTGTCAAACATCAACGAGTCATTTCCCACAGGGTCCACTAAGTAGACATGACTGGTGGAATCTCCGATCTGGTAAAATCCAAAATATTGCCCCTCACTTGCCCAGAAATAGGAATCGTCTTGTCCCTCAAATTGTGCCATTTCTTGTAAGCTATCAGCCCGGAGGAGGTAATAGATGCCCTTGCTCGTTTTTCTGTCCGTAAGGGAAAAAACAGCCAACAGGCTGCTATCTGGGCTGAATATCCATTCAGGTCTGGGCACATTGGGGAAGGTTTTCTTGGTAAAGCTGCCATCCGCAAGCCGTCGCCACAAGTTCAGTCTTGCGAGGCGCGTAGAGTCATTGTACTGGTCAAAGAAGCGAATGAAATTCCCATTACTGATGATGTCAGAGGCCTTGCCTTGTCCATCTGCTAAATGATTTTTGATATGGTTGAGGTGGAGGTCTACCTCCGCCAGGTCGGGGTTCTCCCGCTTGGCATGCTGCGCCAGCCGGAATGCTGAAGCGAAGTCGTATTCAACCATCTTGCGTCCTGATTCTGACATCCAGAAGTTGGCGAGGGCGCGTTGCGACTCGTCGCGTTCACGCTCCGCGACGAACCATTGCCAGCCAGCAAAGAGGCTGAAGAGGGTCAAGGCAGCGATGATGCCCATGCGCAGGCGGCTTGCTTTGCGCTTCTGTTGGGCTAGCTCGCTGCGACTCTGACGCAGGTAGCCCCACTCGGCTTGTTTCAGCTTTTGCTGAATCTTGAGTTCCACCTCGTGGGGGGCGACCGCTTGCAGTTCCCGTTCACTGAGCAGACTTCCCGTCGTCTCGTAGCTGCGAAAGCCATTGCGGATGACTGAGACGATTTCGATCAAGCTGCGCTCTCGCTCATCGCGCCCTTGGGCGATGTGCAAGGCAAGCGTGTCATGGGCCAGCTCGTAGAGGCCGTCATTGAAGCGGAGGAGGCGTGCGTCTTCGAGTTGTTTTAGGCTAAAGGTAATGGCTTCTTGGGAAAGGTCAGGGACGTTGATGTGTTCTCGCGCCAAAGGGCGTTTGGTGCCTTCCAGGCTCGAAAATTCATTGAGCAGTTGGCGGATGCCCGTGACTGGGGCCTTGGGAAATGCTTTAGAAAGGGCAGCCTGAACGGCCTGCTGCTGTTCACTCAAAAAATCGCCCAGCACTTCTGTAATATCCCCAACTTGCTCACTCAGAGCTGGGGTAAACGTATTGCCTCCCTCTCGATACAGGCGATCGAGGTAGATTTGCAAATACGCCAATTGCACACCTGACTTGCCCGCACTGATCTTGTCCATGATCTTAGGGACCGTCACTTCGGGCTGTTCCAACGCGATGTCAAAGGCTTGGCAAGACCCTTTGATCACTTTTTCTACATTGCCCAGGCCCATCGGCTCTACCCGCAGGCGCTTGTCCAGCAGCTGAGGCACTTGTTTCTCAAAATGATAAAGCTGTCCCAAATACTCTTCGCGAATCACGAAGATGAGCGTACAGTTGTGACCCGATTTGAGCAGAGCTTGTACGTCTTCCACAAACTGCTCGTATTCGTCTTTATTTCCAAGAACAAACAATTCTTCAAACTGATCAAAGATGAGGAAAATCGGCTTAAAATAGTCCAGAAAAAGGGATTCTACCTTTTGGCTTAGCGTAGCATCTGTTTCAAAAGGCGTCTGTGCGGCCTTCGCTAGCGCAGCGTCGAGCGACGTGTTGAGGTCATTTTTGCGCCTTACAAATACCTCAAACCAGTCTGAGTCTTGCATGCGGTTGGCGAGACCACACTGGATCAGGCTGGTCTTCCCCGTCCCTGACTGGCCGTAGACCAGCAGCACATCGGTCTGAAAGACCATGCGGTATAGCTGGTCGATCTCTTCGTCCCGTCCATAAAACAGGTGACGCTCGTCTGCGGTGTAGGCGTCAAGAAACTTGAATGGACTTTTCATGGGGGGAAGAAGGTTTTATGTTCTAGGTTCTGGGTTCTATGTTCTATGTTTAGGGAGGCTTCTGTGGCTTAGTAGGCTTCGTAGGCTGAGCTTGTCGAAGCCGGAGAAGCCTCTGAGGTTCGAGTGGCCATCGCCTTCGACAAGCGTTCGACTGAGCTCACGCCGAAGTCTCAGGCTACGGCCACGCTCAGGCTACGGCCTTTAGAATTATATGCTTATCCCTCCATACATTCTCTAAACGCCTCAAACTGAGCGTGAATTTCGGCAAAGGAGGCTTTCGAAGCCCACAATTCTTCTGACTGCACATAGGCGAATTTGAAGCGATAGGCGTTTTGGGTGGCATCGTAGTTTTGGAAAAAAAAGAGCTTAGATTTGTCGTCTCCTGTGAAGGCATTTTCGTCGAGGATAAAGGGCGAAAGATTCAGAGAAGGTGAAATGGTATCTGCTGATTTGAGCAGGATGACACTTTTATTGTCTGTGAACTGATCGTAGGTCTCCTCGATGTCGAGGTAACCTGCGGTTACGGTGTCCAGGTTTACCTTATAGTGGCGGTATTTTGGCGATTCGTGACGGGTTTTGACAAAGTCAATGTTCTTGACTGTCAGGAGTTTATATTTTGCGAGGAAGGCTGTGGTAGCCATGACCTGGCCTAGATTGTCTTCTGCTGCGAGGCAGAATTGCTGAAGTTCATCTGCGCTGATCTTGGTGTCAGGCGCTGCTAGTTGCGCTTCCAGCGCGTCAAAGAAAGCAACAGCTTCTGCTAGGGGCTCCGTTGTTAACCTTTTCCCAAAATCACCCATTTCTTCTACAAAGAAAGGAACTCCCTGGGCCTGGAATAGCGCATAAAGTTGTCCTAAAAATGGGGCACGTTTCCCTATGATATAAGCTTGTCCTTGTTGGATAAAATCCTTCAGCGCGCCTTCGGCTGCTTCCACAGGCTTCCAATTCGCCTTTCGCTCATACTTCACATCCCATAGCTGGGCCATGACGATAAAGCTGAGCAGCTCCATGAGAGTGGAATAGGTCGTGACCAACTGAGCCAGACGAGGTTCGCCGATCTGGTCCAAGCGACTGCTGCCCCCCTTGCTGTCCGCCGCAAAGAGTTTGCGGATCTGCTCGCCGATCGGTGCAGGCAGGCAGTCCATGATGGCGCGACGCAGGATGCGTATGTCCACTTTTTTCCCCTTACTTGCCTGAAATTGAAAAAACTCCAGGTCATCACTATAGCCCGCCAAGGCTTCAAACAACTGTTTTACCAGCAGTTCATTCACAGGGGCTTCCCGCCCCTGATAGCGGTCGGTAGCACTTTGGATGATGATGGATCGTCCGCTTTCCTGGGGTAATCGCCAATTGAGGACAGCGTCACGATCCGATTCTTGATAAAAGAGGGACCAAGGGATGTCTATAGCCGCGTTGGGCTTTTTGGGGATGCGAATGCCGCGGTAGGCGACTGATAGCCCGTCTATTTCCTGAATTTGTTCTCCTACATTCTCCGCACCTGTTTCGCTGAGTAGCACACTCTTGGCTTGGTCAAATGCCTCCCCAAGGGTATGGGGATTCCCCTCCAGGCATAAGGCATGGTAGAAGTGATCGGCAAAGGCCTTGGCCCGCTGGTCATTGATGGGCACGGAGGTCGCGATGACCGCCTTCACTCCACTTCGGAGCAGTCTGACCGCCTGTGCCTCTGTCGCACAGCCGTTGAGAAACACGAGTTTTAATGCGTCTTGACGGCCTAGGAGTCCAGCGATGCCTTGGGCATCGGCGGTGCCATCTTCTAGGAGTAGACTTTGGCCTCCAGCGTGCCCTGCATAGTGAAGCAGTGCTACGCGTGGATGAAAGCTCGCCAGTTCCTTGGCCATGATATCCAGCTTCGCAAAGGAATTGCGATGTAGTTGAATGCGCTGAGCATTGCTCCACGGGAGCAGATGGCTGTGGATGCATTCGTCTTCCTCTCCCAACTGGGCAAGGCGGTCATTGGGATCATTGGCGAAGGCGAGGAATACTACGGGAAGCATGGATGTTGAATGATTTCAGAATAATGATTGCAGAACAAGGACTGAAGAAGGGAAAGCCCGCATTTATGCTAAATATATTTCAAAATGATGAATGTTCATAGTAATTTGGACTTCGTCATGAAAAACCTTAGCCGTGCGGATGATCAGACCCTTTTAAGGGCTATTGCCTTAGCTGACCGAAAAGTCATTCGGGAGCTATATCGCCGTTATCTCCCCAGCATCATTACCTATATTAAGCACAACCAAGGCACCGAAGCGGATGCATATGCCTTGTTTCGAGAAGCGCTGGTTGTCCTCTTTCGGAAAGTGAAACGCGGAAAAATGAGCATGCCCGCGTCGCTGGATCAGTACATTGCAGGCATTTGCCGCTACCAGTGGCTGGCACGACAATCAGCTACCGCTACTCCCTCCGAAAAAGCGCCTATGGAGATCATCGGCCATTTGGACTATGTAGCGCCGGATTCTCAAACCGTTGGCTTCATTCATGAAACCCGCCAAAAACAGCTTTTTCGCCATGCCTTTTCGCAGTTAGGCGAAAAGTGTCAAGAACTCTTATCGCTGTATTATCAAAAAAACGCTATTGCTGAAATAGCGGATTTGCTAGGGACTTCAGAAGCGGAAGCACTCAAGCAAAAGGACCTTTGCACTTCTCAATTATTTGAAAGCTTGTCTAGGAGATAATCAATTGACAATTAACCCTTAACCATTGACCATTTAATGCCCCCTTTCTCTACCCAGGATTACCAATTGATCGAGGCATATCTCCTTGAGAAGCTAGACGCCATCGAACGCTCGAAAGTAGAGGCACGCTGTGCCCAGGACGAGTCGTTCCGGATGGAGGTCTTACGCTACCGTACGCTGATAGAAGCAGCGACGGAAGAGGATGTGATCGCATTTGATCAGATGTTGGGGCAAATCGAGACTTCGATGATTCATCGAGGTAGTTGGTTAGAACCTATCAAGCAGTGGGTCAAGCAATATCCTTATGCTTTTGGGGGAGGGGTGATCTTATTGGCGCTGCTGGCTGTTTTTGTCATTTTGATCCCTTCACCTGCTAGTCCTACGGACCTTTTTTCGACTTATTATCAAGCGCCTGCCCTCTCCATCTCAGATAATCAGGCGGTTGTGCCGTGGGAAAAAGCGTACCAAACGGGTGATTATGGGCTGGCCCTGGTAGGCCTTCAAGGCCACCTCGCCAGCCAAAATACCTCTGACGAAAAATGGAGCCGCTGGCAGTTCTATGCAGCCATCTGCGAGTTGTCGCTCGACCGACCCGAACAAGCCGTAGGCTTCTTGGTGAAGGTGCTCCAGACGCCTACCTCATCCTTCCTCGAAGATGCCCAATGGTACCTTGCCATGTCTCAGCTGAAACGTGGCGAGACGGAAGTCGCCGAGGCGATCTTCGCGCGCATCGCGCGCGAGGGGGAGAAGTGGAAGGATAAGGCTGGGGAGATGGTAGGAATTATTAATAAATAATTAGTCAATCTATCAATTAATACCCCCCTCACAACGACAGCAACGGCAAATCCAAATGATTGGCCAAACTCTCCGTGATGCTAGCAGTCAGGGCGCGCTCCAGAAAGGACCTATCGTAATGGGCCAAGGCCACGAGGTCGGCTTCCACCTGACGGGCATAATTGGCGATGCCTACTTCTATATTCTTATCGATGTGTTGATGGATCGTGTAGGGTATATCCTTACAGAGTGCCTCGAAGGGGGCCGTATCGGGATGTGACATCGTAGCCGGTGCTTCAAACTGCGGGAAGGGGAGGATATTGAGTAAATAAAGATGGGCCCCATATACTTTCGCAAACTTAACGAGCCATTCAAATTCAGGTAGGGCTTTTTTGTCAAAGTCTGAGGCAAATACGATGTGCCGAAAGTGCATGTCCTGCACGGGTTTTTTGACCACCAAGACAGGACAAGGCGCATGACGCACCATCTTAGCAGCATTGGACCCAAAGACAAATTCTTCCATTCCTCCTGCACCATGTGTACCCATGACTACCATATCGATTCTATGTTCCGATATATAGTTTTTCGCTACTGAGAGCATTTTGCCAGCAGAGTAGCTATAGGTCATCTTGACGGAAGGTTTATTGTACAAATCTTCCCACTCCTTATAGTGTTTTTTGAGGTCGTAAAGGGTGGCGTAGGTTTCGGGAAAATCGCGCCTTTTGCGTTCTGGAAGGTTCTCCCAGAAGGGGTGCATGGGGATGCGGGTATAGAAATGCGCTTCTGCGCCGAACCGCTCGGCGATGTCCATCGCCAATGCTGCGGCGTGGGACGCGTGGACAGAGAAGTCTGTAGGGACGAGGAGTTTTTTCATGAGGAGGAAGAAGGTTCAAATCGTTCAATGGTTCAAGGAGGTTCAATGGAGAGGCAAATCGTTCAATGGTTCAAAAAGGTTCAAAGGTTCAAGTCGATCAAATCGTTCAAAGTAAGTGAATGGAACGCCTGGAGCCCTAAGGTTGCTCTAAAAATTCCTTTTAAGGAATTTGCCTTATTGCGACGGGTTGAAACCCAGTCGCAATAGTAGGAAATGATAGGTAAAGAACTATTGCGACTGGGCGTTCGACTGAGCTCACGCCGAAGTCTTTAGCCCGTCGCAACAAGAGAAAAAGTCAAAATTGACTTTCCAGAGCGGACTCAACCCTTGACTTTCCCCTATTGAACCATTTCGGTTCGCCGCATGCGCAACTGGAGAAAGTTTTGGTACTCCGCTTCGCAGGCTTCATAAAACAAGATTCGATCTGGGCCTATATCCTCGTACCATATTTCCATATAGTCGATTCTTTCGAGGTCAAACGCACAGTCGTCGAGCGTGGCTCCTACATAGACGAGCCGGTCATCTCGGATTTTGAAATGGAGGAAGTCGGCGATGCTGTCGCGGCAATAGTCACTGACGACGATTCGCACTTCGTCTTTGACGATGTTCATCGGGTCGATCTCAATGCGCAACAATGGCGCTATTTCACCTCCGTGAGCCACGTAGTCTTCATCAAACCAAGTTCCCTCAATTTTGAGGACATATGGTAGGGGGTCTTGTGGGGTATAGTCAGGAGTAGGCGTCTTTGGGGTAAAAAGACCATTGGTCCCACCTATCAATAATAAAGACAGTGCAAGGACCAAGAGGAGCCACCAGAAGGCTTTGTGTTTAATAAATGGAGATTTCATTTCATCATTTTTTACCCTACTAAGGTAATGATATACAGCGAATCTCATGATGCGTTTGTCTTTGGGGCAGAATGACTATGATCATTGTGACCAATGCTTTCGCTCATTTCTGACAGCAACTTCCCCATAGTAGATTCGCCATATGAAATATCTACTCGTCCCCACCGATTTTTCAGATACGTCCTTTTTGGGCGCAGATGCCGCCATGGCCATAGCCCCTCAAATGGGCGCTACTGTCTGTTTTTTCTCAAGTATTCCTGGAAAACGGGAAGCTACTTTCTTCGAGGCCCACCCAGGCGAAGAAGGACAGTTGCCCCTTCAGTTGCAGGTTCACTTTGAGACCCTGCGACAACGCTATACCGCTAGCGGTGTACCCATTCGCTTGGTTTATACCCATGATAGCCTGATTCATGGGATGGAGGCATTCGCTAAACAAGAAGACATTACCATGATCATCATGGGTTCCAGTGGAGCCGTGGGACTCAAGTCGATCTTTGGATCAAATGCCCAGCGAGTTGTCAACCGATTGACGATCCCTGTACTTGTTGTAAAACAAGCCCGGCAGTCATACGACTTTAAAGAAATTGTCTTTGCGTCTGACTTTAGGCGTGAGGCACAGGCTCCTTTTAAGCAATTAGTTACTTTAGCTGAAAACTTTGGCTCCCATATCCATCTGCTTGCTGTATCCCTCTCTGACGCCACAAAAGTGGAAGACTACCTGACAGAAAAGAAGATGAAAGCATTCGAAGCCATGTGTGGATCATTGCCTGTGACCAGGCACAAAGAAGGGGATGTGGACATCAAAGGCGGAATCAAATTATTTGCCAATGTACATAACCCTTCGGTAGTCGCTATGGTAAGCCATGGAGAACCCTTCTTCCAGCGCCTTTTCAAGGGGGGAAGTATCACCGAAGCGCTTGTCAATGAATTGGAGCAGCCTATTCTGACTTTGAGTACAGAGGCCTAAAGAATGTTCTAGGTTTTAGGTTCTAGGCTCTATGTTGGATTTTACCTAGAACTTAAAACCTAGAACCTAGAACCTAGAACCTAAATTGTTCTTCCCTACACCATAATGTGGGGTTTAGAAGGGCGTCGTACCCAAAAAGATTAAATCCGTATATTGAGGCTGATATGCGGAAAGTAATGTGTTTTTTGCTGTGCTGTTGGGGGGTGGCTACCATGTCACAAACCTATGAATCGACGGTAATCTCGTTAGAAGACGGCCTTTCCCAAAGTACCGTGTTTGCCATTGCGCAGGATCACAAGGGTTTTTTGTGGTTGGGCACAGAAGACGGGCTTAATCGATATGATGGGCGCGAATTTAAAGTATTTAAACACGAACCCTTCGATGCGACCTCTTTGGCAGGCAATCAAGTCAGCAGCATACATGTAGACCAAAAGGGGCGACTATGGATCGGCCTTCAGATGGAAGGCTTAAGCCTTTATCAACCGCAATCAGGTAGTTTTCTCAATTTTGCCCATGACCCGGAAAATCCAAACTCTCTCAGTCATAGCCATATCACATGTATTGCTGAGGACCTGAGTGGCAATATATGGATAGGGACAGCCAATGGCGTCAATCGGGTGATTATTGACCCTAAAAGTGACGAAATATCCTTTCAACGCTTCCACACCGACCCCATCGAGCAACCCGAGCGCTCCACGCACTACGTGCGATGTATCTATGAAGACACCCAAGGCAATCTCTGGGTGAGCACTTTGATGGGGCTTGGCCGTCTCAACCGACTGGAGGGCCGCCTTCAGTTGATCCCTGTGATCCCCGAACAAATGCAGACGCCCGCCTTTTGGGGGCATAAAAGAGGCGTAGGTGCTATGCTCCAAGACCGCCTTGGCGGTCTCTGGTTTGGGACAGGCGTCGGCCTGTTTCGCTGGGAACCTGGAACCAAGAACTGGCAGACTTATCTCGAAAATGATCTTTGCGCCTTAGGAGATGCTGTGGTGAGTGATCTGAAAATGGACCTTGACGGCAATATTTGGGCGGCAACAATTGGGTTGGGCCTGTTGAAAATCCCTTTTAACCCTCAAACGAATGCCTATGACTTGTCCTGGATTCATTTTTTAGATAAACCTACTTCTTCAGGCCAGCCGCCCCTGAGCAATAATTGGCTGAGGTCTTTACATATCGACCGGCTAAATCCGCATATCTTATGGGTGGGCCATACCACCGGCGGCTTGGAGAAATTTACCCCTGTGACAGCTCCCTTTGAGACGGATCACTTAGATGCCCCAGCTTTGACAAGCCTTAGAACCCGCTATGTGAGTTCTCTGCTCAAAGATCAGGAAGGCACCACCTGGATTGGAACCAATCATGGCTTGATACGATATGACAGTAGCTATCACCTCTTCCAACATCAGCATGGGGATCCATTTTCCCTCAGCGACAATGCCGTTTCAACCCTGGTAGAAGACCACTCAGGCAGTATATGGGTGGGGACAAATAGGGGATTTCAAAAAATAGCAAAAGGACAAAATGGTCAAGTGCTCTTTGAAAATTGTTGGTTTTCTAAACGCTGTAATGGAAGCCATGTCTGGGCAGCCCATGAAGATGCCGAAGGCTATTTTTATTTGGCGCTAGGAGATGGCATCACGATCTATGATCCTGAGACACAGGAATTCTGGGCATGTAGTCATACCCCTGACATCAGCAAAAGTCAAGGGATTGACTACCGCATTTTTGATATATTTAGGGACCAGAAAGGGCACTTGTGGATTGGTACATCGCATGGGTTGATCTTGTACCGCAACTTGCAAAACCCTGCTAGAGAGCTTAAAGATTTTCAACCAGAAATCTATTACCACAATCCCGATGATGTCACGAGCCTGCGCAATCATACCATCCTCTGCATCACAGAAGATCATGAAGGGACCGTGTGGTTAGGGACATTTAGTGGATTGATCAAGGTAAAAGATGGGGGAGACCGCTTGCATTTTGAATCTTTTACAGAAAAGAATTCGGGCCTCTCCAATAACGTGGTCTACGGCATTCTCCAAGATCCCAAGACCCATTGTCTGTGGATGAGCACCAATAAAGGACTTTCTAAATTTGATCCTGCCTATAAGACATTTGACAATTTTGATAGCAGTGATGGATTGCAGAGCAATGAGTTTAATGGAAATGCTTTTTTTCAAGCGGCTGATGGGGAAATGCTTTTTGGCGGAATAGCGGGCTACTCGCGTTTTTACCCCGAAAAAATCCAAATAGACGGCGTCCCTCCTCAAGTATGGATCACCTCGCTCACGACCAGTGACAATGAGGAGCGTAATCTGCTGCACGACGAAAGCAAAACGATCGAACTCAACTACGCCGAGAACTCTTTTTCCCTTGACTTCATCGCCCTGAACTATACTCAGCCTCAGCGAAATGCCTACGCTTATATGCTGGAAGGCCGTGACGACCACTGGATTAACTGTAAGGGGAGTCGAAAGGTGAATTTCTCTCGCTTAGCCCCAGGGGACTACGTCTTCCGCGTCATTGCCGCCAATGGTGACGGCATCTGGAACGAAACAGGCGATGCCCTTCAGATCGTCATAAACCCCCCGTTTTGGCAGCGGGCCTGGTTTTACTTGCTATTGGCGGGGCTGATGATCCTCAGCTTTACCTTGATCCACCAGTACCGCGTCCGCGCCAAAGTCCGCCGTGTGATGGAACTAGAACGCGTGCGAAAAAATGCTGCGGCGGACTTCCACGACGAGCTAGGGCATAAGCTTACGGTGATTTCGCTTTTTGGCGAAATTGTGAAGAAAAAGCTCAATGGTCGTGACGACATTTTACCCCAACTCAACAAGATCATCGAAAATGCCAATAGCCTTTATTATTCGATGAAAGACCTCTTGTGGGTACTGGACCCCAATAAGGATTCCGTGTATGATTTGGCCTTATTGCTAAAGGATTTTGGGGATGAATTATTTGATAAAACGGGCGTCGCTTTCCGGACCCAAGGCATCGATACGCGGATGCGAGGGCAGGCTTTACCTATGGACTATAAACGGCATATTGTGCTGATATTCAAGGAAGTAATGAATAATGCATTGAAACATTCATCCTGCGAAAATGCCGTACTTAACGCTTATTTTGATGCTCATGAATTGACCATTTCCTTCCGCGACGACGGCGTAGGATTTGACCTCGCTAGCAAACAAAAAGGCAATGGATTGGTCAATTTACAGACACGCGCAGGAAAGATCGAAGCGGATCTTTCCATCGATTCCAACGATAACGGCACGCTTGTGACCCTAACGTGCGAAGTGTGAGAGGCTGTTCTCCGTAGGGGCGCGATATATCGCGCCCCTACGGAGAACAGAAAGACAATTCTTAATTTTTTCATTCTCCATTTTTAATTCTTCATTCCCATGATTTCCGTAGCCATTGTAGAAGATAATCGAGACATCCGTGAAGGCTTTTCCTTCATTATTGACAGTTCAGACGAGTGTGTGTGCATCGCCGCTTATGGTGACGCCGAGTCAGCGATCCCAGGGATTCTGGCGCAGCCGCCAGATGTGGTGCTGATGGACATAGAACTGCCTGGGATGTCTGGCATTCAGTGTGTGGAAAAGCTCAAAGCGGAGCTTCCAGAATTGGATGTGTTGATGATCACTGTACACGCAGACGATAAGTACGTCTTTAACTCCCTCAAAGCAGGCGCCTGCGGCTACCTCACCAAAAACACTTCCCCCGATCGCATGCTAGAAGCGATCGACGAGGCTCACAAGGGCGGCGCTCCCATGAGCTCCAACGTAGCCCGTATGGTTGTCAATTCCTTCAACCATTTCCGCAAGCCCCAACCTTCCCTCACGCGCAGGGAACGCGAGGTATTGGAACAACTCTGCCAAGGTAAAAGCTATAAGATGATCGCCGATACCCTTTGTGTGAGTGAGGATACGGTCCGTTTCCATATCAAGAAGATTTACAGGAAATTGCAGGTGAATTCGAAGTCGGAAGCGGTGATCAAGGCGTTGAAGGATAATATTGTGTGAGACCGCTCCCTGCGGTCGCTGCGAGAGGCGAGACCGTTCGCTGACGCTCACTGCGAGACCGCTCGGCTCGAAGACTCACCTCGCTGCGAGACAAAGGCAAGACTGTTAGTCTCTTGTCTCACAGCGAGTTTTCGAGCGGTCTCGCAGTGAGGCCTTAAGGCCGAACGGTCTCGCCTCTCGCAGCGATGGCTGAGTCTTCGAAGCCCGAGCGGTCTTCCTCATCCCAGATTCAATACATGTTCCATGTCTTCAAATTCGCGCTTCATATTGGAAGCGAGGACATAGGTACGATCGCCAAGATGTTGGTCAATCAGACTGAGCATGCGTTGCGCATTGTCGGTATCCATATTGCTGGTAGGCTCGTCGAGGAGGAGGAGGTCGCCTGCAGTGAAGAGGGCGATGCCTACTTTGGCGCGCTGTTGCATGCCTGAGGAGAAAAAGCGTAGCTTTTTGTCTTTATGGGCCTTGAGGTCGAGGACTTCGAGGAGGTCATTGGGGTGATCTAGCAGGCATTTGCGAAACTGGAAGTGAAGTTTCACATGCTCTTCCATGGTGAGGTCCTGGTAAAGATCTACATAGGGGCCAGACCAACTCAAGTAGCGATATACAGCCTCCGTATTCACCGCCTTTTCGCCGATCGAAAAACCGATTTTCCCTTCTGAAGGATTCAATTGCCCCGCGATGATGCGCATGAGCGTACTTTTGCCAGAGCCATTGCGGCCCGTAAGGGTCAGGCGACTGCCAGGTACAAGGTCAGCATGGATGTCTTTGAAAAGCCATCGATGATAGAATTTTTTACCTATACCTTGGAGACGAATGTGGAGCGATGGAGAGATAATGGTAAATGGTTAATTGTGAATGGTTAATTGGAAACAAATGAAAGTTTTTTATGCCTAATTCGCTGATAATCAGCTCATACTTTCATTTTGATTTTCATTTCAATTTTAATTTATCCCCCTCATCGGAAGGTATCGTAGGTCACAATGATTTCTAGATTGATGGCGTGCTGTCGACCGCCCATGAAGATGCCCCCTCGGATGACAGAGCCGTCATTTTGCATGACGTTGGTGACGTCGAGCTCGTAGTAGGCGCCGAAGCCTACAGAGCCAAATCCCGTCGGGAGCGACATCGATGCCCCAAAGGGCAATTGAACGTATAGCCGATTGATATTCATTTCGCTGGCAGCTTCGAGGAACCCATCTCGGAATACGCGATAGCCCATGATATAGCCGATCTTAGGATGAAATCCCCCAAATCGAGGACCTACTTTTAGGTCTAGCTCCAGGGCTGTCATCCCCACATGCTGTGGGCCTCCATTGTCAAAATCATTCATGATCACAGGCAGCTTGAAGCCTCGGTTTATGCCATTTTTATAATTAACATTCAGCCCCAATTCTACCCCTCTTTTCGGCGTATACCATCGATAAAAGACACCAAATACCCCACTGGACCACCAGTTATCTACCAGGTCGAGGTCCTTGGCTCGATGGAAATAATTGAAGTCTGTGGCGAACCGAAGCCCTACCCCCGTGATGGTAGGTTCATCTGATGACTGTTGCGCATAAGTGGGCGTGCAACATAGGAAAGCGATTCCAAGGATGATAAAATAACGCATGACTTAATGGTATTTCAAGGATAATTCAGTCAATTAATCTTTACAAAAACGCTTGAATTTCGGACTTATATGGTTGGGGATCAATCTTTTTGAGGTGTATTTCGCTACAGCCATTAAACGCAGCTAAGTCCTGTAGTTTTTTTGCAAGAATACTAAAGAAAGGAGTGCCTTCCACTTCAACATCTTCCAACCATAAGGACTGAACCAGGAATGCCTTCGCTTTTCGATCTGCTTTGGCATCCATTCGCCCTACAAACCGATTTCCCCACAGGATCGGCAAGCAAAAATAGCCATAAATCCGCTTAGGTGCTGGCACATAACACTCGATTTGATAATCAAATCCAAACAGTTGGTTGAGTCGTTTGCGTTGGATGACCACATTGTCAAATGGAGATAGAAAATGGACCTGCTTTTTGCCTAAGCGGGTTCTGGCTGTTTCGAGTAGGATAGGGTAGGCAAAATAATCGTTCTCTACGCCTTTGATCCTAATTCTCACTATTTCACCAGCTTCCGCCATGGCTTTCGCCTGTTTCACTACTTCCTTTTTTAACGGGCCTTTCCGCAAATACCCCATCTCCTGCGCCGAAGCAATGCCGTGGGCCTGTAGCGTAACCTCCACCAGGTGGCGCGCCATTTCAGCTTGCGAAGGTACCTGGGTAGAGATGTCACTTGGCAGGACCCTTTCTGGTAAGTCAAAGATTTTTTGGAATCCTTTTCGCTCCGCAATCATCAACTGCCCTTCCATGAACAATTGCTCCAATGCTCGTTTAGCAGGTTTCCAGTCCCACATATGGGAGGACTCCCAATCGGGAGGAGCGGCAAAATCTCGCGCCTGCAACGGCCCTTCAGCCGTGATTCGATCCATGACATATTTCATCACCTTGGGATCACGCTTGAACCAGTGTTTCCCCCCCGCCAGCAGTTCCTGCTTGCGGTGTAGCGAAAAGCGAAAATCTCGCATAGGCAGGTAAGCCGCCGCATGGCTCCAATACTCAAAGATCGTTTTCTCCTCAGCCTGCAACCGATGGATCCAATCGGGTTGATAGGTTGGGACGCGCGTCCAAAGCGTATGGTGATGGGCGCGATTGATCACAGAAATTGTGTCTATCTGCACATACCCTAGTCGCTGAATCGCTGCGACCACTGCATTTGGGCCCTTGCCAAAAGCGGCAGGCTTCAGCAGGCCTTGCTGCGCAAGAGTCAGACGTTGGGCCTGTTGGCGGGAGAGGGTATGAGTTTCAGCCATATGAATTGGCGTTTTTTGCTATTTTTGACAAGATTGACATGATTTTCAGGATTAACAAGATAGTAATTTAATGAATTTTGAATGGCAATCTTTTATAAGCTACCCCTGAACCCTTCTTCCTATGCTCCACCTCTCCCTCCTTCAACTCGATCTGCGCTGGGAAAACCACGAGGCGAATCGTCAACATATTGAAACGATGCTTCAAAGTGCCTCCCAAACGGATGTGATCGTTTTGCCCGAGATGTTCACCACAGGTTTTTCGATGAATCCTGCGCCGCTGGCGGAAGAAATGCATGGTCGGACCATGCAGTGGATGAAAGGGCTGGCAGCGCAGCACCAGGCATTGGTGATGGGAAGCATCATCATCATGGAAGATGAGCAATATTACAATCGATTCGTCGCTATGGGGCCTGAAGGGTTGGTGACGACTTATGACAAGCGACATTGCTTTCGGATGGCAGGGGAGCACGAGCATTATGAGCCTGGGCAAAAACGCGTAGTGTTTTCCTATAAAGGGTGGCGGATCTGCCCACAGATCTGTTACGACCTGCGGTTCCCTGTATGGAGTCGGACACATTCGGGGCCAGACGGTCCTGACTATGATTTACTTGTCTACGTCGCCAACTGGCCGTCCCCCAGAGTTGCACACTGGGATGCGTTGCTTAAGGCCAGGGCCATTGAGAATCAGGCGTTTGTAGTAGGTGTCAACCGCGTAGGGGTAGATGGCTCCTCCTGGAACTATCCAGGACATTCAGTGGCTCTTGATCCCCTTGGAAAGGTGCTTGTGCAAGGTGATGATCAAGAAGCCTTGCTTTTGGCTACCTTTGATCTTGAACAAATTCGTGCCTATCGGACCAAGTTTCCCGTTTGGAAGGATGCGGATAAGGTAGAATGAAAATGAAAATCGAAATTAAAATTAAAGTAACCGCTCTTTTTGACCTTATATGTACTTAAATGCCTTATATGGTTCAAAAAACAACCTAACAACCTCTTGAACCATACCCTATTAACCCTATTTTCCCTTTTATTAAGCACCTCTTTGCCCGCACAAGTGGTCTTGAATGAAGTCATGTCGGCCAATGATATGACGGTGGCAGACGAAGACGGTGACTATTCTGACTGGATAGAATTATACCATAAGGGCACTGCTCCTATCAATCTCCAAGGCTACCGCCTGACCGATGATACCTTGCGCCTTGACAAATGGACTTTTCCCAGTATAACGCTAGCGTCCGAAGCGCACTTGTTAGTTTTTGCTTCGGATAAAAATCGCACAGGTGCCCAACTCCATACCAACTTCAAGCTTCGCGCAGCTGGAGAAGATTTGTGGCTGGTCGATCCGCAGGGAAGGGTAATGGACCGACTGCCTGTCGTCGCACTAGCGGGTGACCAATCCTTTGGGCGGAAGCCTGATGGGGGGGATTTGTGGGTACTGTTTATGGAAGCGACGCCTGGTGCCACGAATAGTCAGATAGGATTTCCTCCCTTAGTTGATACATTGACTTTTTCGGTGGAAAGTGGGTTTTATCCCGAAAATACGCCGCTTTCAATTACATCTCACGAAGGGATTGCATCGATTCACTACACCCTTGACGGTTCCCTCCCTACAGCAAATTCGCCCAAATGGGAAAGTCCTTTTACCCTCACCGACCGCACCCCTTTACCTAATACTATTTCCACGATTTCCACTTCTCATCTATGGAAAGCTCCAATAGGACAAGTCCCCAAAGCGACTGTGATTCGTGCGGCAGCATTTCGTCAAGGGGCGCCTAGTAGCCGCGTTTATACCCACACGTATTTGGTGGGGAATCTGCATTTTACTTTTCCCGTGATCAGCCTGGTAACTGATCCAGCCCATTTTTTTGGCTATGAAGAGGGGATCTATGTTTCGGGCAAATTGGGGGATGAAAGCCCTTATGGCAATTACACACAAGGCGGGGAAAAATGGGAACGGCCTGTACACGTGTCGTTTTTCAGTGAGGAAGGGCAACTTGAAATCGCTCAGGATATGGGCGTTCGCATTCACGGCCGCGGAAGCCGAGGCGGTCCGCAAAAGTCATTGCGGTTCTACGCCCGCAGTGAATACGGCGACAATTACCTGGAATATCCGCTGTTCCCTGACAGGCCCTATACCCGCTATAAGCGCTTTCTATTACGCACCCCCAGTTCGGACTGGGGCCGGACAGGCATCAAAGATGCTTTGATTCACAGTCTCTTGCCCTGGCAAAGCCTTGAGATACAGGCCTTTCGACCAACTATCGTATTTCTTAATGGCGAATATTGGGGGATTCAGAACCTGCGCGAGCGCCATGATAAACATTATTTGGCGCAGCACTTCGGGGTGGATGACGACGCAGTAGACATTCTGGAAGAGGATGGTCAAATATCCGAAGGCGATAATGCCGATTATCTCGCCTTACTGGACTTTGTCCGCGCTCATGATTTGAGGGACTCTGTCCAGTATCAAACTGTCGCAGAACAGATTGATATAGAGGCTTTTATCCTATACTACATTGCTCAGCTTTATGCCATGAACACAGACTGGCCTGTGGGCAATACCCGCTTTTGGCGGGAGCAAGCCCCCAACGCCAAATGGCGCTGGTTTTTCTATGACCAGGACGCTTCCTTTCAGCGATTTGCCGACAATCCTTTTACGCCCTTTATCTACCCCGACTTTACGCCAACCCCTCTAAAACCCGAATGGGGGACAGTTTTGCTCCAAAACCTCCTCAAAAATGAACGCTTCAACCGCCAATTCCGCGCGGCTTTTCACCATCATTTGAGTACTACTTTTGCCCCAGCTCGTGTCATCTCCCAGATCGACAGCCTGCAACGGCTCTTCGAACCCGAAATGGTGGCGCATATTCGTCGATGGGGACAGCCGCGGAGCCTGGCTAGTTGGCTGGCGGTCATCGATGACCTGCGGACCTTCGCAGCGCAGCGTCCTTTCTGGCTGCGCGAGTATCTGCTGCAAGACTTTGGCAGCCCTTTACGGATATTCCCTAATCCCAGCAATGGTCAATGGACCGTTCACCTCGATGCGCCTGTAGGCGGTGAGGTGGAGGTGACGCTGCTTGATTTGACAGGGCGAAAGCTATTTAATGGGCGATATGTACTGGATGGAAATGGTGGGACAGAGGTGAGGGTAAGTGGCTTATTGTCAGGTGTTTACCTGATGCAGGTGAAGGATGTGGAGGGGTTTTGGGTGAAGAAGGTGGTGGTGGAGTGAGTTATTGCTTCTATTGCGACGGGTTTAAACCCGTCGCAATAGTGGAAAATATATATTTGAAAACAAATTGTTTTTTCATTCAGAAAAGATTCTTTAATGGGCGCAGTTGCGATCTGTCCCCCTTTAGAAAAAGAAAAACGGTAGTGAGAAATTAGGCATCTTTAAGGTGCTTAAACAAAAAAAATGACAGATCTCACTACCTGTTCGAAGATAACGAACTTT
>JAUIKF010000044.1 GCA_030430575.1 Bacteroidia bacterium | reverse complement strand
ACGATCCTTTTTTAACTAAATTTGACATGGGAAAGTTTTGTTGTTTTTGTCTTAAGTACTTGTAAATTAGACATTTACAAGAACAAAAACTCAGGCTTTCCCCTTTTTTATGAATTATTCAGGCTAGTTGATCCGCAAAAATGGTTTGCCACTCTTCACTTAAACCTTCCCACCAAATTGATAAATCTTGTTGTGATGTTTCCATGAGTAAGTGTGGTTAATTACATTAAAATAGCCACAATACTTCATAAACACCCAAAGTACTCATTCTCCGAAAAGCTGTTTTTAAGTAAGAATATTGGCAGGAAATAAGGAAGAGAGTCTACTGATATAACCAGAATTGGGGATATAAGCTCCTCAAAATGAAGGAGCAAAAATGACTCATATCTGCTATGACAATGCGAAAAAGTAGATTTCTTTAGCGAAAGAATATTGCCCAAATTTGATGTAAGATTTTTGGTATTTTTGTAGCAAAAATGACCTTATTGGGGAATAAAAACAAAAGAAACGTAATTGATTTTCACCCCCATTTCCCTAAACTTTTTCTCATAAGTTGTTTCAATCTTAGTATTTTCGCTGATTTCAAGGGCTTCATGGAGGTCAAAGGTCAAATATTTGAATCGAATATTTTCCGTTTTTACAAAGGTCTCCAAGCTGTAATGAAATAGGGACAAATTGTCGGTTTTGTACTGGACCAGACCGCCAGGTTTCAATACGTTTTGGTAACCTTTCAGGAAGGCTGGATTGATCATACGATGCTTGGCTTGACGATTTTTGGGAAAAGGATCAGGAAATGTGATCCATATTCCATCCACTTCATTTTCGGCAAAGTGATCCGCCAAATCGAGTAGATTGATACAAAGTAAGGCAATATTGCTAACGCCTTCTTCTAGCGCCTGCTTGGAAGGATGCCACAGGCGATCAGGCTTCAGGTCGATTCCAATATAATTGATCTCAGGGTTTTGCTTTGCGAGGGTATAACTGAGTTCAGCTTTACCACACCCCAATTCCAAAATGATCGGATGATCGTTTTCAAAATATGTCCGCCACTTTCCTTTCCATTCTGCTGTTTTATTAAAGCAATTCGGCAATTGACCAAATTCCTCCTTTCGAATATTTTTTCTCCTAGCCATAGCGGCAAAAATATAAAAAGTGTTTCATTTTGGCGCGAAAAATGCTTTGAAAGCACCCAAGGAAGCGTGAGATTATCGATTGATTGATTTTGTTCGCCTTATGTTGCAAATTTGCAGGCTCAAAAAGAATTTCCGTAGGTAGTTTCATTTCATTAATAACAATTTATCCCTCGAAATAATGTCGTATTTATTCACATCAGAATCCGTATCGGAAGGACACCCAGACAAAGTGTCTGATCAGATTTCAGACGCCGTATTGGACGCTATGCTCACCCAAGACCCTGATTCACGGGTTGCTTGCGAGACTTTGGTCACAACTGGCCAAGTAGTTTTGGCAGGTGAGATAACTACCAAAGCCTATGTAGACTTGCAAGAAGTAGCGCGCGAAGCCATTCGCCGCATTGGTTATACCTCAGATGAGTATATGTTTAGCGCTGACTCCTGTGGCGTCATGAACTCCCTACACGCTCAGTCGCCAGACATCGCCAGAGGCGTAGACGAAGGGCAGGAGAAAGAGCAAGGCGCTGGTGACCAAGGGATGATGTTTGGCTATGCGACCAATGAGACAGAAGAGTATATGCCGATGGCATTGGCTTTTTCGCACCGCCTCGTCCAGGAACTGGCCAATATCCGCAAAAATGAGCCGCATTTGATGCCATATTTGCGTCCAGACTCCAAGTCTCAAGTCACCATCGAATACGATGATGATGGCAAACCGCTACGTGTCCACACAATTGTTGTATCTACCCAGCATGATGAGTTCATCCAACCCGAAGACGACAGCGCCGAGGCGCAAGTAGCAGCAGACAATAAGATGCTGGCAAAAATCCGTCAGGACATGATCAGTCTGTTGGTGCCGCGCGTGATCCCTCAGGACTTGTTATCTGGTGATACTGTTTACCACATCAATCCTACTGGAAAATTTGTGATTGGTGGTCCTCATGGTGACACAGGCCTTACAGGTCGCAAGATCATTGTCGATACTTACGGCGGCAAAGGTGCGCACGGCGGTGGTGCTTTTTCTGGAAAAGACGCTTCTAAAGTGGACCGCAGTGCTGCCTATGCAGCCCGCCACATCGCCAAGAACTTGGTCGCAGCTGGCGTCTCTGACGAAATCCTCGTACAGCTCGCTTACGCCATCGGCGTAGCGGAGCCTGTCTCTATCAACGTATCCACTTATGGCACTTCTCACGTCAAAGAATCTGACGCAGAGATCGCTGAGAAGATCGGCCAATTGGTGTCATTCAAACCTGCTGAAATCGTGAAGCGATTTGGTTTAAAGAACCCAATCTTCTCTGAAACAGCCGCTTATGGCCATATGGGTCGCAAGGCTTATGACAAAGAAGTCACCTTCAACTATGTAGAAGTGCTTGAAGAAAATGGTGTAAAAAAAGAAGTTCGTACAGAAGACAAGCGCGCTGTCACTTTCTTTGGCTGGGAAAGGCTTGAACTGGTAGGCATGCTGAAAGAAGCTTTCACTTATGAAGTAGAAGCGGTGAGCTAATTATTAATTATTGATGAGTGATTATTGATTATTGATTATTGATTAGTCATTCGATTTTTCTTTTAGCAATTACGTCTATATTTTTTCGCCCCATAGGTTGACAATCAACTTATGGGGCGTTTTAATAATCAATAATTTCTTAAAGTACTTGCGTCTTAGCAAACTGAAGTCTGGAAATGGCTTCTTGCCCTAAAGCAAATACTTCCCCTTTGTGATTTTCTGCAACTAGCCATCGGCAGGATTTGTCCACAATATAGTACTCGTTGATATTGGAATTCCAGACCACAGTAGCGACTCCTTCCAAGTCTGCTTCAAACACCCAAAAAGGCATGGGTTGCTGGGTTTGGTCAAAAATCAAAAACCAGAACAGTTGGCCAGGCGGGAGCATGAGGTCAAAAAACTTTTCCATGTCAATCCCTCGTACATCCCATTTATCGAATGGTTTACAAAATTTCTCCCACAGCCAAGAACTGGGTTCTCGGGCTTTCATCCCCTTTTCCTTGCAAAAATTTTGCTGAATTCTTCCGATAATCCCTTCGACGTGGTTTGAAGAGATGATAGTTAAATGAGTTTCAGATAGTGCGGTTTCTTGGCGAATAGCTTCAATCTGCTCTTTAATCGTTTTCATACTTCCAATGAGGCAAACAGGTGGTACAGTGGGGTAATGGGAAGGATGAAAAGTCAAGATACAATGATCTGGAAAATTAGTATTAAATTTTTGAAATAGATTTGATACGCAAGGAAGGAATAAAGGGATCAGGAAATCTATTGATGGAAAGATACCGACAAATACGGACTTGTTTATCGGAAATAGGTCCGTAAAAAGTGTAATTAGAAGGTTAAGGTTGCCCTATCAAATATGTAGTTTTACACTTTATTTCGTCTTTTCCCCTCCAATACCTCATCCGTAAAATGCATTCTCCGCTTCTCCTGCGCAAATTTCTCTGCATTGTAGGTCGCAGACTGTCCACGAGGAATGGTAAGACTTTGCCAGTCTTCTCCTGTAAGTTGCTTCCCCAAAAAGACCATTTGGCCCACATGGTAGGCATAATGGGTCATTTGCCGATTGATGGCCTCTATGGCCGTATGGCCCATATTTCGGATGTAAATGATCCGTTCCAAATCCGCTTCCTGTAGGGGCGTAATTGCGTCAAAGAGGCATTTCCAGCCTTCTTCCCATTTCGCCAATAGCTCCTCCCTTGAACCGATGTCATTATCAAACTCAGCTTCTCTTGCGCGCCAAATCTTCTCGCCGTCTTCTGTCAAGAAGTTGGTCCAGCGGGATAGCATATTGCCCCATAAGTGCTTCACGATGATGGCTACGCTATTACTGGCCTCATTGGCTTGCCAGAAAAGCTGCTCATCGGTCAATTGCTCGATGGTCTTGGTACCGAGATGTTGGTAGTACTGAAATTGCTTGAGGATGCTGGGGAGGAACATGGGGTGAATTAAGAATTGAAAATGGAGAATGGAAGATAATAAAGTCCTTCAAAGATTGATAATCTTTGAAGGACTTCTCATAATGGGTGAAAAATCGTTCCTCCCCTTCTATCCAATCAAAAAATTGACCCAGACACGCTCATAGCGAACTTCATCGACCAGTATCTGATCGCCTTTGGCATCTTCAAAAACAGCGTTTTGAAGGATCACATCGACCACATACGTCTCTGTGCAATCATTGGGAGGACGTACGACCCGGATACTGACAGTGCCTTCGATGGCCGTCCATAGGGCTGTAGTAGTTTGACCTACTATTACTACATCTGTGCAAAAAGGATGACCATCTAGTAAAAATGTTTCAATCCCTGCTGTGATAGCCATATTGTCTTTCAGGTCAAATGTGGTAAAATCCTCCGTCAAGGTAAGGGCATCACGATCTGCACGCACCCAGATATAGGTATTGTCCAGGGCATCATAGGTTTTGTAGGTAAATAAATTGCCGCAGCCGCGATCAATCAGGTCACTATCTGGGTCCACACAGTCGGGGCCAAAACAGCTGGTTAGGGCAGCTAAGCATAAGGTTAGGAAAAAGTACTTCATTAGAATTGGGGTTAAAGTAAAGTGTATGTTAGTCAAATATAGGCGTTGGAAGGATTCTTCATGAGAACATATTTGGGCGATTATGGGGAGAAAAAACTAGTAACTGATCGATTGATGGCTGCTGAATACCCAACAGATTGAGGAAAATCTGTTGGGTATTTTTGGGACATTGGCTATTTTCATGAAAAGAAAAAGCCCATGAACCATTTTTCCCAAATCCTCTTCATCGCCACATTATCCCTTATAATTGCATGTGGGATTTCACCAAAATCCCCTATCAACCAGGCCCATTTCACCTATTCGCCACAACCATTCCCTTCCTTTCTAGACAGCCTTTTCCTCAATCATCAGCAACGAGTAGAACAGCTTTATGGTAGTTCTTTTGGAGATTTTTTTTAACAACAATTTTTCCCAAAAAAAATTAACTTGCCCTCATGTCCAGTGATTCAACTCCTCTCCAAAAATTTGGTACCCTGCCCGTCTTTCTGACATCGATCTGCACGATCTTGGGTGCCATTTTGTTCTTGCGATTTGGGTGGGCCGTAGGCCAAGTGGGGCTGCTAGGCACCATAGCCATTGTCATTATCGGTCACCTCGTGACCATTCCTACCGCATTGGCGATTGCAGAGATCGCCACCAACCAGCGCGTAGAGGGCGGCGGCGCCTATTACATTATTTCCAGGTCCTTTGGCCTGAATATCGGTGGTGCTATCGGTATTGCCCTTTACCTGTCCCAGGCCATCAGTGTGGCCTTTTATGTGATTGCCTTTGCCGAATCTTTCAATCCCGTATTTGAGTTCCTCGAATTGGGGGATGTCAATGCACGCTGGGTGAGCTTGCCCACGATGGCGCTTTTATCCTTGCTGGTCCTCACCCGAGGCGCCAATTCAGGCATGAGTTTGCTCTATGTCGTTGCGGCTATTTTGGGACTTTCCCTTCTGCTTTTTTTTCTTGGAAAACCCGTAGAAGGCTTCAAACCAAGCTCTCTTAGTGAGATATTTGGCTCAACAGGTTTTAACCCAGCCTTGCTGGCCGAAGATGCGCCGCGGGATTTATTTTCTGGATCCAAACCCTTTTTCTATGTCTTTACCATCATATTCCCCGCCTTTACCGGCATCATCGCAGGATTAGGTCTTTCAGGCGACCTCAAAGATCCTGGAAAATCCATTCCCTCTGGTACACTTTGGGCTACCGTTATCGGCATGCTGATTTATACGGCCGTCGCCATCAAACTAGCCTTTTCTATGCCGTTGGAGCAACTTGCGGACAAGGACCAGCTAGTTATGGGAGATATTGCCATATGGTATCCTATCATACCCATAGGGCTAGCCGCGGCTGCGATTTCATCGGCCTTAGGATCTATCCTTGTAGCACCGAGGACGCTACAGGCGTTGGGCATGGACAAAGTCATGCCTGGGCAAGGAAGCGACTGGCTGGCAGCCATGCGGAAGAAGGATGGTGAGCCCGTAAACAGTGGTGTTGTGACGGTCTTTATCGCAACGATTTTTGTAGCGATGGGCAATGTGGATTTTGTCGCAGAGATCATCGCCATGTTCTTTATGGTGACTTATGGGGCCATTTGCCTCATTTCGTTTTTAGAATACTTTGCGGGGAATCCTGCCTATCGCCCGACTTTCACCGCCAACAGGTGGTATTTCTCCTTGATTGGGGCGATTTTATGTATCTTCTTGATGTTCAAAATGAAGCCTGAATACGCCTGGCTTTCTATCATCTTGATGGGAGGATTTTATTTTTGGATCAGTCGGTCTAGTAGCAATACGGGCGGGATGGCACGCATCTTTCAAGGGGTTATCCTTCAAACCAGTCGGTCGCTCCGCGTCTTCCTTCAAAAGCAACACCGCGACGCGGATCATGACGATCAGGAGGAAAGCTGGGCACCTTCAGCGGTATGTATTTCTCGCTACTCTTTTGAACGCTTGGCAGCCTTTGACCTACTGCGCTTTTTGTCCCATAAATACGGATTTGGCACCTATATTCACCTTCTCGAAGGCCATTACTCTGCGGCCACTGTGGCAGCCTCCAAAGATGTCCAGCAGCGCTTATTGGAACGGACCAAAGTCAGTCGTAGCAATGTCTACATAGATACCATCATCAGCCCGTCCTATACGACTGCAGTTGCACAGACGCTACAACTCCCTGGCATCTCAGGCCAGGACAATAACATGATCCTCTTTGAATATTCACATAACCATACCGTGACCTTAGAGGACATTATCAGCAATTATGGACTGATCAAGGCCGCAGATTTTGATGTGTGTATATTAAGAAGCACGGAAAAAGGATTTGGCTATAAACACGAAATCCATGTCTGGCTCACCTCAGGTGAGTATGAAAATAGCAACCTCAAAATCCTCCTCGCTTATATCATTCTCGGTCATCCAGAATGGAAAGGTGGGGTGATTAAAATCTTTGCGATTTACCCTGAAGCGACCCTTGAAAAACAGAAAAAGGAGCTCCTCGCCCTTATTCAAGCAGGACGCCTGGCCATTTCTCCCAATAATATCCGCTTCATCGCTCGAAAAGAAGGCATTAGCATCAAAAGCGTGATCAATGAAACCTCTGCTGATGCTGATCTCACGATCCTAGGCTTCCACCGCGACGCGGTGCGTCACGAGCAGCAAGAAGTCTTCAACGGATATGGAAAGATGGGCAATGTGCTATTTGTGAATTCGAGTAAGGAGAAGGTGATTGTGTGAGACCGCTCGCCCTTTGGGCTCGCTGCGAGAGCCGAGACCGTTCGAGGCTAAAGCCTCTCACTGCGAGATCGCTCGGACCTAAGAAGGCCCTCGCTGCGAGACTAAAGGCCGACTTCGAAGAAGTCCCTTGTCTCGAAGCGAGGCGAGTCTTTGAGCCGAGCGGTCTCGCAGTGAGTGCCGAAGGCGCGAACGATCTCGTAGGGAGGAGCTCCGCGACGACCGGTCTCGCAGCGAGGGCTGAGTCTTCGAAGCCCGAGCGGTCTCACTCAGCTCACGCCTGAGGCAGGAAACTTGCGGTCAATCCGCTTCAACAGGCCACGGAGGACCTTTCCAGGGCCTACTTCTACAAACTCGGTGGCACCATCTGCAATCATGTGCTGCATGGTCTGGGTCCAGCGGACAGCTGCCGTGAGCTGCGAAAGGAGATTCCCCTTGATCAGATCTTTCTCCGTTGCAGGTTTGGCGGTGACGTTTTGGTAAATGGGGATATTCGTATCGTTGAAATGGGTATTTTCAATACCTTCGGCCAATTCTAGGCGGGCAGGCTCCATCAACGGTGAATGGAAAGCGCCATTAACTTCCAGCTTCTTTGCCATGCGGGCACCGCCCTCTTGGGCCAGGACGATGGCCTTGGCCACACCTTCAAGCGATCCTGAGATCACCAATTGGCCGACGGTATTGTAATTGGCGGGAACGACGATTTCTCCTGTGACATTGGCACATACTGCTTCAACAGCTTCGTCCTCCATGCCGATGATGGCTGCCATGGTACTTTCTTGCATGTCGCACGCTTTCTGCATCGCATTCGCTCTGGTTGAGACAAGGCGAAGCCCGTCTTCAAAGCTTAATGCACCTGCCACTGTCAAGGCTGAAAATTCGCCTAGGGAATGACCAGCGACCATTCCTGCGTCTTTTCCCAAATCATGTACCATCGCTGCTACTACCGAATGGATATAGATAGCGGGCTGGGTGACAGAGGTTTTACGAAGGTCTTCATCAGTCCCTTCAAACATAAGTGACTGAATATCAAAGCCTAAGATGTCGTTGGCTTTGGCAAAGAGGGCCTGCGCTTCTGCGGAAGCGTCGTATAATTCTTTGCCCATCCCTACGTATTGGGCGCCTTGTCCAGGAAATACCAGTGCTTTCATAGAATTCCGATTTTAGCTTTTGTGTGAAAAATTTTGGGCAAAGATAAGGAAGAAATCAAAATCTAAATGAAAATTAAAATCAAAACATATATTTCCATTCCTTCCTGACAACCTCAATTTTATCCTATATGCGAATAGATTTTACTGGACAATTCATCCTCGTGACTGGTGGAAGCCGAGGCATTGGCGAAGCCATCGTCAAAACTTTGGCGGGTGTAGGCGCGACTGTCGCCATTCACTACCACAAGCAAGCCCAGGCTGCTCACCTACTTGCCGAGGCAGTGGGAAATGATTCCAAAGCCTTCCAGGCAGACCTTTCTGATCCCAAAGCGACCATCACTTTGGCTGAGCAAGTCCTATCAACTTATGACCATGTACATGGCCTAGTGAACAATGCAGGCGTAGCCATCTGCACAGAGATGGACCAGGCAGATGACGCACGCTGGGTAGATGAGTGGCAGCATACCATGAGTACTAATCTCCTGGCATCCAGTCTATTATGCAAGAAGATTCTTCCATCCATGATCCAGTCAGGGGGTGGCAGGCTTGTACACATCGCTTCGCGCGCTGCTTTTCGAGGCGATACGCCCGATTACCTGGCCTATGCCGCCTCCAAAGGCGGCATGGTGGCGATGAGCCGTTCCCTTGCCAGGGGATATGGCAAGCAAGGAATCAAATCCTTTGTCGTGGCACCAGGCTTCACGCGCACAGATATGGCCCAGCAATTCATCGAGGATTACGGCGAAAGCTATGCCCTCAACGATTTAGCCTTGGATGAATTGACAGAACCGAAGGACATTGCGCCGACTGTTGCGTTTTTGCTTAGTGGCTACATGGACCATGCAACGGGCTGTACGATCGATATCAATGCGGGGAGCTATGTGCGGTAATTTTAATCGCAGTAGGGTCAGGACATGTCCTGACCCTACTGCGATTAAAATTAATAATTATTGATTGACTGATTATTAATTTAATAATCAATAATTTCTTATTTCAGCCGTATCACCTTCAGCTCTACGCGACGGTTTTTGGCCATGTCGCTTTGTCTTTGTGAATGGGGAAACAACATTTGGGTGCAGCCAAAGCCTTTGATGGTCATTCGATTTGGGTCGATTCTATTTTCGACGAGGTAGCGTTTTACCGCACCTGCTCGACGCCAGGAGAGGTTGATGGAAAATGTGTCTTGTTCACAATTGGGCGTGAGGACGCCGTTGACATGTCCTTCCAGTTGTACCACCATTTTGGGATATCGCTGCATCAGGTCGAGGGTCTCTCGCAGGCGGGGCCTGGTAGCCCGCGTAAAGTCAGCTACTCCAGGAAGAAAATTGATATCTTCTAAGGTAAGGGTCACCCCTTCTTTCAGGGGCGTCAAGGCCATATTGATGGGTTTTCCTCGGTTTTCACGCAGGATGGGGTAATTGACCTTACGGACTTTGGTGAAATATCCGTCTGAGGTGAAAACCAATTTATAGTCTGTTTTGAATTCTAAAGGCTCCTTAGCGGCGTATTTACCGTCTGAAGGATTTGTGAGGATAGAATCCAATTGGATGGGCTGCTCCCAATACTCTACATAGACTTTGGCATCTAATGGTTCCTTGGTCTCCGCATCTATTACTTGCCCAAACAGCTTAGGCTGGTAGAAGAATTTAAAAGCCAATTCGTAGCCCTCCCCTCCCCCATAGACATTGTCAATGAGCAGGTAAAAGCGCTGACCTTTTTTGACTTGAATCGCCTGGGCAAAAGAAGGTCCAGGGCCTTCTTCTTGGTGTACAGTTTTGGCATAAGCATCCAAGCCTGTACGGCTTGCCAGCCGCTTGTCATTTCTTGAAATGACTGAACGAATCGGCAGAATTGATTTTTCTTGAATTTGTTCACAAATTCGCCCAGTACTGTCTTGAAACAGCAAGAAGTCATAGTCGTCAGCCGCTACATAGGGGCGAATTTCCAAGCTCAACATACCGTTAAAAGGCACAACAAATGTATACCAATGGGTATGATGCTCTTGGCGAAAAAAGTATTTGTCGCCGCGAGGGGCGGAGATTTCATTGACCTGCCCTGGCCCTTCGGCAGGGACTGGAATGTCAAAAATCCGCTGATCAAGCTTCAGCACCAGTTCGCGCGCATCGATGCAGTCACCGTGATCTTGAGCAAATACAAGGGTAAAAAGGAGAAAATGAAATGCTATAAGGAAGGACCATCGCCTAATTTCTTTTTCCATTATTCATGCTTAATTTTCATTTCTTCTTAGCTGCCTCTTTCTGTTGGTTCAGCCTTGCCTCCCGCTCAATTTTCCATTTTGGCTTTGTCTTCTCCTTTTCTTTTTGCTTAAATCGCTTTTCTTGCTCTACTGGAACCAATTGATTCAGGTCATCTATCATACGAGAGTAAATCGTGTCGATGAGTTCTGGGCGGGTGAGGTAATAATGGTAACTTTGAAAAAATGCCTCCCGATCCACTTCTTTTTCCTTTAGAATCACATCCTGATAATAATGACGCCTAACTTCTCTGTCTTTGACCGACATGTTCTCACGCGTGATCGCCGCCTCAGCTAAGTGAAACTCTGTGAGGATGTCCACCATATCTGGAACATTCAGCAGGTTCTGAGGAGTTTCCTGGCTGGAACAGCCCGCCATTATCAAGGACAGAGTACCGAGAAGGAAAAAAAATATTTTTCTCATGTGATCGAAATCAGGCTTTTAGTTAGTTTAACAGGTATTTATTTAAGGAAAAGCTTCTCTCTACAAAAGTAACGCGTTTATACAGGAAAAGAAATACGCTTTGATTTTCAATTACTCTTCGCATAAATCCATCTTTCTCCTATGCTTCGACTGCTACTAGCGGCATCAAATTTTCTATTTTTCTTTTGCCTTACCATCATGCCTTCTGGTGCTCAAGAGCTCCATCTGGACCATTTCTCGCTTGCTGAAGGCCTTTCCAATAGCGGAGTCCGCGACTTGCATCAGGATAAGTATGGCTTCTTATGGATCGCCACGGAACATGGACTCAATCGGTATGACGGATATGAGATCACTGTTTTTCGCCATCACCCCACAGATACCTCTTCCATCCGCGCCAATTATATCAGCGGAATATGTGAAAGCCCTGAAGGGGACATCTGGGTGATCATGGCAGCAGGTGGCGTCAGCCGGTTTGATCGCTCCACAGAAACATTTGATTTCTATGCAGCAGATCACACAGATGCCCTGGCTCCGCATAACTTTGCCCGTCGCATATTTTTTGATGACCTTGGCCATACATGGATTTCGACCGCCGAAGGGATTCATTTGGTAGATGAGGCCAGCCGTACCTATTCCCCCATCTCATTCAGCAACCCAACACTTCAGAACAATTTCACGATCCTGACCATCCTCAATAGCCATGAAGGAGACATCCTGATGGGAACTGACCGTGGGTTATTCCGTTTTGACCCAGCTACCTACCAGTTATCATCTTTCTATGTACTACAAGGGGATACCTTAGCGCCTTTTCAGCACCAGACCACCAGATTGGTTGAAGGAGATGATCATCGATTATGGATTGGTACCAATGGTTGGGGGCTCTTGGCAACAACCGATGTAGACAGTATATTATCTCACCCCCTGCCAAATGACCAGGGAGGGAGGTTATCTGGCTTAGGTAAAGATGAATCAGGCTCGATATGGGCGTGCTTTTGGGAAAAAGGGTTATTTGTCAAGTCGCCAAAAGCAGAGGCCTTTATCCGGTTAGACGATTCCTTGCATCTCCCTCCCAGAAAACGCTATGCCTTTATGGATGAATTGGGGCGAGCGTGGGTTCTTGCGCCTGACAACCACTTTACTTATATCGTCCCCAACCCACTCAAAACCAGTCAATTGACTCTTGACAGAGAAGGGTATAGCAATGTCCAAATGCTTCGTCCCACCTCGATCGCTTCCGGCAAATATGGCACCGTATGGATTGGGACTACTGGAGATGGGTTTTATCAATTACGCCCCAGTCGTCAAAAGTTCACACATTTCAAGAAATGGGAATCAGATAGGCCTGGCAACAATCACGTCATGGCTATCTTACGTGACCGCAAGAACCGACTATGGATAGGTACTGGCTGTGGGGTCCGGTATTTCGATCCGCTATCGGAACAATTTAAGGTCCTTGAGACAAGTGACCACCTCCAATGGCGCTTTATCCGTGGCCTTATGGAAGACCGGCACAGTCGGTTGTGGGTAGCGCATACAGAGGGCATTACCATTCTAGGTCCAGACAGGCAAGTCCTGAACTCATTGAGTCTAGGGCCTGAGAACCGGGAAGCCTTGCTTTCTGGCAATATCTGGCAGGTCTATGAAGATCGGTCGGGCAATATCTGGGCCTGCACCGACCGAGGCCTGCATAGATGGATAGATTCTCTACACACGTTTCGGCATTATACCCATTCCCCTGATAATCCCAATAGTTTTTCTTCTACTCACTTCCGATGCATCTATCAGGACCATGAAGGGGTGTATTGGGTTGGAAATATTGTGGGGAAAATGAATAAAATGACCTGGGATTCAGCAGCAGATACCATGTCGATAGCGCGTTTTGGGTTTAGTACAGACAATCGCATGACAGTCAATGCCATTTATGAAGACAGCCAGGAAAGGTTATGGGTAGGCAGTTATAGTAGAGGGTTATTGCAGGTCAATAAACAGTCCTTAGAGATGACTCGTCCCTTAGGTGCTGATCGTTCCCCCATCCCCAACATTGCCGGCATTGTAGAGGATTCCGCCCACAATCTCTGGATCAGTTCCAATGATGGCCTCTATCGATATTGCCCTCGCAACAATCACCTCAAACGATTTGATATGGGCGATGGCCTTCAGAACAATGAATTCAACATTGGCGCTTTTCACAAGGATAATTATGGCAAGTTGTACTTTGGCGGCATCAATGGTCTGAATTGCTTTTTCCCCTCCGAAATCCAAAATGACCCTCCTACCCCCTCTCCCCTACTGACTACTTTTACGGTACTAGGGAAGAGAATAGACCTCCCTTATCCATTGACGCAGGCAGAGCCGATCTGCTTGAGTCATCAAGAAAATTTTTTTTCGATAGAGTTCGTCAGTCTTGGGTTTAACCATCGCCTACGGACCAGGTATGCCTATCGATTGAAGGGATTGGAAAATCAATGGATACCTGCCGGTCAAGACCGTAAAGTCACTTATACCAACCTTCCACCAGGGGCCTATACCTTTGAAGTAAAAGCAGCCAATCACGACGGAGAATGGACCGTAAAAAAAGCCATTCTTCCTATTCACATAGAACCGCCATTTTGGCAAACGGCCTGGTTTTCCGTCCTTTTGGGATGCTGCCTGATCGGGATGATACTTTTAGCCCACCACTTGCGCCTTCGCGCCAAGATTCATAAGATCGAGCAGATTCAGCAAGTCCGTCAAAAGGCTGCTGCCGATTTTCATGATGAAATGGGGCATAAACTCACCCGGATCTCCTTGTTGACAGAAGTCACCGAACGGAAGCCTTCCCTGTCTCAGATTGACCTGGCAGACTATTTCCGAAAGGTAAAAGACAATACAGGCGCCCTGTATCACACGATGCGTGACTTCTTATGGGCACTCGACCCAGAACGGGACTCTGTATTCGAATTGGCGGTCTTGCTGAAAGACTTTGGCGATGAGCTATTTGACAGAAGCGGAATCGATTTTCGCATATCGGGTTTAGAAGACGCTTTGCAAGGCACAGCCTTGTCTATGGATTGGAAACGCCATTTGGCCTTGATATTCAAAGAGGCGATGCACAATACGCTTAAGTATTCAAAAGGGGAAAATGTCTGGCTATCGTTTTCCCTGGAGGATAGCCACCTCTCCATCAAGCTTGCTGATGATGGGCAAGGTTTTGACCTCCAACAACAATCCAAAGGATATGGTCTGCGCAATATGCGCGCAAGGGCAGAGCAGCTTGGTTCTCAGCTGGAAATTGCCAGCAGACCAGCTGGCGGGACGGTAATTGCCTTTAGGGGACTTATCACATAAACTGCGTAATTCATCCTGACAAATGACCTTGCCCCCCTTGTGTATCTTATAGATTTTAGAGAATTAGCCGAAATACATATAGAAACCAACCTACCATTATGAGGCCTGAAAAAATTCACATTTCCATTGTGGAAGATGACCAAGAGATAAGGGAAAATCTCTCTTATATCATCGATAGGAGTCCCGGATTTGACTGCCTAGCCACCTATGATTGCGCTGAAAAAGCCATTGAAGAAATGCGCTATGATACACCTGATGTTGTCTTGATGGACATCTCCTTGCCAGGGATGTCTGGGATTGAAGGCGTGCGTCAATTAAAAGCGCAAACGCCTTCTGTAGAAGTCATCATGCTCACTGTTCACCAAGATAACCAACTCGTCTTTGACTCCTTATGTGCCGGAGCATGTGGGTACCTGACCAAACATACCTCTCCCCAGCGCATCTTAGATGCCATCCAAGAAGTCCATGCTGGCGGCGCTCCTATGAGCACTGATATTGCCAGAATGGTGGTGGGCTCATTCCAAAGAAAACATCGGCATGACCTTACGCGCAGAGAAAAAGAAGTACTAGAACAGCTCTGTCAGGGAAAGAGTTATAAGATGATTGCGGATGTGTTATTTATTAGCCAAGATACCGTCCGATCACATATCAAGAGTATTTATAAGAAGCTGACAGTCAATTCTAAGTCAGAGGCTGTGGCGAAGGCACTGAGGAATAATTGGGTGTAGGGTGAGAATGAAATAATTAAATGAATATATGCGAAAATGATAAAATGGAAGTCCAAGCCCACCTGCTCCCTTATTTACTCATCTAATCATTTAGTCATCTTATCATCTTCTTCCATTTCTATCCTTCCCTCATCCTATCATTCTGTCATTGACTTTAACATGCATTTAACATAATCCCACACACATGTGTGGTGGTGGTATCGTGCAAAATGCTTAATATAGTAGTGGATTAGTCTAATTACCCAAGGAGCATCTCGTTTTTCAGCCGGATTATATGACGCGAGCTTTACTTATTATATGCCTGACATTTGTCAGTCTTGCCCTTCTTCCGCCCTTAAAAGGGCAAAAAACCGACGACCAATGGGAGTCGGAGAAGATGCTTGTCATCAAAAAAGAGCTGGAAGAATTGGAAAAGCAGCGCATTTCTTATCCTGAACATTTATATCAAAGTGAGGCATGGAAACCCATAGAGGAGGAAATTCCTTCAAATAACCTCACATTTCTCAAATGGTCCTTATTCGGCTTAATGCTATTATTGGCAGGAAGTACCATTTGGGTTCTGATTTATCGGAAGAAAAAGCAAGCCTTGGTGACTTCTCCCGTTCCTCAAGTGCTTTTACAAAAGCATATAAAAGCCGCCAATAAACAGTTGACAGAACTTCAACAGAATGTTGAACTTCCTTTTCCATCAACTACTTATGGTACGGCTGAGGGAATCGTCCATAATTTATTGAGCAACCTCTTGCCATATGAAGAATTGCGCCACCTAGTTAAGCTACAACTAACCGTTTTAGCTGATGAAAAGCTCGCCATCAAAGTTTTTTCACCTCCTGGCTATGATGGAGAAGCGGTCAGCTTGCAAATGGCGCATGAGATGGCCACGAACCCAGGTTCAGTATTAACAGTCGAGGGGAATCCCGAGCAAGGGCTTGAATTTATTCTTGCCTTGCCCCATGCCTTAATCAAAGATTCACCTGCTACTCCTCCAGAAAAAGCCCCTTCAAATGTAGAACACCTTCCTTCTTCGAATGGCAATGATAGCCCCACCATTCCTATACCAACTAACGGCAAGAAGGCCTCTCCTGCCTTACCCGTCGCGGATCAGACCTTTCTGACCAAAGCACACCAAGTAGTCGTGGACAATTTGGGGGATGCGTCATTTAATGCAGAGGCCTTTCGAGAAGAAATGGGCATGAGTAAAACACAATTTTACCGAAAACTGCATGCCCTGACTGCTCAATCCCCTGGGCAGTACATCCGCACCTTGCGCTTGGCTCGGGCTGAAGAGCTCCTTCAAGGAAAACATGGCAATGTCTCCGAGATCGCCTATGAAGTAGGATTCAACAATCTCTCTTACTTTGCCAAATGCTTCCGCAAACAGTATGGGAAGTTGCCTTCAGAGTTCTGAGAATGTTCACTCTCAGCAGGTCCAAAGTTCAAGCGTTCAATTCGTTCAAGGGAATTCCCTTTAAACCCTTAAACTCCTGTTAAACGCTTAAACCGCTTCTTTTTTGAAAAAGATAAAATCTTTTTCAAAAAAGAAGCGCCCCCTTTTAGGAGGCGCTAGTCTGAGTATCCCAAGCCTGCAAACAGGCTTATCATTTACGTAAGTAAAGGGGGCAATAATCTATGATTCGCTTTCAGGAGGATCTTGTGTATCCGAAACCTGAGGCGCCTCTGTACTGCCTGTCCCATTAGGAGAGACTTTCTCTGTGAGTTCCTCTGCCACACTCTCTTCAGCGAATGGCCTTGGGCCTATTAGGCGCTCAAGATCATCTTTAAATATCACCTCTTTTTCCAACAATTCCTTTGCAACAGCATTCAATTCTGTTCGCTTTTCTATCAAGAGCGCCTTTGTACGCTCATATGCGCCATCAATGATTTTCTTCACTTCTTCATCAATGGTTTTAGCCAAATCCTCTGAATAAGGCTTTCCAAAAGAATATTCGTTATCTGCTTTAAATGACACCTGCCCGACTCGGAGATTCATGCCATAAAGTGTCACCATGGCATAGGCAGTTTGCGTAATGCGTTCTAAGTCATTTTGAGCACCAGTAGAGATTTCATTGAAGACAATATCCTCTGCCGCTCTTCCCCCTAGGGTCATACACATGGTATCCATCATTTGGGCCATGGTGTAGAGATATTGCTCTTTGGGGAGGTATTGAGCGTAGCCCAATGCAGCTAGGCCACGCGGTACAATCGATACCTTCACCAATGGATGCGCATGTTCCATAAACCAACCAGCAATGGCGTGGCCTGCTTCGTGGAAAGCGACGATACGTTTTTCTTCTGGTGAAATGATCTTATTCTTTTTCTCCAATCCACCGATCACTCGGTCGATGGCATCCTGAAAATCATCCATTTCCACCGCCTCCTTGTTCTTCCTAGCAGCGATCAAGGCAGATTCGTTGCACACATTCATGATGTCAGCTCCCACAAATCCAGGCGTCTGAGAGGCCAATTTGGCGATATCAACGGTCTGAGCCAATTTGAGTTTTTTCAAATGAACAGAGAAGATAGCTTCTCGTGCTTTTAGATCAGGGCGATCCACACCGATCTGGCGGTCAAAACGACCTGCTCGCAGCAAGGCTGGGTCAAGGACATCGGGGCGGTTGGTAGCTGCCATGATGATTACTCCAGAATCACTACTAAATCCGTCCATCTCTACCAGCAACTGGTTGAGGGTATTTTCCCGCTCATCATTTCCTCCCGTCATATTCATGCGGCCACGGCTTCGACCGACCGCATCAATCTCATCTATAAAGATGATACAAGGCGCTTTTTCTTTGGCTTGTTTAAAGAGGTCACGCACACGGGCTGCTCCTACTCCTACAAACATTTCCACAAAGTCAGAACCACTCAAGGAGAAGAATGGTACTTTGGCTTCCCCAGCCACAGCTTTAGCCAATAGGGTTTTACCTGTTCCAGGAGGGCCTACCAGAAGGACACCTTTGGGGATGTGTCCCCCAAGTTTGGTAAATTTTTGAGGGTATTTTAGAAATTCCACTACTTCCTGAACTTCCACTTTAGCCTCTTCCAGGCCAGCTACATCGTCAAAAGTCACATTTACTTTATTCTCCTTGTCATAGAGGCTTGCGCGGCTTTTGCCAATATTAAATATTTGGCCGCCAGCTCCGCCTCCGCCTACACGGCGCATAAAGAAAAACCATAAAGCGACCAAAATGGCGATTGGAACCAATATTTGGAGGACTGCGCTATAGTCTTTTGCCGTTTTGACGTCGTACGCTACTTTTTTTTCTAGTAAGATCTTTTCAAGATCTTTTGAAGAAGCTTTGAATTCATAATGGGGAGAGCGGCCACCATTATTTTTCATGCCTTTGGCACTTAAGCCCCCTTCATTAAGATACACTTCGACTCGCTCTGTATCCCCAGTGCTTCCGTTTTTATAAATGATTGCCTTATCTACATATCCTTTAGGGATATCTTCAGACAAAAATTCATACTCACTTTTTTGAGCCTTTGCCCCTTTATCTGTATTGAGGACAAATGCGGCTAGTATGATGAATACAAAAACAGCTACATAGATCCAATAGATGTTACCGCCACCCTTGGGACTGTCGTTTGTGTTTCGGTCGTTGTTGTTCGTGTCTGCCATATAGTTTAATTCAAACCAATGAAAAATTGGTTTTTCAACCTTAAAAGTACGCTTAATTGTTGGTAACCCCAACGAAATGCTAGGCATTTTGCTACAATTACCATTCCCACAATTATTTCCTGCCAAAATTGCAGTTAAATGAGCAAACCAGAGAGGAAAGGAAAGGTTTAGGGGTTCGAGGTTCAGAGCTTATAGTTCAGGGTTAGCGCATTATTAGAAGAAAAAAACTCATCCATTCCACTAAATTTTTCATTTAGCTAAGTCATAGAACTCTGAACATAGAACCCTGAACTCAAAACGTCACCCTATTCCTTCTACCATTCGATAGATGTCACGCATATTTACCTCACATCCAAGAGACTGGAATGCTACTGTACTGTCAAGGTCGGTGACGGTATTGATAATCCAGGTTCCCTCTTCGGTGCGATAATAGGTATCGACCATGGGTTCGGATTGGCTGATAAGTACGTATTCGCGAAGGGAAGGGAGGGTGCGGTAATGGGAAAACTTGGTCCCACGGTCAAAGGAAGACGTACTGTCCGAAAGGACTTCTAGGATCAAGATAGGGTTGGTGACAGCGAGTGTGTCTTTTGCACTTCTATCAGCTTTGCCGCAGATGACTGCGGCATCGGGGTGGTAGGTTCTGTTAGTTGCTTCAATTCTTACTCTTAGATCACTGGTATAAGTAGCGCAGTTTTTAGCACTATCTTCTAAAAACCTGTTTAATTTTCCGATAAAATTCCCTGCAATCAAACTGTGTTCAGGCGTGCCTCCTGCCATCGCTGATATGAATCCATCATGGAATTCATACTTCTGCTCTGACTCTTTTTCTAACGTCAGGTAGGTTTCATAAGAATGATTGGATAATGCTTTTTCAGCCATGTGTTAATTTTTTACTAAAAATACGGAATCCCCTTAGCAACCCCAAATTGGGGTTTTGGGTTTTGAACACAAAACATTAAACCCAAAACTCAAAACATCTTTTTGGAACAAATGTGGCATGATCTGGGAAAAATGTGTTAATCCCGAAGGGCTTTGGGAAATATGTGGCCTATAGAAAAAATGGCATTTGGGACAATGAAGTCAGCTTTTGGGACGTCGGTGTTAGACATCATTCTGTCAAATGCTGAGCTTTGATCTATCATGTAAAACAAGGTTTGTAATTCAAATCTTGGATAAGCTTTGGGTTTAAAGGGTGTCAGACAAACCGGCTGTGTCTGACACCTACTTTTAAGAAGAAGGACCCACTATTTAACTGGAAGTATCTGAACCTAACCAAAAGCTCACATCTAAAAGTTAGCCACTTTTATCCCAAAGGTATCGCCTATGAAACGTATTTACATTATCTCTTCCCTAGCGATTTTCCCGCACACAAATTCTACCTGTATACAGGCTACCTGGTAGGTAGTCAATCATAAAGTCACGGCTATAGCCTCGTGCTAAGAGCTGTGCATACCTGCGTCTATGCTGACGCAGCAGGGGATAGTTTGCTCCATTTTTTCTATTCAAAACGGCATTTCTCGCAAATGATTATCCCCTGTAATCACCTGTTCTTTCCCCCTTTTTTAACCTATTTTTTTCAACCTAAAGTAAGTATCTTATTATGAAAAAGATCATTTTATTGGTCCTAGTGAGCTTTCTGGGTCTTCACTTACTGCACGCACAGTCGGTGGTATCTGGAACGGTCACAGATGATGAAACTGGCAATGCCCTAGAAGGTGTAGCCGTAGTCGTCAAAGGTACTACCATCGGCATCCTGACGGATGATGAAGGTAAGTATCGCCTCCAAGTTCCTGCCACAGGCGAGGAACTTGAATTCAATTTTGTAGGAAAACTCAAGCAAACCATTGCGATCAATGGCCGTTCTGTCATTGATGTAAAATTGGCAGAAGATGTTTTCCAGGTAGACGAAGTCGTCGTAACGGCGATCGGTATCGAGCGTGGCAAAAAGTCGCTTGGCTACTCTGTACAGGAGCTAGGTGGTGACGAGATTGTCGGTGCCCAAGAAGTCAACATGATGAGCGCCCTTTCTGGTAAAGTGGCAGGTCTTACAGTTACTTCTTCTAACGGTATGCCTGGGGCGGGAACGTACATTACCCTTCGTGGTAGTACTTCCTTTTTGGACAACAACCAACCCCTTATCGTGATTGACGGGGTACCTATTGACAACTCCACCAACTACACTGGAGACCCTAATAATGGAGCGCGTAACAACAACCTACAAGGGGTAACCAATTCCAACCGCGGGATTGACATCAACCCTAATGACATCGAAGACATTACTGTCTTGAAAGGTCCTGCTGCTGCAGCTCTTTATGGTTCTCGTGCTGCCAATGGTGCGATCATGATTACCACCAAGCGCGGTGGCGCACAAGGTGGAAAAATGGAAGTTGGGTTCAAAACATCTCTAGGTTTCAACCAAGTGAATCGCTTACCTGAAGTTCAGAAAACGTATGCACAAGGTTCTAGAGAAACTTATAACAACCGTACCTCTCTTTCTTGGGGGCCAAAAATTGAAGGCCTTGGTGAGGTAATCAACCCTATAGGCGAAACCGTAACGGCACAAGCTTATGAAAATGATTTCAACAATTTCTTTGAGACGGGTATGACGACAGACAATAGCCTGAGTCTTAGAGGAGGAAATATTGACAACAACTTCTACGCATCTATTGGTCATACCCACCAAACTGGGGTAATTCCTAATACTGATTTTAGCCGTCTTTCTGTTCGCTTAAATGCTGAATCCAAAGTGGCTTCTAAACTCAGAACCCGAATTTCTGCCAACTACACCAATTCTGGTGGTCAGCGTATCCAGCAAGGATCCAACCTGTCGAATCCGCTCTTTACCCTATGGCCTGCACCTGCTACTTGGGATTTGTATGGGATTCCTTATGAAAATGCTGATGGTACGATGAATAACTATCGTAACTTCTTTGACAACCCACGCTGGGCTGTAGAGAAAAACCCATTTACAGACGATGTGGATCGTATTTTGGGTAATTTCCAGTTGATTTATGATCCTACTTCCTGGTTGAATGTCACCTATCGAATTGGTACAGACTTCTACGCTGATCGTCGCAAACAAATCCAAGCAATTGGATCTTGGGAAGCAAACACCATTGGTCGTGTCTATGAAGAGCAACTCACTAGCACAGAAGTCAACTCTGATTTGATTGTTACTGCCTCCCATGACTTTGGGGATGATATTTCCACTTCTTTGACTGTAGGTCAAAACATCAACATCCAGAATTTTCAGCGTCTATTTGTTCAAGGCGATGGGCTGACTATTCCTGGATTCTATAATCTTGCCAATGCTACTTCTATCATCACTACTGACTATGTAGGTCGCTCACGCGGGGTTTCGGGATACTTTGATGCACGCGCTAGCTACAAAAATTACTTATTTTTAAGTGTTACAGGACGTAATGACTGGACTTCTACCTTGAGTGCTGAGAACCGCTCATTCTTCTATCACTCTGAGTCTTTGGGTTTTGTTTTCACAGACGCCTTTGACATGTCTCAGAACAACATTCTTCCCTATGGTAAGCTTCGTTTGAGCTATGCAAGAACAGGTAATGGTGCACCCGTATATGCTACTCAATCAGTTTATGTTCCTTCTACTCCTGGCGATGGGTGGACAAATGGGCTACTTTTCCCCTTAACAGGTACTATCCCTGGCTTTACCTTGAGTTCTACTGTTGGTAACCCTAATTTGACCCCTGAGTTTACCTCTGCTGTTGAAGTTGGCCTAGAATTGAAATTCTTGAGCAACCGCTTAGGATTGGACTTCTCTTACTACCAGCAGACCTCCACTGACCAGATTTTCTCTCAGCAGTTTTCTGCCGCTTCTGGTGCTGTAGCTCGACTCGTCAATGCAGGTGAGATCACCAATAATGGATTTGAGATCACCCTATACGCTACTCCTGTGAAGTCTGGTGACTTCCGTTGGGACATCCTCGCCAACTTCTCTCGCAACGTGAGTAATGTTGTCTCTATTGACGATGAAGATGCCATCTCTCAGCTTTCTGTAGGTGGCTTTACCGCGCCTCAGGTAGTGATTGCAAAAGGTCAGCCTTATGGAGCGATCTTTGGTTCTGGCTACCTCCGCAATGACAATGGCGACATCATCATCGATGACGATGTGAACTCTCCATTCTATGGACTACCAATCATTGACCCAGTCAACAAGATCATTGGTAATTCTCAGCCTGATTTCATGTTGGGTATCAGAAATACTTTTTCTTATAAAGGGCTTACCCTTTCTGCTCTGCTAGATATTCGTGAAGGGGGTGAGTTATATGGCGGTACTACTCGCCTGCTTCGCCTGTATGGTGCTGCAAAAGAAACTGAAGATCGTGAAACGCCTCAGGTACTTCCTGGTGTTAAGCAATCAGATGGTGGGGTAAATGACATTGCTGTTCCTTTGGGCCAGACCTATTACCAGAACATCATCAGTAACCTGGATGAAGCGAATGTTTTTGAGACCTCTTGGGTTCGTCTTCGTGAGATCAGCTTGACTTATTCTTTGCCAGCAAATGTCGTTTCTAAGACGCCATTCCAGGGCCTTAGCATTAGCGCTGCTGGTCGTAACCTATGGTTGAGCACCAACTTCCCCAACTTTGACCCAGAAGTCAGCCTTACAGGTGCCAACTTCGGTCAGGGGCTAGAGTACATGTCTCCTCCTAATACCAAAGGCTACACCTTTACGGTCAATTTAACTTTCTAAGTTTTTTTCCAAAAAATGTTAATCATGAAAATCTTATATAAACTCACCGTATTTGCGCTGATGGTGTCCATGATTGGGCTGACCTCATGCGACAAATTCTTAGATGTGAACACAGACCCCAACAACCCTACGGAAGTGCCTTTAAGCCTTCTATTGACAAGTTCACAGTCTTATCTGGGGTATACCATGGGGGGCGATGTCAACCGCTATTCAGGGACTTTTGTCCAGCATTTTGCTGGTGTCCAGGGCCAGGCCCAGGAAGAGTATGACATCTACAATTTTGGCGATGACGAAACCAACAACTTCTGGCGTTTTGGCATGTATGCAGGCGCATTAGGAGATGCCAGCTTGATCATGAATGAAGCAGGCGCCAATGGCAGTCCTCATTATGCAGGCGTAGCAAAAATCATCATGGCATACGGTATTGGGGTAATGGCTGACTTGTTTGGCCGTGTTCCTTATAGCGAAGCTTTCCAGTTCAGTGATAATATCACTCCAAGCTATGACAATCAGGAAGATATTTACAACACTGTTCAGGGCTTGTTGGATGAAGCGATCGTAGATCTCGGTCAAACAACTTCAGTGTTTTCTCCTGGGGCTGATGACCTGGTATATGGAGGAAATTTGGCTGCTTGGACCAAGTTTGCCAATTTCTTGAAGCTACGGTACTGGAATCATACCAGTGTCCAGAATGGTGCTGCTTCAGCTACTGCCATCCTAAATCACATTGATGGAAACTCTGCAAGCTTTGAGAGCATTGGAGATGATGCGGATCACCCGTTTTTTAACGTACCCAACTCAGGCAACCCACACTTCCAGTTTGAGCAGCAGCGTGGCCAGATGGCTGTCAGTGATGTGGTACTTGACGAACTCATGAACCCACTCAATGACCCACGTGTACCGCTATACGCCAATCCAATTGCCGATGGAGTTACTTATACAGGTGCTCCTAATGGAACCACCGTACAGGATCAGCCACACTTGGTTTTCTCTGGCCTAGGTTCTTACTATGGCTCTTCTGCTTCTCCAGTACCGCTAGGTACTTTTTATGAGCAGAAATTCATCGAGGCAGAAGCAGCTATGCGTGCAGGTCAGCAAGACCGTGCCTATGCAGCCTACATTGATGGCATCAAAGCCAACTTTGACAAGTTAGGAATTGATACTTCTTACACTGACTACGTAGCCCAGACTGAAGTTGATCCTGGCCAAGCTGGATTAACAATGGAGCATATCATGACTCAGAAATACATCGCCATGTTTACACAAGGTGCAGAGTCATGGACTGACTGGCGTCGTACAGGCATTCCTGCCCTCACTCCTGCTGATAACAATATCACTGGTGGCGTCATTCCTGTACGCTTCCCATATCCAGAATCTGAAATTCAGCTAAATGCATCCAACGTGCCTGCTACGACTATCCTGGACCCAACTTGGTTCCAAGATGGCACGGAGGATTAATTGAGAATGGAAAATGGAGAATGAATAATTGAAGGAGAAAAGGGAGAAGGGAAAAATGCCTTACCTCTTCTCTCTCCCTTCTATCATTCTCTCATTGATTCATACTTTCCACTCTTGCTTAGCCGCAAAGTCTGCTTCCTGACTTAGGAAGCCAAAGGCCGTCCCTGAAGGGGCGGTCTTTTGATTTATGAATATCGAACAAGGAATTAAGATTGAAGAAGAGGTAAAGCCTCTTTACTTCCCCAATCCTTGTTCATCAATCAATATTCTGCAATCTACTCAGAGTTCCTTCTTCAAGAACCGTCCCGTATGGGACTTTCGGCTTTTGGCCACCTTCTCAGGTGTGCCTTCAACCACAATGGTGCCGCCACGCTCGCCCCCTTCGGGGCCGAGGTCTATCACATGGTCTGCCACCTTGATGACGTCCATATTGTGCTCGATGACAAGCACAGTATTGCCGCGAACCACGAGCTGGTTGAGGACGGAAAGGAGCATCTCGATGTCCTGGAAGTGAAGGCCTGTGGTAGGCTCATCGAGTATGTAAAAGGTATTGCCCGTGTCTTTGCGGCTGAGTTCTGTGGCAATCTTGATGCGTTGCGCTTCTCCTCCCGACAGGGTGGTTGCAGGCTGGCCTAGCTTGATGTAGCCAAGCCCCACGTCGTGGATTGTCTTGAGTTTGCGTTTGATACGCGGTTGACTATCAAAAAATTCAAGGGCATCCGTCACATTCATCTCCAACACATCACTGATAGATTTCCCCTTAAATCGCACCTCCAAGGTCTCGCGATTGTACCGTCTGCCTTGGCACTTTTCACATTGCACATAGACATCAGGCAGGAAATTCATCTCAATGGTACGCACCCCTGCGCCCTGACATTCTTCACACCTACCGCCTTTTACATTGAAAGAAAATCGGCCAATTTTGTATCCCCGGATTTGTGCTTCTGGAAGTTGGGCAAATAGTTGGCGGATAAAGGTAAATAAACCGGTGTAGGTGGCAGGGTTGCTTCGAGGCGTACGTCCAATAGCAGACTGGTCGATCCGAACGACCTTATTGATTTTTTCGAGGCCATCGAAACTCTCATAGGCCATCGGCTTCTTCTTGGAGCGATACATGGCCTGGCTGATAATGGGAAAAAGCGTTTCATTGATCAACGTAGATTTTCCGCTTCCCGATACCCCTGTCACACAGATAAAAATACCCAAAGGGACTTTCAGGTCCACAGACTTGAGGTTATTTCCACTCGCTCCTTTTAGTTCCAAATATTGGCCTTCTTGGGCTTCTCGCCGCTCTTTTGGCACTTCGATTTCCTTGCGACCTGCCAAGTAGTCTGCTGTTGGGCAGCCAGAAGCGAGAACCTGCTTAGGCGTGCCTTCGGCTACGATATGTCCCCCATGTATGCCCGCTCCCGGGCCAAAATCTATGATGTGATCTGATGCGAGCATCGTGTCTTTGTCGTGCTCTACGACCAAAACAGAGTTGCCAAGATCACGCAATTTGATGAGAGACTGAATGAGTTTCTCATTGTCGCGCTGGTGCAAGCCGATACTCGGCTCGTCGAGGATGTAAAGGACATTCACGAGCTGGGACCCGATCTGGGTCGCTAGGCGAATGCGCTGAGCTTCTCCGCCAGAGAGTGTCTTCGCTGGGCGATCTAAGGCCAAGTAGTCCAATCCTACTTCCATCAGAAAGCCGATTCGTTTTCTCAACTCCTTGAGCACCTCCACACCGATCGTCTGTTGACGTTCACTCAGCTTGCCATCCAGGTCATTGATCCAATTATGGAGCGTTCCGATGTCCATGCTAGACAGCTCAAAAATGTTCTTATCCCCTATTCTGAAATAAAGGCTCTCTTTTTTGAGGCGGGCCCCTTCGCATTCGGGGCAGGTGTTGATGCGCATGAAGGCTTCTGCCCAGGTCTTGATCTTTTCAGAAGAAGAGTTGTGATACGAATCGTAGACAAAATCCTTTACCCCTTGGAAACGCACGCGGATTCCCTTGCCAGCGCCATTGGCTTTTCCTTCTAGGATGAAGCGTAGCGCATCATGAGGGATGTCATTGATGGGTTGGGTCAGGTTAAAACCGTAGTGCTCGGCGATCTTCCGCAATTGGCGAAACATCCAGATGTCGCGGAATTCGCCTACAGGGAGGATTCCTCCTTTATTGATGGAAACGGTTCGGTCTGGGATGACCTCTGCCTCATCTACTTCATATATTTGCCCCAGGCCATTGCAGCGGGGACAGGCCCCATAGGGAGAGTTGAAAGAAAAGGTATTGGGAGAAGGAATGTCATAACTAATGCCTGACTCTGGGTCCATGAGGTTTCGGCTATACCAATAGCCTTCATCCGTTTCTATATCGACGAGCAATACCGTTCCGTCCCCAGTTCCCATTGCCAAGGAAACGCTTTCAAATAATCGCTTTTCGCTTGACCCTACTTTTACCCTATCTACGACCAGCTCTACATCGTGAATCTTATAACGGTCCAGCTTCATGCCTGACTTGATCTCTTGCACCTCTCCGTCTACCCGGACATAGCTATACCCCTGCTTCGCCAGGTTCTTAAATAGCTCCTGGTAATGCCCTTTACGAGACTTGATGAGGGGTGCCAGCACCAGCATTTTTTTCCCCTCAAACTGCGCGGTAATCGTCTGGACAACCTGCTCATCGGTCATTCTGACCATTTTCTTCCCTGTGACATGGCTGTAGGCATCTCCTGCACGGGCAAATAAGAGACGGAAGAGGTCATAAATCTCTGTAACAGTTCCTACGGTTGAGCGGGGGTTGCGAGAAGTCGTTTTTTGTTCAATGGCAATGACCGGACTGAGGCCATTGATCTTGTCGACATCAGGACTTTTGAGGTCTCCTAGGAATTGACGTGCATAGGCGGAAAAGCTCTCCAGGTAGCGCCTTTGGCCTTCAGAATACAGGGTATCAAAAGCCAGCGAGCTTTTACCAGATCCGCTTACGCCTGTGATGACGACTAGCTTATTTCGGGGGATGTTTAGGTCAATGTCTTGCAGGTTGTGTTCCCGCGCACCATAAATCTCGATGAATTCTTCCACAGTGTATCCTTTCAGGGTTAGCAGAGGAATTATTAATTAATAAATTGACTGATTATTGATTGAATAGAAACACATTAACTACTGGTTGTCAACGATTTACAATTAATCAATTACTAATCTATTAATCAATAATTAGCAAAGGGCGGGCAAAGTTACAAACTTATCCCGCAAGCTGAAATGGAGGAAGAATGAATTTAGCGGAAGAAAGCAAAGTTCAAGCGCAAATACAAGTTCAAGTTCAAGTTCAAGTTCAAGTTCAAGTTCAAGTTCAAGTTCATGGAAGAACGCTTGAGGTTGAACTTGAGTTTGAGTTTGAATTTGAATTTTTCTTATCTCCCAACGGGAGCAGCTTTCGGTAGCAATGGAATGCTATCTGGAATGCTATTTTTGGTACCGATCAACGCCCGCTTCACGGTTGTATCAGGCTGAATATCTTCGATTCGATCTTCTGCTTCTGGCAATTGGTCATCAATGGCCATTTCATTAGCGAGTAAATCGTCATTTAAAGGGAAGCGAATCTCATAGGTTTTACCAGGTTGAACTGTCAGACGAGTAGAAATCAACCAAGGGTTCATGATCTTCAGCATGCGATAGGTAGATCCATTTTCTTTGGCAAAAGCGGCCAGGTTAGCGATACTTTTTGAAACACTAACGGCATAATAAGGAACCGGCTTATAGGGGTTATTGACATGGAAGCCATATTGGTAAGGCTGTTCCATGATCGTTTTGAAGGCCAAAATGCGGAATAGGTATGCGCTTGTCTCTCTATTGAGGTGCAGGTCAAAATAATTATCCACTTCCTGGACACGCATCGCTCTTTTAACGCCTGAAGGGCCCATATTATAAGAGGCTGCCACGAGAGACCAGTCTCCAAATTGCTTATAGAGATCATTGAGGTAATTAGCGGCTGCCTGTGTAGCCTTTTCTGGGTGAAAGCGTTCATCTACCGTTTCAGATATTTCAAGCCCGTAGTGCTTGCCTGTAGGGCGCATAAACTGCCAGAAGCCTTTGGCACCGACTGGAGAGATGGCATTGGATAGGCCGCTTTCAGCTACTGAAAGATAAAGGAAGTCTTCAGGGATTTCATTCTCCTTTAGGATCTGTAAAAACTGATCGTGATAGCGCGCCATGCGCTTGAGGAGCAGGACAGTAGAAGAATGATAATATACATTACGTTGGAGTTCACGGTCTACGCGTTCTTTCACGTCAAAATTTTCGAGGGGAACTCGTTGGTCGCAGAAGTTGAGATCTGAGGGAGGCTCTGCTGACATGACTGTCAGGTGGCCTGAGATGCTGCGGAGGTCAGGATGATCTGAGAGGTCGCGGCTGTTGAGAAGGGTCATGCCCCCAAGCAATAGGCTTATAGGAACAATAAAATAAACTAGCTTAGACATGGTGTTTGGCGTTGTGTAGTTTGCAAGTCATGGCGGACGATGCAAACATGGCGTTTTCGGCTGTTTCTTGAAACGGGAAGAACAAACAAATTCTTACAAGTTCAACCCGATTTTTTCATTAGGACGTCGAATAATTGATAAGTCACATCACTTAATCGGTCGTTCTATGCGCTTACTAAACGTAATTTTAGAAATTTGGTTTGATCAAGTGCTTGGTATAGAACTTATTGATCGCCTCTACCACCTCCTCTGGGGTGTCGACGATTTGAAATAGATCCATGTCTTTGGCCGAGATATTTCCTTCCTTTTCCAGCAAAACTTCTTTGATCCAATCTACCAATCCACCCCAAAAATCACTCCCAACCAGGATCACTGGAAACTGTGCAATCTTATGCGTCTGAATCAGGGTCAATGATTCAAAGAGTTCATCCAAAGTCCCAAATCCGCCTGGAAGTACCACAAATCCTTGGGCGAATTTCACAAACATCACCTTACGCACGAAGAAATAATTAAAGTCAATAGACTTGTCTTTGTCGATAAATGAATTGGGTTGCTGTTCAAAGGGCAGTTCGATGTTCAAGCCTACAGATGGTCCTCCTGTATCCTTTGCTCCACGGTTTCCTGCTTCCATGATACCTGGCCCTCCTCCAGTGATAATTCCAAACCCTGAATCAGTGAGTTTTTGAGCGATGTCTCGCGCCAGGTCGTAGTATTTGGTGCCAGGCTTGGTACGTGCCGAGCCAAAAATGGAGACGCAAGGGCCAATCTCTGACATTTTTTCAAAGCCTTCCACAAACTCCGCCATGACCTTAAAAACGGTCCAGGAATTGTTCATGCTACGCTTTTTCCACTCGTTGCGCTTATCGGAAAAGTATGTGTTTTCTCGTTCTGACATATGGGTAATGATTAAAAATGCCTGCAAATGTAAGAAAAAAAACGCTACTTTTGTATGCTTCTATGGTGCTTGAAAACATTATTCCCCATACTCTCAGTGTCTCCAAAGCGATAACGCTGCTATCCGAGCTGGATGAGCAGGAAGCTCCTATGCTTTTTGTCGTGGAATGGGACAACCGCCTCATTGGCACTTTTGACGACCATGAGCTGCGCAAAGGCTTGGCAAATGGGCTGAGTTTGGACAGTCCGGTGACTGCCTTTTTAGACCGCTCTTTTTACCATTTACACCTGCAAGATTACCTTTCCTCTGCAAGTCTTGGCCAGAGCAAAAAACGGTGGGTCCCGGTTTTGGACGAAGAAGAACGATTGGTCCGTTTACTAGATACTACCAAGCTCAGCGCGCTGCTTCCTTTGGACGTGGTACTCATGGCAGGCGGCAAAGGCAGTCGGCTACACCCGCTGACAGAGAGCCTTCCCAAGCCTCTTCTGAAAATAGGCGATCAGACCCTTTTAGAACACAATATCGACCATCTGAGCCAATTTGGACTCACTGATTATTCCATCTCTGTGCATTTTCTCGCTTACAAAATTTCCAGCCTATTGGGCAATGGAGAAGACCGAGGGGTGAGCATCCGCTATGTCATGGAGGATCATCCGATAGGGACGATCGGTGCATTGGGGCTGATTGATGAGTATCAGCATGATACGATCCTGCTGATGAATGCAGACTTGCTGACAAGGATTGACTTGGATGCTTTTTATAGCCACTTTCTTGCAAGCGGCGCTGCGATGGCGGTTGCAACACGACCATATAGCGTTTCCTTGCCTTTTGGGGTAATGGAGGTGGACGATCAGCTAGCGGTTCATGGGGTTAAGGAAAAGCCCAATTTCACCTACCAAACCAATGCGGGTATTTATCTAATCAAAAAAGAATTGGTAGACTTAGTTCCTCAAAATCAGCCCTTTGATGCGACAGACCTGATCGATGCAGCTATCGCTGGGGGGCAGCACGTGACCGCTTTTCCAGTCCTGGATTACTGGCTGGATATCGGCAATATGGAAGACTACGCACGCGCACAAACGGACATTCAATTTTTACCCAAACGCCCATGAATCCAATCGTATTAGTAACTGGCGCAAGCGGATTTATTGGCAGCCACTTGGTAGAACATTTATTAGATAAAGGACTCGATGTCAGGGCCATGACGCGCTACACCTCTTATCCACACTTAGGGAATTTGAGGTTTTTGTCTAAAGAGAAACAGGAGAAAATAGAATGGGTCCGAGGCGATTTGAAAGACCCTGAGTTTTGTCAAAAGGCCGTTGCAGGGTGCCAATATATCTTTCACCTGGGCGCATTGATTTCCATTCCTTATTCGTACCAAAACCCCACGGATGTCATTCAAACCAATATTCTTGGGACAACCCATCTGCTCAACGCTGCGCGGAAGGAAATGAGCCTAAAGCGCTTCATACACACCTCTACATCAGAGGTATATGGAACAGCACAGACTTTGCCTATAGGCGAAAGCCATCCCTTGCATCCCCAGTCTCCCTATGCCGCCAGCAAGGTAGGTGCTGACGCCGTAGTTAACGCCTATGCCTTGTCGTATGACCTTCCTGTCACGACCATTCGTCCGTTTAACACCTATGGCCCTCGCCAGTCTACCCGGGCTGTGATTCCCACCATTATCTCTCAGCTTCTTGAAGGAGAAGAATTGAAGCTCGGAAACCTGCTGCCTCAACGAGATTTTCTCTATGTAAAAGACACTGTAAGGGGGTTTTGGGAAGTGGGAACCCACGAGAATGCTAATGGTGAGACTTTTAATCTCGGCGCAGGAACTGCTATTTCTATCGGAGATCTCTATATATTATTGGCAAAAATGATGGGGCGAAATCCTCAAATAATACAAGATCAAGCAAGATTAAGACCTGCCCAATCGGAAGTCATGCACTTGTTGGCAAGTGCACAAAAGGCTAAAGACCTGACGGAATGGCAAGCTGAGGTATCGCTTGAGGATGGCCTCCAAGCGACTATCGATTGGATGAGGTCTCATCATGAGCCTGGAACAGGTTACCGGCGGTGAGACCTCTCGCCCTTCGGGCTCGCTGCGAGAGGCGAGATCGTTCGCGCCTTCGGCACTCACTGCGAGATCGCTCGCCTTTCAGGCTCGCTGCGAGACTAAAGGCATTTTTTTCTCTTGTCTCGCAGCGAGGCGAGTCTTCGAGCTGAGCGGTCTCGCAGTGAGGAGCTTCGCGACGAACGATCTCGCAGGGAGCCCGAAGGGCGACCGGTCCCGCAGCGAAGGCGAGTCTTCGAGCCTGAGCGGTCTATTAATTCGTAATTTCTTCATACATGTTTTCAATACAAGATATCATTTCTCTTTCAGAGGCCGCAGGGGCCAAAATCCTAGAGGTCTACGCAGATGAGGCCCGCTTTGACGTAGTCGACTTTAAGGCTGACGATTCACCCTTAACCTTAGCCGACCAAGCGGCCCATGAAGTCATTGCTGCAGGCCTTGCCCAGCTTACGCCCGACATTCCCTTGCTTTCAGAAGAAGGAAAATCCATCCCTTATGAGACCCGCCGCCACTGGCAGCAATTCTGGCTCGTAGATCCATTGGATGGCACCAAAGAGTTCATCAAGCGTAACGGTGAATTCACTGTGAATATCGCCTTGATTTCTGCAGGCAAGCCTGTGATGGGCGTGGTCCATGTACCTGTACAAGGGACGACCTATTACGGAGAAGCAGGGAAAGGGGCTTTTATCAAAAACGGTGATAATCAGATCAATAGCCTTGAACCCAATCAAGTGCACATGCATGCCTCAAGCCTCCGACTAGTGGCTTCACGGTCGCACATGAGTCCAGAAGTAGAAGCCTACGTCAAGCAATTCGCGAATCCGCAGATTGTCAGCATGGGCAGTTCGCTGAAATTCATGGTGGTGGCAGAGGGAAAAGCGGATATCTATCCGCGCCTGGCCCCTACCATGGAATGGGACACCGGTGCAGCACAAGCTGTCCTTGAGGCCGCTGGCGGCAGCGTCATCAATCACGAAACTCAGCTACCGCTGACTTATAATAAGGAGAATTTGTTAAACCCACATTTTGTGGCGTTTGGAAAGCGGTGAGACCGCTCAGGCTTCGAAGACTCAGCCCTCGCTGTCAGATCGTTCGCGCCTACGGCACTCACTGTCAGAAGTCAGATCGCTCGACCCGAAGACGGGTCTCGCTGTCAGACAAGAGACGAAGAAGAGGTGCCTTTGTCTGACAGTGAAGCGAGTCTTCGAGCCGAACGGTCTCGTAGCACAGCGGTCTGACAGTGAGGAGCGAAGACTTCGGCGTGAGCCCAGTCGAACGCGACGAACGATCTGACAGCGAGGGCCTTCTTAGGCCCGAGCGGTCTCTATAGCTTTGATCACCTGTTTGGTGATTGGGTGCTTCCCATCATTATAGATGGTGAATGTCGCTCTGCGGATCTTCTCAAGGTCAGGCCATTGTTTATCCATACGTGCGAGGACGGCCGCTTCAGACGTGCCATCACGATTGATAACGCGCTGGATGCGCAGGGATTTAGGTGCATAGACAGTGATGACACCATCAGTCTGAGAAGCTGCCCCTGATTCGTAGAGGATGGCTGCTTCCTTCAAGACAAATGCTTTATCATAGTCCCGGGGAAGCGATTCAATCCAGTGGTCAAAGTCTCGTGCTACCGCAGGATGGACAATTCCATTCAGCACTTGGAGCTGAGCCGCATCGCGAAAGGCGATATGGGCGAGATGCTCTCGATTGAGTTGGCCGTCGGGGTGAAAGGTAGCTGGACCAAAGGCTGCTTTCAATGAGGCTACAACCTCCAAGTCATTCACCATCAACCATTTGGCCCTTTCATCTGAAACATATACTGCATACCCCAACGCTTGAAAAACACGTGCCACCGTACTTTTTCCACTCCCTATCCCACCTGTAATTCCGATTTTTTTCATGGGGTCATATTGACGATTACATAGGAAACTTGCAAAGGTGATCTGCTTACGATCTTGACAGCAGGCGGTAAGACTTTCTCTGCATCTGGAACAAAATAGGGAATGGTCTGGTCCAACTCCCCATAGGAAATTTCCAATACATAGTTGGCTGCCAGTTCATCATATTGATCCAAAGGCACCACGCATACTAACTTCAAGGCCTGATGGCTCAGGTTCACCTGGATATCTTCCGGGAGGTCATTGATAATTAAGGAAAGCGACAATTCCTTTTGGGTATAGGCACTGGGCTTGATATGTACAGTGGCTTGGTTGGGCGAGACAAATAATCCTCCCAATGTATCCAATGACACGTTAAAATCTTCTGCCGTCTTACCTACCTTCACCACTCTATCAGAGGTGTACCATTCGTTAATAGAATCCAACATCCTCTCAGGCCCCATCAGGTTCACAGAGTCAGGACTTACGATTTCAGCGTATTCTAATTGGTAGGCAGCGGGAAACTCATATCGCAAGCGGTTGCGCAGGGCTACCCGCTTTTTACCTTGTGGCTCAAACTCCACTACAATCTCATCTGGATCAACTGATATGACCTGAATTCCCTTGGTCGAAAGATGCCTGAAGTATTGTTGAATATTGGGCAAATAATCTTGCGTTGAAAAGACCTCCCGATTGGATTCAGAGGGGAAAAAGATGGGGAAAGTATCTTTCTTTTGGCGCAAATGGGTCAACAGCAAGTCCATCCCTTCTCCTCTGGAAGTAACAGCCAACTCTGTAGGGAGGGGGAAGGTCAACTTCACATTGGCAGGTACATTCTTGATGCTAATAGGGAAGCTAAACTGAGTTTCATGTGGACGATTGAGGGTAACCAAAACCCATAAAACCAGGGAAATGCAGAAAAAGACCAATAGCCTAAACCATTGATGCCATACGCCTTTGGTCCAAAGGAAGCCAAATCGGTGCCGGAGGGAATACCTGTGGGGAACCACGGGTTACTTCTTTTCAGCAGGTGCTGGGGCAGCGCGCAAAGCGGATTTTTCTATCCTGATTTTGGTGGTATCATCAATTTTGAGAATCACCGTATTCTCTTCCAATGTGACGATTATTCCATGGATTCCACCAATGGTGTGCACCTTATCTCCTTTGCCCAAAGACTCTCTAAAGATACGCTCTTCTTTTTGGCGCTTGGTCTGAGGACGAATCATGAAGAAATAGAAGATTAGGATGATCCCCAGGAAGAATAGCATATTCTGAATTCCGAATCCTGCTGATGGAGTTTCTTGTAAAAAAATAGTTAAGATATTCATGTGTTTATGGTTATCTGCATTTTTGTTCGGCTACAAAGAAAGCACAAAGTTCATAATGCAAAAAACGCCGAGAAGAAATTCTCGGCGTTTTTTGCAGATTTATAAGGAATTAATAATCAATAATTTATCAATCAATAATTCTTATAGCGTTTTCTAGTTAGCTGCTGGCGCTACTTCACCTTTGATGCGAAGTACTTTATTGATGCCTCCGTCAAAGTTGGCAGTGACTGTGATCGTCTTAGTCTGCATACCTACTTTGCCTTTAGAGTTAAATTCTACGTTGATTTCACCTTTTTCACCGGGTGCGACTGGCTCTTTGGTCCACTGAGGTACGGTACAGCCACAAGAAGCTTTGGCGCGCTGGATGACCAAAGGATTGTCACCTGTATTAGTGAAGGTAAAGGTGTGGCGTACGATATCGCCGTCGGTTACTTTACCGAAGTCATGCTCTTCAGTTTCGAAAGTGGCATTGGTTTTGGCCATGGCTTCTGCTTTTTCTTGCCATCCTGGCTTCTTAGGAGCTGGAGGGGTAGCAGTAGCAGCTGGGTTGTCAGTAGTAGCAGTAGGATTGTCTGCAGTAGCAGCAGCAGTAGGTTCTCCATTGGCAGATTTGTCTGCACCTGCACCTGCTTCAGAATTACAAGCGGCCATGCCGATTACAAATACGAGAGAGACTAGAGCGATTGCAAAATTTTTCATGATAAAAAAGTAATTGATGTGGGTTGTTTTGTATAAAACGGTGAAATGTTAATGTTTTACTCCTAAAGATTTAGTTATAGCCCTTTGAACGGGCAAAAATCCAAAAGGTTCGCAAAAATAGAGATTTTTTTGATCCTTTTGGATTTTTTATAAAAAACTATGCTATGGATTGCTGGGTGACTCTTCTGGGACCTCTGTTTTCTCAGCAGCAGGCTCAGGTGTTTTTGCGGGTGGAGGTGTTTTCGGCATGCTCCGCTCGATCAGTCCCCTACCCGACTTTTGGATTCTACCAGAAGCTCTGAAGTCGTTGTATAAGCTATCAAGAATGCCATTAATGAACTTGCTACTTTTCGGCGTACTATACGTCTTGGCGAGTTCGAGGTATTCGTTGATAGTCACCTTGACTGGGATTTCCTCAAAATTGAGCATTTCACAAATGCCCATATGCATGAGAATGCGGTCGATCTTAGCGATCCTGTCCAATTCCCAGTTTTCGGCTTTGCTCTTGATGAACTCATCATACCAATCGCCATTTTCCAGGCAATTGTAAAACAAGGAACTCAACAATCGGGTATCTCCTACCAGTTTCTTCTTTTTTTCAATCTCCTTGAGCTCTTCTTCAGCCTCTTTTAACAATAAATCAAACACTGTCTTAGGCTCCTGAAGGGAGGCTGTGCATGCATAAATAGCCTGCATTACTTTGGCTCTGATTTGCCTTCTAGTTATCATAGATCTGAGTAATCTTGCTTATCGCAAATTGTAAGCGCAATCTATACATACTTATTTTATGACGCAAATATTTTGCCTTACATGAACAAACGATTATGGCCGATTGCATCGATCCGTGCCTGGGCGATTTTGAGGGCCGCCTCATGGGGGGTAATCCCGCTGGAATCAGCCGTCTTCAAGATATTTAAAGTCGTATCATAAATGCGATCGCACATGCTGAGCGCTCGCTCTTTGCTATAAGCTACCCCTTCTACTTCCTGGATGATATTGATCACGCCCCCAGCATTTATCACAAAGTCTGGCGCATAGATGATACCTCGATCTATCAAAGCTTGACCATCTCGGACTTCGTCCAACAATTGGTTGTTGGCAGCGCCGGCCACAATGCTACAGTTAAGTTGGGAAATGGTGTCGGGGTTTACGGTTCCCCCAAGGGCACAAGGCGCGTACACATCAGCCTGAGTGGTGTATACCTCTTCCGCTGAGATAATCGTCACTTTGTGGGCTTTGGCAACGGCATCCAGCGATGGCTGATAGATGTCATACACCAAAATCTCAGCCCCTTCTTTTGCCAATAATTCAATCAATCCACGCCCTACAGAACCGGCTCCTTGTACGATCACGCGCTTTCCTTCCATTGAATCACTTCCTGTCTGGTGCTTCATCGCTGCTTTCATCCCCACATAGACGCCGTAGGCTGTGATAGGCGAGGGATTTCCACTCCCCCCTGCAAATTCGGGCAGGCCTGTGACGTGAGGGGTTTCTGCCCGCACATCTATCATGTCGCGCTCTGTCATCCCGACATCTTCAGCAGCGATGTATTTCCCCCCTAGGTTATTAACAAACTTCCCCATACGACGAATCAAGGCTTCACTCTTCTGCGTGCGTGCATCCCCGATGATGACGGCTTTGCCACCGCCTAGGTTAAGTCCTGCCGCTGATGACTTGAGGGTCATCCCACGGGAGAGGCGGAGGACATCCGTCAACGCTTCCTCGTCCGAAGCATAATTCCACATGCGGATGCCCCCTAGACTAGGGCCCAGTGTGGTATTGTGGATGGCAATGATGGCGCGCAGGCCTGTCGCATTATCATTGCAAAAAAGGACCTGTTCATGGTCGTAAGTGGTGAGTTTGTCGAATAGCATATTTTGTTGTTTGTTGTGTGGCTGATGGAGAGAAACGAATTAAGAATGGAGAATGAAAAATGAAAAATGAAAAATGGAGTCTTTAACTCGGCAAAAATACGATACTTTTTGAAAATTGGTAGGAGGCTACAAGATAAGGGGTGAATGAAAATGAAAGTTAAAATTTGTGCTGAGTTTATCGAAGTATGAAAATGAAAATGTTAGTTGGTAAAACAGTGTTATGATGCCTCTTCATATCTATGGGTAAAAATTTTCTGTGCCTTTTCACTACAACAAAGTTGTCATTTCGACGACCTGAGGCTTTGCGAGGGGAGGAGAAATCCAACACGCCATTTCGAGTGGTTATTTCCAGGCTTCTAGACCACATTGTTAGATTTCTCCTCCCTCCGCAAAGCCTACGGTCGTCGAAATGACAACAATGTTGTTATGGCGAAAAACTTTGGTTACACTGTATTCACTATCTCCCTAAATAATTAATAATCAATGAATCGCGCATTATTCCTAGACCGAGACGGCATTATTAATATCGACCGAGGGACTTATACCTGGCGGCAGGAAGATTTTATTCTGATGCCTGGCATATTGGATTTATGTGAAACGGCTGTTGCCCAAGGTTATCGGTTGATTGTCATTACTAATCAAGGGGGCATAGCACGCGGCTTATACGGCCATAAGGACGTGGAGTCTTTGCATCACTATATGGCCTCTTTATTTATTAAAAAAAGTATCTCCTTTGATGCAATCTACTACTGCCCTCATCATCAGGACTTTACAGGCCGCTGTTTTTGCCGAAAGCCTGGCAGTATGATGCTGGAGCGTGCCATTGCGCGCTTTGGGATTTCTGCGCCGCATAGCTATATGCTAGGAGATCGGCAGCGAGACCTCGATGCGGGAAAATATGTAGGTTGCCAGACGGTGTATATTGGAGAAATAGATAAAGAAATAAAAGCAGATTTCGCCTTTAGGGAATTGTCGGATATGCGGCAGCATTTGGTGAAGGGCTTTGGTAAATTGACTTCTTGATAAGATGACATTTAGTGCTGATTATTATGGTGAGTTATGATCAGAAAACTAGAACCATCATATTTTCATTTTGATTTTAATTTTCATTTTAATTCCCTCCTTATGAAACAGCTCTCTACCCTACTCATCCTGTTGCTTGCGACCACAGCCCTTATGGCACAAGTGCGCATCAATGGCAATTTTGCCTTCCAAACCAATCCCAGCAAAAAATACTCGCTTTACATCCCGTCGAACTACAGCGCGGCTACGCCAAATGCGATGATGGTGGGCATGCATCCTTTCAACACTTCGCGTTGGAACGCGATCTCCTGGTGCGATACCCTGATCGCCTTCGCGGAAGCCAATAACCTGCTACTAGTCTGTCCCGATGGCGGTTCCAATGGCAATATTACCGATGCCATCGATTATGCCTTTACGACTGCGTTGCTGGATTCAGTGAGAAATTGGTACAATATCGACACCGATAGAACCTACATCATGGGCTTCTCAATGGGCGGAAGAGCTACTTATACCTATGGCCTCGCCCACCCCAATGTCTTTGGCGGGTATATGCCCATTGGTGCTGCTATCAGTGGCCTTAACGAGGTGAATGCCACCTTACAGGCCAATAGCAATTGTAGGCCAGTGTACATTTTACACGGAAGTTTTGATAGCCCAAATACGCGCTACACGCCTGTACGAACTGCCCTGATCAATGCAGGTGCCATTCTTAACTCCCTTTTAATGAGTGGCGTAGGCCACACCATTGATTTCCCCAACCGCAACCAGATCCTCACCACTGCCTTTCAATGGATCGATTCTGTTAATACGGCTCCGCTGCAAGCGGATGCGGGCACAGCTTTCAATTCTTGTGCAGGTGTTGGGGTGAATATCGGTGCGTCAGTGGCTGCCGCAGGCGGACAATGTCCCTACACCTATTCGTGGAGTCCATCGACGGGCCTTAGCTCTACCACCGATCCCAATCCATTGGCCAATCCTACCAGCAATACCACCTATACGCTGACTGTCACAGACGGGAAAAATCAGGTTTCTACTTCTCAGGCGACGGTGACAGTGATTGCACCGCCTTCCTTGACGGTATCGGCGAATGATTCTGTTTGTATCGGGCAAAATATTCAACTCACGGCTAACAGTACAGGCACCATTACCTGGAATGCTTCGGCGAGTTTGAGTTGTACCAATTGTGCCAATCCCGTCGCAACGCCTACGGCGACGACGACCTATAGCGCTGTCGCGACCGATGGCTTTGGCTGCCAGAGCACCCCTGAGTCGGTCACTGTCAGTGTCCTTTCGCTACCTATGGTGACCGCCAGTCCCAATACGCTCGTCTGCGCAGGCAGTGCCGTTCAACTCTCTGCGACAGGCAGTGACACGATTTGCTGGACGCCGTCGGTGGATTTGAATTGTGCCAAATGCATCAATCCGCTGGCTTCGCCATCCGTAACCACGACGTACCACGTCGTCACAATCGATGCCAATGGCTGCCAAAGCCTGCCCGACTCTGTACGGGTCACCGTCATTCCCTTGCCTACCTTGACCATCAGCCCCGATGATTCGGTGTGTTTGGGGCAAAGCATTCGGCTCATGTCTATGGGCAGTGACACGACGATCTGGGGACCTGGAACGGGTTTGAGCTGTACCAAATGCCCCAATCCAAATGCTTCACCAACGACCACTACCACTTATACAGCTATCACAAAAGACGGTAACGGGTGTTTAAGTCCACCTGAGTCAGTGACCATCACGGTAATGTCTTTACCAATGATCGTTACAGGGCGTGATCAAGACATTTGTTTGGGAGATAGTACCCAGTTGTTGGGCACCGCGAGGAATCCGATTCATTGGTCGCCCTCAACAGGCTTGAGTTGTGTGCGGTGCAATAACCCCACAGCAGCTCCTGCTGTGACGACGCTTTATGTCGCTGTCGCTACCGACACCAATGGCTGCGAAAGCCTTCCTGATTCCACGACTGTGACCGTCCTTCCCTTGCCTACAACAGCTTATACCGTCAATGTGAATGGGATGATCGCAGACTTTACCAACCGTTCCTTGAGCAGTACGTCTTGGGTATGGGACTTTGGCGATGGAACCACAGACTCAACCTTTTCGCCCATGCATACCTACCAGCCAGGCACCTACTACGCCTGCCTGACCGCCAGGAACCGCGAAGGATGCACTAGCATGTTTTGTGATTCTATCACTATCCTTAGTACAGACATCGAGTCGCCAATTTTCTTTAGAGAAATAAGCATTTTCCCCAACCCGACACAAGGAGCGCTATTTATCTCCCTCCCCGACGGCTTCCTGCTCGAACCTATACAAGTGTCCGTCATGGATTTAACAGGTCGAGAGTTGCTACGTGTGACGATTCCGCTGGCGGCTCCATCTACCGTACATGAAGTGGATTTACGCGGATTTGCTGTAGGTTCTTATCTTTTGAGGTTGAAGACCGCTGAGGGAGAAGCGGTGCGGAAGGTGGAGGTTTTGCGGTAAGGGAGAAAAAAAGATTGCAGACTATCGAACAAGGATTGATGATTGAAGAAATATGAAAGTTCAAACTCAAGGACAAGTGTCAAGTGCAGTTTTTCTTCTTTTTGAACTTGAGTTTGCGCTTGACACTTGATCTTTTTCAGGGGAGTCTTCCTTCAAAAATCCTTGTTCCGCAATCATTATTCTGCAATCCCTTCTCACCTCCTATACATCTCGCTTCCTCTCCCAATCACCTTCTCCCCAAATTTGGTTTTGAGGTGGTCGATGGCTTGGTAGAGTTCCAATTGCTGTGGGGTGTCTTCGAAGAGGGAGACTTGGTGGTTTCCGTAGTGTAAATTGGTGAGTCGTAGGCCGATGAGGCGGACGCGCAGGCGCCGCTGGTAGAGCTTTTCGAAGAGCTGAAGCGCTTTTTCGATGATGACGTCGTCACGAGAGGTCAGCGGAACGCTGACCTGACGGGTCACAGTATCGAAATTGGCGTAGCGCATTTTGAGGGCGACGCAGCCAAACTGCTGGTCTGTGACACGCAGGCGATGGCCGAGTTGACCGGCCATGCGGGTCAGGATCGCGGACATGCGTTCGACATCGATAATGTCGGTCTCAAATGTGCGCTCCATAGAGATAGATTTGCGCGACCTATCGGGCACGACGGGCGAGTGATCAATGCCCCGCGAACGCTCCCAGAGCATCTTCCCATTTTTCCCAAATACATGGATCAATAATTCTTTGGGAATCTCTCGCAAGTCAGCGACTTGCTGGATGCCCATCTGCGCCAGTTTTTGCGACATCTTAGGCCCTACAAAGGGCAGTTTGCGGATGTGCATCGGTGCTAAAAAGCCTTCGACCTCCTGGCGCGGTATCTGACGCTGCCCGTTGGGCTTGGCTTCACCTGTGGCGACTTTGGCCACCATCTTGTTCACAGATACGCCCAGGGAGATGGGTAAACCCGTCTCGTTTATGATGCGCCCCCGCAGTTCTTTGGCCCATTTCCACGAACCAAAAAAACGATCCATGCCTGTGAGGTCCAGGTAGAACTCGTCGATTGACGCTTTTTCATAAAGAGGCGCAGCCTCTCGGATGACGTCTGTCACCACCTTGGAATGATGGCTATAGGCCTCAAAATCCCCCGAAATGCAGGTCGCTTCAGGACATAGGCGCTTTGCTAGCTTCATCGGCATCGCCGATCGCACGCCGAAGGCGCGCGCTTCATAGCTGCATGATGCCACGACAGCTCGGTCACTTTTCCCCCCAATCATGATTGGTTTCCCCACCAAACGACTGTCCTTCAGCCGCTCCACGGACACGTAGAAGCTATCCAGGTCGAAATGTGCGATGGTATCTGGGGAGGGAAGCATGGGGGAAATTATGAGTTATTAATTGATTGATTATTAATTTGCAACTGATGATAGTACACTGTAAACAAAGTTTCTTACCATAACAGTCTTACTGTCATTTCGACGACCGGAGGCTTTGCGAAGGGAGGAGAAATCTAACACGCCCTTTTGTACTGGCTATATAATGTTTAGCCCATGCGCTTCGACTTATTTACTAGACCAGCATGTTAGATTTCTCCCGTTGGTCGAAATGACAACTCAGTTGTAAAGACAAGAAATTTAATTTACATGATAATAAAGTGATGGGTTAAAAATAACCTTTCGATTTAGGCATGGTCGCGGATTACCCATAGACCGGCGCACTAGCCAAAATCCGTGACAGCGCAATAACATTGCTGGGCTGGATTTCTGGAATCGAGTGTGGGCATGTAGGGTAATCCAGCCCCCTTAAAATCGAAAAATTATTTTTCCACTTTTCCTTAATGGCAAAAGGTGAAAAATCGCACCCTCTTTTAATCTTTCGCTAATTATATGGGCATAAATATCCATTTTTTTGAGTAATTATACTAATATTTTTATTAATTTTCCCTTGTGGACACTTGGAAACACTTGATCAAAGCGGCTATGCTGGGCTTAAACCGCGTCCCTTTCTCTAAAGAGGGGAAAGAACCGTGGTTGGAAGGTCTGGGCGAAACCGCAGACACCTCCATCAATCTGTTGGAACTGACAGCAGCTTATGCGCTGGCTCGTCGGGTGGGCTGGACGCCTGAAACCGTTGAAGGGCGTATACCTTCTCCAGCACCTGCAGAGACGGGGATTTATCTCTCCACCCAAGCGGCCAACCTCGTCCACCAAACCATGAGCACCAATTCTGGGCGGCTGATCACCGAAGCGCTTCAACTGTGTGTTGAAAATGACTATTTGGTCCCTCCAGAATATTTGCCCGTCTTGTTTCGCCAAGCCATGCAGATCGATATTCCTGCCGATGTCTTGCTCAAGGCCGCCGGAAACCGCGGCCCTTGGCTAGCAGCTCAGCATGAAAGCTGGCGAAGTCTACTCCCCCTCACGGGGGAAGTCTGGGAGACAGGCACGGTGGATCAACGCTTGAAATGGTTTCTGCATTTGCGGAAGCACAAGTTGGCGGAAAGCCGCATGCGGTTTGAGGAACTTAAAGCGACGGAGGCTTCCACAGCTTTGGTGAAGTTTCTGCCCTTGATGGAAGAAGGCTTGGGGCCTGAAGATGAGGCATTGCTGGCACCTTTGCTTAGCCATCGGCGAAAGGAAGTAAGGCTGATCGTGAGTGGATTATTGGGCCAAATAGCGGAAAGTGAATACGTAGCGCGGATGCAGACGCGCCTGGAAGAATTGATTCAGTTGAAAGGGCGTAAATTGATCGTAGAATTGCCCCTAATGGATGATGGAATGAAGCAAGACCAGGTGCATGAGCGGTCGTTTGCCGCTTCGGGGCTAGGGAAAAAAGCCGGTTACCTCTGTGCGATGCTTAGCTCCCTTCCGTCAACTTTTTGGTGCCAAAAGTGGGATAAGACGCCTAAGCAATTGCTCGCCTTGGCGGGCCAAAGTGAATGGAAAGATGCCTTGATCTTGGGGTGGACCTTAAGTGCGATCACGTATCGAGATGAAGACTGGATCCTGGCGATCTTACAACAGATCCTGGACACCCCTCCCCTACTCGACGTCATCAAAGACAAGGAATTGGGCCAAATGATTGATTTGCTTCCAATAGAAAGGCGATCCATTTTTTTTCTTAAAAAGATCAAGGAAGTATACAAAAGCAACCAGCACCTTTCCTTGTTTAAAATGATGCTGCTCAGTGAATTTATGTTAACCGAGCAACTGGCCGTTTCCTTTATCCAATTATTGGCCCATACCCTCCAACAAAGGGCCAAATCCACGAATTACCATTTCCGGTCACTCCTGTATGCGGACCTTCCTATGCTGGCGCTACGGGTGCCTGTGGAAAGTTATGGGGCAATTGCGAAATTGTTGAATGCGGATGTGTTGGGGGAAAGGTGGTATCAGGCGCCGATTGATGAGTTGTTGGAAATTTTGTCTTTGAGGTATCAGTTGAGAATTATTAATTGAGGAATCTTTTAGAATTTTTTCTTTTGTTATGTTACTTTTTTTAGAAAAAAGTAACCAAAAAATCGAAACGGGCCAACCAAGGCCAACGCTTCTATCCGTCCGCCCGCGCCCGTTTCATCCCAGCCGCACTTACTTTGTGTTTTGTGATCAATTGGGATGAATTGTATTAATTTGCTCCCCTTATGAAGGAAGTCATACGACAGCATGCAGAACAAGAATTTGAGGTGGAATTGGCGGCGCTTGCCGCGCAGGATTCCTATCCCAAGCCGCCCAATTGGAAGCTATCGCCTTGGGCGGTATTGCGCTACTTAATGGGTGGGACGCTAGAAGATGGGACGGAGATTTCGCCCAAGTATATCGGCAATTCGCGGGTTATAGAGATCGCAGTCGCGACGCTGGCCACGGACCGTGGCTTACTCCTGGTAGGCGTGCCTGGCACCGCCAAAACCTGGGTCTCAGAACACTTGGCGGCAGCCATTTCTGGCGATTCGACGATGCTGGTGCAAGGCACCGCAGGGGCGAGTGAAGACGCCCTTCGCTACAGTTGGGACTACGCCCAACTCCTGTCCAAAGGCCCTTCTCTCGAAGCGATGATTCCGAGTCCCATCATGCGTGCCATGCAGGCAGGGCAGGTCGCACGCGTAGAAGAACTCACGCGTATCTCGGCAGATGTACAGGATACGTTGATCACGTTACTTTCCGAAAAAATCATCCCCATCCCTGAGCTGGACACCGAAGTACAAGCCATGAAGGGCTTTAATGTGATTGCGACGGCCAATAACCGCGACCAAGGCGTCAATGAGCTATCTAGTGCCCTGAAACGGCGTTTCAATACGGTCATTCTGCCTTTGCCAGCCACGCTGGAAGAAGAGGCGCGCATCGTGCAGACCCGCGTCACTAGCTTGGGGAAGTCGCTTGAGATTCCTGCCGAAGCGCCCGCGCTCAAGGAGATTGAGCGACTGGTGACCATATTTCGAGAATTGCGTGGAGGGAAAACGACTGACGGAAAAACAAAACTCAAATCGCCTTCCTCCACCCTCAGCACAGCGGAGGCCATATCTGTGGTGACCAATGGGCTGAGCCTTGCCGCGCATTTTGGGGATGGGGCGCTCAAAGCACCAGACTTGGCAGGGGGACTGGTAGGGGCTGTAGTCAAAGACCCTGGGCAGGACAAAGTGATTTTTCAAGAATACCTTGAGACGATTGTGAAAGAGCGCGAAGGGTGGAAAGATTTGTATCGGGCTTGTAAAGAGATTGTTTGATTTTTCCCAAATTTTCCCTAAAATCGGACAAGGAGAATTATTGATTGATTCATTGAATGATTATTAATTAGCTAGATTCTATTTATCCCAGAGTTGCCATTCTCTTCAATCAATAATAATTCAATCTATAATTAATAATTTCTATGTCTTCTGTAAAAAACTTTTTGAAAACGAAGAGCAGTGACCTGTGGTCTATTCACCCAGGTGCAACTGTTTTTGAGGCGCTAGAATTAATGGCTGAGAAGAATATTGGGGCTTTATTGGTATTGGAGGGAGAAAAACTGGTAGGCATTTTTTCCGAAAGAGACTACGCCCGCAAAGTCGTATTATTGGGAAAATCCTCTAAAGAAATTCCTGTCAGTGACCTCATGACCACCAAGGTTTATTTTATTTCTCCCGATAAGACCCTAGATGACTGTATGGTCTTAATGTCTATGAAACGAATTCGCCACCTTCCAGTGATGGAACGGGGCAAGCTCCATGGCATTGTGACGATAGGAGATGTCGTTCAGCACCTCATCAAGGAGAAAGAAGATAGAATCCGGGAGCTAGAGAAGGATGTCTATGGAGGCGGACTAAAAGGAGAATATTGGAAGGCTAAATACGGCCCAAGGGAAGATTGAAAAGTTCTTGATTATTAATTAATTGATTCCCATGATAAGGGTATTACTTGCTGATGATCACCACATTCTGCTCGATGGCATAAAAGCCATCTTGGAGCGAGACCCCGAACTGGAGGTAGTTGGGACAGCTGGCAATGGTCAGGAAGTCTTGGACTTGCTAAAAAAGGAATCTGTCGATGTCCTCCTGCTCGACTTGCAGATGCCTGTCATGGACGGGCTTGAGACGACACAACGCGCAAAAGATCAGTATCCCGATCTGAAAATCCTGATGCTCACCACCAATGACGAGGGCAGCATCATCACCTCCATTTTCAAAAAAGGTGCAACAGGTTATTTACTCAAAAACACTTCCCAAGAAGTCCTCATCCAAGGTATCAAAGACGCCTACGCAGGGAAAAAAGTCCTGAGTCCTCATCTCACCGCCAAGATGATCGAGAGCCTCAGCGAGCCCGCCAAACCTAAGCAGGGAGAAATTCCCAAAATCACCAAACGAGAGCTTCAAGTGGTGAAATTGATTGCGGAGCAATACACGACCCAGCAAATCGCAGATGCCCTGTTTGTGAGTACCAATACCGTGGCGACCCACAAGCGCAACCTCTTCGTGAAGATGGATGTGAAGAATTCGGTGGGGATGATTAAGAAGGCAGTGGATTGGGGGATGTTGTGAGGAAAGCAGGGAGAAAATTCAAGATCAAACTCAAGTTCAAGTTCAAGTTCAAGTTCAAAAGAAAAAGAGGGAACGCGGATTGGGCGGATTAGACGGATTTCTTTTTTTCTGATCCGCTATATCTGTCAAATCAGTCTAATCCGTGTTATATTCAGTTTACCAGTGATTGAATTGGTGAGTGCTCATAAACTCACGAATTTAGCCGAGATTAAGGTTAGTCCAAATCCATCCTTCCTTTTTTAGTCTTTCCTCTGATATTATCCCGTCTGATACCCATTTATCTGGGCCCGTTAAATTTCCTTCCAAAAATTCTTTTCCTGTAAAGGCGCAGATGAGAGAATCAAAGGCGTCTGTATTTTTGTTTTCTGATAACTTTGTTTTTTTATATTCTTTTTTGGAGCCCGCTTTCTCCCATTTGCAAACATCTAGGTGATCCATTGGTTTTACATCACATCGATTAGCAGACCATATTTCATCCGATTCCCCCAAAAATTCAAGAATTCTTTCTTTAACCTTTTCATCTGATTTATATCCTTTAAAAGTCTTGTTCCAGGAAAAAAGTGTTGCTGCTGGATAAACTTCTATCATAGAAAACTTTGGGATTTTTTTTGCATCGTGAGTCCAGGTTAAGGAAAATTTATCTACTTGAAATTCAGCCTGAATAAAGTTCCGCAGGTTGTTAATAATTTCTAATGCCTTAAATGATGCTCTGGCGATTTTATCTGCACCAACAGATAAAGGGAGAACACCTGCCTTCCCATTTTCTTTTACCATCCTTTTTTTGACAATCCTATCAGTCGCCCTTGTAAATAGACAATCAGCCTTAGCGTCATAAGTGAAATCTATTGGGAAATCAGGGTTCCCCGCACTTTGCTCACAAAGGAACTCTCCAAGCCCTTGTGGCCATCCCAAAGGCGCATCAAATGCAATTAGGAATTCGAGTTCTTCGCCATTAGGTGTTGCGTTTTTTTTTATGTAGTCGAACAATTTACAATAACAAAAACCTTGATAGACTTCCTTGATCTGAAATTTGCCTACTCCTTTCCACTCTGAGTAAGTAATGCCAATATTTTCATCTTGTGCGGCGCAGTCTATTCCAACGATGTGTACCATTTTTCTTGTGATTTAGGGAAAATGAAGCTAATATTTTTCCTTCCCTATAATTCAATTATCACACCATTAATAACCCTAAAGATTAACAAAATGCCCATCAACTCCCATTTAAAAACTTGTGCGGCTGGGATGAAACGGGCGCGGGCGGATGGATAGAAGCGATGGCCTTGGTTGGCCCGTTTCGATTTTTTGGTTACTTTTTTCTAAAAAAAGTAACACCACAATGGATATAAAAACCCTAAAAATAAAGAATTTTATGTGAAAAGAATGCCATTCATTCCCCCCTAAAATACCCATCAAAAAACACCAGCTGATACTTAATCGCATTCGCCCAATAGTCCCAGTCATGCGCACCAGGTCGTTCAGCATAGTCATGGGGGATATTTAGTTCCAATAGCTTTTGGTGGAATTGTTGGTTGACTTTATAAAAGAAGTCATCTACGCCGCAGTCGAAGGTTAGCTTGAGGTGATCTCCGTTAAGCATCTGTACCATATTGATCACAGTATGTGCCTCCCAGTTCTCGCTATGGCTCGCGTATTCCCCTAGCCGCTTAGGGATGTCCCAACTGGTTGGAAACGGTCGTAAATCTAGTCCCCCGCTCATGCTGCCTGCAGCGCCCCATATTTTTTGGTGCCGAAAGGCCAAATAAAAGGCCCCATGACCGCCCATGCTGAGCCCTGTGATGGCGCGCGATGTTCGGACCGCACGTGTCTGGTACTGCTGGTCGATGGCAGCGACCAATTCGAGGGAGATGTAAGTCTCATAGCGCATCTGCGGATCTACTGGGCTGTCAAAATACCAGCTATTATCTCCTCCATCCGAGCAAACAATGATCATTTGGTAAGCATCTGCATAAGTGCGTAAGGTTGGCACTTTGGTGAGCCAGTCTTGATGGGTTCCAAATGCGCCATGGAGCAGGTAGAGAACAGGGAAGTTCTTGGAAGAAATGGCATGGCTATCGGGAAGAATTACCCAATTGGAGATAGTGACATGCATCGATTTACTTTCTAACAGGAAGGTGTCCACACGTGCAGCAAAGGTATTTGCGACCTGAAATAGCAGCAAAAATGCTAGCCATTTGATATTATTTTTCATGTTAAATCTATTCCTTAGACATCTACCTTCCCACTTTCCCATAGGCATGTTTTTCCTCCTCAGGCACCTCGTCAAAGGGTGCTGGCGGTTCTTCAAAAATCACTTCAGGAAATTTTTTGGTGGGATATCCTTCAAAGTCCTTTGCCCATTCTTTGTGGTTGTAGACACAGACAGGGAGGCAAGCCGAGCAGTAGTTGTATTTGCGGAAATAGGGAAAACACTTGCCTGTATCGACGATATATCGGTCATTGCCGAGGTGGTCTTTCCCAGCCTCTGGGCTTCGCTCATCGGGCACCGCCTTGGCAGGACAGTATTTCCTGCAAGCCCTGCAATTGTCGCAAAAAGCGGCAATCCCCGCATCGATCGGATGATCGATAGCAAGCGGTATCGAGGTAGCTACAGAACCCATCCGAAACAGGGGTCCCAGTTTGGGGTGGATAATGGAGCCATGCCTTCCCAGCTCTCCAAATCCGGCCTTCAGGCCGATGGGGATATGGAGCAGATTGCTATCGCCGATGGGATGCTCTATCTCACAGCTATATCCCAGGCTGCGGATGTATTGGGCCAAGGCAATGACCGTTTCGCCTAATTGATGGTAGACCCGCACACACTCTATGGCAGATTCTCTGGAAGGCACTGTCTGAAATGCGCGATAGCGCATCCTTGCACCAACAGCTATGGCAAATTTTTCCTCAATAGAACGTCCCCGATAAATATCTGATGGTTCTATTTCACAGATCCCCACTATATCTGCGCCCAGCTCCTGAGCCTTGGTTTTGAGGTGGCTAGCAGCCTCCGCTGGTGAGTCAAACTGTCGTTTGTGGGACGCAACAGCGCCTTCAAAGCGCGGAAATTGTTCGTGATAGATTTGGTGGAGAAGGTCTTCTACTTCGGGGATGTTGATGGTGCGCCCCCCTAGCCCATCATACCAGGCTTGCCAGGAAAAGGCGGGGGGAGAATGTGTGGCAGCTTTCATAGGAGAGAGGATTGTAAAAGCCTAAGGTCGAAAAAAACTGTCGAATGGGCAACCTAAGGTATTTCAAATGATCAGAGATTCATTGATCTCTATACTTTATCAATACCTTCTTACTTATCCGTTGCCTTTGCCCATTTTTATAATGTGACCGATACCTGGTCCCATAAATAAAAGAGTCATCGTTTCTACGGATTATGGTGTCAATATAGCCATTCCCATTATAGAGCGTTTGGACATCCCCTTCAATGTGACTGTTTATTTTTGTCCCGCTAAGGGTGTGTTCAATATTCTGCTGTATCGTACCCCCCTGATAATAATAGAACCAAATATCAATCTTCTCTCCTGCTGCAAATTCCCCTTCGGCAACCAATACACTATCACCTGTCCATTCTTGCCAAAAGCCATGCTTCAACCCGTTAACAAAAGTCCCTGATGATCGAATAAAAGTCCCTGAAGATGGCAATTCGTCCTCTTGCTCTTCATAAAACACCCAATTTCCGTCTCGATGACCTCGTCTCATTTCCCCAATAGAGTCCAAAAATCCGAATCGATTTCTTGCTGTAAATTTAAAAAAAGTCCTATCAGAAGGGTCGTCATACGTCCGTTCCATAACAGCAAGGCCATTTGCAGTATAGTCCACTTCCTCTTTGGTGAGGCTACCAGCAGTATAGGTGATGTCCTGCCAGGTCCCAATAGGTACCCCATTGTCATAGGTACCAGCTATAAGCGGCCTGCCTGTTTCGTCCCACACTTGGTAGGCACTGTCGAGCTCTCCAATCTCAGAATAAAAGCAGGAAGACTTCATTTTGCCCGATTTATGATATTCGGCAAAGGGACCTATTGGTACCCCTTCTCGGTAAGTAGCAATTAACTTAGGCGTTCCATTTTCATAAAATGCCTCCCATTTCCCATGCCTTTCCCCCAATAACATTTGCCCTTCAGCCAATAAAACGCCTGCTTCAGAATATCTCCAAACTGCATATTTGCCCTCGTCTCCATCCTCTTCTGGTGCATACATGCGTTTTTCTTTAACCTGACCATTGGGCCAATATTCCAGATATGGAGAGGAACTGCAACCGATGAGGAGGAGGAGTAAAAATGAGGAATTAAGCCCCTTTAACAAGTGGAAATTGGGTAAAGAGTTTAGCAATCTCATGTGGTTATCGATTTAGGGTCCTTTCAAAAATAACGAAAGCTTCCTACCATAATTGGCTGGGAGCTTTCATTACTGATTGGGCAAGGTGTTAATTCAGGACGCGTAGCTTGGACATCCAACAGATTGAAGAAAATCTGTTGGATGTCGGTGGCCTCAAAGACGTACAAGGGTTGAATCAACCTGGTACGTCTTCAGCCCCCATCACTTAATAACGCTTCAACCGCCACATAGGCAGACTCTCCTGCGCCATGTACCGTAGAGCTCGATTCATACGTATAGGCTTCTCCTGCAAAATAGACTTTATTGTCTATTGCTTGTGCCAGGGTGTTAATGTTTTCCATTTCGGAGGCACCATAGTGGGAATAAGACCCTTGAATAAAGGGTTCTTTTGACCAGTTTTGGATGATATGCTTCATATACGTCTCGGAAGCCTTTCCTTCAAACATTTCATCTAATTGACTCAATATCAGATTGATGATTTCTTCTTCTGTATCCAGGTTGGTATATGCGCCCGCCTGATCACCCACGCTAAACAGGGCAAGCACATTTCGCTGCGTATCTTTCCGGAAAGCGGCATCGTAGAAGATCTCTTCTCCAGCAGAACTTACGCCCCCTATCGACACAATGTCTGGGTAAAATTTCTCTGAAAATTCAATGAACACCTTGATCCCAGGCGGCACATCCACTTGTGTCAAGGCGTTGACTTTTTCCGCAGGAAGTGCAGGTTGAAAAGTGATAGAATCGTTTTGGAGAATGGGCAGGGGAACCGTAACAATTACCTTATCTGCCTCAAACAAGTCTCCGTCCACATTCCTCACATAGACTTTATCGCCTGTGTAATCTATCTCGGTCACGGGACTGTTATAAGTAATCTGATCTCGGATTCCAGGCACGATATACTGCTCAAAAAAGTCGTACCAAGTGGTATGTTTAAATTTATATTCTCCATAAAAATTGCTGAAGAAATTTCGCTTTTGCAGCTTACCATCATTCCAAAAGTACATGGACTCTGGACTATAGATGATCGGCTCAATGGTCATCGTTTGGCTAGGGTCATTGAGCAATTTGGCTAAAATGGCAGGATCTGTGTGAATCCATTCGGCCCCCAAGTCTATGGGAAAATCAGCGAAATCATCCGTTTTTTTCACCCTTCCACCGTGAACGCCAGAAGCCTCCAATATCTCAAACTCAATGTTATGTTGTTTGAGGACATGTCCGGCTGTCAACCCAGCTGCGCCGGCCCCGATGATGAGCACTTTTCCCGAAAAATTTACCTCAAAATCTTCAAAGAAATCGATGCCGCTGGTACAGGAAGTAATCAGAGAAGTGAAAAAAGGTGTTCCGATCCCCAGAACAGCGCAGTTTTTGATAAATTCTATTCGGGTCATTTTTTCTTGGGTAAATTGAAGGTAAAGCCTAATTCCACAAACGTCACGATGGCTCCTGCATAATTAGCTGAGAGCTTTCCTCCGACGGATATTTTGCTGTACCATTCGAGGGACGGCGATATTTTTTTGCCGTAGGCATAGTGAACGGTGGGCATAAAATACCCTCGTCTATCACGTATTTTCTCTTGAGTAGACCCGTCCGAAAGGTTGACGATAAAAGAGAGTAAGGTCGCTTGAGAAAGGTATCCCAAGCCAACCCCGAAAGTCGTGAAAGATTTCCGTCCTTCTCGATCCTTTCTGATTCCCAGATCTGCATTTAACAAGAGGCTCGTATGATTTTCAGGACGTGTATAAAGGCCGATTTGAGGGCTTAGGTAAAGGGTTTTTGTTTGGGTAAAACTGCCTTTTTTTCGGTCCTTCTCTACTTCCCAGTCCTTTAGCGAAAAATGAGTACCAATTTTCAATCCAGGTTGGTAAAGGAAATGGCCCATATATGCCACCGAAATAGGTATCTTTTTGGGGGCTGTCTGGCCCATGGCCCAACTGCTGATAAGTACCAGCAACAAGGTGATGCGTAGTTTTTTCATAAAAAATGGGAATCAACTTGATTGGGGGTTGTTGGTCCGACTTTCAAAGTCGGACCAACGATATAGAACCATTTCATTTCTCCAAATTCGCCCGATAAACGGGATGCATCAAATTCTCAATGCTGAGAATTTCATCCAACTGCGCTTCTGACAGAAGTTCCTTCTCGATCACCAGTTCTCGAATGGTTTTGCCTGTAGCGACAGCTTCCTTGCCAATCACATCTCCCATATGATGCCCAATATATGGGTTGAGGAAAGTGATCAATCCCACGGAGTTCAGCACCATCTGCTTGGTGTGTTCAGCGTTGGCCGTGATGCCTGCTATACACTTGTCTGCCAGGGTGATGGTGGCATTGGAAAGGAGCTCTACCGACTCAAACAACGCCTGAGCGATGACAGGCTCCATGACATTGAGCTGCAACTGGCCGCCTTCGGCTGCAAAGGAGATCGTCACGTCGTTGCCCATGACTTTGAAACAGACCTGGTTGACTACTTCAGGGATGACGGGGTTTACCTTGGCAGGCATGATAGATGAGCCCGCCTGCATTTCGGGCAGGTTGATTTCATTGAGGCCACATCTGGGACCCGAGGAGAGCAGGCGCAGGTCATTGCAAATCTTGGAGAGCTTGACAGCTGTGCGTTTCAGCGCCCCTGAGATCATCACATAGGCCCCACAATCGGAAGTGGCTTCGATCAGATTGGGCGCTTTGACAAAATCTACCTTGGTAAAGGTTTGCAAATAGCCAATCGACAAGTCGGTAAAACCCTTAGGCGCATTGACGCCCGTTCCGATCGCCGTAGCGCCCAGATTCACCTCCAAAATCAAGTCTCTGGTATGTTTCAGGTTCTTGATCTCTTCCTTGAGATTCGCTGACCAGGCCGCAAATTCATCGCCCAACGACATCGGCACGGCATCTTGCAGTTGAGTTCTGCCCATCTTGATCACGTCATTAAAGGCCGCCGCCTTCCTATCGAGCTTGGTATTGAGGTGATTGATGCTTTCCAGGAGTTGGTTGATATAGTAATAAATGGCCACGCGGAAGCCTGTAGGATAGGCATCATTGGTGGATTGGGACTTGTTCACATGGTCATTGGGGTGAAGGATATCGTACCGCCCCAGCTCAAATCCGTTAAGCTCCAGGGCTACATTGGCGATGACCTCGTTGGCATTCATATTGACGGAGGTGCCTGCGCCGCCTTGAAAAACATCCGAGGGGAAGTAGGGAGTATACTTATCCAAATTATTGAGGATCTCGTCACAAGCCTGGATGATCATGTCAGCCTTCTCCTGGGGGATCGTCCCGATCTCCTTATTGGCGTAGGCGCAAGCCTTCTTGGTGATCACCAAGCCCTTGATGAATAGGGGGTAGTCGCCTATTTTGGCTTGAGAAATCTTGAAATTATCAATGGCCCTTTGGGTATGGATGCCATAATATAGGTCGTTGGAAATCTCCATTTCCCCTAGTAGGTCTATTTCTTTTCTGGTTTTCATAGGGACATGTATTGACTTGCTAGCATAAAGATTAATCCTCCCATTCCATTTCTATTTTTTTCTGTTGAGCATTAGGGACTAAATATCGATCTCCTACTTGGACTTTTTCAAGTGTTTTTCTAATAGAATCCACGATTATTTCCTGGCTACCATCTAAGTCATAATATTTCCAATTATCTGAAATAAGGCCAAAAAGTAAAGAATCTCCTCCTTTACAACTCGTATCTATATGCAACTTGGCATTTATATATTCACCAATAGCTCTTAATGTTCCATTTGAATAATAATATCGCCATTCTCCTACTTTGTAATGGTAAAATTGTCGGCATGGGCCTGAAAAACAACATTGAATGTATGACCCTAACTGGTAATTGCCCTCAGATTTCAATTGCCCATTGGAATAATATTCTGACCAAAGCTTCACTCTCAGTTCGCTGAGTTTCCCATCTTGGGAAAAAGCAAAATCCCCCTTCGCTTGCAGTTTGTCGTTAGCATCAAAAATTTGTGTAAAGTCTGACTCCCCAGCAAACTCTTCTCCGAGGAAGGAGAAACGGTTATCGTTATGAATGTATATCTTAGCAGGAAGGGTCGAAGTAGATTTTTGACAACTGAAGGCAACAGATATAAGAAGGAAGTAGGTAAAAAATCGAACCATGATATTAATACTTATAAACCTTAGCTAGTACAATTTCCGCTAAAAAAATCAAAAACCCAATCAGAAAAACGACAAAAAGTGATGTGTAATATCCCCCAAAGAAGCCATCCACTTCTTTCCTAAATATTTCCACAATTTCCCCTTCTTCAAATAGGGACGATAAACTCTTGTTATAAACAGAAGCACTTGTCTCCTCACTCAGGCCTGTCATGGTAGCAGTCTGCTCAGAGAGCTGGGATTCCACCAAGTCACTCACATAACTCACTGCCCCCATGGCCATTATTTTGTCCAACATCTGTTCAAAAAAGGATTTTTCTTCTCCTTCAGTTTGTGGAGTTGTCACAACTATTTGCTTCAGTTGAGATTCCACCACCTCTTTAATAGAATGCTTCCGATCCAGCAAATGGTCCACATCAAGCGAATCCAGCAATTGATGAGTATATGCGACAATTACCTGCTTATTGTCATCCAAGGCATCGTTAAATTCCGTCTGGACAATTTTTATCGGCGCAAATTGAAAAGCAAAAACAAGGAAGTAGATCGGAATGATCACATAATATGCCTTGGCGAGAAGATTGAAGGCTTTTTTATTTCGGCGAAATAATTTGAACCGCCTGCCTAAAAGAAGCAAGACGATGCTTACCGCCAGAAATACCAAACTCCATTTTATAAATCCCCCTATGTAGGTGAGGTAATCAATGTCTTGTAAAAGGGCTAGGTATTTCATGAGGGGAGGCAATATTTGAATAACTACAAATTGAATTCAAGTTAAGAAAATTTCTCTTTCTCAAATTCTTGAATTAACTCTTTTTCTAGCCTCCTATCTCCGATCCAATGAAAAGGAGATTCATCATCAAAAGCAGTATAAGTCGTGCAATTAACCAGTATATCCTCTTTATCATAAATGACTACGATTCGTCGCCCCCAATGGAAAGATAACCAACCCCATGGAGGTGAAATAACCGTAATCTGCTGATAATTAGTTAAGACTTTCCATTCCAATTTTTCAATCGCGGAGAGGATAAATGCCCGATTTTGCGCTTGTGAAGTACCAGGAATCCTTCTAAGCCTGCCAAGTTGACGAATTGAAAGCAGGAGGATTGAGCTAATCAGTAAGGAAATAATAAAAAGGAAAATGGCGATAGATAAATAGTCTTTCCGGTGCAGTTCAAGATATAGCAAAAAACCACTCATCAAAGGAAAGAGTCCAACAAAGAAGAAATTGCCTACATACCTAAAAAAGGTATCAATAGACGAATGCTTTTGCACAACTTTTTCTGTTTCAATTGACCTTTTGACATTTATTTTCCTATCTCTCATATCCAGGTTTATCTTAAAAACCAAAATCTCACCAGATGAATTTAGGGAAATTTTAATTTTAATTTTAATTTTCACTTTCATTCCCCCCTCCATGAACCTGGACACCTACCAGCAATACTACCGCCAATCACCCGCATGGGGCCTCCTGCGGGCGCGCTCATCGCCTGCGATTCTCGCGTTTTTTGCCCATGTGTTCAAAGACGCCCAGCAGCAAGTGCTGCCTTGGTTTGAAGCGGAGATCGCCCTGGAGGACTTTCTCACATACAGCCAATCAAAGATGGCTGAGGAGAAGGAACTAGAGGCCACGCGCAGCCAAGCAGCGCGCTTGCTCAACCAGTGGGTCAGCCACGGCTGGCTCCGCAAGTTCCCCAATGACTTGGGTCAGGACATGCTGGAACTCAGTTCCCATAGCGAAAAAGCCTTGCTTTTTGCCCAGTCGCTGGAGCGTCAGGAATTTGTTGGCACCGAATCGCGCTTCAAAGACATCTTGCGCAAGCTGCAAGAGATGGTTGAAGGCAGCCGTGAAAACCCCCAAGAAAAGATTCAAACCCTTACGGATAAAATCGCAGAACTCAAGGCTGAGATCAAGGAAATCAAACGAACTGGCCAGGTAGAAGTCCTCAGCGACACCCAACTCAAAGAGCGGACCTTTGAGCTGAGCAAAGCTACCCGTGAACTCCTCAGCGACTTCAAAGAAGTAGCCCAAAACTTCAAAGAAATCACCCGCACCATCTACAAAAAGCAGGCGGAGCAGCAGCTTCTCAAAGGCGAACTCGTGGGCTACGCCCTCGACCAGATCGATGCGCTGAAACTCAGCGATCAGGGCAAGAGCTTCTATGCCTTCTGGGCATTCCTCATCTCTAGCCAAAGGCAGGAGGAGTTGAGTGAAGGCATCCAAGGGCTGCTCACGCTATTGGAGAGTCGCTCGCTGGAACTGAAAGATCCTTTGCTCCCCAGCTTGAAACGCCAATTATACGCTAGTGGACAGGCCATCTTCAGCTCCAATCAATTGCTGGCGGAAAAGCTCAACCGCATCGTCTCGGAGCGGAACCTCAAGGAACAGAAGCGAGCTTTGCAGCTCATCGATCAGATACGCCAGCAGGCGATGGAGGCGGGTGGGAAGATCCCTAGCCGTCATTTTGGGACGGTACCCGAGACCGTTGAAGTCTCCTTGCCCCTAGATCGTCCGCTTGGCGAACCGCCCAGCGCCCCCATCCAAACGGCTACGCCTTTGGCCGATATACCGTCGTTGACGGAAGCGGGAATCGCAGACTTATTCACTCAGTTTTTTGTTGACAGACAGCGCCTCGAAGGGAATATTTCTTCCCTCTTGCGCGGCCGCGCCCAGCTCAGCCTCACCGAATTGCTGGAAGTATTCCCCTTGCAGCAGGGCTTGTCCGAGCTATTGACCTACTTTGCCATTGCCTCTGCTTCTTCGAACCACTTCATCCATGAAAAAGAAGCCGCAACGGTCTTCCTCGATCCAGAAAATCAGCGCAGCATCTCCATCCCTCAACTTATATTTGGACATCCGTAGGGAAAAGTTTTAGGTTTTGGGTTCTGTGTTTTAGGTTAATTATTCTTTAGACCTGATGAATTGTCTGTTTAGACTTACGGTCATATTTTGAACCATATAAGACATTTAAGGGCATATAAGGTCAAAAAAGGCTGTTTTCTTCTATGTTCTTATATGCCTTATATGGTTTGATTAACAGGATATTTTACCTAGTCTAAAGTATGCAACTTAGCTCTGCGAAAATCTGCTTAATCCGCCAAATCCGCGTTCCTCTTTTTTTGAGAGAAAAACGTATTTCGATTTTTGATTAAACAAACTTAATTTCCCATTCAAAATTTATCATCCCCCCATTCAAAATTCAACATTCAATCATTCAAAATTCATGCAAATAGCCCCCTTCGCACCCACAGTCATTCGCCTGTTCAAAGGGCCGCTGTACGACGATCAGCGGAAGGAATGGAGTGAGCTATTGTTGTATTTTGAGGAGGTGCGGATGTATTTGGGGAAAATAGGCTTGGAAGTGATCCTAAATGAGCCTGAAGGCTTTGCCTATCTGCGGCAAATGGAGGAAGAAGGGCAGGCCCTGCCGCGCTTGATGAGTAAGCGAAAGCTTTCGTGGGAAGTAACCTTGCTGTGTGTGCTATTACGGCAGAAGTTGGAGGAATTTGACCTAAAAGATACCGACAGTCGAAAGCTTTTTTTGAATAAAGAAGAATTGAAAGCGGAGATAGAATTATTCTTTGAAGAAGAAAATAACCGATCCCGCTTGCTCGAAAAACTCGACGGATATATCAAGCAGGTGGTAGACCTTGGCTACCTCAAGCCTGTGAGTGCCAGCCTGTTACAAGACTCCACCCAAAGCAGGTACGAAGTGAAGCGCATCATCAAGGCGCGCTTCAATAGCGATGAACTCGCGAACATTCTCCAGAAAATAACGCCCGAAAATGAGCCCCCAACAAACCATCTTTAGCAAGGGAGCCGCCGAGTCAGGCTACCGCTTGCAATACCTCCAAGTATACAACTGGGGCACCTTTGGGGAAAACCGCGTGTGGACGCTCCAGCCCGAAGGACAGACCTCCTTATTGACAGGCACCAATGGTTCAGGAAAAACGACCTTGGTCGATGCCCTCCTTACCCTACTGGTACCCACGCGCTTGCGCTTTTACAACCAGTCTTCGGGAACCGAGACGCGACGCGACCGCACAGAGGCGAGCTATGTGCGTGGTGCCTTCGGGCAGACACAGGAGGAAGGGCGCTTGGGCGCGACCACCCAATACCTCAGAAGCGCAGAGGGGGTCTACTCCGTCATTTTAGCCTGCTTTTACAACGAAGGCCTGCAACAGTACCTCTCTATCGGCCAGATTCGCTGGTTTTCTCCAGGTGGAAAGCTCAACCAGGAATTTTTCTCTGCCAATTCAGCCCTAGACATCCTGGACAATGAGATCCGCTACAACCCTGGTAGAAACTGGAAGGAGAAGCTGCGCAAAAACTACAACATAGATTTTCACAAAAGCTTCAGTCAGTACCAAGCCTACTTCATGCGGGCCTTCGGCATGCGGTCGGAAAAGGCACTTAATTTGTTCAACCAGACCATCGGCATCAAGGTATTGGGCAAATTGGATGACTTTATCCGGGAGCAGATGATAGAGCCGGGCAATCCCGAGGAGGAATTCAGCCAATTGGTGAGCAGTTTTGAGACGCTACTGAGTTCTTATCGCGCATTTGAGATGGCGCGTAAGCAGTTGGCACTCTTGGAGCCTGTGGTGGAGGCAAATGGGGTGTGGTCAACACTCTCTGACCAATATAGTGCGTTAGAAGCGAATCGGGAGGGCTTGCCGATCTGGTTTGCGCAGCGCCATGCCACCATGCTCCGCACAGGCATCAGCCAACATACCCAAGAACTGACTATCTGCCGAGAGAAACTGGCGGACCTGGCGGAACGCATCGAAGCAGGCAATGAGGAGAAGGCGCGGCTCATGGCTTCCATAGAAGGAGATGAAACGGGGCGACGAATCAAAGCCTTGCAAAAGGATCTCCGCACGCTGGAAAAAGACCTAAACCGCGCCAAGGCAGCCCATGCGCGTTACAACAAACTCGCGGCTGCTCTTTCCCTGAAAGAAAATCCCAACGAAGCAGAATTTCTCGAAAATCTACGGAAAACGACCTCCCTCCAAGCAGCTAATGAGCAGCTGAAGGACGAACTCAGCGAAGCGAGGATTGAAGGAGAAATCAAGTTGCGGAAATTATTGGATCAACAAACCGCCCTAGAAACGGAGCTCACCTCCCTTAGCGAACGAAAAAACCAGATTCCTTCTCACAATATCACCCTCCGCGCCAAAATCTTGGAAGCCGTAGGGGCTAGCGAAAAAGAGATTCCTTTTATTGGAGAGCTGCTCCAGGTCCGGAAAGAGGAAGCCGAAGTATGGGAAGGAGCTATTGAGCGGATCCTCCACAATTTTGCCCTGAGACTCCTGGTCCCCGATGCCTTATATGCGAAGGTGAACCAGTTTGTCAATGGCAATCGACTCAATGGCCGCGTGGTCTATCACCGCGTTCCGAAAGGCAGCGATGGCTTTTTATTTACCCATACAGAACCTGATGCCCTTTACAGCAAACTGGCCATTTACCCCAAAACCCCTTATGCCAACTGGCTCGAAAACCAGATCCGACGACGCTATGATCACTTCTGTACAGAAGACCTCAAGGAATTTCGGCAATACGATAAAGCGCTGACGCCGAGCGGATTAAGCAAGGAAAAAGACCGCCATGAGAAAGATGATCGCGCACATCGGATGGGGCGAGCGAATTATGTATTGGGATGGGATAATCAGGATAAAATACGGTTGCTCAAGCAGCAGTTGCGGGAGTTGAAACAGGCCATTGAGACTCATACAAGGCTGCTTAAAAGCCTAAAAAAGGAACTCAAAGCAGCGGAGCACCAAGGGGAAAACCTACGCGACTTCAGCAAGCTGACTTCCTTCCAAGAAATCGACTGGCAGGCTATTTCTGTTCAGATTGCAGAATTGGAAAAGCGACTGACGACCTTGCAAGAGACCAGCAATCAGTTGAAAGAATTGGAACAACAACTCAAGGAACAGAACAAACGACTTGGGCAAATGGACCAGCAACGGTCGGAGGCGCTGAGGCAAGAGACGCGGCTGGAAGATGCTATGGATAAATGGAAGCATCTATTAGGGGAAAAGGAAACTTTATTGAAGGCAGCAGGAGAATTTCCTGTTACCATCAAAGAAGCGCTAGATAAGCGGTTCAGCGATTTTTCGCAAGAGCTGAACCTCGACACGATTGACAAATACGAGCAAATCACTTTTGACCGCTTTGGGCAAGAAAGGGAAAAGCTACAAAGTCAGCTTTCTCACGCAGAGTCGAAACTCCGCCAAGCCATGCACGGCTTTAAAAATCCCCCAGAGGAGGTGCGGGAGAACTTTCGCTCTTGGATGGGTGAAACGCAGGATCTCTCACTGGAGCGAGAGGGGGTGAGTGAATACCTGTCGATCTATGAGCGGATCAAAAGCGAAAAACTGCTGACGTATGAGCGTCGGTTTCGGGAGTATTTGGATGAAAAAATGGTGGGAGACATGGGCAATTTCCAGACCGCGCTCGACAATCGATTGGAACTTATCAAGGAAGGTATCTACGAGTTGAATCATTCCTTAAAAAAAATCGATTTTCGCAAAAATCCCCGCACTTACATCCAACTGGTCATTCGCCCACAAACCCGTCCCGAAATCCGCGACTTCCAACAGCGGCTCAAATCCGACTGGAAGTTTGACACGGGCGAATATGAGCGCACCAAGGACATGCAGTTGTTGGAGCAAAGCTTCCTCAAGATCAAAGGCATCATCGAGGAGCTGAAATCTGACGAAAACCGCCGTAAGCGCCTCCTCGATGTGCGCAACTGGCTGGTCTTCCGTGCTACGGAGCATTTCCAAGAGACAGATGAGCAGTATATGGTGTATGAAAGTACAGGGCATCTTTCGGGGGGAGAAAAGGCCCAAATCACCTATACCATCCTTGGGGCTGCCTTGGCTTACCAGTTTGGCATTGACAGAGGCGGATTCCAGGACAAGTCCTTCCGCTTCATCGTCGTCGATGAAGCCTTCAGCAAGCTCGATCCCGAGAAATCCCGCTACCTCATGGACCTCTGCGCGCAGCTTCATCTCCAGCTGTTGGTGGTCACTCCCCTCGACAAGATCCATGTCGCAGAGCCATATATCCACGCTTGCCACTACGTGGAAGCCAAGGAGAAGCGGCATTCCCGCATCTACAACCTGACGATGCAGGAGTATCAGGAGAGGAAGGAGGGTTTTTCAGTGTCAGGATGAATAACCATATAAGGCATATAAGTACATGTAAGAAATCTATATCTTTCAACTTCTATGCCCTTAAATGCCTTATATGGTTCAAATTAAAGCATGATTAAGCCAAGTGAAATAAAAGCAAAAAGCCGTAAAAAATACACCGCCTTTCTCAAAGCATGGCTGGCAGACGAGCCATTCTTTCCCCTTCGCATCCCTGCAAAGATGGCCTCTAGCCGCACAGACTGGGACAGCCTCCGTACTTGGCAGCGCAGTTTGATTGCAGCCTCCAAACAAGCTGTGGGCTATGGCTATACCGTGGTACTGGGCCCGCCCACGCGAACCCGCAGTCACGGCACCCAAAGTCTGCCCGAAAAAATTGTTTTCGACACCCAAGACGACTTCTTGCGCTATCACGACAAACAAGCTGAATTTCAGCAGTTTATAGAAGACGTAGCCTTGATACGACAAGTGTATCCGCAGCTAGAGAGCTGGCTGCAAGCACGGCCAGAAAGTGTCATCCAATATGCAGGCCAATGGCCTGATTTGCTGAAAGTATGCGCCTATTTTCTCCAACATCCCAACCCCAATCTCTACCTCCGAGAACTCCCCATCGCTGTCCACAGCAAATTCATCGAGCAACACAAAGACATCTTGCGCCGCCTACTGAATGTCCTGTTGCCAGATGAAGGGATCTTGGCGAATGCCACCGACTTTGAATCGCGGTTTGGGGTAAAAAAAGCACCGATTACGGTGCGGTTTCGAATCCTTGATCCAGCCCTAGTGACCGAACTGGGCTTACCCTCTGATGACCTGAGCCTTCCCATGGAAGACTTTGGGCGTTTGCCATTTCGCGATGTGCAAGTGGTAATTTCAGAAAATCTGATGCCGTTTTTGACGTTGCCGGCTATGGTGAGGGGCATAGGCATATTTGGGGAAGGCAATGCGGTAGCAAGTTTACATGCTCCTTGGTTGGAAGATGCTTCCATCCTTTATTGGGGGGACCTCGATCAGCAAGGCTTTCGTTTCCTCGCGCAGGTACGGCAGCGATATCCGCAAGTTGCGTCCGTCTTTATGGATCAAGAGACCTTGAGACGCTATGAAGCATTTGTGGTGACTGGGGTAGAAGATCGGGCGAGCGATCCGGAGGGCCTTACGCCAGCCGAGGAGGCTGCTTATGATGTAGTCAAGGCGAATACTTTTCGGCTGGAGCAAGAGCGGATTTTGCATGAAGAGGTTTTTTCCACTATTGCGACGGGTTTAAACCCGTCGCAATAGTGGAAAAAACCATTGTTGAAAGAAATATTCACGGTAATTGATGCATTACAACTCTAAGAACCCCTCCACCTGATCGACCAGTCGATCAAAAGAAAAATGCTTCTCCGCACGCTGTTGAGCCTTCTGGCCCATCTCCTGCCGCATCGCCTCATCATTCAACAACTGTTGTAGAAAACCACTCAGCGCCTCAATATCCCCATCAGGCGCCAGAAAGCCCGTTTCTCCATGAATGATTACCTCATTCATCGCTGGCGTCTCAAAGGCGACGCAAGGAATGCCCAATGCCATGGCCTCGATCAAGGCAATACTCGTCCCTTCGCCAAAATGAGGCGTGAAGAGGAAAATACTCGCTCGTTTAAGTTGCGGCCGAATATCCTCCAAAAAGCCCGCAAAAGTGACCTCCGACTCAAGCTCATATTTAGCAACCAACGCTTGCAGATTTGCCAATTCGGGGCCTTCGCCCAGGATCAACAAATGTGCATTAGCACCTTTATGTTGAAGCAAATGCATGGCCTCTATGGCACGCTCAATGCCCTTTTCGGGCGATAATCGGGCAGACATCACGATCAGTCCTGGCTCAGGGGCAGGTTCCACCGTTTGCCAGGCCGTGAGGTCGATGGCATTGTAAGCGGTGAGGTGTTTTTTCTGATTAAGGGAAGGAAATGCCTTCACATTTGCTTCAAACGTTGCGTTTGAATTGGCGAGGAAGTGGGTGACAGCGTGGCGGATCACCCATCGGTTAAACAGATTTTGGCTGACAGCGTAGGATACCCCTCGTCGAAATATCACCTTCGGCACCTTCGCCCAATGGGCAACCAAGCCGATCACCTTCAGCTCATGCGACGCATTCAGCATTACGGCTTCAGGCCGGAGGCGCTTAACGAAGCGCTTCAGGCGGCAAAGCTTCACGGGATTCAATAAACTGCTTGTGCGGGCAGCGATAGGATAACACGGCACCTCCGCCGCTATGGCTCGCCTTTCCAACACCGACCCAGGATACACCAGGAGCCGCACATCATGCCCTCTTGCACGCAGGGCTAAGCCCACCGTGAGAAACCATTTTTCTCCGCCTCCCCATTCGCGGGAGAGATTGGCAAATAAAATGATGGGCATAAAGGAAGTTTTAGGTTTTAAGTTTTGGGTTTTGAGTTATTTCTGAAACACTAAACCCAAAACCCTAAACTCAAAACATTGTCCTACGCCAGCGCAAGCGCTGCCGCTTCCGCCTCTTCGCGCTTACGCGCGAGGTAGTCTTCAAACGTCAACAGACGATCAGCAAAGCCATCAGGGCCGATCTCCAGGATACGGTTGGCCGCTGTGTTCATGAGTTTGTAGTCATGAGATGCCATGATCAGGTTGCCTTCAAAATCGCGGAGGGCATTGTTGAGGGCAGTGATCGACTCCAGGTCTAGGTGGTTAGTTGGCTCATCTAGCAAAACGAAGTTAGGGTGGCTGAGCATGACTTTGGAGAGCATGCAACGCACCTTTTCGCCCCCAGAGAGGACACTCGATTTTTTGTGAACTTCGTCCCCAGAGAAGAGCATACGCCCCAGGAAACCGCGGATAAACTGCTCGTCTTTCTCCTCCGAAAACTGGCGCAGCCAGTCTACGAGGTTCATATCATTGGCGCCTGCGAAGTAGGCCTCATTTTCATTGGGCAGATAATCCATCGTGATGGTCTGGCCATAATTGATTTTGCCCGTTGTAGGTTCCTTTTCCCCTGCCATCACCTCAAAGAAAGCTGTAATCGCAGCAGAGTTGCTACCCACCACCCCGATTTTATCGCCTTTATTCATAGAGAAACTCACATTTTCGAACAGCAGTTCTCCCGTAGCAGAATGTGCACTGAGGTTCTCCACTTCCAGAATCTGCCCACCTGGCGCACGCTCAGGATTGAATTGAATGTAAGGATACTTACGGCTGGAAGGCTGGAGGTCTTCGAGGGTGAGTTTTTCGAGGGCTTTTTTACGGCTAGTCGCTTGACGCGACTTAGAAGCATTGGCACTGAATCGCGCCACAAACTCTTGGAGCTCCTTGCGCTTTTGGGCGATCTTCTTATTCTTATCAGAGAGTTGCTTGGTGAGCAATTCACTGGATTCGTACCAAAAAGTATAATTTCCTGAGAAGAGGCGGATTTTGCTGAAATCAATGTCCACAATATGGGTACAGACCATATCCAGGAAGTAACGGTCGTGAGACACAACAATCACCGTATTGGGAAATCCTGCCAGGAAATCTGCCAACCAGCTGATGGTCTGCGCATCCAGGTCGTTAGTAGGCTCATCGAGGACGAGTAGGTCAGGACTGCCAAAGAGCGCTTGCGCGAGCAGGACTTTCACCTTCTCAGGACCACTGAGTTCCTTTACCAATTTATAATGCAAATCCTCTCGGATGCCCATCTGGCTCAGCAATTCTGCCGCATCACTCTCTGAGGTCCAGCCCCCCATTTGTCCAAATTTATCCTCAAGGTCCGCCGCACGTAAGCCATCCGCCTCTGTCGCATCGGGGTCCATATAGATGGCATCCTTCTCAATCATGATGTCATACATCTCACGGTGGCCCATGATGACGGTATTGAGGACTTGCTCCTCCTCAAACTCAAAGTGGTTCTGCTTGAGCACTGCCATGCGGTTGTCAGGCTTGAGGGAAATGCTGCCCCCTGTAGGGTCAATGTCTCCACTGATGATCTTGAGAAATGTAGACTTCCCGGCCCCATTGGCACCGATCACTCCATAACAATTGCCCTGCGTGAACTTGATATTCACGTCTTCAAACAAGATGCGTTTGCCAAATTGGAGGCTCAGGTTGTTTACTGTAAGCATGTATATGACTGTTTTTAAAAGGTTCTATTCTTACGATTTTCTGTGCAAAAATCGCGCAAAGGTAGGGAATTCTTTTTTTTCAAAAAAGAAAGTTCAAGAGTTTAATCGGTCTGAGGTTCAATACAGTGTAACAGAAATTTTTGGGCCTTTCCTCACAACACAGTTGTCATTTCGACCAAAGGGAGAAATCTAATAGTCCCTTTTGAGTGGTTATTTCCAGGCTTCTAGACCAAACTGTTAGATTTCTCCTCGAAGACTCGTCGAAATGACAGCAGAGCTGTTATGCTAGAACTTAATTTACATTGTACTCAAGGGGTACCATCTGGAAGTTTTTATACCATCAATTGAGGGCCACAATTTGAGAACTAAATCGATAAACCCGCCTATTTTCCCACTCTTTTTCGAATTTTCCTTATCTTAGACGCTTCAATTAGGGAGCCTATGGAAAATATGAACACAGCTTGGATGCTAATGGCGGTGGGTATGACTACGGTATTTGCTATCCTCACCTTGGTAGTTGTTTCTGGAAACGTGCTAATACGCATTGTAGACCGCTATTTTCCCTCCCCTACTTCATCTCCCCTTCCTATAACTAAGCTTCCCCAATCAGGTGAATTGTCACCTGACATTGTCGCTGCAATCGTGGCAACCGTGGAAGTTGTCACTCATGGAAAAGGAAATGTCACGCACATCGAACAGAAGGAGAAATGAGGAGGGTTCAGGGTTCAGGGTTCAGGGTTCAAAAATGATATTTTATTGATAGTCAGTAGTTTACATAACAAATATGAAAAATAGAGGCAGGAATAATTAAGGGACAAAAATGAAACATGTCAGTTCCTATTTTCATTTCAACTTTCATTTTAATTTTCATTTTCATTTTCATTTCCTCCTTTTTCTCCTCTTTTTTCCATATCTACAACAGCATCAAAATGGGACAAAAGATTAAACTGTGCCTCGTGTACCGCGACATGTGGCAATCCTCAGGAAAATACATGCCTCGCAAAGACCAATTGGTACGCATCGCCGAGGCCATTGTAGAGATGGGATGTTTTCATCGTGTAGAGACAAATGGTGGAGGATTTGAACAAATCAACCTGCTCTATGGAGAAAACCCCAACCACTCCGTTCGTGCCTGGACAAAGCCTTTTCACGATGCAGGCATCCAGACACAGATGTTGGAGCGGGGCCTCAATGGAATTCGCATGAATCCTGTTCCGAAGGATGTACGGCGGATGATGTTCAAGGTAAAAAAGGCCCAAGGCACCGACATCGCCAGGTCTTTTGATGGGCTGAATGACGTCCGAAACCTTCAGCTTTCCATTGACTACGCCAAAGAGGCAGGCATGATTTCTCAAGGGGCCTTGTCCATTACTTACTCTCCTATCCATACAGTCGACTATTTTGTAAAAATGGCCGATGACCTGATTGAGATGGGGACAGAAGAAATCTGCATCAAGGATATGGCAGGTGTTGGAAGGCCCGTTTTTATTGGAAAAATAGTTGCGGGCATTCGCGAACGCCATCCAGATATTACGATCCAGTACCACGGCCACTCTACGACAGGATTCTCCATCGTCTCCACCCTGGAGGCTGTTCGCGGTGGCGCCAACATCGTAGATGTAGGCATGGAACCTCTTTCTTGGGGCACAGGCCACGCAGACTTGCTGTCCGTTCACGAAATGCTGCGCGATGCTGGTTATGAAGTCGAAGACATCAATATGGAAGCCTATATGAAAGCGCGTTCGCTTTCTATGGAATTTCTGGAAGACTTCCTGAAATACTTTAGTCCGCCAGCCAACCGTCGAATGAATTCGCTGATTATCAAGCCTGGCTTGCCAGGTGGCATGATGGGCAGCCTCATGACAGACCTCGAAGAGCGGGTTGAGAAATTGAATAAATCTCGTCGCAAAAAAGGCCTAGAAGAACTCGTTACGGAAGAAGTATTGATCAAACTCTTTGACGAAGTAGCTTATATCTGGCCCAAAATGGGCTATCCGCCACTCGTGACGCCTTTCAGCCAGTATGTGAAGAATACTGCGTTGATGAATGTGCTTCAAATGATCAAAGGACGTGATCGCTGGACCATTATCGATGACAATACGTGGGACATGATGATGGGGCGTGCAGGCCGCTTGCCAGGCCCCTTGGCGCCTGAGCTAGTGGAACTGGCCAAAGCACAAAACCGAGAATTCTTCAAAGAAGATCCCCAGACGCTTTATCCTGACGCCCTCCCTCAATTTCGCGCAGAAATGCAGGAAAACGGCTGGGATCTAGGTCAAGATGAAGAAGAATTATTTGAGTTCGCAATGCATGCAGCCCAATACAAAAACTATAAGTCAGGCAAAGCCAAATCGGACTTTGAAGAAACATTAGCCAAAAAGAAGGCAGAAGAAGCCCCTGCACCTGCCGATCATTCTTTGATCAATGAAAATGGACACGCTTTCCCTGCTCAACCCAAAAACCTTCAGATTGAAGTCAATGGAGCGAGCTATGAGGTAAAAGTCTCTTATGGCGAAAGTGCGGCAGCAGATCCTCAGAGCCAAGCCTATGCAAATGCCGTAGCCCCTCCACCAGCCGTGGCAGATGCGACTGGCGCGGAGGTCATTGCGCCATTAGAAGGCACTTTTTATCTGGTCAAAGACAACCAAGAGAAGGCAAAGGAGGTAGGCCAAACCGTAAAAAAAGGAGATGTGATAGGCTATATAGAAGCGATGAAATCTTATAATGCCATCACGGCTGAAACAGATGGCACCATCTCTTGGCTGGCAGACGTAGGCAGCGCCGTCGACGAAGACGATGTAATCGCTAAGGTCAAGTGAGACCGCTCGCCCTGCGGGCTCGCTGCGAGAGGCGAGATCGTTCGGCCTAAAGGCCTCACTGCGAGACCGCTCGGCTCGAAGACTCGCCTCGCTTCGAGACATGAAAAGAGGCCTTGGCGTTGCCTTTAGTCTCGTAGCGAGTCTTCGAGCGGTCTCGCAGTGAGCGCCAGCGAACGATCTCGCAGCGAAGGCCGTCTTCGGCCTGAGCGGTCTCGCAGTGAGGAGCGAAGCGACGAACGGTCTCTTTTAACATAAACCACATGAATATCTTCCAAGAACTATATAAGATGACTGCCCTGGATGAGCTGATCAGCAACCCCTTGGTGCTGCTGATGCTAGCCCTGGGCTTTTTGCTGCTCTATCTGGGGATAAAAAGGCGATTTGAGCCGTTGTTGCTGGTGCCGATTGGGTTTGGACTCCTGCTCGCCAACTTTCCTGGCGGCCAGATGAATGTCATGCCCGTGGAAGAACTTTTATCCAACATCCTTGCAAACGATACCCTGCGAACCATGTTCTTGAGTTTGCTCCCTGAGCAATTGCTGGGAGAGTTACAAGGTCTTGATGGACAGATTCATGGGCTAATGAATCAAATTAAAGGATTGACAGATGCCACGTTGAAGGAATCACTCACGGCTCAGATTGAAGCGTTGCAACAAAGTCGCTTGGACCTGGTACATCCGTTTGTAGACCAGTTGGATGCTAAGCAAAAAGACTTGATGGTCGCGAGCATTCCCATGCTGACCATTGCCAAGGAGGCTGGCATCATGAGCTATCTCTATTATGCATTGATCAAAACGGGGCTCCTGCCACCGATCATCTTTATGGGCGTAGGCGCGTTGACGGATTTTGGGCCGATGCTGCGGAACCTGCGTCTGGCATTTTTTGGGGCTGCTGCCCAGATTGGCATCTTCACCGTCCTACTGCTAGCACTGGCCTTTGGATTTGAAATGAACGAGGCGGCCTCGCTTTCCATCATCGGTGGGGCTGACGGGCCCACGGCCATCTACACGACGATCATGCTGGCGCCAGACCTGCTGGGACCTATTGCGATAGCAGCGTATTCCTATATGGCCCTTGTGCCCGTGATCATTCCGCTCGTGGTGCGCTTCACCATGACCAAAAATGAGTTGCTCATCAACATGCGCCAGCAGGACAAGCAATTTCCGCCAAGGCATAAGATCCAAAATATGAAAACGATTAAGATCATTTTCCCTCTGATGCTGGGACTGATTGTCTCGATCCTGGTTCCTTCAGCCGTTCCCCTTGTGGGCATGTTGTTATTGGGAAATTTGATCAAAGAAAGTGGCGTCCCTGTGATCACCAAACGCCTGCACAAGTCTGTCTCTGAAGGCATTCTCAATGCAGCGACCATCTTCCTCGGCCTGTGTGTAGGCGCCACCATGACGGCAGATACCTTCATCAATTTTGAGACATTAGGCATCATCATCGGCGGATTTTTCGCTTTTGCGATCTCTATCACGGGCGGCATTTTTGCCGTCAAGATTTACAACCGTTTTGCCAAAAAGAAGATTAATCCCCTCATCGGAGCCACCGGCCTCAGCGCTGTGCCTATGGCCTCCCGCGTCGCCAATGAAATTTCCCTCAGACACGACCCCAGCAACCATCTCCTCCAATACGCCATGGCCAGCAATATTTCTGGAGTTATTGGGTCAGCCGTAGCTGCCGGGGTGTTGATTTCGTTTTTGGGATAAGGGTTCAGGGTTCAGGGTTCAGGGTTGTCAAGGCTCACTAAGTCGTGCTAGGCAAAAGGCTCACTAAGTCGTGCTAAGGTTGAGGCTCATTAAGTCGTGCTAGGTGCAAAGCTCATAAAGTCGTACTAACTTAGCGTGGTG
>JAUIKF010000043.1 GCA_030430575.1 Bacteroidia bacterium | reverse complement strand
ATAAAGTTCGTTATCTTCGAACAGGTAGTGAGATCTGTCATTTTTTTTGTTTAAGCACCTTAAAGATGCCTAATTTCTCACTACCGTTTTTCTTTTTCTAAAGGGGGACAGATCGCAACTGCGCCCGTTTGATGAGCGATTTTTTGCAGATCAAGCCTTCGCTGAAACAGTTGCCTTTTACCTCCAAAGTCACCAAGCTGCCAAAGCATCAGCCAATGAGGCGCGCTTGCAAGCTTTTACCCAACACTATTTCCGACAAAAACCACAACGCCGCCAAGCGCCTCTGCAACTAAAGCCCTACCAATGGGCGGTAGCTGCAGCAGTCATTTTGTTGATCAGTGCCTTGGCCTTGTTCAACCTACAGACTCCGTCTATGACGGAGCTATACGCTTCAAACTTTGAAGCATTAGAAGTGAGTTCTTCTGTGAGGGGAGATAGCACGCTAGACGCTCAATGGCTGCAAGCCATGACATTGTATGAAGCGGGTAAATACCCTGCAGCTACCCATATGTTAGAAGAGTTGGCAGATGCTGATCAATATGACTACCAGCCCAAAGTTCATTTGTACCTTGGGATGTGTTATTTATTGCAGGACCAATCCACATATGCTGTTTCAGCTTTCGAGCAAGTGAGCCCTGAAAGCATTTACATCCAGCAAGCAGACTGGTACACAGCCATGGCATATCTCAAAATAAAAGATAAAGCTCAAGCCCAAGCCACACTTCAGCGAATTGTAGCCTTCCCCGCTCATTATAAGCATGCACGTGCCAAAGAGATTTTAGGGCAATTAGAAAAGGTAAAGGATGAATAGCAGAAGAAGAAGCGGCTAACAAGTCGCAAACATTTCCGATAAAATTACACACAAAAAGCTGCTTCTAAGAAATAGAAGCAGTTTTTTTGCATAGATAGCACATTTTTCCAATCGATAAATACTAAAATATGTCAATATATAAGCCCGTAAATACCTTTCCGATAAATATACCTCAATAACCATATCAGGATACCAAAAATTCCCTTCCACTGGTTTTTTGCCTCAAAAAACCATCCGATAAAATAGCCTTCCTGTAATTTTTGTCCACAGCTTTTTCATGCTCTTTTGTTTCAACCCTAAAAACAAAAGCAAAACATTATGAAAAAGCTGACTTTCACTCTTTTCCTCCTCTCCTTCATGGCAACCTTGTGCCAGGCACAAGATGTATTTGCCGATGCCTACACGAATGACCTATTTGGCAATCGTATCATTTTTACTGGTCATCATGACCTACTCATCGCTGGTACCAAGGAATACAGTGGAATCCGACCGACGGGCAATCTGACTGACTTTGGCCTAATGCGCGTCAATGATGAAGGCGTACCTTTGATGACTAAGGTCTATCATTTTGCGCCCTGGGACCAATTGAAGTATGTTCAAAACTTCAACCAAGGGCATGTCATCGGCGGCAATTCTCGCCGCAGTTCTACCCACCTACCCAATTCAGGAGTTGTCATAGCGCGAACCAATTCTCGTGGTATTGTCAATTGGTCACGGATCTTCTATCCTGGCCATGGCAATGGCATCGCAATCACAGGCCTGGCCACCAATCCCGCCAATAATGACATTGTATTTGGAGCGGTATTATTCCGACACCCTACGGCTACGACACCTACACTACACCGCGACCTACTAGGGGTAGTCGTCAAGCTCAATGCCGCAGGTCAAGTCCAGTGGATGCGTTTTCTCAGCCTTGGGAATAAATTTCTCATCGATAAACTGCCTACTTCCAACATCGCGCTGACAGACTCAGGGCATGTGCTTTCTGGATGGAATTTTGGCAGGGTAAATAGTGCAAGCACTTTTGGTCGTCACGGCGTTGCCTTTCGTGCTTACACCACCGCAGGTGTCCCCCGCTGGACACGTGCCTTCCGCGCCAATGGCCTGCTGAGCATGACCTATACGCCCAATAACAATGGCATAGCTGCTTATGGCCTAGATAGCCTCAACCGTTCCGGCCTAATCAAACTGAACGGGCGTGGTCAGATACAATTTGCGTTTTTGGACAATAACCAGACTTCAGGAATCGCAAATCGGGGGTCTAGCATTAAATATGATAATGGGAAATTGCCTTATTCCCTTGGCCAAAAGCTCACCATGGCCAGACGCGTACAGCCCAGTAGCAGCCCTGCTATTCCTCTCTTGTCATTTGCTGGAATCCGAACCAAATCACCTGCGATCATGAAGGACTTTGTGACTGACGGAAGAGCTGCTTATATCATCAGCAAGGTCTATTATCCCCCCCAACAAAAATTCTACCCCGTCCTATTGAAATCTGCTTTTGCCAAAAATGTAGACAACTGCTTCACCAAATATGAAGAGACCAAGGCCAGGCCCGTATTTCCCCTCCCCCGCCTTCATCCCGTACTTGATCTAACGAACCTGCCAGTGAATTTGCTTCGCGACTCGGCGATCACCCTACGTACTGCAAGCATTACGACCTTAGATTCGCTCGCCTGTGTCGGCAATGGAGATGTATGGCCTGGAGACGCCAATTCAGATGGCATCGCAGAGGCCAAAGACATCACTACGCTCGGCCTTGCCTGGGGAAGCACAGGCCCCCAGCGCCCCAACGCGACCTTCCAGTGGATCGGTCAGCCCGCCCGCAATTGGTCGCAGACATTTTTCCATGGAGCGAATTATAAGCATGCAGACTGCAATGGAAATGGCACCGTAGGCTTTGGAGACATCCTTCTGGTCCTTGCAAATTACGGAAGGACACACAATAAGAATTTCATCAACGGTACAGCCGATGATGCGCCCCTTGGCCTGAGAATGCCTGAGACCGGTATCGCGACAGGGCAGACCTTGGAGATTCCTGTTTATCTTGGAGATGAGCACTTTGCATCTGGCAATATCCACGGTCTCAGCTTCTCTATTTTTTATGACCCTGCTATGGTACAAGAAGACATCAGTTTTGAGCTAACGCCATCATGGCTCGGGACACCGGACGAGGACCTGATTTCTATGCAGAAATGCTTCTATGAAGATGGGCAGTTGGACATTGGTATCACACGTCTCAACCGCATAGATGCACATGGCAATGGGCCTATTGGGATCTTGCGCCTTCAGCTTCAGCCTGAAGTGACTGAAGGTCAGGAACTTCGTTTTGAAGTCACCCAGACAAGTGCTATCAATGCTGCCGAAGAAGAATTCCTCCTGAATGGTCAGACGATCACCTTTGAAGTAGGGAATGCGAATCAAAACGGCATCGGCACAGCCATAGAACCATCAGCCATCAGTCGCGACCTCATAGCCTTTCCCAATCCTGTACAGGATGTACTCACCATCGAATCATCAGGGCTGATGATCCAGAAACTCACTGTGATCAGTGCCTTTGGCCAGCGAATGCTGCAACGTGAGGTGGAAGCATCTTCTGCCCAACTCTCCTTGCAACATTTGCCCAAGGGGATCTACTTTGTGAAGATTTTCACAGATGAAGGGATCGCGGTGAGACGCGTCGTCAAGCACTGATCAAAAGTATTTTGATTGTCATAGTGAAAAAAAGCCTTGCATCTTATGGATGTAAGGCTTTTTCATACATGAACAATTAAAGAAAATTGTCGGTTAAAGATCAATCTACACACTGATATTTTGTACCTTACAGTAGAAATCGTTCTAAAACCAGTGCTTATGAAAGGGATTTTATACTACTTCTTTGGTCTGCTTATAGCACTTCCAGCATTTAGTCAGCCGACCGTATCACTCAACCTCCCCAAAGTACCTGATGACCATGTCTATATGGAGTCCTATGCAGCTGCCCCAGATGCGCCAGCTGTCATCCTTCAAGATTATGGGGAACTCAATTTTGGTCTTTTGAGTGGGAGCCTCAAACTGTACTATTCTTACTTCCGTGAAATCAAAATCTTCACAGAGGCGGGCTTTCCGTGGGCGGAGGTACGCATTCCTTTTAATGAAGACGAAACGGTTCAGGATATAAAAGGATTTACCTATTCTGTCTATACTGATAGCGGTAAGGTTGTGCGCCTCAAGCTAGATAGGCGTACGATCGAGACAAAGCGAATTAGCAGTACGTTAAGCGAAAAAATTATTCGCTTTCCACGCCCAATGGCGGGTTCTGTCATTATGTATGGATATACCATTGTCAGTGAAGACTTTGGACGCCTCCGTCCTTGGCAGTTTCAAACCTCTATTCCTGTATTAAAGAGTGAATACGTCACCCGTATACCTGATCCCCTGACATATACCGTCGTATTTCAAGGAAACCAACGCCTCCTTACTACCAAAAAAAATTCGTTTACCCATAATATGGACTTGAGCATCAGGCCCAGTTCTGGCAATTTCCCCAAAATAGTAGGCGGATATAACCAACGTGTGTTCAACGCAACGCTCGAGGAAGTGCGCTACAGCATGTCCTCGATTGCAGGATTCGAACGGGAGCCGTTTATGAATAGCCCCAATGATTACCTCTTCCGCTTGCTATTTCAGCTATCCAAAGTACGCTATACCCACCGAGGTACAGAACGGATCATGCATAATTGGGGGGACCTAAATGACCGTCTTGCCACCCATCCCAATTTTGGTAAGCGAATGGACAAAGTAAAGGAGTTGCCCCTCAACATTTCTTCACGTATATCTGCCCTAACCCAAGGCCCTGATCAAATCAAGGCAATCTATGAGACTGTCCGTGACCACATGCAATGGGATGGCGATTTCAGCATATTTGCCCGACAGTCGTTGGTCAATGTCTATAAAAAGCAGGTAGGGAATAGCGCTGATATCAACCTATTATTGACAAAATACCTCACCCTCGCCGATTATAGAGCCTATCCAGTCCTCGTAAGTACCCGAGATCATGGTGGGATCATTCCTGTCTATCCCGTCTTGGAACAGTTTAATCATGTAGTTGTAGTAGTAGAATGGAAAAATAAACGAATATTTCTTGATGCTACGCAGCCCTTTGTCCCGATGGGTATGTTATCGCTCAGGGTCGCCAATGGGCAGGGATTCAAAATACATCCCAAGCGATCAGGCTGGATTCCCTTACTAGCCAAATACACAAGGGACAGAAAGACGTACACCCGTTTTGTATTAGATAAAGAGGGAAATTTAGATGGAAAAATCGTCCATTTTGATAAAGAATATAGCGCCGAACGCACACGGGCAGTCCTTGCTCGTTATGATCAGCAGGGGGAAGCCTATATTCGAGAGCAGATGATTCCTGAATTTGAAGATGTCGAGATAAAGGCGCATCATATCCTATCGGAAACAACGCTCGAAGACCCCGTCGTCATTAAATGCGAGTTCCAAACAACTGATTTTATCAATGATACGGATGACCTATTACTGATTTCCCCTTTGTTCTCAGAAGGCTATGAAGTCAATCCGTTAGAACTTAATTCCCGTAACTATCCCGTGGATTTTTCATGTCCGATTAAGGAAAACTATATCCTCGTGTTGACCATTCCAGAAGGATATTCCTATCAAGTAGTGCCTGAGGCACTCCATGTAAAACTTCCCAATGGAGAAGGCGAGTTTGTCTACCAGACGCGCATTATTGGCCAGCACCTGCAACTCTTGAGCAAAATTGTGTTAAATAAAAGTCGATTTGAGCCCCATGAATATGATGGCATACGGTCATTTTTTGATCATATCGCGGCGAAGCATGATGAACGGCTGGTGATCAAGAAAGCGTTATAAATAATGGTAAATGGATAATTGTTAATGGTTAATTAGGGGCATGGAAACAGGACATTATCTGTCGTAAGCAATTGAGAATCAGCCATTTTTTATTAACCATTTACCCTTGACAATTAACCATTATCCTCCTCCCGCTTTCCAATAACTAATGCCCAAGCGCAATTTGTCAAAAGGCACCATGCCTTGGAGGTGTTCATGCAGGTCACTGACTTTCTCAGAGCCTGTATGAGACATCGCTCGGTGAATGGCATCCAGCTCTTCCTGGCTGATAAAACTACTCAGTTCCACTCGATACCCTTGTTCATATAAAGTCCCCAAGTGCCCATAAATAGTGCTGGGATGAATACTGCGCTTCCGCGCCATTTCACTCACCGTAAATCCTTGGCGGTAGAGATCGAATGTCTCGACATAAGTACTCCCTTTGATATTGGCCCCACCGGCGCGCTGATCGAGGATAAAGCGGATGATTTCTTCAATGAAGATATGCCCATATTGTCGGAATTTGGCTTCACTCACCCCGGAGATACCCTTCATCAGGGCCTCATTAGTGGGACGCTCCGCCGCCATCTCTTGCAAGGTAGCATCGTTGAATACGAGGTAAGGCGGAATGCCTGACTGACTGGCCAGTTGCAAGCGTAGCTCACGCAACTGCTCAAAAAGCGCCTCGATGAGGAGCATACGCTTGGACTTCGGCTTCTGCGTCGCTTGCGCCTTCTCCCGCTTCCTCGCATCTGCGAGGCGATAGAGATTGACTTTCCGTCCTTTGAAGAGGACTTCGTTGCCTATGGGTGTCAGTTTGAGGGCATTGCCTTGATCGTAAGCGATTTCTAATAGGCCAGCATTGAGCATTTGGAGCAAATACTGTTGCCAGTCGCCAAAGCTGATGTCTGCACCTGCCCCATAAGTCTTGATTTTGTCATACCCTTTTTCCAATACTTCCTTCCGCGCAGATCCACGCAATACGTCGATGACAGTATTTGCTCCCACGGTCTCGCGCAGGCGATAGACTGCGGAAAGGGCTTTCTGCGCCAGGATGGTCCCATCTACATATTGAGGCGGATCTTTGCAGACATCACAATTGCCGCAATCCTTGGCGAGGTGCTCACCGAAATAGGCCAGCAATATTTTACGACGACAGATAAGGGCTTCCGCGTAGTTCTGCATGCGCTCCAGCTTGGTGAGTTGGACCTGTGGCTGCCCACTGTCTTCTGCAAACCCCCGCAGTTTCATGACATCCGCAAACGTGTAAAACAGCAGTGTGTCACTAGGCAATCCGTCCCGTCCAGCACGGCCTATCTCCTGATAATAGCCTTCTATGTTTTTGGGTAAATTATAATGGATGACCCAGCGGACATTGGACTTGTCGATGCCCATGCCGAAGGCTATTGTCGCACAGATAATCGGTGTGCGGTCTTGGATAAAGGCTTGCTGAACCTTGGAGCGCTTGGAAGCGCTCATGCCCGCATGATAAGGCTCCGCATCTATGCCTGCTTTTTGCAAGCTTTCGGCTAGTCCTTCAGTGCCCTTCCGGCTCAGGCAATAAATGATGCCCGAGGTATTCGGGCGCTTTTGGATAAATCGGATAACAGCGTCTACGCGTTTCCGACCAGGTAAGACCGTAAGGCTCAGGTTGGGCCGGTCAAATGATGCCACAAACTGGCGCGGCTGATGCAAGCCAAGTTGGGTGACGATATCTTTGCGCGTGAGCTTATCCGCTGTCGCCGTCAGCGCGATGATTGGAACTTGTGGGAAAGTCGCTTTGAGGACTTGGAGTTGGGTATATTCTTTTCGAAAATCATGCCCCCAAGAGGATATACAGTGGGCCTCATCTATGGCAAACAGGCTCAAGGTGATGCCTTGCAAAAAGCCCAAGAACTGGGAATTGAGGAGCTTTTCGGGAGAAACATACAGAAGTTTGAGTTCCTCTCTTCTCACAGCATCAAAGACTTCCATCTGGTCGTGATCGTCTTGGGTGCTATTGAGGAAGGCAGCAGGTACACCGTTGGCCACAAGGCCTTCCACCTGGTCTTTCATCAGCGCGATGAGGGGAGAGACGACCACACAGAGGCCCTCTTTGGCGAGGGCTGGGACCTGAAAGCAAATAGACTTTCCGCCCCCTGTGGGCATGAGTACCACGGAATCTCGGCCCGCCATGACCGTTTGGATGATTTCCTCCTGCATAGGGCGAAATTCATCATAACCAAAATATTGCTTAAGGATCGTGGAAGGTTGGGTCATGGTCGTAGACATGGGCGAAATGTTGGGCTGATGAAATAGAGAGATTTTTTTGTACCCCAAAGTTAGGGATTTTTGGTTACCTTAGTCATTGATCCCTTCAATTAATCCTATCGTCAATGACTGCTATGAAGAAAATAATTTTTACCCTTTCCTTATTTTTTCTGTATCAATTTGTCTACTCCCAATCGAACTCCTATGACTACGTCTATAGCATCCTGCAATCTCGCTGCGCAAGCTGCCATAGTAACGCGAGTCCCGCAGGAAACCTGGACCTGGAAGGGAGTGGAGCCACAGCCGCTGATAAGGCCAACGAGGTCTATGGTCGCTTAGTCACCTTCAGTGCAGACCCTGCCAATGCCTTTGCCAAAAGTGAAGGCTATAAGGTTGTATACCCTGGCAATGCCTGGCTCAGTTCGCTATTCCGCAAGGTCAATGCGGGCCTGCAACCTAATATGGTCCTCGACCCCTTGGAAGGAGATGATCACTCAAATCCAGCTGATCATACGATCACCGATGTTGAAAAAGAGGCCATTCGCCAATGGCTCTTATTTGGCGCGCCGAAGTCGGGCAAGGTGCTGGACGTGCCGCTGATTCAGCGCTATTATAACGGACAAGCTGTGCCGAGCTTCACTACCCCTCCTCCTGCACCTGATCCATCCGAGGGATTTCAGATGCATATGGGACCATTCTTTCTGGAAGAATTAGGGGAAGCAGAGTATTTTGTGAAATACCCTTCTCGACTTCCAGATGATGTAGAAGTCGATAGGCTGGAAGTTATTTTTGGCCAATATTCTCACCACTTTATCCTATATGAATTCAACCAAAAACCAGATACGGTCAATAATATGGGATTCCGGCTCAGCAATGCACATGTGCAAACCCGTCTGATCAGTGTCCAGCAATTTTCCGATACGCTCGACTTGCCAAATGGAAGTGCCTTCTCTTTCTCCAAGGGTACTTGGTTTGACCTCAATACGCATTATATAAACTACTCCACAGACAAGGTGGCAGGATGTGAAGCCTATATCAATTTTTATACAAAACCGAAAGGCACTGCCAAGCAAGAGATGAAAGTAGAGCTGCTTGCCAATCCCACCATTTTGATCCCCAATAATAATCAAGTCTATACCTTTGATGCTGCTGACTATGGATGGAGTTCTCAGGTGCGGTATATCTGGGGGATGACTAGTCATACGCATAAGTATGGGATTGATTTTGACATCTATAAACGAACGGTTTTCAACAGCCGTGATGACAAAATATTTGATGCAGAGTATATGGATGGAGACCCTACAGGTCTGTTTATTGGCTATGATTATCAGCATCCTCCTATCCGTTTTTGGGACGATTTTTTGGCCAGTCCTCGCAATGAAGGCTTTATCCTGGAGGCGAAGTACCAAAACAATGGACCGAGAACTGTGGGTTGGGGCAATACCTCTGATGATGAGATGATGGTGGCAGCCTATTTCTATCTTGAAGACACAACGGGCATAGGGACCTCAACAGGTGTAAAAGAAGAGATTTACGCTGATACCCGAATCGAGCTTGCGCCCAACCCATTTTCCGACCATACCTATTTACTGATTGACCAATTACCTGCCAATCAGGCGACTATGGCAGTTTATGACTTGTCGGGGCGTCAACTTGTGCAGCGCGAATTAGCCCTTTCGCCCAACCAAAAACAGCGGATTCGCATAGCGCGTGAAAACCTGCCAGCGGGCATGTTTCTGCTTCAACTCACTGATAAAAGCGGCTTGCTAATCCACAGCGAAAAGTTGTTCATACGCTAAAACGCACCGTTTATTGGAAGCAAGGGACAATTAATACATACAAACCGACCGATGGTGTTCTGGCGCGTCATCTATGGTTGTTTTTGTCGTATATTTAGGGACGACAAAGAATGAGCAATAAGGGTCGACTCGCATATCTCTTGCTGAGTCCCCTTTTTTTTATGCCCCAAAAATCTTCTTAGATTTTTGGGGCATAAAAAAATAGGTTTAAGGGTTTAACAGGAGTTTAAGGGGTTAAGTGTTGGGGAGGGGTGACTTCCGCTTCGTTTGCACTTTTGCGCTTTCAACAAAACGATCAGACGTTCGGACACTCAGACTTTCAGACTACTCTTGGAGTTTTACCACCTTCTCCCCATACACCACACGCCCTTCCACCTCCACTTGCAATAGGTAAATCCCTGCGGGCAAGTCTGCCAGAGGGAAGATATACGTGATCGACTGGTCTTTCCCCTGTGTCTGGTGCACCAGCCGCCCTTCGAGGTCTAGCAGGCGTACCTGCACCGCTCGTGGCCGATCTGCTTGGTAGTCCACATAGAGGTGATCTGAGGCCGGATTTGGGAAGGTCTTTACACGGCCGAGGTTTTCCTTGTCGGGATCGATGGCGTCGCTGAGGTGGCAACCAGGGACCAGGCAGCCGTGCTGGTCGGTCTTGAGGAGCCAGGCGCCTTCAAAACTGGGAGGATTTTGAATTGGAATTCCTCTGAAGGAGTCAATAGTTCCTACTAAATATAATCCTTCATCTTGGGCTACAGTGATATCTAAAAAGCTTCCTGCAATTGTACTATCAATGATGTGCTTATAATATCGATTCCAAAGAATATCACCATGGGCTGACACTTTTGTAACCCAACCCTTATTTATTTTTGTCCCCCATACAGAATCATAATCTCTATGTTTACCTATAGCAACAATTCCTCCATCAGATGTTTCTTCGATTTCATATATTTTCTCTATATCCCTCATAGCATCCAAGCGGGTTTGCCACAAGCGATTAAAATTGCTATCTAAGTACTCGATCATCCGATATTCACCAATATTGATTTGCGTACTATCCCCAGGGTGTGGATATTCTTCCCCTTCATAGGTCAAAAAAGCCCAGTCGCCATTTGAAAGTTGAAGCAGGTCATGTATCCCTGTATAGAGTTCTGTAATAGGGGAACGATATTCCCAGATTACATCTCCTTGGGCGTCCGTTTTGATCAGGTAATTTCTACCTACATTTTCTGGATCAGGCAAAGGGAAATTGTGTTCCTTTCCCCCTATGTAAATATCTCCCTTTTGATCCACCCAGCAGGTCTTACCTTCTTCAACTAAGGGGCTTCCATAGTGTTTACGCCAGATTTCATGGCCTTCTTTATCTAATTTCAGGGCCAATATGTCAGGTTGAGGGTTATCTGTACTAGAGCCAACTACAACAAATCCACTATCAGGTGTTTGGGCGATAGCCTCTAAATGCATAATATCCCAATTGTAGATTGGGGGGGGGGGATCGGGCTCATATTCTTGATATGAAAGGACATCAGCATCAGGCGAATATTTGATAAAAAAACCTTTAACTAAAGCGGTTGGATTCCTATAATAATCGACTCTACCCGTTGCTACAAAATTTTTATCATATGTTTGGAGGAGTTCACCAGTTGGAACCTCATACCACTTTAAGGAATCCTTTATAATATGCCATTTTTGTGGGTTTCCTTGGAGATCGTATTTGATGAAAATGATCCCATAATTTGAAACTCCAGCAAAATCTTCTACTCGTCCCAAACCATAAATTGCAGAATCTGTGGAAATCACCCCTTGTAGTTCGACCTCTTTGAATCCAAATCTATGAAACTGATTAAAGGTAGTTTGAGGAAGGCATTTTAAGCCTAAAAAAAGAAGAATACTTCCCAATAGTATTTTTTGTAACATAGGTAAAAGTATAAGGGGGATGCCTAAAGACATCCCCCAATGTGAATTATTTGATGATTGCTAGCTTTTTACTCAGGCTAGATTTCCCGTCTACGATCAGGCGGCACAGGTACATCCCTGCCGCTAGGTGATCTGTCTGGACCAAAAGAGGCTTGTTCTCAGATATCACAGTTTCTTGATATAGCACATTCCCCTGAATGTCAACTATTTGCACCAGCCCTGTTTCTATTCCCTGTGGCAAATGATAACGAATATTTACCTTGTTCATGGCAGGATTAGGATAGAGCTTTAGACGTGGCATATCACTAATATTAATTCCTGAAACAGGAACGCCTTCTTGACCATCATATACTTGCATTCCTGTATAGGCAATAAGACCCAAAATATTACGGGCTTGGATGGCAGCTAGATTACTGTCTGCTTCGGCTAGGTGTACCAACTCTTGGTGTTGGGTAGGGGATAGGTGATAGATAGCTTTGTCTTCTTGATGAAGTGAAAACAGCAATTGTTTGACTTTGACGTAAGCCTGATAGTCCTCTTTTTGAGTGGGGGATAAGGAATAATTTCGAGGGATTTCGGCTAGAAACTTCATGCCTTCTGCCCATTTGCCTTCTTCCAAATAGGTCTCTACCATAGCGTAAGCACCTGATAGATTATTGAGGAGGGTTAACCATTTCCTGATTTGACCATAATTAACTCGCGTGCCTCTTTGATATTCTAATTTAACTAATTGATAGACTACATCGCTAATCTCGTTTTGGATTGCTGTATAAGCACGAGATTCTATTGTAAGATGTTGATTAGAAATCTGGAATAAAGAATCTAGTTGGTGTTGATAGGAAGTAATAAGGGCCGGAATATCTTCTTTATTGATTCCTGCTAATCTAGAAGTGCCTGTACCTCCACAGGAGTAGGTAGATGCACCAGAAACACTAATCAAAGTTGTATTTAAGATAGAAACTGGTTTTTCGGTAGTCTGATATAGATTCTGAAAGTAATAATCAATATCATCATCCATCTGATTAATAAAATCCCCTGTACCAGTGCCACCAGTAAAAGAAAAGGTATTTCTAGCACCATTAGAAGCATCTACTTGTTGCACAGATGCTATTCCATGATCTGAATTTGGTGAAAACTCTACCAGAAAATCATATTGATTATCGATATTCTGGTTGCAGGTATATACTAGTCCTAACCCATTTGTAGCGTGCCTATTTTCACCTTTTGCGAGGTTGCCAAAGTCTAGTGAAGCCAAGTTATTATAATGGATTTCATTATGAGTAGGACCTAAGTTATCTGCTTCAATTCCTACTTTGATAGAAGGGTTAATCTCAAAGTTTTCAGAACCCCAAATCGTGTTTTCTTCCACATCAAACCCAAAACTTTGGGTGATATATATGCCTTTATGGATATTGGGATCTGTCGGAATAGGTGGAAGTGCCGGGTTGGTACCTATTTCGATGGTATTATCGATCGCTTCAAAATTCTTGATCCCCTGCACATTGACCCCTACAATATTGTAGAGAAAATCACTCTCATTCACTGAAAACGTCGATAGCGAACCGATTTGCCCTGCATAAATCCCTGATCCTAAGCCTTGGAATACACATTTTTGCGTGGGACTGAGGGGAAATACCTCAAAGTCTGCATCAATGGCATAAATGCCTGTCCCTCGGTCATTATAATTGGTAAAAAGCGTCCCGTCCGTCATCGTATTCTCAAAACGGCATCCCTCAATCTCCAAGCCATCAATGCCCCAAAGGGTCATGTGGGCAAGGAACGGATCACTCCCCTGATAGTCATCATCCACGACAAAGGTGCAGTTTTCAAACTCGCTGAGGTTGGGGTCTCCGTTGATGGATTGATAGGCCATAAATTCGATGGATCGGCGGTTGTTCTTAAAGGTAGCATTTTTTGCGATGATCAGTCCGCCTGCGGTGGTGGAGTGATCTACGCCGTCCCAGGTATAGATGGCGTTGCGAGCGTGCTCGATCCAGGCACCATTGATGATCTCAGCCTTGCCTTGGGCGAGCAAGCCATTGGCACCAGGCGTTTGAGGAAAGGTGGGGTTGCCCAGCAATTCGATGCCACGCCACTGGCAAAGGTAGTTGAGTTAGTGCCCGTCGGCCCTATATCCCGCCAATTAGCAGAAGAAGCATAACGCGCTGTCATATTTTCGTTAAAGCCATCCACATACTCATACATCGCATCCGCTGCACGGCTAAAATCACCATGAGGACTTAAGCGTACTTCCCATAATTTGGAATAGCGGTCTACAGTCTTGTTGAATACCGAATCTGTCAAAGAGTCTCTGGCAAAGGCTCTGAGGTCATAAATGTCATAGTTAGGCATCTGAGAAATAGCTAATAAGCTTCCAGACAAGAGGCATAATAAGGCATACTTTTTCATACAAAAAGGCTTAGAAGTGAAAATTGGGAAAAATATATGATGTTTCTATGGCTGCTATAGGATAGGAGATCATCCGTTATATTGGATAGAACTTCCTCATTGGCAAAGCCCGGCAAGGCTTGCCTATACATTGTAATTAGCTAAATACCCTTCCTTAAATTATTTCTTTAACGCTCAAACCCTGAACTATCTAACGCTCGAACTTCCACCTACCGCACCACCACTACTTTTTGGTACCCCCAAAACGCATCATCACTGTACACAGCGATCATGTATACTCCTTCTGTGAAAGGCCTCATATCTACCTCCAATGGCTCGGCTCCCGTCCAAAAAGTGTTGAAAACAGGTCTTCTTTGAAGGTCATATAGAACTACCTGATTAGGCAAATCCAAACCCACTCCTTTCCACCTCACCCAGATATGATCTCGGCTGGGATTAGGTCCCATTTCCCATACATGAGATGATAGATATTTTTCAATAGCCAATCCAGGAATATTGCAAAAGGGTGCTCCTGAGGTCCGACAAAAATAATACCCCCTATGTGGAGACGATACAGAGGTCAGTTTCTGAATAAATGGCCCTCGCTCAGAACCCCAAACTTCAGATATTGTCCCGATATCCCAGGCCAAATCATAAGAAAATTGAATATATTTCACGCTATCAATATTTGCTCCTGGCTCTCGATAAAGAGGTGCGTAAAAAACCCCGCTTACAGTATCTGCTCCCCCCTCTATACACAGGTTTACACTATCCCCCACTTCCAGAGAGAAGTCGTAGAGCAAAAACTCCTTTCCCTGCGGGCACTCACACGCCCACCGCGCTGAATCAAGCTGAATTGCATAGACTTTTCTCGCTATAGTATCATCTCTAATCAAGGCCATGAGGTGAGGAATATCCACCGGAACCCAGGGAGGATCATAGTCTAAATTCTTCGAACGCATATCCTGATAATAGACCTTTTGGTAGGTGTATGCACCTATAACCGTATCTCCACGTGTATGGAACTCAAAGATATCTTCATAGGGAGGAATGGTGAGTGGAGGCTTATAAATCATCCCCCAATGCGTATTGTCCACGGCAAAGGGGTTATAAGGAGCCTGCGCAAAAAGAGAAGGAATGCTAAGAAAAAATACCAGAAGAGGAAGTAGATATAGGCGCATAGGGTAGGGTATTATGAGACCAGGAAATAATTTCCATACTCAATATATAAATATGCCAAGTTATCCACAAGTGTTTTTTTTTGAAAATGAATCAAAATATTTCCCTTTCATACGCCTCCAGATTTATTTCCATCAAAACAAGGGTATTAACAAGACATTTCGTACCTTTGCGCGCCTTTTATAAACGAGGCACAGAATATGAGACAAGAAATATTAGATATGTTATCACTCAGGAACATTGCCATCATTGCTCACGTCGACCATGGGAAGACGACTTTGGTAGATAAGATTTTGTACCAATGCAGCCTGTTTAAGGAGCATCAGGAGAAGAAGGAGTTAATTTTGGATAATAATGACCTGGAGCGCGAGCGGGGGATCACTATTTTGTCAAAAAATGTCTCTGTTCGCTATCAAGATGTAAAAATCAATATCATTGATACCCCTGGTCACGCCGACTTTGGCGGTGAGGTAGAGCGGGTCCTTAATATGGCCGATGGCGTTTTGCTATTGGTGGATGCGTTTGAAGGGCCGATGCCTCAGACACGCTACGTCCTTGACAAGGCTATCAGCCTTGGTCTTAAGCCCATCGTTGTGATCAACAAGGTGGATAAACCCAACTGTCGTCCTGACGAAGTACAGGACGCAGTCTTTGACCTGATGTGCGCCTTGGACGCCACGGAGGAGCAATTGGATTTTCCGACGCTATATGGCTCAGCCAAGCATGGCTGGATGAGTGAAGAATGGGAAAACCCTACAACAGATGTCACCCCCCTTCTGGATGCCATTTTGGAACATATCCCTGCCCCAAAAATCGTCACAGGCACCCCTCAACTCCAGATTACTAATCTCGACTATAGCCCCTTCGTCGGGCGTATTGCCATTGGACGTATCGCCCGCGGCGAATTGCAAGAAGGCATGCCTGTCTCTCTAGTCAAGCGCGATGGCAGCCCTAAGAAATCAAAGATCAAAGAACTCTTCACTTTCGAAGGCCTTGGCAAGACCAAGGTTGCAAATGCACCTTGCGGTGATTTGATTGCTATGACAGGCCTCGACGGATTTGAAATCGGTGATACCGTGGCTGACATCGAAGTCCCAGAGGGCCTTCCGCCCATCGCCATCGACGAGCCGACGATGAGCATGCTCTTTACCGTGAACAATTCGCCATTCTTCGGACAAGAAGGAGACTATGTCACCTCTCGTCACCTCAGAGATCGTTTGATGAAGGAGACAGAGAAAAATCTCGCTTTGCGCGTGGAGGAAACAGATTCTGCGGATTCATTCATGGTCTATGGTCGTGGCATCCTACACTTGTCAGTCCTCATTGAAACCATGCGTCGCGAAGGGTATGAAGTACAACTAGGACAGCCTCGAGTGATCTATAAGGAGATTGATGGCAAAAAAAATGAGCCGATTGAGTTGCTATCGATTGACTGTCCAGAGGAAGTATCTGGCAAGCTCATTGAGCTGGTGAGCCAGCGCAAGGGTGAGCTGAAGATTATGGAGCCCAAAGGCGATTTGATTCACCTAGAATTTTCGATTCCATCTCGTGGCCTGATCGGCCTTCGGACCGCTTCTCTTAACATTAGTGGAGGCGAGGCCATCATCACTCACCGATTCCAAGGATACGAACCTCACAAAGGCGAGATGCCTAGCCGAAATCAAGGCGCCATCATCGCCCATGAGACAGGCACAGCCATTCCTTACGCGATTGATAAATTGCAGGACCGTGGGAAATTCTTTGTAGAGCCTGGAGAAAAGGTCTATATGGGCCAAGTAGTAGGCGAGCATACAAGAAGCAATGATATCCCCGTGAATATCATCCGCCTTAAGAAACTCACCAATATGCGCGCAGCGGGGTCTGATGACAAAATGCGCATCGCGCCTGCTGTCAAGTTCTCCCTTGAAGAAGCGATGGAATACATTCGTGACGACGAATACTTGGAAGTAACCCCCCAGAACATTCGTATGCGAAAAATCCTTCTGTTGGAAAGCGATCGTAAGCGTTCAGGAAAGAACTAAGATGAAAACTTTAAGAAATATTTAACACTTTAGGAGGCGGGCCATGATTGATCATGGCCCGTTTTTGTTATATCTTATTGCTCCATCTTACCATCAATCTAATGAAACATATTTCCCTGATCACCCTTGCTTTGCTACTCCCTTTTATGCTCGTCGCTACAGACTTGCGAATTTCAGAAGTAGAACTTACCCAGCACACTTTCCCAGAAAAAGCGCTCTCGCTTCAGCTGACAGTTTCCTGGGAAAATGCATGGAATAATGCGAAAAATCACGATGCGGCCTGGGTTTTTGGAAAACTGGTAGCTCCTTCTGGAGGCAGCTACCACTTAGCCTTACTTGCAGATGGTCATACATTAGTAAGAAATAATAAAACGGATGCACCGCCTCCCAGAATTGAAGTTTCCAAGGATGGAACGGGGTGTTTTATCTATACCACCTCACCCTATAGAGGCCCTGTAAGCTGGACCATACGGTTACAACTAGATGCGACTATTCGCGGACAGGTAAATGTAAACCGTTTTTCAGCAAAAGCTTATGGATTGGAGATGGTCTATGTGCCTGAAGGCGCATTCAGTGTCGGGGATAAGGATACGACCGCCTTACATTTTGCAGGCATGTATCAGGCGAATAATAAAGGTGATATGGCAGCTCCATTTCGCATATCTTCAGAAGATGAGCTCATCGTCGGTAAGGCAAAAGGAAACCTTTATTACCCTAGTCAAAATCAATATAGAGGGGACCAAAAAGGCCCTATTCCAGCAGCTTTCCCAAAAGGCTATCAGGCCTTTTACGTGATGAAATACGAAATCACGCAAGGTCAATATACCGACTTCCTCAACACCCTATATGCAACGGCCACTTATTTCAGAAGTAATTTTGCAGGGAGAGGTTATGCAGAATCACGCGGTTCCATCAAACTCATGGGCAATACCTATGTCGCGACTGCCCCTTTACGCCCCCTCAACTTTGTGAGCTGGGAGGACGGCTGTGCATTTGCTGATTGGGCAGGTTTGCGGCCGATGACAGAATTTGAATTTACCAAGGCTTGTCGCGGACCAAGTGAGCCCCTAGCGCATGAATACCCCTGGGGAACCTCTAACCGAAACAATGTCGAAAGACGGGTAGGATTAGACGATAATCTGACGCTGGCAAGCGCTTCAGAAGAGGCTCACCTGGCAGATGAGACGCGGGAGAAATTTGGGGCCTCTTATTATTGGGTAATGGATTTGGCAGGGAGCCTATGGGAACGCGTTGTCAGCATCGGCCACCCTATTGGAAGGGAGTTTCAAGGTTCTCATGGAGACGGTACGCTCAGTGGCCATGGCTTTGCGACAAATGAAGATTGGCCCAAGGGGGATGAAGAAATAGGTGGATATGGGTATCGTGGAGGCGGATACTACGAGCACCACAAACCCGCAAGCGAGTTCAATCCGCATAGCCCGATTGCTTATAGGCCCTATGGTGCATGGGCAGGGGGGCCACGATCCATTGCCTATGGGTTTCGATGTGTGCGGACAGCAGAGGGGGATTAATGCAGCAGTTATGAGTCGCTATTCGTCTTTTCAGAAAATCTTATCTTATGAAAAAGGCATTACCTATTATACTCCTTTTGCTGCTTGGAATAATTGTACCTTCTTGTAGCAATAGCTTATCCGCACAGTCTTCCGCAAACACCTCTTCTGTAGATTATCATGGAAAAGGCTATGTAAATTACACCCAGATGGGACTCGTCATTGGAGGAAATCCAGGAAATTGGATAAATGGCACCCTCGTAAACGCCAGCTTTCAAACCATTAACGGCTACCAGTTTCACCGTTCACTGAGCGTAGGGGCGGGAATAGGATTTGCCATCTATACGCGAGGGCCGCTCCTCCCTATATTTGTAGACCTTAGGGGGGACCTCCTCAAGCGCCGGGTGACGCCTCATTACTACGTGCAAGGCGGGTACAATTTTCCCCTTTACCCTACTCCTGAAGATACAGACTGGCGCCAGTCGCCTACCTTGGAAGGAGGACTAATGGGCGACGCAGGGATAGGCATCAAAATCCATACGAGTTATGGAATCGCATGGACATTGACAGGCGGCTATCGAATTCAAGAAATATACGAATCTTACTTCAATAGAAATGATGTCAAAATTGAAGAAGACGTTAGCTATCGGAGAATCTCTCTACAACTAGGTCTTGCATTCTAGCATGGCAAATCAATAGATAATTACGGGAATATTGGTCTATGACTGATTGAATATGTCTATATTGCTGAGGAATTATCAGCAATTACATTGACTAATTCACAATTCTTTAATTCTATTGGTTCATGGCTTCAACTACACGCGGCATCATCGCCGCTGGACACGAGACCACTGCACAGGCAGGAGCAGAGATTCTGCAAGAAGGTGGCAACGCATTTGATGCTGCACTGGCAGCGATGTTGGTTTCATTTGTCAGTGAAGCTTCGCTCACCTCGATGGGGGGGGGTGGGTTCATGACGGCGTTCACTGCTAACGGAGAACAAACCCTCTTCGATTTTTTTGTTCAAACCCCCCAAAAGCGGAAAACACTTCAGGAAGTAGACTTTCGCACTTCCTTTATTGACTTTGGTACTGTCAAGCAGCTTCAGTATATCGGCAAAGGCTCTGTAGCTGTCCCAGGATGCCCTGCAGGCCTTTTTCACATACACAAACGCCTCGGCAGCCTCCCATTAGAAGTCATTATCCAACCTGCTATCGCCTTGGCAAGAGAGGGAGTTGTCATAACCCCTTATCAAGCCTATTCCTTAAAAATACTGGAATCCATTCTCCTCGAAAAACCCGAATGCGCAGCTATCTATGGAAAAGAGGGTCGCTCTTTTCAGGTAGGGGAACGTATGTATATGCCTGATTATGCAGATAGCTTGGCGGCATTGGTCAAAGAAGGAGAAGCACTCTTTTATCAAGGAGAAATGGGGCAAGCTTTTGCGGAAGACAATCGCCTCCACGGCGGTAGTGTCAGCCTTGAAGATCTTCATAGTTATCGTGTCATTGAACGAGCGCCCTTGAATTACGATTTTCTAGGCTATCAATTGCTTACCAATCCCCCTCCGAGTGCTGGGGGATCTCTTATCTGCCACGGATTGGGAGAGGCTGAAAAAAGATTGGCTGATGTCACCCCCCCTAAAGGAACAGCCTATATTCATCGCCTGTCAGAGGTGATCCAACAAATGGAGATTTATCGTAAAGACACCCTTCCTCAACGCTTGGATCCCCTAGGAAATACAACTCATATTAGTGTGTTAGATACCGAAGGCAATGCCGCCAGCCTTACGACTACCTTGGGAGGTGCTTCTGGAGAACTTATCCCAGGCTCAGGCATCCAGACGAATAATATGTTGGGGGAATTGGACCTTTTTCCTGGAGGTCTCTACCAATGGCCAGAAGGACAACGCGTGAGCTCTATGATGTCTCCTAGTATTATCCTGCGAGATGGGAAACCCCACATGGTGACTGGCACAGGAGGTTCTAGCCGCATTCGCACGGCGATTTTACAATTGCTCGTAAATACGGTCAAGTACGGAATGCCCCTTCAAGAAGCGGTCAATTACCCCCGGATTCATTGGGAAGGAAATCATCTGAGCATCGAACCCGGATTACTTGCTGATGGAGAGGCTTTCTCAATGGATGGAAGTACTGTCACTTTTTGGGAGGAGTTAAATATGTTTTTTGGGGGAACCCATACCGTCTCGATTCATCCAGACGGAAGCTTGGAAGGTGCAGCTGACTCACGCCGGTCTGGAGTAGTGAAACTGGTTTAGGGAGATTTTCGAATGCCTTTTCCTAACCATATTCAAGAAATTCTTTCCTCCTTCCTCCTCATTTTTATGGATAAGGAGTTCCCTAATATGATTGAATTCGAACTCATTACATTTAATTACAAATTCAACTAAAAAGTGTTTTATTTTATAATTTTATAAAATTTATGCTATTTATTTGTTGTTTTTGGGTCATTTTGCTATATTTGTATTGTGATCAAATAACAAGACCCTAATCATACAAGTCAACAGCCCTAAAACGCCCAACCACAATGAACGCAAACCCTAATATTTCAAGCCCATATCAACTCCTTTTGAGCATATGCAGTCTGGATCAGACACTTCTCCAGAAGTGTTTGTTCAGGCTGCGACTCAGGGGAATCACACAGATTCACAGCACGAATAAAATATTCAATAATTGAATAGAACTTTTTGAAAAAGTAAGCGTATATACTCACATCTTTCTGTTGAAAGTCCCCCTACACAAATGGTTCTGGTGTCTTCAAAAGACACATTTGGTTTAGCCTTTTTTAAGGTAAAACTAGTGGAGTACCATATTTCGATTAAGTCGGTTTCGCGAGTTCCTGTACCACATTGCATCTATGGATGATGCACTTGATGTCGCAGTAGTTCAGGCTAAGTCATTATGACTAGTTCAATCTAATTTCTGTAAATGATAAAAGATTTACATCATGGCACCCTTTTTCTCAAAAAAGAGGTTTAAGACACCTCCATTCCCATCTCTTGAAAAGAGCCCGATCAAAGATCAGTATTTTTGTCGGTTGGTAAAGGTACGCACCAAGGGTGAGCAGAAAGTAGCCGTTCGCCCCCACCCACTTCCTCCATTAGTCTTGGATGAATGGGGCATGAAGGTCTTCCGCGCAGCTAATGGACAAAAGACTGTCAAAGAATTTGTCCACAACTTGGCAGACCAGTATACCTATACCGAACCCGTTCCAGACCAGCTTGATAAGTTTGTTTTGGATACAATCAATGTGCATGTCCGTGAGCATAAGACTATGACTTTGCTCAATAAGCCTGCCCAACTGCCTGCTTACCTTCGGCTAACGCCTTCAAGGCTTCGCCGATCTAAGCGGGGGAAATCAGATGGTCGTGGTTAAGGATTGATGAATAAGCATCCGGCTGCTTTCTCTCCCAAGGGCAGCCGGTAATTTTCACCTATTAAAGGCCTTAATACAAAAGCGGGTTTCCATCGCAATGGAAACCCGCTTTCTATTTCATCTATCCTATACCTTTACCTACTGGTTCTCAAGTCTTTACCTGCATACTGGCGGAGACGCTGTTCTAATAATTTCAGCTCCCGCTCCTTATCTGCTAGGTTGTGATATTTTTCCTCTTTCAAAACAAGTTCTTTCATCCGTTGCCCAAATTCTCTTTCTCGGGTTGCCAATAGCTGCTCCCGAATCTCCAATTTGAACGCTGTCTCACGAATATCCGATTCACTTTCCTCTAACCGATCAAGTCTACTTTGGCTCACTTTATCCGTTTGATTAAGCACAACAATCATCCGACTCATACTCGTCAACTCATATTTCAAGGAATCTATAATTTGTTTCGATTTTATATGGGTCATCGTCTGAGTTCCCTCAGAAAGTTGATATTTTTTTATCTCCTTGGAAAGAAGAGCGAGTCTTCCTTCACATTGGCTTTGCTGTTCATTCATTTCAGTCTTGAGGAGCTGATTCTCTTTTTGGGCTTCTGCCAGGTCTGCCCGTATTCCCCTTAAATTGGCCTTAAGGTCTACAATCTGCTTATAAGCCTGGGCATTATTTGCTTCCAACAATTGCTCTCGCTCGCGTAGATGCTTCAGTTGAACTCGTTCTGATTTAACTCCTGACACATCAGAGTTGTTAGGTGAGTTTGATTCACCTTGTTGACTCTGGATCAAGATCGTCACTTGTTTTTTCAGGGCGCGATTTTCTTCTGCCAGGATTTCATTTTTTCGTTCATATTCACTGAGTTTTCTGGCCAGTTTGCTTCGTTGGTCGTACTTTGAGTGATCGCCTTGGGTGGTTTGCTCAGTGAGTTGCTCGTTTTCTACCTCCAGTACGGATATTCTTCTTAAAGCAAGTTCAAGTTTCGTATCCGCATCTTCAAGCGACTGTTGAGAGTTATGAATTATTTGGGTGATTTGCTCTTTGAGGTTCGCTATTTCAGACTCGTAAGCTGCCAACTGATTGGAGGTAGCTTGTTGGGCAAAGCTCGAAATGGGAGAAACAAAGGTTAACAGAATGGCAATAAAGATGAAAGAAAGCTTTTTCATAGCTCAGCTAAAGGTTAATGTTCTGAAATCTACGTGGAATGGAATTGACAGCAAGATCGGATAGGAAGAAGTGGAAGACGTTTTTTACTTTGCAAAAATAACGCCATATTGGCTATTAATAAACAACACTTTTAAAGATTTAATATTCTCCAAAATGAAAAAAATAAATTGGTTTTTACTAGCGCTTTTTTGCCTCTATGCATGTAATTCAGCAAAAGATGCCAGTTCTTCTGAAGAAGCAACTACTAGCGTATTTACCATAACTGGGGAAAGCCAAGGAGCCTACGAAGGCCCCGTTTATCTTCAATTATATTCCGACAATGGTTATGAAACGATCGATTCTTCTCTTGTTCAAGAAGGCAAATACAGCTTTACAGGGACTTTAGAGACCCCTCAACGCTACTACCTTCGATTCCAAGATAAGGAGAAATTGGTCGCATTTTTCCTGGATGCTTCGGAAGTTCAGGTGTATAGCCATATTGATAGCCTCGATGACGCTGTCATCACAGGATCAGCTTCTCAAGACCAATACTTAGCATTTGAGAAAGAATTGGCGGGGTTTGACGATATACGTACCCCACTCATGAAAGCCTATCAAGCGGCTAATGAAGCTGGAGATAAGCCTCAGGTTGAGGCCATTGTTGCTAAATTTGACTCTATCCGTGAGGTAGAGACAGCCTTTATCAAGGACTACATTCACACAAATAATGAATCTGTTGTAGCTGCCTACCTGGCGTATCGCCATTTATCTTTTGACTCGGATACTGAAGCATTAGGAAGTCTTATAGATGATCTTTCAGCTGATTTAGATGCGACCCCTTATGTAAAAAGCCTCAAAGAGCGATTGGCAACCCTAGAACGTGTTGCGATCGGACAGCCAGCAACCGATTTTAGCCTGGAAGACCCTGACGGAAACGCGATTGCTCTATCTTCTTTGAAAGGGAAATATGTACTCATTGATTTCTGGGCTTCATGGTGTGGACCTTGTAGAAGGGAAAATCCTAATGTTGTCGCCTTATATAATGAATTGCATGAAAAAGGATTTGAAATTTTAGGGGTATCATTCGATTCGAAACATGACAAATGGGTAGAAGCCATCGCGGATGACAACCTCACTTGGCCACATGTCTCAGATCTAAAAGGCTGGCAAAGTGCTGCGGGCAAGCTCTATGGCGTGAGGTCTATTCCTCATACCATTTTGCTAGATCCTGAGGGGATCATTATTGCAAAAGACCTGCGGGGAGATGAATTACGCAACAAGCTCGAAGAGGTGTTGAGTGCGGGATAATCTTCATTTCATGCATAAAAAAGGCCATTAAGCAATTGCTTAATGGCCTTTTTGGTAGAAAGACAGGAAAGTCATCCGGCAAATACTTAGCCTCCTTTCTTCCTGGTATCTTCACGCTCATAAGCAGCCAAGATGTCACGCACCAGTCGGTGACGCACTACATCCGTCGCCTTCAAGCGCACAAACGCCATTCCCTTAATCCCTTGCATAATGCGCATACACTGCAACAGGCCAGATTTCTGACGGTGAGGGAGGTCTATTTGAGAATCATCTCCTGTGATGATCATATGTGAATGCTCACCCAAACGCGTAAGAAACATCTTTAGCTGCATTTCAGTAGCATTTTGTGCTTCATCCAGGATAATAAATGCCTTATTCAAGGTCCGTCCTCGCATATATGCCAAAGGCACAATCTCAATCGTATTTTGGGTAAGGTAATGCTTTAATTTTTCGGAGTGAATCATATCTCCCAAAGCATCATATAGCGGTCTCAAATAGGGATCTACTTTATCTTTCATGTCGCCGGGCAAGAATCCAAGGCTTTCACCAGCATCTACAGCTGGACGACACAGAACGATTTTCTTTACCTGTTTTTCCTTGAGTGCCTTTACTGCTAATGCTACAGCGATATAAGTCTTCCCCGTACCAGCAGGGCCTGTCGCAAAGATCACATCGTTCTTTTGGCCAGCTGCAACAATCTGGCGTTGCCCTTCATTTTTGGGCTTAACAATAATTCCTCCACTGCCATGGACAAGGGCCTCATCAATATTAGCAGGCAAGGAACCATTTCCATTTCTAATGTCAGGGCCTATAATTTCTGTAAATCGTACTTCTGAAATATTTCCCCTTCTACGAATTTCAGTAAAAAGGGCATCTAGGATGGCTTTTAATTTCGTTACCTTTTCCTCATTTCCCTTAACTTTGAGCTCGTCGCCTCTCGCTACAAATTTCACTTCGGGGAATTCCGTTTCAATTTGTTGAAGTCTTAGATTATTTACCCCAAAAACTTCAAGCGGGCTAATGTCTTCTAATAAAAAAGTGTGTTCTACCAATATATTTGTGTTTTTCTTGAAAATATAATTTGACTAAAAATACATAATTTTGATTTGTGATAAAGCATCCTGCATATTTTTTGTTGCTTTAGGATATATTTGCAAAACCTAGCAATCGAAAGCCAGCATTTCTGTTCAGCCAAACACCTATATGCCCATCATTACCCTTACGTCAGATTTAGGAGACAGTAGCCATTATGCGGCAGTACTGAAGGGCGTCATTCTTTCGCTTTATCCACAGGCCTATATCATTGACGTTACCCACAATATTTCCAACTTCAATACCATGGAGGCTGCTTATGTAGCCAGAAGCACTTGTGCAGCCTTTCCTCCAGGTACCATCCACTTGATAGCCGTAGATCCTGAAGCAGGGGAACCTTCAACGAGTGTCGTGATGAAATTTCAGGATCAATACTTTGTCGGTCCCAATAATGGGGTGATGAGCCTGATTTGTGATGGGGAAGTGAATGAGTGTACGGAAATTCTTCACGAAGGATTGTTCAAATCACAATATCCTAAATCTTTTCGCGCTGCACGCATTTTTGCCCCTACGGCTGCTTTCTTGGCCAGTGGAGGCAGGCTTGACGAAATTGGGAAACCCCTCCCCATCAAAGATTTAAGGTGGGGCGAACCGACATACACCAATAATTGCCTCAGGGGGAAAATCATCCACATTGATAAATTTGGCAATGCAGTCACGAATATTCAGCGGCAGAATTTCATGACGTTACGAGAAGAGCGTGGCTTCGAAATATTTGTACGAAGTGTCCGGCTCCGCAGAATTGTAACAACCTATTCTGATGTAGGAAAAGCAGATGCCTTGGCTATTTTTGGAGAAAATGGACACATGGAAATTGCGATGCGAGAGGCCTCCGCTGCTGAGCTTCTAGGACTCAGTGTTCACGACATGATCACTATTGAGTTTAAAGTCTAATTACGACGCCCGTCATCATCATCTTCGTCATCATCTAAGGGGATGATTGCGGGTCTATCATCTCCATCAAATAGGGCCTTATCCTCTGGCTCTAAATCGTCATCTTCATCATCGTCTTCCAAGAGAAAGTCATCATTTAGATCAAACATATCATCCAAAGACTCTTCTTTGCTCAATTTGGCAATCAATTGAGGGTCGAGCGAGATATAGCCGAAATACTGGACTTTCAGTTCGTTAAGGTAGTCCGCCACACTTGCAGTGAAGATCAAGTCATTCTTCATCCGCGAGGAAGAAGGTGTAAAGGGAGAAGAGTTCTTATATTTAATCGCAGAACTGCAATAAAGACTGACTACATAGGTATAGTGTTCAAAAACTAGCTTAAGCTCAGGGATAAAGCAATCCGGGCCATATAACTTCTCTTCTTCGTCAATAAAATCGACGAGGTAATTCATTTTATCCTCATATTCATAAGTGATCTGCACATGCTGGCGGTCATAATCCTTTGTATAGCACTTCGCTATATCTTCTGGCCCTTTAATATCAAGCAGGACCAAGTACATTTTATCAGTAAACTCCTGTGCATGTACAGAAAGAACACCTAGGAGTATTACCATTGTACACAAAAATGTGCGACCAATCATCATATTAATGTTATACATAGTTTTTGCAAATAATATGCCCGATGCAAACGCTCATTTTACGAGTTTATTCGCAAAGGTTTCAAGTTTATCGGAGTCTAGGGCACCAGCCGTTCGCAGGCCACTGCATATATCCACTCCATAGGGCTGAACAATTCGCACTGCATCCCTCACATTATCGCCATTCAAACCTCCTGCTAGAAATACTGGCTTATGGATCCGTCTGCAGATTTTTCTACTAAGTTCCCAATCATGGGTACGACCTGTCCCCCCCAATTCCTTGATCGCTAAATTGGGATTTCCAGAATCCAATAGGAGTGCGTCTACTTGTGACGCAACACCTAACGCTTCCGTCACCGAGGATTCATCTATTACATGAATTACTTGGATCAGGCGAATGCCTGGAAGGGCTTCCCTCAATATACGGTAGGTAGTAGGTGCCTGGGCATCTACCAGTTGCAGGCAGGACGGCCTTAAGCGTCGCTGCTGGTCAATGATTTCCTCAGGGACTGTACTAGAGGTCAGCAGAAAGCTTTCCACACCTGGGGGTACCATCCTACATACAGTCTGGATTACATCGTCGGAGACAACTCCAGGGCCACTGGGCATAGGCCCCACAAGCCCAAGCACATTTGCGCCTGCGTCGATTGCCATTTTTGCTTCTGAAACAGAAGAAATGCAACAAACTTTTAGCTTGACTTTCATCATTTATGAGAGGCTCAAAAAAATGAGGCTGACCTTAATCGGACAGCCTCATTACCAAATTACAAATTTTTTCTGACTTCCCCTTATTTTATCATCAGCTTCCCTACTTTCTGCACCTGGGTGTTGTCCGCTTGCTGGATAAGATAAGTATATACCCCTGAGGCAAGTCCTTCACGCTGAATAACTGCCTCCTCGCCTGTACCGATAGATTGCTGACGAAGCATTCTTCCTGACATATCATACAAGGTAAAGGTAAAAGCTTCTGTGGGTGCATCGAGGAGTTGAATACGGGCCGTTTCCGTAAGGGGATTCGGGGAAATGGATACAGACCATTCTGTTGCCATATCAGCAGCGTGCCTATGCAGGTCATAGCTATAGACTATGCGTATAGTTGGCCGGTCCAATCCATTTTTAGAAATCATGGTGATTTCTTGTGTCTTGCGATCTCGCTGATCATATATGTACTTGACTATTCGACTATCAATAGTCCGTTCTTCTGGATTCCGGGTTTGTTCAATTTGCTGGGTCAGAAGATCATTTTCATTATAGAAAAACCGCTCAGTAGTTGAGATGGCCTGTCCGACTTGTTTTCCCGATATTATTGGGCGAGTAGAGGTTTTTAAGGAAATTTTATTGTTTTCCCCTTTATGAAAATAGTTTCTACCTGCAAATTCCCATTCATTGGTTCCTTTCCTTATTTCACGCGTAACCGTTTCTAAATCGCCGTCAGATGAATACGAATAGGTTTCACGAGAACCAGGGTGCCATTTTAGCGAGTTTATCTTTCGGCCTTCTTGATCATATCTTTCTTGGAAGACTTTTGACTTTCCCCATTTTTGCAATTCTGGAACATAGTGTTGAAAAATCTTAATTCGGTCATAGAAATTACCCTTTACAATTAATTGACTGAAAGGTTGCAACTGTCCTATTGACCGATCCCGTCGGCTATCTATCTGTCTTTCAAGAAACCCCTCATCATTGTAAGTCATCTTTTGCTGGAAATAAGCATAGTACTGACTCCCATCCCATCGATAGAGATCTGACTGAAGCAAGTTCCCGCTTCCATCAAACACCTTGACATGACGCAAGTATGGCTTCCACTTAGCAGCATCCGCATCCCATTTTTCCGTCATTTCGACAGTAGTAAGTGGATCTGTACTAGGCTCCGTCAAGTGACGGACGTCCTTTTCCCAGGATGCATTATTCACATCCCAATAGTATTGGGTGGTAAGTGTAGGAGAAGAAGTTTGGGCTAAAGAAGAAAAAAAACAACTGACAGCTAGGAAGGGAAGGAGCAAGACTTTGTGCATTGGCAAGAAAATGGAGTCTGTGTTTGTGTGCTAAATATAGCGGTAAAAAGTGTAATAAAAAAGCTAAAAAAAGCCCTGCTTTACATCAATGTGCAAAGCAGGGCTTTCTATCTCGAAAGGGTTAATACCCTATTTCTGTTCTATCACGGTCTCTATGACATTAGCCATTTCTTTGTTTTGTTCCAATAGCGCCAAATTCGTCTGAATCATTTCTTCATTTGCTCGAATATACTCTATGTTTTGCTGAATCTTTTGCTCGTTTAACTGGATCTTTTTGGTATTAGCGGCTATGATTTTGTTGTTTTGCCCTACCGCGATTTTATCAAATTCTTCTAGATAAGCGTTTTTAGCCTGGATGTCTTTGTTGGAAGTGATCAAGTCTGAATTCTCATATGCCAGTTGCTCAATCGCTTTTTTGAGTTCCTCATTTTCCTTTTTGAGGCGTTCATTTTTCTTCTTATAATCTTCATTTTCTTTCACCATAAAGGCATTATGTTGATTCAACTGATTGAGCTTCTCAGTCAATTGTGCCTTGGTTTGAGAAAGAAAATAGCTGTTTTTAATGCTTTTGGGAGTCAACTCAAGGTCCTGCGCATTGGTGAGAAGTGGCAGAAACATGACGGATAAGAGCAAGACTTTTGCGTACTTCATATGGATTTGGTTATAGGGTTAAATTGTTTATTATTGCTATACTAATACGATTTGAAGAATATTTAATTTTATTACTCCCGCCAAAACCCTATGAATAAGATTCGGATTGGCTATGGATATGATACCCATCGGCTAGTAGAAGGGCGAAAACTGATCATCGGTGGCATAGAAATTCCACATATCACAGGACTGCTGGGTCATTCAGATGCCGATGTTTTGCTCCATGCCATCTGCGATGCCCTATTAGGAGCCGCAAATCTTCGCGACATTGGTTTCCATTTTCCTGATACAGATCCTGAATATAAGGGAGCTGATAGTCTCAAGCTATTAAAAGCCACCTACCAACTGGTCATAAAGAAAGGCTATGTTTTGGGAAATATCGACTGTACGGTCATCGCTGAACGCCCCAAACTCAATCCGCATATTCCCGCGATGCAGGCTACGATCGCTGAAGCGCTAGATACGGACATCGATAATGTTTCGATAAAGGCGACCACCCATGAACGCACAGACGCCGTCGGTCGAGAAGAAAGCATGATTGCTCACGCAGTGGCGTTGGTCTTTAGAAGAAATGATTACATGAGGAAATGAGTAAATGATAAAATGGGTCTATTTACTCATCTTATCAGTTACTCATTTATTCATTCTGTTCCCTATCGATACCCCAATCGATCTAAATAAAAGGTAAGTGATACCAAGCCAAAAAGATAAGCATCTTTCACACCAGGGTTTCCCCTTGGGCTGCCAAGTGCGCCGCCGCCTGAGCGGTCAGAAAGCGTAGCTGCTAATGGCCCACTGGCCTCTACGAGGGCCGTAAGGTCAGGGTAGTCAGAACTCACATCATCGATATAATCTGTGAGGGTTTTTCGATAACTAATTTCCAGACTGAGCGCAACATTATTTCCCAGATACCTTCCAAATCGGTGACTCACCCCAAATCCAAACGGAAAGGCTAAGCCAAGCAAAGGATAGGGTTGTTTGCCACTCCCTGCAATATATTGGCCTTCCGTACCTAGTGGCTGGAGCTTCACCCATTCTCCTTGGTGTTTCGCTTTGGGCTGAAAGCCAAAAATGGCCACGCCGCCAAATACATAGGGGGTGAAATGGGGCTTGTTTTGCCAGGATACATTGAACTTACGGTCTGGGATTAGTTCCCAATAAAGAATACCACTGACTTCTGTGATCGGCGATCGGAAATGGAGGTTGCGGAGTCTGCGCCCACGGTTTTGATAGACCAATGAGTCGGCAGAGCCTAGCTGTGTATAGGAGAGGCCAAAACGAAGACTGATGGCATTGTTAAAGTAATAGCCTACTGAAGCATGGCCGACCGGGCGCACAAAGAGGTTGCTGAATCCTGCACTCAAATCGCCATAATAATAGCTAAATCCAGAACCTACAGTGAAAGAGTAGCCTCTTTGGGCATGTATGGAGGGAAGCAATAGGAGGAGGAAACACGATAAGGAAATTACATTTCGCATGGGTACAAGGGAATTATGTTTGGCTGTATACTAAAGGGTTTTCGGCGCTGATCACACAAATACCATACCTAAGCAAGGATTAGCAATTTTCCCCTAAGCAACCTCAAGGGCAAAATCGCATCTTTATCAAAGCAATAAGCCATCTCTTCAAACCCTTTCACACACTATTTTATGCTTCGAAATCATCTCAAGACTGCTCTACGCAACCTATGGAAAAATTCCTTTTTTTCATTGCTCAATATTCTGGGCCTTGCAGTGGGATTAGCCGCTTTTTTGTTGATTCTGCTCTATGTGAATATTGAATGGAGTTACGACCAGTTTCATACAGATAGTGAGCAGCTCTACCGCGTACAACTCAATCAATACCAAGACGGAGAGCTCCTGTTTGCGAGTTCGGAGAACTATCCCGGCGTGGGGCCCGCACTCAAAGCAGAACTTCCTGAAGTCCTCGAATATGCCCGGCTCTATAATCTGGGAGCTAAAAACAATATGGTTGTCACCTGGGACGATGCCCCCAATGGGCCCATCCAGTTTAAACACCGGCGGCTGCTATATGCTGATTCTACTTTCTTGACCATGTTTTCCTATCCATGGGTAGCGGGCAATCCTGAGACTGCTCTGGAAGCTCCGTATAGCATGGTGATATCGGAGAGTTTTGCGAAAAAATACTTTGGAGAGGAAGAGGCTTTGGGCAAAATGCTCCACATGAAGGATGACGATTACAATGATGAGCTGTGCAAAGTGACAGGTGTTTTTAAAGATGTTCCACTCAATACACACCTAAAATTTGACATCCTTATCTCCTATAATACCCTCTATGCGCGTGGCGAATGGGCACCAGGGCGATATCATGCCAGTTGGGGGAGAAAGGATATGTACACCTATATCAAGGTGAGGCCTGGCACTGACATCGCTGCCCTAGAAGCCAAGTTTCCCCCAATTATTGAGAAAAACAATCCTGAGTTATCAGAGCGTAATCGCAAAGACGAGCTCCTTTTACAGCCGGTCACGGATATTCACTTATACTCTGACCTAACGGATGAGCCTGAAGCCAACGGCAATGGCCAATTTGTCTCATTCATGCTGCTGATCGCTTTGTTTATTCTCCTTATTGCTTATATCAATTATATCAACCTCGCCACGGCCCGCTCCCTCGAGCGCGCCAATGAAGTGGGCGTTCGCAAAGTCCTCGGGGCCTATCGTTCGCAGCTTGTCCGCCAATTTCTCCTTGAATCTACGATTGTCAACATCGTATCGCTTGTCTTAGCGATGATATTGGTGGAGGTGGCGTTACCTTTTTTCAACCAACTCACAGGGCAAGCGATTCCCGCATTTGGGATATGGCAAACCGTGTGGTTTGTCCCTGTCATCATCGGTCTCCTGATGGCGGGCTCATTGTTATCGGGCTTATATCCCTCATTTGTCCTTTCTTCATTTCGACCTGTTGAGGTCCTCAACAGCAAGTATGGTAATGCTGGCAAAGGCGCTTTTTTGCGAAAAATGCTGGTTGTATTCCAGTTTGGCGCTTCTGTATTTTTGATCATTGGCACCTTCATCGTCTACCAGCAAATGGACTTTATGCTCAACCAAGATTTAGGATTTAACCCCAAGCAGACCTTAGTGGTAGAACGCCCCGGCATCAGCGCCCGCGATCGACAGTTGAGAGGTCAGCAAATCGATAGTTTCACCGAACAGGCGGACCAGCATGCTGCCATCAATAAAGTCACGCGTTCCAGTACGTTATTAGGTAAAAAAATGCGTTTCAAAACGGATGTACACAAGTACTCCGAACCAGAGAACACAGGCGTCACCTTCACCTTTTCGGGCATTGACTATGACTTTCTGGAGGCAATGGAAATGAAGGTCATTGCGGGCAGAAATTTTTCCAAAGACTTTACAACAGACATTGACACCGCATGTATGCTCACCGTCTCCGGTGCCAAAGCATTGGGCTTTGAGAACCCTGAAGATGCACTCAATCAGTCGTTATCGATTCCCCGATTCCGGTGGAATGCTATAGTAGTAGGAGTAGTCAATGACTACCACCAAGAATCCCTCAAACTAGAGATGAATCCTACGCTTTTCTATCCTACCCTCCACGGGGCAGAATATTACTTGATGAAGGTGAATACAGCAGATATTCCCGGGGTCATTTCTCACCTGGAGAAAACCTGGGAAGCTGCATTCCCAGGCAATCCTTTTGAGTACTTTTTTCTCGACGATTACTTTAATAAGCAATATAAAAACGAGCAACGCTTTGGGCGATTATTTGCGGTCTTTGCGATCCTAGCCATTATGGTAGGCTGCCTGGGGCTTTTTGGGTTATCTGCTTTTACAGCCCAGCGCAGAACCAAAGAAATAGGCATTCGCAAGGTATTAGGTGCCTCGGTTAGAGACATCCTGGTTTTACTTTCAAAAGACTTTATGGTACTGATCTTATTGGCTAATATCATCGCCTGGCCCATCGTATGGGTTATCATGCGTAAATGGCTTGACATATTCGCCTATCGGATAGAAATCCCATGGATGATGTTCTTACTTGCAGGAATCGTTGTCGTCGTTATTGCATTGGTGACTATCAGTCTACAAGCTTATAAGGCTGCCACGTCCAATCCAGTGACGGCCTTGCGCGCTGAATAAGTGCTGATTTGTTCCAAAGACCCCCACAGTGTATCCGCATTGTGGGGGTTTTCGTATTTGGGGGAGTAGAATTCTTTTTATAGCTTGATAAGTCAAGCTACCACCCAAGTTCAATAATATACTTAACCCCACTTATTTTTATGAAAAGACCCCATTCCCTTATCCTAACCACTGTCATTTTCGCCTTCTTTACCTTTCATTTCTCATGGTCTATTGCACAAAGCAATATTGAGAAAGGTTGGGAACATTTTGCCAACAACCGCCTTGGACAGGCGAAAGCAGCCTTCAAATCCGCCCTTTCGGGCGACTCAAAAACAGATGCCCAACTTGGGCTTATGTGGGTAGGCGCGGCGGAGTCAGACGAAAGCGCTGCCTTCCGGTACTACAGAGATTTTTGCCAGACACACCCCAACCCAGAACCCTATATGCACACGATGTGGAGTATTGGAAGAGGGAAAAAAAGTGATGCAGAAATGGACTTCCTCCACTCTGTGGCAGAGATGGAAGATGGCAAATTGAGGGCTATGGCCAATCAAGCCATAGGTGCGCATTATGTCGCCATCAATGACTATGATGAAGCCAAGAAATACTATGCTAAAACAGGCGCTATCGCCAACTGGCGTATCGTAGGAGAGTTTGAGAATATTTCCGAAAGTGGATTTGATGCGAATTATGCCCCCATCAAGCACCCTGAGCCTGAATACACCTTCACCAATAAGCGAGGCGTGGAAGTCAAATGGTTTGACCTCAAAACCCCAAGAACTGACAACTGGGTGGACCTTGAATACCATTTCTATACAGGCAACTCTATTATTTTTGCGCAAAATTTCTGCAAAAGCCCTAAAGAGCAGGAGGTTCAGTTTCGTCTAGGCACTTCAGGATCTGCCAAAGTTTGGGTAAATGATCATTTGCTATTCACTGAAGCAGAAGAGCGAGACAATGATCTGGATACCTACATCTTCACGGCCAAACTCATGGCAGGGTATAACCGGATTTTGATCCAATTAGGGGAAAGTGAAATTGACAATTGTAATTTCTTACTTCGAATTACAGACGACAAAGGCAATATTATACAAGGACTCACCTTCGAAAAAGCCGTCCCCAATTATCCTAAATCCTATAGCTATGAGAGCCAGGTGATTCCAGATGCTTCTGAAGAATTTTTCCTAAAAAAAATCGAAGAGAACCCCGATCACTTGGTCAATTACCTAATTCTGACACAAGGATTTCTCCGCAATGACAAAATCTACCCAGTAAAAAAGGTCCTTAAACAAGCCAAAGAGCGCTTTCCAGATTGTAGTTTTGTCAATTATCACCTGATACAGATGTACTCACGGGACGGTAACCAGACTGCCCTCTCCACCTACCTCGAGGAACTCAAGGCCAATGACAGCAAATCTCCACTTGCCCAAGAGTTGCTCTACGATGAGGCGATTGAAATCGAAGATTATGAGGAAGCTGAGCGGATTTTGAAAGAAATCGAACAGCGAGAAGGGACGTCGGAGAATGTGTATGAGAAGAGGATTCAGATTGCGAGTAAAAAGCAGGAAGTAGAAGAGATGATCAAGCTGATCAATGAAGCCTATGTGAAGTTTCCCTCAAACTATGACATGGTGTTGATGAAATACTCTGTGGAAAAGGAATTGAAAAAAAATGTATCTGGAGCCAATAGGGTTATTGCAAAGTATCTCAAGAAAAACTATAACACCAATGCCATGCTCCTGACCATCAACCGATACTTTAAAGCGGGAGATGTAAAAAATGGCCTAAAAGAATATGAAAAGCTCGCTGCCAATAAGCCATTGGCGACAGGCTACCTAAGCGAATTGTCGGGCATTCACTTCAGGCTTGGCAATTACAAAAAGGCAGAAGAGTATGTACAGGAGTGTATCAAAATTGCCCCATATAAGGGTTCTTATCACAAGACCCTAGGTAGGACTTATGCAGAAATGGATGAGACCAGCAAAGCACTTAAGTCCTATGACAAAGCAATTAAATTTAACCCATACGACTATGAAGCCCGCGAACTGCGTCGCAATTTGAAAGACGAAAAGGAAATCTTTTCCAATTTTGAGGAGCCAGATGTCTATAAGCTCTATAAGGATGCGCCCGATGAAGACGCATTTCCAGAAGACAATAGCGTGGTGCTATTGGATGAGGTGCAAAAAGTCGTCTATGAAGGAGGAGGATCCGAGGAGAAGCACATGTTGGTGGTAAAAGTCTTCAACTCTAGCGGAGTGGATACGTGGAAAGAATACCGCGTTTCTGTCTATAACAACCAAAATGGGCAGATTGAGAAAGCCGAAGTATTGAAGAAAAACGGCAGCAAGCTAGAAGCTCAAAACCAAGGCGGTCATATCGTCTTTTCCAACCTGGAACCAGGAGATGGGATCCACCTCACTTACAAAGTCCAGAATTACTATTCTGGCAAGCTCTCAAAGCACTTCTGGGACAAGCATTATTTTGCCTACTTCGTCCCTGTACAGCAATCTCGTTTCAGTCTCTTGACGCCAGCCTCTCAGAAGTTTTCCTATAAAACCCTCAACAGTGAAGTGGAACCTAAGATCACTGAAAAGGGAGGGAATAAGATGTATGTTTGGGAATCTCTTAACAATGAAAGCCTGAAACATGAGCCTTATATGTCTAGTCTAGCGGATGTAGGGCCTATCTTGCACATCTCTTCTATAGAAAACTGGGACTATATCGCAGAATGGTATGCAGGCCTTGCCCAGGCAAAGTCTAAAGACAACTTCGAGGTACAGGAAACAGTCAAAGAATTGTTTGAAGGGAAAGAGAACTTAAGTGATCAGGCGATTGTCAAAGAGATTTACAACTATATCGTCAATAACATCCACTATAGCTCGGTGCCCTTTCTGCAAAGTGGATTGATTCCCCAAAAAGCGTCAAAAGTCCTCGCCAAAAAGCAGGGAGACTGTAAGGATGTATCGACCTTATTTGTCTCTATGTGCAAGGCCAAAGGCATTGATGCGAATTTGGTCCTGATCAATACCCGTGATAACGGTCTGGAAGAAATGGCATTGCCTAGCATTGATTTCAACCACTGCATTGCGACGGTAAATCTTAACAACGAAGATTATTATGTGGAATTAACCAGTGAGAACCTCCCCTTCTCTTCAGGCTATAGCAGCCTCAAAAACACGTTCTCTTTGGTCATTCCCAAAAATATTGAAGAAACGGTTGATGCCTCCCTCATCAATCCGCCTACTCGGGTATCCAACAACATTATTCGCAGTGCGACCGTGACCTTCGAAAATGGAGACATGACGGTAGAAAAAAACTGTATCAAGTCTGGCATATTGGCAGGCAGCATGCGCGACTCCTATGAAGATGAGGGAGAAGAGACGCAGTTTAAATCTATGCAGGAAGCCGTAAACGGAGATTATCCAAATACCAAATTGCTTTCCGTCAATTTCCTTTCGGGTCTTGACGACAATGCGGACGAAGTTGTATATCGCTACAGTTATAAAGTCTCTAGTATTTTCACAGAAATCAGTGGCTTATCTATTTTCAAATTGCCATGGGCAGACAATTTTGACAGTCCTGACTTTATCTCTAGAGATGAGCGAAAATTCCCCATTGAGTTGTGGAAGTATTTTTATGGGGATACTTATAATGAAACCCTCGAAATCGAGGTACCCGAAGGCATGAAACTATCCGAGCTTCCCAAGTCTCTGTCATATAGCAACAAATATGCTACCTACAACCTGACATTTGAATTGGATGGCAATATCGTCCGAGCTGTGCGCAACATGCAGGTACTCAATGATAAGATAGCGCCGGAAGACTACCTAGAATTCAAAGATTTCTTGAATAAAGTCATCAAGGCCGACGCCACGAATATGGCTTTTTCTGCGCTGTAGGAATCATCTAATGATAAAATGAGTAAATGATTAAGTGAGAAAATAAGGACATCATTTAATCATCTACTCATTTTATCATGTATTCATTTCTCCTACCCCGCTACCAAATACGGATCATCCTCATAAGCCGAGCCTATGTGGCACAGGTGGTTCAGCACTTCCGCAAATAGGTCATATAGCGAGTGCAATGTATCCAGGTGATCAATGATCCCTTGTACTTCAAAGTACAATTCACTTACCCCTTCCCCAAATTCATCGGTCACCCAGTCCTCATCTAGGTGGACTTCCAGGTCGATTTGGCGCTGATAGTCGATCAGGTGGCGAATGAGTTCATTGTCAAACATCATCTTGAGTTTGCGCTCGTCATTGCCTTGAATGATGAATTTGCGGTCAAAGTCCTCATGCCCAATAATGACATCCTGAAGGCCCATTTTCTTACGAATGGTACTGACTGCGCCTCGGCGGAAGATACGGAAGTGAAAACTGTCGCGATTGACATAAGGCGCCTTGATGCGCGTCACGGTGGGGCGCTTGCCGCGCTTATAGGTGTCGATGATGATCACCCAGTTTTTGTAATAAGCCTGGATCGCATCCTTTCCCCGAAATCCCTTTCCAGGAATGAAATCAGCATCAAGGTCTTTGCATAGCTGTTTCCAGACAGCCTTTTTGTTGGGGCGAAATATTTCTAATAGTCGAGACATTAAAGGAAAAAATTCAAGTACAAACTCAAGTGCAAGTTCAAATTAAGGGCCTATCTCAAGATTACTATATTATTGAACTTGAGTTTGAATTTGAATTTGCGCTTTCTTCAATTAACGGTCCATTTTATTCACCTGAAAAGAGACGCCTACGCGGTGAATCAAGCCCAAAAAATTACTGGGGTCTAGGGCATAGTCAAGCATCAGGGGATGTCTGCCGACCCGAGAGCGTAGGCCTATGCCAGCTGTAGGATAGTTTTGATCCTTTACATTAAATTTATACCCCCCCCTCAAAAACAATACATCATGGTAACTGTATTCCAAACCTATGCGAATGTTCTCGGCATTGTCATTAGGGTGATTCAGTTGGAGCAAAGTGGTCAAAGACTGATTATTTTCCTCATCGCGCCAAGGCACCATAGAAACGCCGATCTTGAAGATCGTAGGGGCGGGATAGCTTTCGATGGTTCGAGGCCGATGTTCGAAGGCTTTGTCAATGTCAAACATCCCTTTCAGGCCCGAATTCAGCCCAAAATTCTGGAGCAAGACTGAAAAGCTCAATTCGTTAAAGTCCGTCCGATATAAAAAGCCCAAATCAACAACGACTGTCTGGGCCGTAAAATCAGCCAATTGCTCCCGCACATATTTACCCGTAAATCCATAGGTAAACATATCCGTCAAACGCTTGGAATAGGTAAGGCCTGCGGTGAAGTAACCAGCGTAAAAATATTCGCCTGTGCCGCCAGGGTTGAACTCGGTCCGAACGGGAAGTGCGCCCGAACTCAGGGACTGGATAGACAGCCCAAAATGCCCCGCTTGCGTCGGTTTATTGACGCTCAGAAAGCTGTATGGAATACCCGCCGCCCAGAAAGTGTTGGAGGCACCTACGGAGAATCCTTCTGTCTCAGCAAGGGTTGCAGGATTGGTGAAGGTGGAAAAGGCGTCGCCTGTGAGGCAGACATTCGCACCTCCTACGCCCGCAGAACGAGGGCTGACGTCCACTTTGAGGAAGGTAAGGGCGGAGATACCCGCACGTTGACCTCCTAGCTCAGGGAAAAGCTGAGCAGTGAGGAGAAGGGGGAATGAAAAAAGGAGTAAGAGTAAAGGGTAACGCATAGGCGATGCACTAAGGGGATGATGGAATTATTAATTGATTGATTACTGATTAATAATTCTGAAGCGGATTTTGTGGGGCTAAGTTACGGAAATATCACCCATTCCCCCAAGGGCCATAGTGAAGGTATATCCTACACATGCCTCCATCATTTTTCAACCCTTTCTCCTTGCTTATTGATCCAGTACCAATCTTCACTTATCCATCTAGAATACTCTCCGTCTTTTTCGATGGTGCAGTTATCTGAGACTTTGGCGAATCCTTCCTTAAACGGATACGCGCAGGCAAATCGAGGTTCTATGATGATCTTTCCATTTGTGTTGGCATACCCCATTTTTCCATTTTTAATAACCCGAAATAGCCCATCGGCAAGGTAGTCTGGCCCATTATCATACATAAACACTTCAAAAAGCTCATTTCCTTTCCCGTCTATTCCCCTCAGTTGGCCACTTTCTGTGGCCACTACGCCGAAATCTCGAATGGTGTCCGAGAAAGAATAGGGGTATTTGCCCATTGCTACGATGGTATCGCCAGCAGTATTTACAAAGCCAAGATGTGTATCATCTTCAATTTTGATTAAATAATCACTTTTGGTGGATTGACAGGAAATCAATAAAGTGCTTATGAATAGGGGTAAAAGTAATTTTTTCATTTTTTAAGGTAATTGCTTAGGCGCTTATAATCAGCCCCATAACGGGATTCTAATTCTTCTATGTTTGAAAAAAGATGAAGCCCAGCTCCTCCCGTACCGTGAGGTGCCATGGTGACTTCCGTGAAAAGATAGCCATTTTCTAATTCTACTACCACCTTTGGTTCATCAGGATCAAACTGTAAAAGGTCTGTGATTCGCTGCCCCTTTAAGTATTTGCATTTATTCTCCTGATACTCAACCTTATAGGGCTTGTATTCTCTGGGAATCCCTTCCCCCAGACCAAGCGTAGCCTTGACCCTTCCCCAAAAAGTGGATGCCCTTTGCTCCCTAGCTGCTACCACTTCTGCTATGGTTTTCCCTTCTGGATTGACATGATAAATGGGTTCATCCGACAAGTCTTTAAAAAGGCTCTCGACCTCCTTCTTAATCGTCATTTCGACTTCATCTGCATCCAGGTCATAGGGGATACCGATGATTTTTCCTGACGCTAAGCGAATAAATACTTCCGCTTCATCTAGCCAGCCAAACTTCATCTTTGATGAGACGAGGATATCAGTGATTTGTTGGCCGATTAGTTCTTGGGGATTCATCTATTTTTTGCTTCAAAAAATAAGCCCTTGCCTTTCTACAAAGACAAGGGCGATATAGGGGTAACAACAACTATTGGAAAGGAAAAATAATTAACAAGAAAGGATGAAGGCCATCATAAGAAATCGTTCCTTTTTAATTCATAATTTCCTTCGACTTTGCTCAGGACAAGCCTTGTTCGTTATTTTTGCTTCAATCTTCCTCTTCTTAATTGATGAGCTTAGGCTTGCTGCCTGCCTGGTCCAGTTTGCTGGCGGCGGAGAAGGCAGTGACTAGTTCAGTCATGAGGTTACTCGCGGTGGAGGGAGAGCTAGGCAGCAAGACGAGGTTACTGTTGGCGCTTTCGCCCATGGCAAGGAGGGTATCGTAGTGCTGTACGATGACGAGCAGGGCAGAGGCTTCCTGGGGGTCGATGCCGACCTTGCGAAGGGTATCTACCGACTCTTCAAGGCCCAAGGCGATCTCACGACGCTGGTCTGCGATACCTTTACCTTGTAGTTTCTTATTCTCAGCTTCCGCTTCTGCTTTGGCCACGATCTTGATCTTTTCGGCTTCTGCCTCATAGCGCGCAGCGAGTTTTTCGCGCTCAGCAGCGTTGATGCGGTTCATGGCGATCTTCACCTGTGAGTCAGGGTCGATGTCTGTCACGAGGGCCTTGACAATGCCATAGCCATAGTTGTTCATGGCTTCTTCTAATTCATGCTTAATCGCGATAGCGATGTCATCTTTGCGTTCAAATACTTCGTCCAGCTTCATTTTTGGCACTTCTGCACGGACGGTATCGAAGACATAAGAAGTGATCTGCGCATGTGGATTGTCAAGGCGATAAAACGCATCAAAGACTTTGGCTTTGAGGACATGGAACTGTACGGAGACTTTGAGGTGGACAAATACATTATCCAATGTTTTGGTCTCTACATTTACGTCCAATTGCTGGATTTTTAGGCTTATTCGCCCCGCTACCTTATCTAAAACTGGAATTTTGAAATGAAACCCAGCCAGCGATACACTCTGAAACTTACCCAGCCGTTGGATTACAACTGCTGTTTGTTGTTTGACAATGTACCAGCCGCCCATAGCAATGGCAAATATGAGAAGGGCTAAGCCTGCTGTCATAAAAATTGATTCTTCTCCCATGAGGTTTATGATTATAAAGTGGTGAAATTCGAGTTGTAAAATACATTCCTAGGCGGACAATGTCCAACTAAGGGAGGTAATTATCAGTATGATTCATGTTGAAATGGTGCTTGGTATATGTTACGATAGGAAATGAGCAATCGTTGCACTTCAGCGAGCAAGCGATACGTTATGAGAATTATCTGTCGACGAACTCGATTATTTTTTCTGCGATCTACTTGTTCTTGTATCTTTTTCCAGTAAATGCATTATATCTTTGTAATTTTGTTCCCAAAGCGTCACAAAATTACAAAATGACGGTTTAGGTTAGGACCAATATATCTCCCTACCCACAACACAATACACCTATCTAGCGCGCTACATGGATCTGAATAGATTGCCCTTTCTTCCGCTCAATTTCTTTTATCACCAATTCTCTCACGATACCAAACGCTGGTTTTGGGTGGGAATGGTGGCCTTGGTGGGTGCGGTAGCATTTATGCTATTTGCTCTACACAATCCGACCTACTGGTCGATGGAGGTACAGGAAATCTCGGATACGAGTCTGCAAGAAGTGAATATTGGGGAAGTGGCTCGTGACTATCGGAGCTTCCCGCTGGACTTCAATGCGTACCAGCAATATGTCAGCTTCAGTGCGGGACCTATTTTGCCCCACCACATCCCTACCTATCTATTCATGCTCTTCCAATTGCTAGGGTGGTCGCTCTTTATGGCCGCTGTGAGCATGATTCGTACCAAATGGGGCTACCTATTTTATTTTGGGTTTGCGCTGTTTTTCCATTTTTCAGGCATCACCGCAGCACTCATTCCTTCTGTCACAGCCGGGTCATTGGTCATGCGCTATGGGGTTGAACTATTGCTCATTGCTCCCATCTTCGCGCTTACAGGACTCTTCAAGCTCAATGTCCTCCGATGGTCCTTTGGTTGGCGGTTTTTAAGTATTTTTCTCATTGTGGGGATTTATATGGGAATTGCCTGGAATAATGGCGGATGGGAAATCCTTCACCAAATGGCAGGCGATAGCTTTCCGCTGCTTGTTGTCATTAGTTGCCTTTTTCTGTTTTTTCTGGGAAAAGACCCAACCAACCTCATCATGGTGGGGGCGACCAACCGCCGCGACCCCAAAGCCCGCATGAGTATATGGGTCGTCGTAGCGGCTGTGGTTTTATGGTTGTTTGCTGCCTTGATCATGGCAAATGTCTACATCGAACTCACTTGGCTCCCCAAAGGACTAGGCGCCTTAAGTCCCCTCCATATCGTGGCAATGGTCGCCCTGATGACCGTTTTCCTGTCTCAAAACCAATTTCACTTCGTGAAAGACCTGATGAGTACCCATTGGGTGTTCAGCATGGTGATTCTCAGCGTGGGCATCATCAGCATGAGTCACATGGCCCTGCTATTTTCGCAAGGAGATTTTGAGCATATCAAGTGGCTGGAGGAATACGCGGCTATATTTTTTCTGGCCGTAGGGCTGGGACATGCCATTTATATTTTCCTGAATTACACCCCATTCATCAAGGACAAAATCAACCTGTACTACCTCATGACGCAATCTCCCCTACTTCCCTTTTTTATGGTATGGCTGATCGGCTTGATGGGATGGACCATGAATGAAGCGAAAAATACCTGGGTGGTGCTCAATCGCTTTCATCATAGCATTTATACACAATGGGGAGATCAGGCATATTTACAAAATGACCAACAACTCGCCCTCGCCAACTATCGCCTCGCGACTAGGGCTATCAAAAACAGTGTCAAGGGACATTACAACCAAGCTGGTTTTGCCATTTCCACTGCCAATGATCCCAATGAGGCCCTTGAGTACTACCAAAAGGTCTTAGATTTTCCTTATGCTGCGATCAACGCTGCCAACCTCTTGCGCGTCTACAATCGCGTGGGAACCGCGACAGATGTCTTGCGTGACCATTTGTCCCAACATGCCCATCCCCATGTCGCCAATAACCTGGCTGTCTTATATGTTCAGCAAGTATTGCCTGATTCCGCGATTGTATATTTCAAAAATGCGCTGCTGACGGACATTGACCTCTCTGCAGCTTATAGCAATTTGGGGTTGGTTTATCTGGAAAATGAGAAAGAAGAAGAGGCAAAAAAATTTCTACAGGCAGCTATTGAGGCACAGCCTGTAAGTACCGCCGCCCTCGCTAATGCCTATATGTTTCAATTACTTAAGGGGACTGAGTTTTCCTTTCCTCAGAAAGGCTTGAAGCAACCCGATGACTATTTGCTGCGGTTCAATCAACTGTTGCTTACCCTAAAAGAAAAAGGGCTTCAAGATGCCCAACAGGAACTGACTCAATTGGCTTCGGATGACCTTTCGGCAGATGCGATGATGTTGGATGCATATCGGCTCTTTTTGCAAGACTCCACCAAGTATGCAAACAGTCGCATTGAATATGTCAATCAGCTCTATCCAGATGCCGTGGGTCGAGCATATTATCTGATGGGAATCGCCTATTTCCAACGCGGATTGCCAGAGATGGCGCGCATGTATTTTGAGCGAGCTGGGACCAAAGAAGAATCACGTGGCGACCTCGCTGCAGCCCAAATGGAGCTAGACCTAGGCAGGAAAGATACCGCTTTTGCCCACCTCAATGCCGTCGTTGCCAACCATGTTGAATTAAGAGCAGAAGCTTCTAAAGAGCTAGATTTGCTTTTATTTCCCTATCTCTATGGAGAAATGAATACCGCAATGGCTTCTGTAGATGCACATGATCCTACACGTGAGGACCTTATCCGAGCAGGTCGATATGCTGATAGCCTGAAAGGCTTTGGGCCAGCGCTAGAATTGTTTCGACGGGTAATCGCGCTTGACTCGAGTGATACAGCTCCCTATCTCGAAATGGGGCGAATCTACAACAGGTACGGGGATGCGCTGGCGATTGAGAATCTGAAATATGGCCTGGAAATCGATCCATCGGACAAGCATTTACGCACTGAATTAGCAGCAGCCTATATACGTCAAGGAGATGCTGGCGAGGCTGGGAAATGGCTTGATGGACTCACCTCAGAAGACGAAGTCCTGTTGGAAACAGCTATCGTCAAAAGTGACTGGTTGCTCTTGACTCAAGATACCACTGCTGCGATAGCGTTGTTAGAAGGGCTTACAGAAACAGATCGGCTAAACAAAAAGCTGATTGGTCGCCTCGCTAGCCTGTATGATCAGCAGAAAGATTTCGACAAGGGCAATGAACTCATTTTCCAAGCTGTTGAGGAAAACACAGAAAACCCATCCTTCTGGCTGTATTATGCCCGGTTCTCTAAAGCCTGGAATCAGGGAGAAGATGCCGCATACGGTGCCCAGCGAGCTATCTCATTGACGGATGATGATTCTTTGAAAGAAGCGATTCGGAAGGAGTTTCGTGAGGAGATTAAATCGAGTGGGGAATCAGAGTGACGTTGTGAACTAGTGCCTTCGACACTAAATCCTTAAAGGTATACGGGGCGCGGATTACCCCTCAGCCATCACACAAAGCCGAAATCCGCGCCAGCTTGCTAGGTAGCAAGCAAATATACGCATCATATATATGCGCTGGGACGGATTTCGGGCCTGCGGATGGGATTTGCAGGGTAATCCGTCCTATGTCAAAAACTACGAGGAACTTAGTGCCGAAGGCACTAGTCTGATATATATCGAAGAATTATTTAGTTCTCTGGCAAATTCCTTGGTTTATCTTTGATTCTCAGCCATCATTTTTACCTCATCTCCTACCCTAATCTTCCCATCTTGTATCACCTTCGCGGTAATCCCCCCATGGCCTCGCATGGCATTATAGCCGCCTGGACCGAGGTATTCTTCCATGCGAGAGCACGGATGACAGAGCCCTGTCATCTCCAAAATGGCTTCGCCTATTTGAAATTGCTTGTCTTTCAGCGCCAAGAGATTGATGCCTCGTACAACTATGTTTCTACGAGGCAAGGAAGGGTCAATAGATCCTTTACCCAAAAGGGAACCGATAGCGTCCAAGTGTTCACCCTGAATGAGTGTCACCTGCCGCTTTTTACTCGTTTTTCCCTTAAATCGGTCCCCTACTAATCCTTCTTCTGTAGATGCCATGACTTCTGGGACGACCTGGATATCGACCCTGCTGGCAGGCCGTAAGCCGATCCATTCTACCTTACCAACTTGGGGAAGGGTGTTGAGGAGTTCTTGGATGGTGGGCATATTTAACATTGATTTCAGAATATCAATTGGAGAACAAGGATTTTTGAGGTAAAAAAATCGTCACTTCTTAATTCATCAATCCTTGTTCGATATTCATAAATTTATTCAATATACAACTCAGTAAAATACCAAAAAAAGGCCGCCCTCAAGGGACAGCCTACCCAAAGCTGATATTTACATGATAAATTCTTAAGAAACGTCTATCGGCATATTGGTGCGGTTCTCGGAGACGATCTTGCCGTCAAGGAGGCGCACGATCCTGTGTCCAAACTCGGCATTTGCAGAGGAGTGAGTCACCATGATGACGGTGGTTCCTTCTTCATTGAGTTTGGTGAGCATCTTCATCACATCGTTACCGTTGGCAGAGTCAAGGTTTCCTGTAGGCTCATCCGCTAGGATGATTTTGGGGTTGTTGACGATGGCGCGAGAAACGGCGACACGCTGCTGCTGACCACCTGAAAGCTGCTGGGGGAAGTGGTTGCGGCGGTGCATCATGTTCATGCTTTCGAGGACTTCTTCCACACGCTTTTTGCGATCAGCCGATTTCATCTTGGTATAGATGAGCGGAAGCTCTACATTTTCAAACACTGTGAGTTCATCGATCAGGTTAAAGCTCTGAAAGACGAAGCCTATGTTCTCTTTGCGAAGCGAAGCACGCTGGCGCTCGCTGTACTTAGAAACTTCGTGTCCTACAAAGTGATACTCTCCTCCAGAAGGGTTGTCAATCAACCCAAGAATATTCAGTAAGGTAGACTTGCCACATCCTGAAGGGCCCATGATAGACAGGAATTCCCCTTCTTTCACTTCTAGGCTGATTTCATTGAGCGCAGTCGTTTCTATTTCTTCTGTACGGTAGTACTTGGTGAGGTTGACAATGTTGATGATACTCATATTGGGAGGTTAGATGTTTGGTGCAATTTAACTATTGATACAAGAAAAGATGGTGATCGTAGGGCAAAGGTTGCGCGTAATCAGGCGTTTATAGGATAATAATCGACAAAAAGGTTCCGTCAATCGGTCAATACCAATTCGTCGACATCATTAAATACATCATAATTGGAGGTAATCACTTTATCTCCTTCTTTCAGACCAGACATGACTTCATAGAAGCGGTCGCTTTGGCGGCCGATGCGGATGTCTTTCTTATAGGCGGTGTTTCCCCCTTGATTCACAATGTACACCCAGTTGCCACCCGTAGACTGATAGAAGCCTCCTCGTGGCAGTAAAAATGCTTGGGTTTCTTCACTCAATGCAAGGCGTATTTGGAGGTTAAGGCCTTGTTTAATGCCTTCTGGCTCCGTCCCATCAAATTCCATATCCACCTCAAACACGCCATTGGTGATCTCAGGATATTTTTTCCGCACGACCAAATTGTACTTTTGGCCCGAATAAGTAAACTCTCCTTTCAGGCCCGGCTCTACACGAGAGTGATAATGCTCATCAATCCGTGCACGCACTTTATAGCCCTTTAGCTCATCCACATCTGCGATGCGCTGGCCTTGGTTGACAGTCTCGCCTATCTCCACCCTGACAGAGGAAAGCTGTCCGTTGGCGGGTGCTTTGACCGTGAGGTTGGCAAGGCTTTGCTGGATCGCGTTGAGGTTTCGTGAAACTAGCCCCAAAGAATTATCTACTTGATCCAACTGCTGCGTGCGAAGAATCGAATCTTTAATGATCCTAACAATCATCAAATCTTTCCGCTTTTGGAACTGATCGTAATTATTCTGTAAAGTCAGGAACTCTTGTTCAGAGATAACACTGTCTTGATACAGTTTCTTATTCCGATCGTACTGTTGCTTGAGGTCCCGCAGCTGGTATTCAAGTTGAACCAGTTGATCTTTAAGCAACAGCCCGCTCGTCTCCAGGTTTATCTTCGTGTTGCGTAGCTGGTCAGCCTGCTCCAAGAGATTGGTTTGAAGGTTCATATAGTTCAATTCCAAGCCTGGGTTGGTGAGTTTGAGGACAAGATCTCCCTTTTTCACCAGCTCGCCCCCTTCGAGGTATATCTCTCGTACTTGTCCCCCTTCAATCGCCGTTACCTGCACGATACTCAGCGGCAAGACATTGCCATTAATGGCAATAAACTCCTGAAAAGGGCCATAAGAAACGTCAGAAATGGTCAGCCGTTCCTTGGGGACTTTGAGTCGGGAAGTACCAGCTGTTTTGTACATCATCCCGAACAATACTATAAGGACCAGCGGTACGCCGATGTACATCACCAGCTTTTTCGGGGTCCATTTCTTTTTACGGATTACTTTATCCAACTTTATTTTTAGTTATTTGTGTAAAAATACGCTTTCTGGCTGTAATTTTCTCTCAAATTGATCGTCACAATATGGGAGAAAAACAGCCAAATTCCAACCCAAAGCTTTCATATCTTTATCAGCCGAAAAAGAGACGAGATTAGAAAGTCAATAAGCGTGCCATCAGGCATAAGTAATTAATAATCAGCCAGTTACGCCATTGTGTTAAATTGATTCATTGAGGTCACTTTTTAGGAGTGTTCCACAGTGATACAAGGAAGCGTTTCAAAATGAAACATTCCATTTTCAACCCTTTTTCCATGACCCAAAAACAAGGTACCATCCTCATCGTTGACGACGACGACGATATTTTGCTCACCACGCGAATTGTCCTTAAGCGTCATTTTGCCCAGGTATCCACTGCCAACGATCCTCACCAGATCGCAAACCTGCTCGAAAAAGGCTCTTTTGATGTCATATTGCTAGATATGAACTTTACCGCAGGATTTACCAGTGGAAAAGAAGGATTACGTTGGCTAAAGAAAATTCGCAAAAGTGCGCCCCAAACACGTGTGGTTCTCATGACGGCTTATGGCGAGGTAGATCTCGCGGTCAAAGCCATGAAAGAAGGCGCCACAGATTTTGTCGTGAAGCCTTGGGAGAATGATCGGCTAGAATCTGCCGTGATGAATGCCCTCAAGGCTGCGCCTATTTCAGATACAGACCAAGCGAGCGACGGAAAAAATCCAGCCACTAAATCGCCTGGTTTTCAGGGAATTATAGGCCATTCAGCTTCAATGAAGCGGGTCTTTGCAGACATCGAAAAAGTAGCTGCGACAGACGCCAATGTATTGATATTGGGAGATAATGGGACAGGAAAAGAGCTGGTAGCACGCGCCTTGCACCAACGCTCCAAGCGCGTCAACAAGGCATTTGTCCATGTAGACCTCGGTGCTGTGCCTGAATCCCTGTTCGAATCCGAACTATTTGGGCATGTGAAGGGCGCCTTCACTGATGCGCGCGAAGATCGCGCAGGGCGCTTTGAAGCAGCGAATGGCGGTACGCTTTTTCTGGATGAAATAGGGAATCTGTCCCTACCCATGCAAGCAAAACTGCTTTCAGCGCTGCAGAGCCGTCGTGTCACACGTGTCGGCGCCAACCGTCCCCTCGAAATCGACATTCGTCTAATATGCGCTACCAATATGCCATTGCATGAGATGGTGCGCGAAAATCAATTCCGCCAAGATCTGATCTACCGAATCAATACCGTAGAGATTGTTTTACCTCCCCTCAAGGACAGAATCTCAGACATTCCGCTATTGACAAAGCATTATTTTGATTTGTATTGCGAAAAATACCAGCGGCAGGGCATGGTCCTCAGTCCAGAAGCTATAGAGAAACTTCAGCAATACAACTGGCCAGGCAATATCCGTGAGCTTCAGCATACACTAGAGCGAGCCGTGATCATGGCAGAAGGTGGAAAGGTAAAAGCCAATGACCTTTCCATAAACCTTTTGCCCGAAAGTACTGCCCCCCAAACCATGCTCCCTCAAGACTATAATTTGGAGGAAGTAGAAAAAATAGCCATTAAAAATGCGATCCAGAAGCATAATGGCAACCTCAGCAAGGCTGCCAAGGAACTGGGCTTGGGACGTACCACGCTTTATCGAAAAATGAATAAATACGAACTTTAATGCTAAAGCGCTTCCGATTTAATGTCTTGTTGCGCGCCTTGGTCCTGGCAGGAGCTTTGTATATCTTCATCTATGCGCTGGAGCAGGAAGATTGGTTTATGACTACCATCTTTGCAGGTTTGGGAGTCGTATTGTCTGCGGTAGAATTGATTCGCTATGTGGAGAAGACTAACCGCGACTTACAGACCTTTTTGCTTTCCATCAAGCACAAGGATTTCACCAATACTTTCACCGCTGCCAAGCGTGGAAAATCTTATGCAGGCCTTCGCGATGCGTTTAACGACATCATCAAGGAATTCCAAAATCTACGTGCTGAGAAAGAGTCCCACTACCAGTATCTGCAAACAGTGATCGAGCATGTGGGCGTAGCCCTGCTGTGTTATAGCCCCGAAGGAGAAGTATTGCTCCTGAATCATGCCGCCAAAGAGCTATTACACAAACCCTATCTCAACAATATCCAAGCTCTTCATCGCACCAATGCTCCGCTGCTAGCAGCCATTCGGAACCTGCGTCATGGGGAGCGAAAATTGGTAAAAACCCTGATCCAGAACGAATTACTCCAATTAGCTATCCAGAGCACTGAATTTAAGCTCCAGAATCAGACCTATATTTTGGTATCGTTACAGAACATTGGGGGGGAGCTCGAAGCGCAAGAAATTGAGACTTGGCAAAAACTCATTCGCGTATTGACGCATGAGATCATGAATTCAGTGACGCCAATCATTTCTCTGACAAAGGCAATAAATGATATGCTGGGGGAAGGCTGGGAAGAAGGAAGTGACACACCGCTCGCCGCCATAGAGGAGGAGGAAGCGGAAGATGTGCGAAATGGCTTAAGAACCATCCTATCAAGGACCAAAGGCATGCTTCATTTTGTCAATGCCTATCGTAGCCTCACGCGCATTCCCAAACCGAAATTTGCCCCGGTCAAAGTTCGCACCATGCTGGACAATATCCGCACGCTGATGCAGCCTGAAATGGAAAAACGGCAAATCGCGTTTGAACTCAATATGGAGGATCCCAAAATGGAGATCAAAGGGGACGCGGAGCTCATCGAACAGGTGCTCATCAATATGATCAAAAATGCCGTTGAGGCATTGGAAGGGGAGAAATCCCCCAGGGTGAGCATTTATGCAGGGTATTCAAAGGAAACGAAGGCATTTATCCAAATCGCCGATAATGGTCCAGGGATAGACCAAGAATTTATCAACCAGATTTTTATCCCCTTTTTTACTACCAAACAAAAAGGCTCAGGTATCGGCCTTAGCCTTTCTCGTCAGATCATGCGCATGCACAAGGGCAGTATTTCCGTCCAGACACACCCTGGAGAAGGGACGGTGTTTACGCTTACTTTCTAGGAAAGCGAGAACAATAGTTGCCCTATTTATGGCCTGTTGAGATTGACGAATATCGAACAAGGATTGATGATTAAATTGATGGAATTGATGAGAATTTGGGTAAAAAATGTAACTTATCAGACATGCGAGGCATTATCCCCTTATCTGTCCTCATTATTCTTTTCCTGATGGAAAGTTGTCAGTCAGCTTCTGAGGTGCCTGCATTTGAAAAAATGCTTCGAGCTGATGCTAAGTTAGATAGCTTGCTCAGCCTCAAAGCGGATCATCATATTCACATCATCTACACCCAGATAGATCGAGACTCGGCCAATCAGCCCCACTTCACGACCTTCCAATACGGATCCGATAGCACCTACTTTTATCCTGCCAGTACCGTCAAGCTGCCAGTCGCAGCCCTTGCCTTAGAGAAGCTGCGACAGCTTGGGATTCCCAGATTAGACATCCATACGCCGATGATCACCGACTCTGCTTTTTCAGGTCAGACGCGTGTTTCAAAAGATTCTACTGCCCAAAATGGCTTGCCATCTATTGGTCATTATATCCACAAACTATTTGTGGTGAGTGACAATGATGCCTTCAATCGGTTGTACGAGTTCCTAGGCCAAGGACTCATCAATGATCGCCTACGCGAGCTAGGCTATCGCGATACGCGCATCGTGCACCGTCTCGCAGTTGCGATGACAAGGGAAGAAAATGCCAGCTGCAATCCCATCAAGTTTGGGGCAAATGGGCGCTGGATCTACGACCAGCTCACCAATTTTAACCCCGCCACCTATTCCCCAAGCAGCCCGATCCTTTTGGGGAAGGGGGAAATGATTCAAGGTAAATTAGTGGAAGGCCCCAAGGATTTCACCTATAAAAATGCCTTTCCACTTGCAGAGCAGCAGTTATTTCTCCGAAACTTGCTCTTCCCTCAATTTGTCCCGAGTTCTCTGGGGTTACGCCTCACAGAAGCTGATTATCAGCTTCTGTATCGTGAAATGAGCATGCTGCCGCGAGAAAGCCAACATCCATCATATGACAGTTCACTGTACGATGCGTATGGGAAATTTCTGATGTTTGGTACTGATAAAGCCCCTATTCCAGACCACATCCGCATTTTCAACAAGATCGGCGCGGCTTACGGCTTCCTCACTGACAATGCCTATATCGTCGATTTTGAACACAATATCGAGTTCTTGCTTTCAGCCACGATCTATGTGAATGAAAATGGCATTTTCAATGATGACATCTATGGGTATGAAACCATCGGATTCCCTTTCATGCAAAAACTGGGGCAAGCAGTCTATGCCCATGAATTAATGCGTGAGCGGAAGTATGTGCCTGATTTGAGGTATTTTGAGGATTTGTTTTTAGACAAATAATTCCTCCAAAAACTTGAGCTCGCACTTGAGTTTAAATTTGAACTTCTCCTATTCCTCCACCATCTCTTTCCCCTTCGATAATACCCAAATATTTGGGTCGATGACCACCTTGGTGGGCTTCTCATCAAGGGGTATTCTAAAGGATACTTTTCGGTCATTGATAAGCATGGAGGTGACCATCGGTTCTTCCCCTTTTTTACCCAAAACCCCAATCTCCAACGGCATATGGAAAAACAAGTTTTCTGCCTGGACTTGCTCTATTTCTACAACTAAGGCCTTTTCTTTTTTGTCATAAGTCCAGGTTCCCGCATATTCAGGCTGACCAGGTTGGTAAATCCATTCTTGGAAAAACCAGTCAAGTTTCATCCCCGAAACCTCCTCCATTACAGCCTGTAAGTCTTCTGTAAGCGCATTACTCAGCTTATATCGATCATAATATGTCTGTATCCCTTTCCAGAAAGCATCATCCCCTACAACTCCCCGCAGCATATGCAGCACCCAGCTTCCTTTTTGATAAGAATTGGGACTGAGGAGGTAGTTGAGGTCCGTGATCGTGGTATCTACAATGGGCGCATTGGGGACGCGCTCGTGAAAAGAAAGCACGGTGTTTCGGTCGCGCAGCAAGCCTTTGAGCATTTCTTCTCTGCCGTAGGTGTGTTCGATGTAGAGATGGGTAAAATAGGTGGCAAAACCTTCGCTCAGCCAGATATGAAACCATTCTTCTTCGGAGGCTGAATTGCCAAACCATTGGTGGGCGACTTCGTGGGCGATCAAGCGCTCGGAGCTACGGTCGCCTGTGACGGAATTCTCCGCATAGAAGATGTTGCTGGCGTTTTCCATGCCGCCGTAGCGGGTCTTGGACTGGACGTTGGCGAGTTTGACGTAGGGATAGGGACCGATATGAGTGGTCATGTATTCAAGGACTGGGAGGGCCAGGGCATAGTCATGGAAGCCAGCTTCTCTATCCTGCGGATAGACCCAGGAAGTGACGGGAATCCCTTCATACGTCCCGACATGCTGGATCGCAAATCGCGCTGCGCCGATGACCATGACCTTGGTCGGTAGAATGACTGAGCTGCGCCAGTGTGTTCGTTTGAGGCCATCTGCCAGATGGCTTTCTTCAACTTTCAAGCCTGTGGCGATGACTTCGTAGTGTTCTGGGGCTGTGACGATAAATTCGCACGTCGCCTTGTCGGCGGGATGGTCTACCATGGGTAGCCAATGGTGGGCGCGGTTGGGCCAGTTGTCACCGAAGAATGTGCGGTCGCCGTGTTTATTTTTAGAAATAATCAACCCATCGGCGGGGATGCCTCGGTAGGTGATTTTGAAGGAATGTGTACTGCTTGCCAAGACGGATTTACCTAATTGGATAGACAGTTTTTCTCCTTTTTGACTAAATGTTACTTCAGATTCATCCATTTTCACGGACGTCACTTTCATCCCTTTTCCCTCTTGCTCGCTCACTAGGTCTAGGGAAAACGATTGGGTAGTTTTTGTAAACAAAATATCTATATCGCTTTTCCCAATAATCTCATCCGAAGCATCACTCAATGCTAGGGCAAAGCGATAATGCTGAATGTCGATGCTAGGCTCTTGTGCATTCAGATTTGAGGATAAGAGCGAAAAAAGGGTAAAAAGTATCGGTAGGCGGAATAAAAGGGAAATGTTGAATCGCATGATTTTTTCTATTTTGCTGAATCAAATTAATTCTGTGATATGATCAAAGTACTTTTTGTATGTCTGGGCAATATTTGCCGATCTCCTATGGCTGAAGGGCTGTTTATCCATCACCTCAATGCCCAAGGACTCGCCGATAAGATCGATGTAGATTCTTGTGGCACGGGCCCTTGGCATGTGGGCGAGCGCCCTGACAGACGAATGCAGCAAACGGCTGATGCACACGGTATTCACCTCCCATCGATCGCTCGTCAGCTAAGAGACGACGATTTTCATGAATTTGACTACATCCTTGCGATGGATAGCAGCAATCGCCGCAATCTGATGGCTGCGAAACCTCCAGGCTCCAAGGGCCAAGTGATGCTCATTCGCGATTTTGACGACTTGGGAAAAGGGGAAGATATCCCCGACCCTTATTATCTTGAGAATCAAGGATTTGAACAAGCTTATCAAATCCTGCAACGTTCTACCCAAAGTCTTTTGCAACACATTACCCATACACATAACCTGTAATTTTTGCTTCCAACTCCCCTCAAAGAACGCCTTAGCCACTCCATAGGTCCTGTGTTGAGTACCCAGGCTCTAGGAGGCGGGTGTATCCATCACGCCCAGCGGATAGATACGCATAAAGGGAGCTACTTCTTCAAATGGAATCAACAGAATCACCTGGACAATTTTGAAGTAGAAGCAAAAGGATTGGAGCTTCTTGGCAAAACAAAAGCCCTTCAGGTTCCAGAAGTGCTGGCGGTGGTAGATGTGCCGCCTTATGCGGGTTTGTTAATGGAGTTTATCGATCCAGGGAATAGAAATATTCCATTCTGGGAGGCACTAGGCCGCGGCCTAGCCGCCCTTCATCGCCATACCCAACCTACGTTTGGGCTAGACCACAACAACTACATTGGAGCGTTGCCTCAAAGCAATACCCGTCACGACCGCTGGGGTAATTTCTTCATCGAGGAGCGATTGCTCCCGCAATTGAATATGCCACAAGCTCGTCGCTATGTCACGGGAGAGCTTAGGAAGCGTTTTGACCGCTTATTTGATGCCTTGGAAGGCTTCTTCCCTGATGAGCCTCCAGCCCTGCTTCATGGCGATCTTTGGGGCGGGAATTTACTGGCCAGCATAGAGGGGCTTCCTGTCTTAATAGACCCCGCCGTTTATTACGGGCATCGCGAGGCTGAATTGGCATTTATGGGCTTGTTTGATGGGCATCCTGATGCCTTTTATTCAGCCTACCAAGAAGCATATCCGGTATCGTCGGGTTGGCGTGAGCGCCTCGATATTTACAATTTATACCCCCTGTTGGTCCATGTAAACCTGTTTGGGCAAGGGTATGTGGCATCCGTTGAGCGGATTCTCAAGCGTTTTTGAGGGCGATTTACGACCGTTGGCGGAAGAGAGAGTCAGCTTCTCAAAGATTTCTGTAATTTTCGCAAAAATCACTGATTCATGAACCTACGCACATTCTTTCTCCTCCTGATGGCCATTTCTGTCTTTGCCTTTGCATGTCAAGAAGATGCCAAGGACCCCGCCCAAGCCGATGCCACCACTGACGTTCAAACACCAACAGCCGATTCCATCCAACTGACGACCGAGGCGGAAAAGCCGCCCATCATCACGGGCATAGCGGATAACCCCAATCGCTTCCCTGGCCTCAAAGCGCATAACGACTCTACGACCGAGTTTCACGCCTATGACATCCGCTTTTTCCTCACCCACCAATATCCATTGGTACCGATCACAGACGACAACATCCCTTGGATCAACGAAAACGGCTCCAATGAGCAGATGGGGATGTTTTTGCATTACATCCTAGAAGGTCGAGAACTGAATATGGGCGAACCCAATATTCGCGTAGACTATATGGCCAAATCAAATCGGGGTTACCCTAGTATTGATTCTGCCTTCTATTCTATCCAAAGTTATTTCATGGCGGATGCTACTGCTTCGCAAGTTTTGAAGGAACGCCATGCTGTGCCTACTGCTTATAGTGGGATGCCGATGGAGGTGATGGAAATCTTCGGAGTACGAGGCGGGAGCTTTACGTCAAAATATGTGGCTCAGGCCTTTTATGACTACGATGCCAATTATATTGTGAGCATTCGCCTAGAGGCTATCGATGAGAATAAGTACCAAGATGCGCTGCCGGCTTTTTATCACTTGGTGAAGAATTTTAATTTGAAAATGTAGTGTGTTTTTTTCTAAAAAAAGTAACAAGACGAAAAAGAGACACAGCCTTTCATGAAGAATTCATTTATTAGCTGATTAGCATATCATGCAGAGGTATTCCCCTTCACAATCGCCCAACCCATAAAGCGAAAAGCGCTTCGCCGCTTTACTTGTTGATCTAGCATGCTCAGCTTGGGAATTGCCAGCAGGAAGACAAAATGCTCTGTCGCGCTGTCCAGGTCGGGATCAGGTTCCTTGAACTTGATCAGCACGTGGGCTGCTTCCATGCCCGCCCAAGGGATAGGGTGGTCTAATTGAAGCAAAAACCAATAAGGGTCTTCGGTCTTCTCTGAAGATTGGATTTGTAGCTTGACAGACTTCAGGATGGCTCCTTTCACGGGAGCAGGTAATGCTTTGACTAGTAGCGGATTATACTTATAGCCTTGGATATGTACCGTTTCATCTAAATACTTTTGAGGGTCTAGTTGATAGCCTCCTGTCCCACGGATGCCACTGCTAATGGCCCCTAAGTGAAAGCCAAATAGGCGCCATTGCTTATTCACCAATTTGAGGCGGCTGAGACTCACGGCTAGCATCAAAATCAGGAAACTTCCACTTAAACTGGCTTCTATCAAGCTCAGATTGGCCACTTCTGCTCCATAGCTCCAACCTACCGACATATACTCAAAGGCCAATACCCCTGTCAAACCTGTAACCAGATAAAACATCAACCTATCTGTGTGGAGCTTGCGCCGATAAGTGAAAAAAGGAGAGTTGTTGAGGGCATTGTTGATGAAATTGACCCAGAGGTAAATACTGACCATAAACATGATGACCCATGGCCCGATCATTTTCTCAAAAATGAAAAAATCATACGCGCCATGAATAGTAGATGCCAAAGCGTAAAACAGCATAAAAGCCAATACGGCGGGGAATTTCTTATAGCGATAGCGACTTAAGATCAAGCCGTAGGCAATGAGAGAAGATAAGAACATATGTCCTACCACTGAGGTCATGGCCCGAGAATGTATAATGTAGAGCTTACTTTCGTCGTAGTAAAGCCCATTTTCTATAAAGGCAAATCCCAGCGCAGACACTGAGGCATAGAGGATATAGTCAAAGGGTTCATCTATCAATTTGGTAAAAGACAGGATCAGGATTAAAGGGGTGATTTTGACAATTTCCTCTATCATCCCAATCCCAATGACTGCTGCCATAAAGTCATTAAGGAGTTTACCGTTCATTTTGAATCCCAGCCCATGATGCAAAGCATCTGCTAACCAAAAGGTAGCGAAGCTCAAGAACATGCTGACCAAGAGCGTCAGCACGATATAAAGAAGGCTTTCGCGATGGAAGATATCGAGTTTAAGCAGGTAGATCAGCCAGATGAGCATGACCAAAGCTGAAGCCATCATGTCTCGTAAGGTGAACCGCCGCTGCATCATATGAATCAAGGCCCCGGCATAACCCGAAAAATCCCATGTCCTGAAAGCCAATTCACGGGCTACCTCTGTGGGGAAATAGTCAATTGCTCCCGGCATTTGTACCAAATCCTGTAAAGCTTGCCGATCGCCTGTTTTTTGATAGAGCTTGATGAGTGCCTTGACGGCTCCCTCATGAAAGCCCGCTTCGAGGGCCAATTCCGCCTCCAAAAAAGGCTTTGCCTTTTTATAATTATTTACCTCCAAATAAGCTTGTCCCAAGGCATAATTGATGTACTTCATTTGGTCATTTTTGACCTTATTGAAGTTATAGACAGCCATCAGGGGATTATTTTGATTTACATAATACAGCCCCTCACCAAAGTATCCTATGTCTGCCTCTTCACGGATGCGAGAGCGTTCCATTCGCCGATATTTACCCAAGAGGCCTGTATTGCCTTCGGTGTTTTGCTTGGATAAGCTATAGGTGAGGTAGCCAAAATGGTAGTCTGGATTAAGGGAGTCCTCCCGAAGCAGCTCTTGAAATGCCGATGCCACCAGACTGGGCATTTTATGCGTTTTGCCGTAAGTGATTTTCTCCGCGGGAGTCTCAGGATGTGGTTCTGGGAAAACGAAATTGACCAGCACGCCTGCACCTGCAATGATCAAGGTCAATGCCAATATTGACCCCCACCAGCCTCCTCTACGTCGAGTAGGTGCTGAGGAGTAAGGCCCCTTGGCTTCGGTATGGTGAGGTTGTGAGGAATGCACTTTCAAATTCAATAATCACCAAATATGCTAATTTCCACGGACTAATAACTATTGACCAATATTTCTTTCTTATATTGAACGCACGGATTCTTAAAGGAAATAATTTTGAACAACATGCTTTCTCGATTTTTTCTCCTAGCTATTTTTTTATGGATAAGTTTTGGGTTAAAAGGGCAAGACTTACAAAAAACCTTGCAAACACAATTTATCACCGCATCAGCGGGAGATGTGATTCAAATACCCGAAGGCCACTTTCTCTTTGATAGATCCCTTTCTTTAGATGAAAAAAAGGACATTACCATCAAGGGAGCAGGCAAGGATAAGACATTCCTTTCCTTCAAAGGACAACTAGAAGGCGCTGAAGGGTTGCTTATCACGAATTCCAGCCACATCACCATAGAGGGAATCACCGTCCAAGACGCCAAAGGAGATGGCATCAAGGCGATGAAGGTCGATGGCATCACATTCAGAGATGTCCGCACCGAGTGGACCCGCAAAAAACCCCATAAAGACAACGGTGCTTATGGCCTTTATCCCGTCAGCTGTTCCAATGTGCTCATAGAAGACTGTGAAGCCATCGGCGCTTCGGATGCGGGTATCTACGTGGGCCAGTCTGAAAATATCATCGTGCGGCGAAGTCGCGCCTACCACAATGTCGCTGGCATCGAGATAGAGAATTCGACCATGGCAGATGTCTACGAATGTGAAGCCACGGGGAATACGGGCGGCATTCTCGTATTTGACCTGCCTGACCTCCCTAAGAAAAAAGGCGGAAATGTCCGTGTCTTCAACAACGTCGTCAAAGAAAATAACTACAAGAATTTTGCCCAAAAAGGAAATACCGTCGCAAAAATTCCCCCAGGCACAGGTATCATGATTCTCGCTACTAGCCATGTAGAGGTATTTGACAACCAGGTCATTAACAACCGGACGGCGAGCGTCTCAATTTTGAGTTATTATATGACGGAAGAGAAAATCAATGATGAGTCCTATTACCCTTATCCTACTGCCATCCACATCCATGACAATACACTGGAACGGAAGAAGGTTTCTCCCACTTGGAAAAGCAAAATTGGCTTTTTGTTGTGGTTAAAATTTAAGCGTAATGTGCCCAATATCTTGTATGATGGCATCTTGGATGAAGAACTACAAGCCGAAAATGGGAACCCCAGCGGCGATCATGGCATTTGCATCCGCAACAATACAGGTCAGACATTTGCCAATATAGATGCCGAAGGAAACTTCAAAAACATCAGTCGTGATTTGGCTCCTTTTGACTGTGAGCATAATAGCTTGAGTGCCCCTTCTCTGAGTAGCAATGAGTAATCCAGAAACACGCTCCAAAGCGCCAGCCACCGCTGTTCAAACACGCATCCGCAGACTGTTGGAACAGCTCAACCAAGACCTCTTTGAAAAAGAGGAATTGGTAGCTTTGGCCTTGCTATCTGCTGTCGCTGGGGAGAGTATTTTCTTGCTGGGGCCTCCAGGCGTCGCCAAGAGTATGGTGGCACGTCGCTTAAAATACGCTTTCAAAGAAGGGCGATCCTTTGAGTACCTCATGGGCAAGTTCAGCACGCCCGATGAGGTATTTGGCCCAGTCTCTATCAGTAAGTTAAAAAATGAGGACAAATATGAGCGCATGACCGAGTACTATCTCCCAGGTGCCAATATTGTCTTTCTCGATGAGATATGGAAAGCCAGTCCGCCTATACAGAACTCACTTCTCACTGTCCTGAATGAGAAAGTTTACCGCAACGGTGCCCAAGAAATCAAGGTAGATATCCGAGGCCTGATCTCAGCCTCCAACGAATTACCCCTTAAGGGGGAAGGACTCGAAGCCCTCTGGGACAGGTTTCTGGTGCGGACATTTGTCAGAGGTATTCAAGAGACAGAGATGTTCAATGCGATGATCACCTTGAGTGGGGGCCAAAACTACGGCGACTATGTCGCTGATGAGTTGAAAATCTCAAACGAGGAATACCAAAAATGGAGTCAGACCATTGACTATATTTTTGTTCCTCCACACCTACTGGGAACGATCAATAACCTTCGTCGCAATATCTCTGCTCGCAATGCAGAGGTGACAGGAGATGATAAGCTTTATCTCTCTGATCGCCGTTGGCGAAAGATTGTTCGGCTGCTGAGAGCCTCGGCATTCCTCAACTCTCGTCAGGAAGTCGATCTGATGGATGCCTTCCTCATCAGCAACTGTATCTGGAACACCGCAGAACAAGTGGAGGAAGTCGCGCAAATGGTCCAACAGGCCATTGTCACGCAAGGTTACCGGGCCTTGATAGACCTAGAGCCGGTCAGGCAAGAGCTCAAAGAATTGAAGGATGAGATTTCTACCCGGACGACTTCCATCACCCAAGAGACTGTCAGTGAGAAAGTTGTCTATACTGATAAACAGGAGGCTCAATACTATAAGCTAGATAAATTTTGGGGAGAAGATGCCGCCTATGTGAAATTGGGGGATTTTGACAAACTCAAAAAAGACAAAGAAGTCTTCATCTCAGTTTATGAGCTGAGCTACCAGACCTATAAGCCCTTTCAGTCCTATAGCTTCTTGCTCAAGTCAGATGCTGAATTGATTAATAAAAATAAACTTTTCAGCTTCGAAACGGCCGAAAAAACCAAGGAAATCGTCAATATTGTCCCCCCCACGCAAGCACAAATTATCTCCTGGAATAAAATCGTAGAGACCCTGCTAGGGCATTGTTCGAAAGCCTTGACAGTCCTTGAAGAACGCAAGCGGATTGACTTTCCCCATATCAACAAACACCTATTTGTCCCTATCAGTCAGGTAGCGATTGTAAAAAAAAGCCTTGAAAAGGCCAGGGAAGAAGTCCTCAACCTCAAACTCGATATCGAGAGAGTCCGACATGGCTATAAGACTATGGAAAAGAGTTGAAGAAGAACTCAGTGGATTCATCCACTTTGGTGGGTTGCTTCATGCAGACCACCGGCGGCTGATTGCCCGCATGATGGTCCGTTTTCTCTATGACCCCAATTATGATCCCCAAGAAGATCTGGAGAAATTTGTGTTTGCAGATACGGAGAAAAACTGGAAACCGCTCATTCACCAATTTTTTAGTGAAACAGCCCTTCGCATGCTCACTGCTCACAATGAAGACCTCAGTCTGAGTGTAAGTAAGCACAGCTTGACTTGGATCAAAAAAACGGCTCGCACCATTTTTTCCCAAGACAAATACCAAAAAGAAGCCCTCGAATTCCAACATTGGAAAGACAATGGGAATAAATTTCCCTCCCCCCAATGGCAGGTCATGGTCATTGAATTGACTGCTCGCTACCCTGATTTTGGCAAAAATTGGCATTTTTATGCTTCGCGTGTCGCCGAATTAGCGGCGCAAGCGGGCGGGCAGTCGCTCCAGCAAGAGCGGGCGATCTTGCATAACAATATCCTGGATGATTGGAAGGAACTCTTGCAAGCCAAACAATTGAATTACCAAAAAACACTCCTGGAAGAAGCCTTTGGGAAATATTTTCAGGACCTACGCCAGAAGTACCAGCAACTCAACCAATTAGGCGATTTGATGGCGCCGTATTATCGATATTTTGGGAACCTGTGGAGTGTCCCTTTTGGGGAATGGGAAAGCATTCCTTGGGAAGACATAGAAGCCTATATCCAATTGCTAAAAAATGATCGCCGCGTGAAGGAATTGGCGGATATGCTGGGGCGCTGGGAAGTCGCAGACATGACGTACCAGGAGGAGAAATTGGAGACCATCAATCCCCAACAAGAATGGCGTGTCAACCCCATCGGCAAATCAGAAATCGTTGGGGTGCACCAAAGTGACCAGATCAGCGCGATTTTGCCCAATGAAATCGCCCTCCTCAGCCAACCAGAGACGGAGATTATTTTTTCAAAAAAATATGTAGAAAAAAAGCTCCTCACTTTCCAATACCAGGCGATGGAGCAGACCACACGGGACGTCATACAGGAAAAACTGGTGAAGCAGCCTGAAGTGGATCAGAAAGGCCCTATCATTCTCTGTATGGATACGAGTGGGTCTATGTTTGGCAAACCAGAACTCGTGGCCAAGGCCATCGCTTTTGTGCTTACCAGTATTGCCAAAAAACAGGAAAGAGACTGCTACCTGATCGCATTTTCTGATCAGATCAAGACTCTGAATCTCTCCAAAGCTACCGCTGATTTGGATACGTTGATCGAATTCATCCAATTGAGTTTTCACGGCAGTACGGACATCCAGCCCGCCTTAAAAGAAGCGCTGAAGATGTTGAAAGAGCAGACGTACAAAAAGGCCGATGTCCTGGTCATCTCCGACTTTATCCTACCACGGGTCGAGAACTGGATTCTCGATCAAATCGCCGAGGCACGGCGTGACCACAACACCCGTTTTCACAGCCTCTATATCACACGCCAAGTCGTCGCGAATGCCGTACCGATGACCATTTTTGATCATCACTGGACGTATGATATGGAAAATCCTCAGGTGCTACGCCAGACCTTGGCGGAGTTGGAAGGGCTGTGAGGAAATTATTGATTGATTAATTGATACATTATTGATTTTTTTCTCATGAATCCACAGAAGGCACTTACTCCTGACAACCATCACCAGGATCACGAATTCATCCGCACTTCATACGAGATTGCTCTTTCATCTGCCAAGGCTGGTTTTGAGCCTTTTGGAGCTTTGCTTGTAAAAGAAGGAAAAGTGGAAGCGACTTCTATTGATAAATGTATCCAGTATTCCGACCCGACAGCACACGCGGAGTTGATTTTGATCAGTGAGTATTGTAGGAAAAAGGGGCTGATCAGTCTGGAAGAATATACCTTGTATTGCAATGTGGAACCCTGTGTGATGTGCAGCGGGGCTATTCATTGGGCCAAGATTTCAAGGGTAGTTTTTGGCGTAAAACAATCATCTCTCCAACGCATCAGCACAGGCAAGGAAAAGCCAAGCTGTGAAAGCCTGATCAATACTGGTAAGAAGAAAACCGAAGTTTTAGGACCGATTTTGGAGGAAGAAGGGCTTAAAATCCTTCGTGCATTTCCTTTTCAGTCGAAGAAGGAGAAGCATAAGGCTTATTGGGGAAACAGCGAAAACATATAACCCAGCGATTGATAGGAAAGGGGGAATCATTAGCACAAATCAAACAGATTTTTGTATGATCAATCAGGGGAAAACTGCGCAAGAACTCGTACAGGAATTGAAAGAGATCGTTGAGAAGAATTTTTAGGATGAATAATCTGCAAGAATCATTAAAGGAGTCTATACAAGTTTCTACAGCCAATCTGTTCAAAGTGGCAAAAGCCTGCTGTTGGAATCAATTTTCGAGCAATTGTGTGTACATTCTATCGGAAATTGAGGATACAGAGGAAAATTTTCATGAGCAAAGACGGAGGAGGAGACAACAAAACTCTTTGAAAACGCCTCAAACACTTGAGCAAATACTGCCAACCTTAGAAGAGATTTATGATAATTTGTATGATGTAAACTTGTATATCTATCACGCAAAAAAACGGATCACCCTCATAGAAATTCAATATTACCCTATATCTTCTCTTGACAGTGCCTACGCTGAGAAAGTCCGTCATCGGGCACCCATGTTCCATAGCAAAATTACTATTCCCCCTTATCGAAAAGATGATGAAGAGAAATTTGACATCAATTGGGAGTTAGGAGGGATTAAGCACCGATGGAAGATGTTTTGGTGGTGGAGGAAGGCGCGAAAAATGATACAGAATTATGGGAAAGAGAGGTAGGCCTTATTCCGTTCACGAAGATCTGACTCAATTAGCGAATTTAATTGAGGACGGCGATAAACAAGCTATTAGCCAAATTGTCTTAACTCATGGCGTCAACGCCTATGACGGATACAAGCGAACAGCTTTGATTTGGTCTGTAATATTCAGTGAAATAGAAATACTCAAGTGGTTGATTGAAAAAGGCGCAGAGGTAAACTTTCAAGATCGAACTGGTTATACATCCCTACATTTTTGTGGTCAAAGTCAGGACCTTAAGGCAGCTACAATGCTACTGAAAAATGGAGCCAATCCGAATATTCAGGATGAACATGGGAATTCTCCATTGTGGACCGCCTTTTTTAATGCAAAAAGGAACTTTGAACTCGTGAGGTTACTACTCACTAATGGAGCAGATCCTTTTCATAAGAATCTGCATGGAAGAAGTCCTGATGATATGGCATTGACCATTTATAAAAAAGGAATTGAGGAGTTGTTGGCTAATTGAATAATGACTCCCAAATAAAAGCATTAACCTAACGCATCATTCCCAAAATTCACCCTAATGTCAGCCCTCAAAATCACCCTCAACTCGGCATTTTCCCAACTATTTCGTAACTTTATCCTAAATAAAATATCCCTATAAAGGGGAATAATTTATAATACAGTACCGCTTTTGATAAAAATGAAAGAGCCTAAAAATAACATCAGCTCGTCTTTCTCTCCAAACCTCTTCTGGGATATAAATGAAGATACACTTGACAGGGATCAACATGCTCGTTTCATCATTGAACGTGTAATTACCCGAGGGCGACTGAGGGACTGGTTTACTTTGGTGAGATTATATGGCTTGGAATGGATTAAAAAAGAAGTTTTACAAATACGCTATCTAGACCCTGTAACCCTGCAGTTTTGCAGTAATTTATTTAACGTCCCTAAATCAGATTTCCGATGTTACACACAGCCACAGTCCATCCAGCAACTTTGGGATAAATTCGAAAAAAATGTGCGGCTGGGATGAAACGGGCGCGCGCGGATGGATTGCAGCGTTGGCCTTGGTTGGCCCGTTTCGATTCCTGTCCTGAGCCCAGCCGAAGGATTTTGGTTACTTTTTTCTAAAAAAAGTAACAACACAAAGTGATTATTCAAGTCTCATAAAAGTATATTTAAGCCCCCCACTTACATTCCTTCCCATGTGCATTATAAGGTTGAACGCAACATGACTGAGCAATCATTCCGTCAGTTGGCAGCTGGCTACAAAGCAGCCTTGAATTCGCTCTATACCGCGTACTATGGTCATGTCACGGGGGTATTGGTGTACAAATACCGATGCCCGCAGGACGAAGCGCAGGAGATCTATACCGACACGGTCCTGCGGTTTCAGGACAAGGTGATTGAAGGAAGCGTGGAGAATAGCAATGTAAAAGCGTACCTCCAACGCATCGCGATCAATTTTTTCCTCGAACGGAAACGCAAGGCAAAAACTGCCTTGGAACGATCCGAAGCCTACCTGCATGACCTGGCGCAGACGCCTCCCGACGAGTACGACCCCCTCGTAGCGCGGGAAGACCGCTACGGCTTGGAGACTGGTCAGCAGACGCGATTGCTGGCCTTGCAAAAGGCGATGGCACGCCTTGATGAGATTTGTCGGAACCTCCTGACCGATAGCATCGCACTGGGCATCAAGCCGCGATTCTTGGCGGAGAAGTTTGGATTCAAGAATGCGCGGGTGGTCAGTGACAAAAAATCCAGATGTAAACAGGAACTCAAAAGCCTTGTTCAGCAGTTGCTCGCTCAACCAGAAAGCTTTTAATGACATGGCAAACGAACCTACACAATCGACCCTGATCCGCAAGTTCGCGCATGGCGAACTTACTGCAGAGGCCCTAACGGCCTTTGAGCAGCAGCTCAAGGAGGACGAAGCCCTTCGCGAAGAACTCGACCTCTACCTGGCGCTGCGCGGTAGCTATCAGGTAGCGCAAAAAGCGCATTTTGCGGAGCTGGTGACGAGTCAAGGATTGACTCCCGAGAAGCCGCAGGCGCGCATCCTCTCTTTTGGCAATGCCACGACAAGGATCATGAGCATCGCTGCGGCGATCCTGCTCTTGGCAACGTTAACCTTTATCCTTTGGCCCAAAACCGACCTTTCCCCTCAGCAACTCGCCCAAGCGCATTTGACTACGCCTTATCCCGCTCCGTCTCCCGTCATGGGTAATGAAACGCGCGATGCGCAGTGGCGCGAAGCCCGCGTGGCGTATGCACAGGGACAATATGAAACGGCCGCTTCCCTCCTGAATAGAATGATCGCCAATGGCGATAGCCTGCCAGAGACAGCCTTTTACCTCGGCCTTTCCTTCCTTTATCAAACTCCGCCCAACTACGAACTTGCTATCAATAGTTTCTCGACGATTGAAGGACTCTACCGCGAAGCGGCAGATTGGTATACCGCTTTGGCGCATATTCGACATGGCAATGCGCAAGCCGCTGTTCCTTTTTTAGAAAAAATCCAAGATCCTAGAAGAAAGGTAGATGCGGAAAAGTTGTTGCAGGGAATTAGGGATTATCCTTTAGACTGAGGGAAAAGCTGTGTTAATTAAACCATATAAGGCATATAAGAACATATAAGAAGGTGCGCGATTTTGACCTTAAATGCCCTTAAATGCCTTATATGGTTCAAAAAATGTCCCAAGGGTAAACAGGTTAATCTATCAGGGCTAAAGTATGATAAGGATGAAGGATAAAAACAGATGCCTTACCAAGCTTCATCTTTAACATGCATACTTCTCACCCTAATTTCTCAATTCCTGCTTCTTTCTCCATTTTTAATTCTTAATTCTCCCTATCTTTGCTTTCCTCAAAAATTAGTGAAAGTAAGATATGCATCCTATCAAAGATCAGCTCACCCAGCTGATACAACAGCGAATTCTTGTAATGGACGGTGCCATGGGCACCATGATTCAACGATATAAACTCGATGAAGCGGGCTATCGAGGAGAGCGGTTCAAGGACTTTCCGCATCCCGTTCAGGGCAATAACGATCTCCTTTCCCTTACACGGCCTGACATCATCAAGGCCATTCACTGCGAATACATGGAGGCGGGTTCGGACATCATAGAAACGAATACTTTCAGTGCCAATGCCGTCTCTCAGGCGGATTACCAGATGCAGGACCTTTCATACGAATTGAACCTCGCATCTGCCAAAATCGCGCGCGAAGCCGCCGATGAGTTCACCGCCAAGAACCCTGACAAACCGCGTTTTGTCGCAGGTGCGCTAGGCCCAACTACCCGCGCAGCTTCCCTTTCTCCAGATGTGAATGACCCTGGCTTCAGGAATGTCACCTTTGACGACCTCAAGCAAGCGTATTACGATCAGGTTCGCGGACTGGTAGAAGGAGGGGCGGATATTTTATTGGTAGAGACCATTTTTGATACCCTGAATGCAAAAGCGGCTTTATATGCCATTGAGCAATATGCAGAGGAAACAGGGACCAAACTCCCTGTGATGGTCTCAGGCACCATCACAGATGCGAGTGGCAGGACGCTTTCTGGTCAAGTCGTAGAAGCATTCTTCATCTCCATGTCTCATGTCGAATTGCTAAGTATTGGCCTGAATTGTGCTTTGGGCGCCAAGCAGTTGAAGCCATACATCAAGACGCTTTCGCGCATCGCGGGTATCCCCGTAAGCGCCTATCCCAATGCAGGCCTCCCCAACGAATTTGGGGAGTATGACGAAACGGCCCAGGAGACGGCGCGGCTGTTGGGAGAATTCCTCGGCGAAGGCATCGTCAATATTGTGGGGGGCTGCTGTGGCACCACACCCGACCACATTCGCGAACTCGCGAAAGAAGCCGCGAAGCACAAGCCACGGGTGATTCCCGAAGTGCCGCAGCGAACACGTTTCAGCGGTCTGGAGCCGCTGGTTATCACTTCTGAGACCAATTTTGTCAATGTAGGTGAACGGACCAATGTGACGGGTTCTATGCGTTTTGCCAAACTCATTAAGCAAAACAAATACGATGACGCCCTCTCTGTGGCGCGTCAACAAGTCGAAAATGGTGCCCAGATCATCGATGTCAACATGGACGAAGGCATGCTCGACTCCAAAGAGGCGATGGTGAAATTCCTGAACCTCATCGCTGCAGAGCCCGATATTTCGCGGGTGCCGATCATGGTGGACTCATCCAAATGGGAGGTGATAGAAGCAGGTTTAAAGTGCATTCAGGGCAAAGGGGTGGTAAACTCCATTTCGCTCAAAGAAGGCAAGGAGGCTTTTGTCGAACAAGCCAAAAAGGTGAAGAAATACGGCGCGGCCGCCGTTGTGATGGCCTTCGATGAAGACGGCCAGGCCGACAGCTACGAGCGTCGCATCGAGATATGCGAGCGCGCGTACCGCATTTTGGTAGACGAAGTCGGATTTCCTCCACACGATATTATTTTTGATCCCAATATCTTCGCTATCGCTACCGGTATCGAAGAGCACAACAATTATGCAGTAGACTTTATCCGTGCGACCAAGTGGATCAAGGAGAACCTTCCCCATGCCATGGTCAGTGGCGGGGTAAGTAATGTTTCCTTTTCGTTTAGGGGAAATAATGCGTTGAGAGAAGCCATGCACTCCGTTTTCCTCTACCATGCCATCAACGCAGGCATGGACATGGGCATCGTAAATGCGGGCTTGGTCCAGGTCTATGACCAGATTCCGCAAGATATGCTCGGCAAAGTCGAAGACGTCGTTCTCAACCGTCACAATGACGCAACAGAAGAGTTGGTGAGCTTTGCAGCGACGGTGAAGCAAAATGGTAAAAAGATCGTCAAAGACGAAGCCTGGCGAAAAGAGCCCGTCGAGAAACGACTCGCCCATGCCCTCGTCAATGGTATCGTGGACTATATCGTCGAAGACACCGAAGAAGCGCGCTTGAATTTCCCACGCCCGCTGCATGTCATCGAAGGGCCTTTGATGGATGGGATGAGTATTGTAGGGGATTTGTTTGGTTCGGGCAAAATGTTCTTGCCACAGGTCGTCAAAAGTGCCCGCGTGATGAAACGAGCGGTTGCGCATTTGTTGCCATTCATGGAAGCAGAAAAGGCAGGAGATGATGCCCAGACGGCGGGGAAAGTCCTGATGGCGACTGTCAAAGGAGATGTCCATGATATTGGCAAAAACATCGTAGGCGTTGTATTGGGCTGTAATAACTATGAAGTTATCGACATGGGGGTCATGGTGCCCATGAATAAGATTCTTGAAAAGGCTGTGGAGGAAAAGGTAGACTTGATCGGCTTGAGCGGCTTGATTACGCCATCACTAGATGAAATGGTCTTTATCGCCAAAGAGATGGAACTGCGTGGGATGGACATTCCCCTTTTGATAGGCGGTGCTACGACCTCACGCATCCACACTGCTGTGAAGATAGATCCCGAATACAGCGGGCCTGTAGTCCATGTCCTGGATGCCTCCAAAGCTGTCCCAGTAGCCAATAAATTGCTGAGTGAGGAAGAAGGGGTGAAAGACACTTTGGTACAAGAACAAAAAACAGCTTATGCTGAGATGCGCGTAGGCCATAAGGCGCGCCAGGCCGCCAAGAACTACACCCCACTTGCTGATGCCCGCGCCAATAAAGTTGAAATCGACTGGAACGAAGGCGTCGCACAAACGCCGAACAAACTCGGTGTTCAATATTTTGATAATTATGACCTAGGCGAAATCAGCCGCTATATCGACTGGACGCCATTCTTCCAGACCTGGCAACTGAGTGGTCGCTATCCTCAGATTCTGGATCATCCTGAAAAAGGCGAAGAGGCGCGCAAGCTATTTTCAGATGCGCAAGACATGCTGCATGAAATCATTAAGGAAAAATGGCTTACTGCCAGCGCCGCCGTCGGCTTATTCCCTGCTAATACCGTCGACCACGACGACATTGAAGTATATGCCGATGACACGCGTAAGGAAATCATCGCCCGCTTTTACAATCCACGCCAGCAAGGCATCAAGAAGAGTGGCATTCCCAATGTCTGCCTTTCAGACTTTGTTGCGCCTAAAGTGTCAGGGATTCCCGACTACATCGGCGGCTTTGCCGTGACTGCTGGTACTGGGATCGAACCCCATGTCCAGCGGTTTGTGGATGCTCATGACGACTATAATGCCATCATGGTCAAGGCCCTCGCCGACCGCCTGGCAGAGGCATTTGCCGAGCTGATGCACAAGCGTGTCCGCACCGAATTTTGGGGCTATAGCCCTGCCGAAGATCTTTCTACAGAAGAACTCATCCGTGAGAAATACGACGGTATCCGCCCCGCACCTGGCTATCCCGCGAACCCAGACCACACGGAAAAGATCACGCTTTTTCAACTCCTCGATGTGGAAGGACATACGGGTATCTCCCTCACGGAGAGTCTTGCGATGTATCCAGCGGCTTCGGTCAGTGGGCTTTATTTCTCACATCCTAAATCACGGTATTTTGGATTGGGTAAAATCACCAAAGAGCAGGTCGGAGACCTCGCCGAGCGCAAAGGCATTAGCCTGGAGGAGATGGAGCGCTGGTTGAGTCCTGTGTTGGGGTACTGAGAAAGTTCGAACGTCCGAGGGTTCGATTGTCTGAGGGCAATTTAATAAATGATTTTGGCTAATGAGTTCCTGTAGGTTTTGGAACCGTGGGGGGACTTTTCTACCTAGCTTGATAGCTTTTCTTCCAGAAAATCCCTAGCATCACAACAGCTACCATCAGACTGATCCAACCATAAACCCAATAGTTTGGTGGTTTAAGCTCATTTCCATCTCCCCACAAGACAAAATTACCCCAGAAATGTGGGTGAACTTGATCTGGAAGAGCTTGTTCTAAATATTGCTTTCGAGCTTTTTGAAGTGCCTTGGGGGTAGATGTAGCTTTGGCAATTTGGTCGTAAAAATTACCCATCAATTCGTTTGTAGCATGAGCCTCTGCTTTCCATAAGCTCATAATTACATTTGAGCAGCCTGCATACTTGAAAGCACGCGCCAGGCTCATGATTCCTTCACTTTTTTCCAATTTCCCATAACCAGATTCACAAGCAGCGAGAACGGCTAAATCTGCATTTAACCTCATATTATATAGCTCATAGGCATGAAGTTTACCATCATCTAATCTATTCAAGCTATCTTCTTGGGTAAGTTGCAAGGTATCCCGAGGTGCTTCTGAATTGGGGGAGAATAGTAAATGTGAGAACATGGGAGAATGGGCATTGGCCATGCCATGCATAGCTAGGTGAAGAATGTCAGCTTTAGGAGCTATTCGTTTAAAAACAGCTTCTGTAGCATTCTTGCCAAGAATCACATTTCCACCCACCTTAGCTGCAATCGATTTTACTTGGGGCTGATTCGAGGTCAATGTTAATTGTCCCTCATAAGCAGGGGCAAAAGCTACCAACTTTTGTTCAGGTTTTGCCTTGAAAGCTACTGGTTGAAAAAGAAGGGTCGCCGAATAAGCATATTGCACTTGGGTATCGTGACCTAGATATTTAAGGTCGCGATATGCCCGTGTAGCACCTGAACCATCAGACAGTAACGAGTCATCAAATGGTTGGGTCAAAAGTGTTTCAAAAGGAACAAATCCCAATTTGCCGTCAGGGATAATAATAAGGTTGGTATAAAGAAGGCTTCCAGGCTCAGAAGACTGTTCAGTAATAACGGGACTTAACAGTTGTTGATACAAAGCGTGAGATGCTGTAGAAAAGGCGATTAATCCCGCTAGATTATGAGAAGGGGTATGGAGTTGTTGAACAAGTGTTTCTGCATTTTGATTGATTGCCCGATTCTCTACAACAGGATGCACTTGAATTCCCTTTTTACTCAGACAAAATACATACATCACACTATCGCCCTGAAAATAGGAAACAATCCCTGTTTTTTGATTGGGGATATTTCTAATGGCCTCTTGAGCAGAAAGGGTTTGAGCGTTGTACTTCAACTGGTAATAGGCGGGGTAATTGATTTCCAATTTTTCAATTAATGCCTTGTATTTTTGTTCCTGATCAAACAGGGTATTCTCCCACATTACAAGTGTCGTACTGTCTACCTTACTGTTAGGATTTTTACCCCTAAAAAGCCGATCTTGATAAAAAGAGATGTTAACCCTTAGCTGATTTTCCTGTTCCAATAAGCTATCGGGGACCCCTCCTGAAAGTTTTGCACCTGCTTCCTGAAGACCAAATTGTAACAAGGCCGCTTTGCTCCTTTCTGAAAACATAAAGGCATATTCAAGAAACTGTTCTTCGTTTGTCTGCTTATGGAGTAGTAAGCAAAGTCTTATCGCATGTTCATATACTACTCTCACTTTTTTATTAAAAAACAGTTTTGAATTAGCGTTTACCAGGCCATTACGCGCACGGGTGATCAGGGTATCTGCTAAAAAATAGGTTTGGAGTGCGTGTTGCAAATCCTTTGCCTCCCCACATTCACCATATCGATTAACCAAAGCTTGCGCCTTCAGGTCAAGTACAGGGGTTACATTGAGGGGGTATTTTACTTGATCAGCCTGTGGCAGGTTATATACCTGACCATACCCATAATCAAACCCTTCACTTACAGATGCTATGGATTGTTGGTAGGTCTCTAACGCAATATCATTAGCTCCTAATGCCACATACATATCTGCGATCCGCTGATGAGACTCTAGTATCTCTATATGGGCCATCCGAGATTTGAAGCGAGGAAGGCGCAACCTTAAAACCTCCTTAAAGCACCCCAAAGCCTCTTTGTATTTCCCTTGTTTAACCAAGGCTTCCGCTCGATTTTCAATGTTGATATAAGGCCGAAAGGCCTCCTCATAGGGCTGGATCTTCTCTGCTTTTTCAATATAGTGAAATGCACTGTCGAGGTTATCCAACCCCAAATGGCAAAGGGTAATCCCATAATAGCAGTTGGTGATATCGTCTTTGGCTTCTTTTGTGTGAAGTCTTGTGGAAAGGGCGGCAATGGCTTTGTGGAATTGGGGGAGGGCTTGTTGGTGGGAATCTAACCGTAGGAAATTGTATCCTAGGTTCATGTATAGGTAGCCCACTCTGAAATCTGTTGGTGAAAAAAGGGTAATGCCTTTGGAGAGGGCGAGTTTATGGAATTTTTGGGCTTCCTTTAGGTCGCCTTTTTTTAGTAAAATGGCACCCACTGCACTATATGTTTTTACAATGTAACTATTCAGCGGGGTTGTTGAAAATAGGGAAAAATTCTTAGCTTCGAGTATGTCAAGTGTTGAATTTGCCGAGTTAGAGAAAGAGCTAGCCCTTTTGTCGGGGAAAGTTGATGGTTCTGTTCA
>JAUIKF010000001.1 GCA_030430575.1 Bacteroidia bacterium | reverse complement strand
CGAATGATCCAGCAGGCCCATGTGTGGCTGCTAGCGATCAAATGGTCGTGACCATTTATGACGATCCTACGGCAGACGCTGGCGCGGATCAAGATATTTGTGAAGGAGGAACAGTTCAGTTGAATGGAACCATCGGAGGTGGTGCTTCTACCAGCACTTGGACGACCAGTGGCGACGGAACCTTCAACAATGCATCTGCCCTGAATGCGATCTACACCCCAGGTGTGAATGACATTGCCGCAGGCACTGTTACGCTGACCCTCACAACAGACGATCCAGCGGGACCATGTCTGGCAGCGAGTGATCAGATGGTCGTGACCATCAGCGATGACCCAACAGCAGACGCTGGCGCGGACCAAGACATCTGTGAAGGCTCAACGGTACAGTTGGCTGGAACAATCGGTGGTGGCGCAAGCAGCCTGACTTGGACAACATCCGGCGACGGATCGTTCAACGATGCGACTGCAGCCAACGCGATTTACACCCCAGGTGCAGCAGACATCGCAGCTGGTACGGTTACTTTGACCATTACCACGAATGATCCAGCAGGCCCATGTGTGGCTGCTAGCGATCAAATGGTCGTGACCATTTATGACGATCCTACGGCAGACGCTGGCGCGGATCAAGATATTTGTGAAGGAGGAACAGTTCAGTTGAATGGCTCGATTGGTGGTGGTGCTTCTACGAGCACTTGGACGACCAGTGGCGACGGAACCTTCAACAATGCATCTGCCCTGAACGCGATCTACACCCCAGGTGTGAATGACATTGCCGCAGGCACTGTTACGCTGACCCTCACAACAGACGATCCAGCGGGACCATGTCTGGCAGCGAGTGATCAGATGGTCGTGACCATCAGCGATGACCCAACAGCAGACGCTGGCGCGGACCAAGACATCTGTGAAGGCTCAACGGTACAGTTGGCTGGAACAATCGGTGGTGGCGCAAGCAGCCTGACTTGGACAACATCCGGCGACGGATCGTTCAACGATGCGACTGCAGCCAACGCGATTTACACCCCAGGTGCAGCAGACATCGCAGCTGGTACGGTTACTTTGACCATTACTACCAATGACCCAGCAGGTCCTTGTGTGGCTGCTTCTGATCAGATGGTGGTGACTATATTCGACGATCCAGAAGCGAATGCTGGTGCTGACCAGGACATCTGTGAAGGTTCTACGGTACAGTTGGCAGGAACGATTGGTGGCGGTGCAAGCAGCTTGACTTGGACAACTTCTGGCGACGGAACGTTCAACGATGCGACATCTGCAACTGCGATCTACACGCCAGGTGCTGGTGATATTGCTGCTGGAACAGTAACCTTGACAATCACAACAAATGATCCAGCAGGCCCATGTGGACCAGCCAGTGACCAAATGGTCGTGACCATTTATGACGATCCAACAGCGAATGCTGGTGCTGACCAGGACATCTGTGAGACTGAGACCGTTCAGTTGGCAGGCACCATCGGTGGTGGCGCAAGCAGCCTGACTTGGACAACATCTGGAGACGGAACGTTCAACAATGCCAATGCAGCGAACGCGATCTATACCCCAGGTGCAGCTGATATTGCCGCAGGTACGGTGACATTGACGATTACTACTGATGATCCAGCAGGCCCATGTGGACCAGCCAGTGACCAAATGGTGGTGACCATTTATGACGATCCAACGGCGAATGCTGGCGCGGATCAAGATATTTGTGAAGGTGCGACAGTTCAGTTGAATGGAACCATCGGAGGTGGTGCTTCTACCAGCACTTGGACGACCAGTGGCGACGGAACCTTCAACAATGCATCTGCCCTGAATGCGATCTACACCCCAGGTGTGAATGACATTGCCGCAGGCACTGTTACGCTGACCCTCACAACAGACGATCCAGCGGGACCATGTCTGGCTGCTAGTGATCAGATGGTCGTGACCATCAGCGATGACCCAACAGCAGACGCTGGCGCGGATCAAGACATCTGTGAAGGCTCAACGGTACAGTTGGCTGGAACAATCGGTGGTGGCGCAAGCAGCCTGACTTGGACGACATCTGGCGATGGAACGTTCGACGATGCGACTGCAGCGAATGCGATTTACACCCCAGGTACCAATGACATCAGCAATGGTACGGTTACTTTGACCATTACTACCAATGATCCAGCAGGGCCTTGTGTGGCTGCTTCTGATCAGATGGTGGTCACTATATTCGACGATCCAGAAGCGAATGCTGGTGCTGACCAGGACATCTGCGAAGGCTCTACTGTCCAGTTGGCAGGAACGATTGGTGGTGGCGCAAGCAGCCTGACTTGGACAACTTCTGGCGACGGAACGTTCAACGATGCGACATCTGCAACTGCGATCTATACGCCAGGTGCTGGTGACATTGCTGTTGGAACAGTAACCTTGACCATCACGACCAATGATCCAGCAGGCCCATGTGGACCAGCCAGTGACCAAATGGTCGTGACCATTTATGACGATCCAACAGCGAATGCTGGTGCCGATCAGGACATCTGTGAGACTGAGACCGTTCAGTTGGCAGGAACGATCGGTGGCGGCGCAAGCAGCTTGACTTGGACCACAAGTGGCGACGGAACGTTCAACAATGCCAATGCAGCGAACGCCATCTATACCCCAGGTGCAGCAGATATTGCCGCAGGTACGGTGACATTGACGATCACTACAGATGATCCAGCAGGCCCATGTGGACCAGCCAGTGACCAAATGGTGGTGACCATTTATGACGATCCAACGGCGAATGCTGGCGCGGATCAAGATATTTGTGAAGGTGGAACAGTTCAGTTGAATGGTTCAATAGGTGGTGGTGCTTCAAGTAGCACTTGGACAACCAGTGGAGACGGAACCTTCAACAATGCATCTGCGCTCAACGCCATCTACACCCCAGGTGTGAATGACATTGCCGCAGGCACTGTAACCCTGACGTTGACAACTGACGATCCAGCAGGACCATGTACGGCTGCTAGTGATCAGATGGTTGTGACCATCAGTGATGATCCAACGGCGGATGCTGGAGCAGATCAAGACATCTGTGAAGGCTCAACGGTACAGTTGGCTGGTTCAATTGGTGGTGGTGCAAGCAGCTTGACTTGGACAACATCCGGTGACGGAACGTTCAACGATGCGACATCTGCGACTGCGATCTACACCCCAGGTGCTGGTGATATCGCATCAGGCACCGTGACCTTGACCATTACCACGAATGATCCAGCAGGCCCATGTACGGCTGCGAGCGATCAAATGGTGGTAACCATTTATGATGACCCAACAGCTAACGCTGGAGCAGATCAGGACATCTGTGAAGGGGCTACTGTTCAATTGAATGGTTCGATTGGCGGTGGTGCAAGCAGCGCTGTCTGGACGACTTCTGGTGACGGAACGTTCAACAATGCGACATTGATGAATCCAGTCTATACCCCAGGTGTGGCTGATATCGCAGCGGGAACCGTAACACTTACGCTTTCTACCAATGATCCTGCAGGACCATGTGGTAAGGCAAGTGATGACATGGTGGTGACCATATACGATGATCCTACAGCAGATGCTGGCCCAGATCAGACGATCTGTGCAGCTGATGTAGTTCAACTGAGTGGATCAATTGGTGGTGGTGCTTCTAGTGCCACATGGACGACTTCTGGTGACGGTACATTTAACAATGCTACTGCCCTGAACGCGATCTACACGCCAGGTCCTCAGGATACCACAAACCGTACGGTGACCTTGACATTGACCACGAATGATCCTGCGGGACCATGTGGGCCAGCTTCTGATCAAACGGTGATTACCATTGATCCAGAAACACCAGACAATACCTTTAACAATAATGGTAAAGCGAATGTCTGTAACGTGGACAATCTGCTCACAGCAAATACAAATGAACATATAATTGACCTCAATAGCCTCATCGCTACTGGCCCGCTGTATGGTAGCTGGAATGATGATGATGCGACTGGTCAATTGGTAGGCTCTGTCTTCACAGCCATTGCTGCTGACGCAGGCAATACCTACCACTTTACCTACACGGTGTTTGGTTCTCAAGGACCTGGACAAGGTGCTTGTAATGACAAGTCTTACACGGTCGAAATCACGGTCGATGACTGCTATGCTTCACTGGGCAACTTTGTCTGGGAAGATTCTAATGCGGACGGTGATCAGGATGCCGGTGAGCCTGGTATACCGGGTGTCGTTGTGAACCTCTTGGATGCAAGTGGTAATCCTACAGGATTGGCGGATACTACAGATGCCAATGGTATCTATGGCTTCTTTAACCTAATTCCAGATACCTATATCGTAGAATTTGTACAGCCTGCTGGCTACACTTCCAGCCCACAAGATCAGGGTGGAGATGATGCCAAAGACTCTGACGCTGATCCAAATACAGGATTGACTGGACCTATCCAGCTCGATCCGATGGAGAACGACATGACCGTAGACGCAGGCTTCTACTTCCAGGGATCAATTGGAAACTTCGTCTGGGATGACTTAGATGAAGATGGTATCCAGGATAATGGAGAGCCAGGCGTGCCAGGCATAATTGTCAACCTCATCGATGAGTCTGGTACAGTGATCGCAACGAAAACGACCAATGGAAACGGTCGCTACCGTTTCAACAACCTGTTCCCAGGCAAGTATGTAGTTGAATTTACCAATATCCCTGCTGGCTTCCTCTTTAGTCCAAAAGACCAAGGAACGCAAGAAGGCAGAGATTCTGATGCTGACCTGACCACAGGTAAGACAGATACCATTGCGCTCGCTCCAGGCGAGACTAACTTGAGAGTGGATGCCGGTATCTACATCGAGAAAGCTGTCTTGGGTGACTTTGTATGGGAAGACCTCAATGAGGATGGTATCCAGGACGGTGGAGAACCAGGTGTACAAGGTGTGATCGTAGAACTCTATGATTCGCCAGGCGGCACCCTTCAAGACAAGGATACAACAGATGTAAATGGTGAATACCTCTTTGATGGCCTATTCCCACAAGACTACTATGTTGTCTTTACGAACTTGCCTACTGGCTATGTATTTAGCCCACAGAATGTAGGTACTAATGATACAATCGATTCCGATCCTACTTGGAACACGGGCGCAACAGCTCCAGTGAGCCTCGCCCCAGGCGACACCAATTTGACACTAGATGCAGGTATTTACTTGCCAAAAGCTTCTCTTGGTGACCGCGTATTCGAAGATGACAACCAGAATGGCTTCCAGGATGGGGCTGATGTAGGCGTAGAAGGGGTGAAAGTCATCCTCTTTGACGGCCTTGGAAACAAAGTGGACAGCACAGTGACCAATACCATCGGTATCTATAAGTTTGATGACCTGACGCCAGGCAACTACTATGTCAAGTTTGACAGCTTACCAACTGATTATGTCTTCACAGCAAAAGACGTTGTACCAAGTGACTTCATCGACTCTGATGCTGATCCAGTGACAGGCGAGACCGTTGTTACCCTTCTGTCTCCAGGTGAGAATGACATTAAGTGGGATGCAGGTATCTACTTGCCAAAAGCTTCCCTTGGTGACTTTGTCTGGGAAGACTTGAATGAAAATGGGGTCCAGGATAACGGAGAGCCAGGTGTAGGCGGTGTGACTGTCACGCTTTATGATACGAGTGGTGTACAGATCGCACAAGTACCAACTACCCCAACAGGTGCCTATGGCTTCTCTGACCTGTTGCCAGGTGAGTACTATGTGGTCTTTAGCAATATTCCTCCAACCTATGTATTCAGTCCTCAGGGACAAGGGGGAGATGCTACGAAAGATTCCGATCCTGATCCAATCACGGGTCGCACAGCGGATATCACATTGAGTGCAGGTGAAAATAATCCAAACATCGATGCGGGTATCTATGAGCCTAAGAGTTCACTGGGTGACTTTGTATGGGATGATCTCAATGGAAATGGTATTCAGGATAATGGAGAGCAAGGCGTACAAGGTGTCATCGTAACGTTGACTACCTCAACAGGCACATTCATAGCTTTTGACGTGACTGGACCTAATGGTGACTACCTATTCGAAGATCTCCTCGCTGGTGACTACCGCCTGACAATTTCCAATATCCCTGCGGGCTATAATGTCAGTCCTAAGGATCAAGGTGGAGATGATACGAAAGATTCTGATGTAGATCCTAATACGCTTCAGACAGATGTTATTACGCTTGGTCAAGGGCAAGACGACCTAGACTGGGATATGGGTATCTTCCGCCCACTGGGTAGCATTGGCGACCTGGTATGGGATGATCTGGATGAAGATGGTCGTCAGGATAATGGTGAGCCAGGTGTACCTGGTGTGATCGTCAAATTGTACGATACGGCGAATAACCTGATCGATACGGATACGACAGATGCCAATGGCAACTACCTCTTCGAGGATGTGCCTACTGGTAACTACTATGTGACCTTCAGCAACCTGCCGACTGGATTTGTATTCAGTCCAATGGATGTTGGTGGCGACAATAGTAAGGACTCTGATGCTGATCCTACCAATGGTACGACGGATCCATTTACCCTGAATCCAGGTCAGAACCGCACAGACATCGATGCAGGTATCTACCTAGAGAAAGCATCATTGGGAGACTTTGTCTGGGATGACCTCGATAGGGATGGCGTACAGGATGCTGGCGAGCCTGGCGTGCCAGGAGTGATCGTCAAGCTCTATAATGGAGCAGGCGTATTCCAAGGTCAGCAGCCTACCAGCCCGACAGGTGCATACACCTTCAATGACTTGTTGCCAGGTGACTACTATGTAGAATTCAGCAACCTGCCTGCTACGTATGTCTTCAGTCCTCAGGATCAAGGCGGTGACGACACCAAAGATTCTGATGCGAATCCAGCTACTGGTCAGACTGCTACTATCACGCTGGCTGCTGGTGAGAACAATGTAGACCTTGATGCAGGTATCAACATTCCTCCTGTGACTATCGGTGATTTGGTCTTTAACGACCTAGATGAAGATGGTATTCAGGATGCAGGCGAACCAGGTATTGGCGGTGTTACCGTAATTCTCTACAACCCAGCGACGGGTGCTGTAGATACGACTGTAACCAATTCGAATGGTAACTATCTCTTCGAGAACCTGCCAGCTGGTGACTACTATGTAGAATTTAGCAACCTGCCACCGAACTTTGAATTCTCTCCAACGAATGCAGGTACCAACGATGCAGCTGACTCTGACGCTACGCCAGTGAGTGGTGGTCCTTCTGGAACCATCGGTCGTACGGATACCGTCACGACGCTTCCCGGTGACAATGTCATCATCGTGGATGCAGGCTTCTTCTTGCCACTAGGCTTCTTGGGAGACTATGTATGGGATGATACCAATGAAAATGGTGTTCAGGATGCGGGTGAAAATGGTGTCCAGGGTGTGATCGTTCGCCTCTATGACGGCAACGGCAACTTCCTTGACCAGACACTCACGGATGCCCTCGGTGCCTATGGCTTCGAAGACCTTCCCGGTGGTGATTACATCGTAGAATTTACCAACCTACCTGCGGGCTATCAATTCAGTCCACAAGATCAGGGTGGTGACGATACGAAAGATTCTGACGTCGATCCTACGACCAACAGGACTGCGACCATTACCCTTGCACCTAAGGAGGTGAATCCAACCATAGATGCAGGTATCTTCAATCCTGAAGCGAAAATCGGCGACTTTGTCTGGGAAGATTTGGATGAAGATGGCGTGCAGGATGCAGGTGAAAATGGCGTCCAAGGCGTGATTGTGAAACTGTATGATGGCAATGGCAACTTTATTGACCAGACAACAACAGATGGAACAGGCTTCTATGAGTTCACTGACCTGCCAGGTGGCGACTATTATGTAGAATTTAGCAATGTGCCTACAGGCTTTGTCTTTAGCCCACAAGATCAGGGCGGTAATGATGCAACTGACTCTGATGTAGATCAGACAGGTGCTACCAATACCTTTACGCTGAACCCAGGCCAAGACAAAGACGACGTAGATGCTGGTATCTACTTGCCAAAAGCTACACTTGGTGACTTTGTATGGGATGACACCAACAAAGATGGCATCCAAGATGCTGGCGAGCCAGGTGTACCAGGCGTGATCGTGAAGCTTTACAGCCTCGCAAGCGGTCTTGTAGGCGCAGATACCACAGATGCAAATGGAGAATATCTCTTTGAAAACTTGACTCCTGGTGACTATTACTTAGAATTCTCCAACCTACCTACGGACTATGTCTTCAGTCCGAAGGATCAGGGAGGTGATGACACCAAAGACGCTGATGTAGATGGTGCTACTGGCCTTACCAGTGTGATCAGCCTGGCGCCAGGTGAAGATGACCGCACATGGGATGCGGGTGTCTATCTACCTAAAGGCTCTATCGGAGACTATGTATGGGATGACTTCAACGAAGACGGCATCCAAGATCCAAGTGAGAATGGGGTGCCAGGTGTAATTGTCACCTTGTATGATGATATGGGCAATGTGGTAGATAAAGACACCACTGACGCCAACGGCGCTTACCTCTTCGAAGATGTGCCTCCTGGTGACTACAGCGTAGGCTTTAGCAATCTCCCAGATCCTGACTTTGTATTTAGTCCTAAGGATCAAGGTGGAAATGATAATACAGATTCTGATGTGAATCCAAACGGTCAGACCGATTCCTTCACCCTCCTTCCAGGAGAAGATAAGGACGACGTAGACGCAGGTATTTACATACCAAAAGGCTCTATCGGTGACTATGTATGGGATGACTTGAATGAAGACGGTATCCAGGATAGCAATGAGCCACCAATTGATGGGGTGATTGTGACCCTATATGATGACCAGGGTAATGTGGTTGACACGGATACTACGGATGCCAATGGTAACTACCTCTTCGACAATGTACTCCCAGGTGACTACACTATAGGCTTTAGCAATACGCCTACCGACTACATCTTCAGTCCTAAAGACCAGGGCGGAAATGACAACACGGATTCTGATGTGAATCCTAACGGTCAGACCGACCTCTTCACCCTGAACCCAGGAGAAGACAAGGACGACGTGGATGCAGGTGCACACCTCAACAAAGGCTCTATCGGAGACTATGTATGGGATGACTTGAATGAAGATGGAATTCAGGATAATAATGAGCCTGGCATTGACAATGTGATCGTCACCTTATATGATGATCAGGGCAATGTGGTAGCGACTGACACAACAGACGCCAATGGTGCTTACCTCTTCGAGGATGTGCCTCCAGGTGACTACAGTGTTGGCTTTACCAATACGCCTACTGACTACATCTTTAGTCCTAAAGACCAGGGCGGAAATGACAACACGGATTCCGATGTGAATCCAAACGGTCAGACCGACCTCTTCACCCTGAATGCAGGCGAAGACAAGGACGATGTGGATGCGGGTGCTTACCTCAACAAAGGTTCTATCGGTGACTTTGTCTTCGAAGACCTCGATGAGGATGGTATTCAGGATGCCGGTGAACCTGGCGTAGACAGTGTCATCGTCAAACTCTATGACGATATGGGCAACCTAGTCGCTACAGACACTACGGACGCCAATGGCATGTACTTCTTCGACGATGTGCCTCCAGGTGACTACACAGTTGTATTCACCAACCTGCCTACGGACTATATCTTTAGCCCACAGGATCAGGGTGGAAATGACAATACGGACTCTGACGTCAACCAATCTGGTAGCACCGCGACCTTTACCCTGAATCCAGGTGAGAATAAGGACGATGTCGATGCGGGTATCTTCTTGCCACGTGGTTCTATCGGTGACCTCGTATTTGACGACTTCAATGAGAACGGTGTTCAGGATGCGGGTGAACAAGGCGTACAAGGTGTCACAGTGACGCTCTATGACGACCAAGGCAACTTCGTAGGTCAGAAGACCACAGATGCCAATGGTAACTATAACTTCAATGACCTGGTACCAGGTGACTATTACCTCGAATTCACCAACCTACCTCCAGACTTTGTCTTCAGTCCTAAGGATCAAGGGGGAGATGATGCCAAGGATTCGGATGTGAACCCAGGTACAGGACGTACGGATGTCTTCAGCTTAGCTGCAGGTGATGTAGACTTGACGCGTGATGCGGGTATCAATATCCCCAAAGGCTCCATCGGCGACTTTGTATGGGATGACCTCAATGAGGATGGTATCCAAGATGCGGGTGAGCCTGGAATTGATAGCGTAATTGTTACCCTATATGATGATCAAGGAAATGTCGTCGCGGTAGATACCACGGATGCAAATGGTGCGTACCTATTTGACGATGTACTTCCTGGTGACTACTCCGTAGGCTTCTCCAATATCCCAACTGACTACGTCAGCAGTCCTAAGGACCAGGGTGGAAATGATGGTACGGACTCTGATATTAATCCTAATAATCAGACTGACGTCTTTACCCTCAACCCAGGCGAAGACAAAGACGACGTAGACGCAGGCTTCTATGAGCCAAATGCAGAGATCGGTAACCGTGTCTGGAATGATACGAACCAGAATGGCGCGCAAGACAATGGCGAACTAGGTGTACAAGGCGTGACAGTGATTCTGTACACTGCTGGTGGCACACCTGTAGACACACTTGTGACTGACCACAACGGATTCTACTACTTCAATGATGTAGAACCAGGTGACTACTTCGTAGAGTTCTCCAACTTGCCTCCAGGCTTGCAGTTCACGCCGCAGGATGCAGGGCCAAACGATGCTGTTGACTCAGATGCTGATGTCAATACGGGACGCACGGTTGTTACTACCTTGAGCCCAGGTGAGCGAGATCACAACTGGGATGCGGGTCTGACTCCAGCTACGAGCTCACTCGGTAACTTTGTATGGGATGATAAGAATGAAGATGGTGTACAAGATGCTGGTGAGCCAGGTGTTCCAGGTGTGATTGTAACCCTCTACACACGTGCAGGAACTGTTGTTGGTACTGATACCACTGATGCAAATGGATTCTATGAATTCAATAACCTTCAGCCTGGTCAGTACAAAGTAGGATTCACGAATCTACCACCCAACTATCTCTTCAGTCCTAAGGACCAGGGAGGTGATGATACCCTAGATTCAGATCCTGATCCTACTACGGGTATTACCCAGACATTTGTCTTGCCAGCAGGGGTGAATAAGGACGATATCGATGCAGGTATCCATGTCAACTCTGCTACCCTCGGTAACTTCGTCTTCCTAGATGATGACCGCAATGGTATCAGCGTGAATAATAATGGTGTACCTGGCATCACAGTCACCCTGTTCAAGTCTGATGGCACACCAGTAGACACCATGGTGACAGATGCGAATGGTGAATACCTCTTTGAGTATCTGGTCCCGGGTGATTACTATGTAGAATTCAGCAACTTACCTCCAGGGTTTGTATTCACTACTCAGGATGTAGACCCATTGGATCGCTTCGATTCTGATGCGGATCGCACCACAGGACGGACAATAGTCACTACGCTAGATCCAGGTGAAGTCGATTTGACATGGGATGCTGGTATCTATGATGCCACTTCTATTGGGGACTTTGTTTGGAATGATTTGAACCAAAATGGTATCCAAGATGCAGGTGAGCCAGGTATAGCAGGTGCTATGATCATCCTCAAGGATGGAAATGGCAACCCGCTAGATACAACATTCACCAATGCCAATGGATTCTATCTCTTTGACAACCTGACGCCTGGTGACTACATCGTCCAGATTCGTAAGGCAAATGGTTTTGCCTTCACCTTCCCGAATCAGGGCTTAAATGACTCGACTGACTCTGATGTGAACAGAACCACTGGTGAAACAGGTGTCATTACCCTACTCCTAGGCGAAGAGAAGAGAACCGTAGATGCGGGTATGTTTGTAGACCCAGCAGAACTTGGAAACTATGTTTGGGAGGATCGGAATAAAAATGGTATCCAAGATGCTGGCGAACCAGGTGTAGCAGGTGTGACAGTGACCCTGTATGACGGCTTAGGTAATCCACTTGACACTACTGTCACGGATGGCTCAGGTGCATACTACTTCACCTTCCTGCTTGCAGGTGACTACATCGTAGAATTCTCTGACCTGCCTCCAGGCTTCCAGTTCACTGCGAAGGATCAAGGTACAGATGATGAGAAAGACTCTGATGCTGATGTGGTTAATGGACGTTCGCCACTTGTAACCTTGAGTCCAAGTGAGAAGAACTATACCATCGATGCAGGTATCTTTGATGCACGCGTTGCCTTGGGTAACAAAGTATTCGAAGACCTCGACGAAGACGGTATCCAGGATGCTGGTGAACCAGGCGTACAAGGTGTCAGAGTGATCCTTTACGATGGAAATGGTACCCCAGTAGATACGATGGTGACAGATGCTAACGGAGAGTACCTCTTTGAAGATAAGCTTCCTGGAACCTACTACGTGGTATTTGACAACTTGCCAGCAGGCTACCAGTTCAGCCCACAGGATCAAGGCAATGACTTGTTTGACTCGGATGCGAATCCAATCAATGGTCAGACAGCGCCTGTAGTCCTCAGTCCTGGTGAGACGAATACCACAGTAGATGCAGGTATCTTCCTCCCATCAGCGTCTATTGGAGACAAAGTATTCGATGACATCGATGAGGACGGTATCCAAGATCCAGGTGAGCCAGGTCTTTCTGGTGTGATCGTCAAGCTCTATGATAGTCAGGGTAACTTGATCGCTGCCGACACCACGGATAGCAATGGCATGTACAGCTTCGACAACCTGCCATCTGGTGACTACTATGTTGAGTTCAGCAACTTGCCTCCAGACTACGTCTTCAGTCCACAAGACCAAGGCGGTAACGATGGCCTCGATTCAGATCCAGACCCAAGTACGGGTCAGACGAACATCTTCACCCTGAATCCTGCAGAGGACAAGGATGACGTAGATGCTGGTAGCTATATACCTAAAGGGTCTATTGGTAACAAAGTCTTTGATGACTTGGATGAAGATGGTATCCAGGATCCAAATGAACCTGGCATGCCGAACATCATCGTCAAGCTTCATGACTGTAGAGGCAACCTGATCGCGACTGATACAACAGATGCGAACGGAAACTACCTCTTTGAAGACTTGCTTCCAGGTAACTACTATGTAGTCTTTAGCAATTTGCCAACGAACTACATCTTCAGTCCACAGGATGCGGGTGGCAATGACGCCCTCGACTCTGATGTCAATGCTAATGGTCAGACCGTCTGCTTCCCAATCACCGCAGGTGAAGACAATGAGGACGTAGACGCAGGTATCACCATACCTAAGGGATCAATTGGTGATCGCGTATTTGAGGATAAAGATGAAGACGGTATCCAGGATCCGAATGAGTCAGGTGTATCTGGTATCACCGTCAAACTCTATGACTGTCTCGGCAACTTGGTCGCGACGCAAGTCACGGATGCAAACGGTAACTACCTCTTCGACAACATCCTGCCTGGTGACTACTATGTAGCCTACAGCAATCTCCCAGCAGACTGGATCTTCAGTCCGAAGGATGCTGGTACCAATGATGCAGTTGACTCTGATGTCAAGCCTAACGGTGAGACCGACTGCTTCACATTGACGCCTGGAGAGGACAATGACGATGTGGATGCGGGTATCTACTTGCCAAAAGGCAGCATCGGTGATATTGTATTTGTAGACAATGATGAAGATGGTATTCAGGATCCAAATGAAGGCGGAATGCCAAATGTGACGGTAAGTCTATACGACTGCGCTGGAAACTTCATTGACTCAACACATACAGATGTCAATGGCAACTACAACTTCGATGATGTGGTACCAGGTAACTACAAACTGGTATTCTCCAACATTCCTCCGAACTTCCTTTACAGTCCGAAGGATGCAGGTAGCAATGATGCCGTAGACTCCGATGTCAACTTGAATGGTGAGACCGACTGCTTCACCCTGCTCCCAGGAGAAGACAAAGACGATGTAGATGCAGGTATCTATGCGCCTAAAGGCTCTATCTCAGGTATTGAGTTCGACGACCTCGATGGAGATGGAGTACAAGATCCAGGAGAGCCTGGTGTGCCAAACATCCTCGTGAGCCTCTATGACTGTCAGGGTAACTTGGTGAATGTCAAGGTGACCAATGCCAATGGCGAATACACCTTTGACAATGTCTATCCAGGTGACTACTACATACTCTTCACTCACCCAACAGGCTATATCTTTAGCCCACAAGATCAGGGTGGAGACGATACGAAGGACTCTGATGTCGATGCAGCTGGTAAGACAGTATGTATGACGCTAGGCCCAGGTGAAGACAAAGAGCATGTAGATGCAGGTGTGATCGTGGTTTGTTCTGCTGATGCAGGTACTCTGACAATCGATCAAGATCCTGTAAGGCCTAATGCAAGTGGTATTGCTAGTATCTCTGCCACGCCTGATGGCAATGCAGTTGTACCTCCTGGATATGCGCAAGTTTACTTGTTGTCAACTGACCCAGGTAAGCAGATTGCACAGTATGGCAATACGCCATCATTCACAGTGACCAATACAGGAACCTACTTTATCCATAGTTTGATCTACAACCCAAATCCAGCTAGTCCAGACTACCTTGATTTGACCAGTATCAACCTGGGCACCACAACGATCTTCGACCTCTTGACGAATATCAATACCCTGTGTGCTAGTTTGGATGCGGTAGGTGCGAAAGTAGATGTGAACTGTGATTTGATTGAGGAATGTTATGCTACGTCTTATCTGCCAAGTGCCTTCTCGGCCATCTTTACTCATGGTATTTATCCAGGTACCCCAGAGTATGTCTGGGCTGCAAATACGGGCACGATGACGACCATGGCAGATGGAACTGCGAAAATCGAAGGTACGCTGGTCAATAAGACTGACCCAACCCTCATGTGGGAGGTAGATGTCTATCTCGAAAACCGCAGAGACTGGGGTGAATGGTCTGCGCTAGGCCGTTGGGCGAAAGGTGATACTGCCGCTAATGCGATGATGTATCAGACCTGGGACTTCTACGAAGTAGATTCTACCCGCAGCCGATTCATCGGATTAGGCGCTGTCGCTGGGGATACCTTGATCATCAAGCACGACCCACCTAACTACCAGTATGGTATGCAGAAAGGACTTGGAGCCAATGATAAGACTTCTGACTTCGGTATGTCAGGATGGTATCGCTTCATGAGTACTTCAGGCTTCTACATGGGTCGTGGTGACTTCAACATGAACCTCGATTGTACGCCGATATGCGAGGATAGTAGACCTGAGACCATGACGGCGCTCGTGATGATGCAAGGCCCTTACGATCCGAACCTTGGCCTCATGAGTGCCACGATCAACGCACAGACAGTGCTTCCACTGACACAGCCATTTGGTGGTGCACCATGGTTCTATCCTGGTACTGAGTCAGTGTCGATCATGCCTAATGACAGTATTGTCGACTGGGTATTGCTTGACCTTCGTGATGGTGCTGACTCTACTATCAGTGTCGGCAAGCAAGCAGCCTTCCTGAATGAAGACGGGGAAGTCGTAGGACTCAATGGTAACTCGCTTATCGTGCCAAACTTGCCTGCTGGCGTGGATAGCTTCTACCTTGTGATCTCTCACCGTAACCACCTCGGTGTGATGAGTAAGCGACCACTGAAGAAGTTTGGAAATGTGTACCACAACAACTTCTTTGACATCAGGAACATCCATACGGATAGCAATATCCCGAATACGACCGCGATTGTATCTGCTGTTACCAATCAAGCCCTCATGATGGAAGGGGATGAGACAGGAGACAATCAGATCAACTCGATTGACCTGGGTGGCATCATGCAAGAGTACTTCAACATCGGGTACATCTCCTCCGATGTAAACATGGACGGAGTGACCAACTCACTCGATGTAGGTAGGGCTTATGCCAACTACTTCAGACGTTCACACGTGCCGAAGTAAACGGGCTGTAGGCTAGTAAAAAAAGGAGGGGTGAGTATTTACTCACTCCTCCTTTTTCTTTGGAAAATTTTAGCCAAAAAAATAGCCAAATACCTACCGATATTTTGGTGTGATGAAGTACCAGTTATTACTGAGCCTGTACGGGATAATACGTAAGATTTTATTTTTTTTTCTTAAAAAATGTACCCCTAGCATAGAATCCTTGGGTTTTACCCCAGCCAATAGCTATATTTAGACATAAATTACAAAAAACTTACATGTGTCATATTTGAAAAAAATCACATTTAATTACTTGAATCCAAAAATATTGCGTGACCTTTTGATATGTTAATCATCTAATTACTTGATTCTTTTTCAAATACTTTCACTTTTATAGAAATACTTACATGTTGATTTTGATAGATAATAAAAAATAACTGATAAAACTAACATTTAATTTCCATGCAAAAACTTCCTTAGTCGAAAAGTGAAATGCTACTCATATCTCTTCAAGTTGCGTGTATTAGATCGAAGAATTAATCAGAAGAGATAAAAATAAAAAGGGAGAAAACTGGAAATAGATGTGCCTAATGAATAGACCCCGAATGCAGTTGCATTTTTTTTAATACAGAAAAAAATGTAGCCAATTCACAAGGAAATGGTAGCACATATACATTAGAAAATAATACGTATATGTGATTTGGTAAAAATTTTAAAAACTTCTCTTTCAGATTAATGCTATTTCATTATATTATCAAATATAGCTTAGAATGTAAGGAAGTTAAGCACTTGCCACGTTCTTTCTACCAGATTTTACCGATAATCTTCTACCGTACCTTAACCAGATGTTATGAACACTCATGTTCTGAAATTACCGTTTCCCCTATTTTTGTCATTTCTTCTATCTGCCGAAATAAAAATTGATTCCTATGTACTGGCAATTTTTGGAGCTGGAAAAAAGAAGAATAAATCTGCTCCTAAGTCTAGTAGAAATGGCCAAAAGCGAAATTCCAACAAAAAATCCCCTTCTATATCATTATCAAAAAATCTCCTTGGAGGCCTCATCCTTGATGGCGATTCCAATGGTAGAAGTGATGAGGGAATCGATGTTGGATTTTATTAAGGGTAAATGGCCTTCCCATAACAAGGCGACCGCTTAATAATCCCATGCAGAAATTTAACGCATTCCATACTTGCCTCTTCTTTTTATTGTCTCCTATTTTCTGTTCTGCCCAGCTTGTCCATTTTAATTATGAGATTACTGCAATGAGTGACCAACGTCATAAAGTTGCAGTTTACATGTATTCCAAGGCATCCACTGCGCTTGAAATAGGGGCGATCAATTTGTCTTTTGCACTGGATCCGACTTGCGCTTCGGTCAGTGAATTCCAAAGCATGTTTAAAGATAGCTGGACAGAATATTTGGAGCGTGACCAAGAAGTGAAAGTGGTCCCAACATCTTACGAAGGGCAAGTGTATGAGCAGCGCTGGCAATATGGAAATGCTGACCCAGGCCTTCCTTCTACAGCTCCTGTCACTCTTCCCGCACGCCAGGAAGAGCGTATGACGGTTTTGGAAATGGTCGTTGAAGGGGCTTGCTCCAATCAGCTGTATATGGAGCATTTGGGCCAAAATAGCCTCAACCAGATCGCTGACCCGGCGATGGACCTTATAGATTATATTATCACTCACCCGCGTAGAACTTCCTCCATGGAGTTTTTGGCCTTCGAAGGGTATGCCCTCGACCAAAGACGTACCCAACTGATTTGGGAGACAAAAAACGAAACAGACAGTGACTTTTTTGAAATTCAGAAAAGTGCTGATCCTGCCTTTAATCAATTTGATGTCCTAGGAAAAGTGGAAGGTGCAGGCACAACTGCATATGACCTGTATTACCAATATATTGACGAAACAGAAATGGAAGCGGTGAACTATTACCGCCTTAGGCATGTGACTTTTGACGGATCCGAGACCCATTCAGATATTGTTGCAATTCGATTTGACAAAGAAGAGACACCTTCGTTTGCCTTTGATGTGCAAATCTATCCGAATCCGACACAGGATAAAGCAGAAGTATCTATTAAAGGAGAAAATGGCCATCAAATCCAACTTACACTCAGCGATATGACAGGACGTATATTGCTAACAAAAGAAGTGACCCTGGGAAGGAATGGGGAGAACCAATTAAGGGTTGATTTGCTAGACCAGGCAGAAGGGGTGTATGTACTGGATGTAAGAAACCTTCAAGTCGCTGATGATTCACAAGCATTGAGGATCATAAAGCGTTAAAAAAAGGAATTTTCGGAGAATTTAGCTAACTTCGTACTATCGTAAAGAATTAGGGACTCTTTACCATTTAGGGGAATAAATACCAGGTTAACCTTCAAAATTAGAAGAGTTATGAGAAGGATATTTATTATGTTATTAGGGGTCAGCTGTATGCTGATGACATCTTCACTTTTTGCTCAGGATGTGCGTATTATGTACCAATCTAAATTGGGGACGGGAGGCGTGGATACGGTTTTGGTATATATGAGGTCTCATAAACCTGTGACACAGGATATCGCTGCTGTCAATTTTTCTTTTGCTTTTCAGAATAGTTGTCTGGCCTTCCAAAGTAATAATGACAATGTTTTTCTCGCTGCTTGGACTAATTTCTTAGAGAATGGTCAGGTAATCACCATTCTCCCTACTACCTATCAGGGCAATATATATGACAAGCGTTATCAATATGGGAACTCCAATGGATTCATTGGATTTTACCCCATTATTACTTTGCCAGACTCCAATTCTTCCCCCATGCTGGTGATGAAAGTCGCTTTTTCGGGGACATGTGCTAGTCTCGTGTATATGGAGAATGAAAATGAGAACCCGTTTAACCAAATTGCTGATGAGAACCTTTTTGCCATTCCCTATATCATCGAAAATATCCTCAATCAGCCCCTAATTGCTTCTTGGAAGGGGTTTCAAGCAAATAAGCGAGAAGAAGATGTCCTCCTGAATTGGCGGACGCAAGACATGCAAGGGCTGTATTATGAAGTAGAAAAAAGCTATGTCCGAGACTTCTCTTCTCCCATCTCCTTGGGACAAGTAGAGGTAGTGGGAAATGGTCTGGGAGATCGATCTTATTCCTTTACTGATGAGACGAACCTTAGGTCAATTCAATACTATCGCTTGAAGCTATTACATGTAGATGGAACCCACGAATACTCGCCCATCATTCATCTGAAAACAGATGACTTCGTTCCAGAAGTATCAGTATACCCTAATCCCGTCAAAGACTGGCTCAATGTACGAGCATCAATGCTCGAAGACCCCATCCAGGCAGTAACCCTTTATGATGCCCAAGGAAAAGAGGTCCTTCATAAGAAGATGGATCCACATCCTACTTATAAAATCCATGTCGAGGATTTATCAAAGGGAATATACATTGTAGAAGCTTTACGTATCTCAGGAGAAGTGACGCGCTTGCAGGTATTTAAGCATTAATGGGTTAACGCTACAGATGCATGTTTATAAGCATCATCAAACTCAGCCCCATCTTGGAGAAGCTGGATAAAATGCAACAATTTGCGCCGAGGCTTGTCGCCTAGCCAGGTCATGAGTTCATGTTTTGCAGCGATGTATTTTTTGCGTGTCTCTTCTTTACTCCCTTCCCAAAAAGCTGCAGGTGTGGTCATGAGATTCAGCGCTGGTATAGGGGTTTTCGATTCCCCAAATCTCTGATAATGCCGCTCCGCATATCGTTCCCGATGATCCAACTGCATGGCGAGTCCTTCGTCAAACCAAGTAGGGATCTTCTTGTCCCTATTGAACCATCCCAAATGTGCCAATAATTCTGCATGACATAGTTCATGGCTGATGATATTGAGATTGATGGCTGAGCCACTCAGAACTATATGAGAACCCGCCAAAGATAGCCAGGTAGAAGCAGGTTTTCCCCTTACCCCATATTGGTCATACAGCCATTTTTTATAACAATAAATCCAGGTAGGCTGGCTTTTTTTCTCTCCCCAAAATGCCTGATTTCGGAGGCCAGCCTTATGTATTTTGCTCAATAGGCTGTCTTGTACCCACTTAGGGGTATCAATGCTCATATAGACACCTTCACGTTGCATGAACATGCGGTCCGTGTCTATAGTCAGACATCTCCCTAATTGAGGCATATAAAGCATGAGGGCAAAGTATAGCAAAAGGAAAATGCCTATAAGTAAGAGCAATAACTTTAAGATACGTTTGGCCAGAGAAAGCATGCCTGTTGGGTGATGAAATTATTTATTAATAATTCTTTAAGGTAACTAGTTTCTGTTAGAATGTATAGAAATGGGATAAATGAGATTACCCTTAAGAGACGCCCTTCGGTTAATTTCCATATTGTGGACCAATAAAAAATCAATTTTTGACCATTTGGGGTTCATTGAGGATTTTAGGGAGGAAATGAAGAAAAAACCACAGATTCCACAGATTCTCTTATTTGATCCGTGTAAATCTGTGGAATCAGGGGTGATTTTTTTGAGTAAAAGGATCATTCCACAAAATGCCTCGATGAACCTCATTTTTTAAGGTAAATTCTGGCGTGACACTTGGAGTCTAGTGCCTTCGGCACTTAATAGTTAGCCGTTTTGCTTAACCAAGAAATAGCAGTATAAAAGGGCTTGTTAGATTTCTCCTCCTTTCCCTTCGACGCAGCTCAGGGCAAAGCACAAAGCCTCAAGTCGTCGAAATGACTTTTATTTTTTTGGGGTATGCCAAAATTTCCATACGGCCTCGCTGTCATTTCGAACAAAGTGAGAAATCTAACTATCTGGTTTAGTAATCTATTCGAAGGACATATAGTTGCAAAAAACCACTAATTATTAGGTGCCCAAGGCACTAGTGCACTATTATTCTAAAATGGTCACCTTGATCACATCCTGTCCCCGACCACTTCGCAGCACCAGGCTATAATGCCCTCTGGCAAGGCCGGAAAGGTCCAAAGGTATTTTCCTCAGTCCCTTCAAAAGTGGAAGTTGCCTCCGGTAGACAACCTGCCCCAGCGTATTTAGCAGGGTCAATTGTACAGGCGTAGCCTGTGGCAGCTCGAAGCGTAGCGTAGCACTGCCATGTACGGGATTGGGATATAGGGCCAAGTCAGTCAGGAAAGGTAGTTTGGGCAGGCTGGTTGTTGTCATCCAGCCCATGGGGTTTTGAGCGTTGGTATCGCCGCACTGAGCTTTGGCCCAGTCCTTGGCTTCAGTGTAGGAAACCTTGCCGTCGCCGCCTGTGTCGGCGTTTGCATCGGTCATGCAGGCGGCAAATGCCTTGGTGAAGATGCTACCGTCTCTGGTCAGGCCCGCAGGCTTAGTGTCGTCTGCTGAAGTGACGCCTTCCCCACCGAGGCCTGCTTCTAGCGTCGCTTTTCCGCCCCCGCTTTGGCAGGATTCTATGCTGATGCAAAAGCTTTTGGCTTTGGTGGCTTTCAGCTTATTCACCAACTCCTGCCAAGTGATTTTTTCATTGGCCAGATTGAAGGGGTGTCCAAGGACGAGGAAGTCTTTGGTACCATGGCCCGTGTAGTGGAAGAAAATTTTATCGCAAGGCGGGTTTTGCTGGGCCAGGGCATCAAGCGCGTCGCAGATGGCTTTTTTGGTGCCTTTGGGTTTGCTGAAATTGCCTGCGGGTACCCCAGGGCCTGTTTTGTTGTTTTTGAGGGCATCCTCCATGAGTTTGACATCCTTGTCTGCGACGGGATGGCCTGCGGGGCCTGTGGCCAGCACCGCCCATGCCGTAGGCGAACTCCCTGTACCACCTGTGTCCACGGTGGCGGTGTCACCACAATTGCCAGGAGGCAGTTCAGGGTCTCCCCAAATGATGTCAGGGGAAAAGGTCCTCTCTTCGAAGCTCGAATACAGATGCAGGCCATTGACCACCGGAAACCAAGTGGTCGAGAAAGTCATGATCGACGAGTCTGCATCGTTGACCAGGACAATCATGGTAGGATGCTCAAACCAGTTCCCAGGGGCCAAATCCAGCCAAAAGAGCCAAGAATCAGCGGTCAGGACATGCGTAAACGAGGGGATAAATTCCCCTATCGTATCCCCAATATGCAACATATTGGCAGTGCCAAAAGGATCATAAGAATAGGCGATCAATTCATTCATTGCGGGATGGTTCTGGATGATTTGGTTGATCACGATGTTGTTGGCTTCGGTACGAGTGAGAGCGAACGAAGACAGGCTGATGGCCAGCATTGATAGACAGAGTAAGGTTCTTTTTAGATTCATGGTAAGAGAAAGTTTTAAGTTTTTGGTTTTGTGTTTTGGGTAAAGAATTTTGAAAGATTACCTGTTGATTTCTTTTCCCTTACCTTCATATAAAATCACCATGAATTTTGTTACCTATCTTTTTGAGGATTTATTGATAAATTGGACTTTCTGTTTGTCACTTTTTTTAGAAAAAAGTAACCAAAATCCTTCGACGTGGCTCAGGACAGGAATCGAAACGGGCCAACCAAGGCCAACGCTTCTATCCGTCCCTTCGACGGTGCTCAGGGCAGGCCGCCCGCGCCCGTTTCATCTCAGCCGCACCTATGCTAGATGAAAATTTAACACCTATTATATGTCCTATAAACAACGCCTACTTTTTTCCCTGACCTTCAGTCTATTATCCCTGTCCACCTACGCCCAGATGCCTTGCCAATCTCACTACTTTGGACGGTATCAGAGTTGCCAATTGCAGCAGGTAGCACAAGATATGCGAACACGGGTGAAACCGCCTACGAACATGGCTTCTCGCGCTGGATGTGCCACCTTTGACATCAATTTCAGCGGCATCGCGCAGAATGTTCAAGACGCCTTTTCCTATGCCGCAGATATTTGGAGTTCTCAATTGGCGTCAGACGTGCCGATCAAGGTGCATCTTGTCTATTTCCTACCCGCAGGCAGTGCCTTGGGGGTAGGCATCGCCAATGCGACCAAGGATTTTCCTGGCGCTCCTCAAGCCGATACCTGGTATCCCTCCGCCCTCGCCAATGCTATCGCAGGCGTGGACTTACAGCCCGGCGAAGACGACATGACTATTTACATGAGCAATACCACCAATTGGTATTTTGGGACGGACGGCAATACGCCAGCAGGAATGACGGATTTTGTGAGTGTGGCTTTGCATGAATTAGGACATGGATTGGGCTTTACCAGTATCGTGAAAGTGGCTGGCGGCCAAGGGTCGATTGGGCGCATTACCTCCAGTGATTTTCCCCCGACTACCTTCCCATTTCCCATGCTGGCAGGCGAACCAGGCGTCTTTGACCGCTTTATTTTCCACAATGGTTCTGGCTTTTTCATCACCAATGACACTGTTTTCCCCAATCCCTCTCAGGCACTGGCAGGCGTGCTCACTGGAGGGGATTTATTTCTCAACGCACCCATTGCCCGGATGAGCCATAATGGCCTTTTGCCCAAGCTCTATGTGCCATCAGTTTTTGCCTTGGGCAGCAGCGTGACTCACCTGGACGACGCCACCTTTCCGGCAGGTGACACCAATTCCTTGATGTCCCATAGTATCGGACAGGCAGAGGCCATTCACAGCCCTGGTCCTATCGTGATGGGCCTGTTTCAGGACTTGGGTTGGCCGCTTTGCGAGGCAGTAGGGATCGAGGAAGAAATCACCCTCTCGCATATTTCTACAGGTCCCAATCCTATGCAAGAAGCCTGGAACGTCTCTTTTTCCCTGACAAAACCCGCTGAAGTTCGCTTAGAGATTTTTGGAATAAATGGGCAATTGGTACAAATAATTGAAGCAAATAACCTGATCGCTGGAGCACATACGGTGAGTTGGGATGGGAAGATGAATGGGCAAAAGGAGCTACCTTCAGGGCTGTATGTGTATCAATTGAAGATCAATGAGGCCCGTGTGTCGGGCAAGATTTTGAAGGAATGATAATTTGCCACGGATTACACGGATTCAAGAGAAAACCTGTGAAATCTTATATGCCCTTAAATGCCTTATATGGTTCAGCAAATGTCTCTAAGTCTAAACAGACATTTCACCGTGTCTAAAGCCTCAGAGTAAATTTTGACTTTCATTTTCATTTTTATTTTGATTTCTTCATCATTATGTCTTCTGTCTTAATCATCGGCGGCGGCCTCGCTGGCATCACAGCAGCCCTCGAACTCCTGGACCAGAACGCTCACGTCACGATCCTCGACCGAGATGTCGAAAGCCAACTAGGCGGCCTTGCGCAATGGTCCCTAGGCGGTATCTTCTTGGTAGATTCCCCCATCCAGCGCAAGCGCGGGATCAAAGACAGTGAAGCACTCGCCAAGCATGACTGGTGGGCTTGCGCAGAATTTGAGGAAGAAGCCATTTGGCCTAAAAAATGGGCTGAAGCGTATATAAGTAACTGTACCTCACAGGTATATGAATGGTTAAGACCCAAAGGCATAGGCTTTATCCCTTTTGTCAACTGGTTGGAAAGAGGCATGCATACGCCCGGGAGTTCTGTGCCAAGGTTTCATGTGGTATGGGGCGCTGGCCGCGTGTTAAGTGACACATTGGTCAAGGAGTTGAGAAATCACCCCAACGGGAAGAACCTGACCATGCACTTTGGGCATAAGGTGGAGGAACTGGTCCTGACCAACGGGCAAGTGACAGGCGCCAAAGGGGTGAAGGAAGGCACAGGTGAAGCCTTTGAATATACAGCGGAGCAAGTCATCATCGCCTCAGGCGGGATTACCGGCAATGATAAATTCCTGAAAGCACATTGGTACAAACCGTGGGGCACGCCGCCTGAGACCATTTTGAATGGCGCCCACAAATACGGCGATGCGACCGTCCATCTAGCCGCCCAGAAGGCTGGCGCCAACCTCACCCACCTCGACAAAGTCTGGAACTATGCCGCAGGCGTTCACTATCCTGGTGGCGAAGCACCTTATGAAGGTCTGAGTCTCATCCCCCCCAAATCAGGCCTCTGGCTCAATTATCAGGGCGAACGCATCGGACCGGCACCGCTTGTGACAGGCTTTGACACGCGATTCCTGGTTCAGGAGATTTGTAAGCAGGAAAAGAAATACTCCTGGCAATTGATCAATATGAAAATCGCTTCTCGCGAACTCCTGATTTCAGGTTCGGAGTATAGCGATGCTATTCGAGAGCGGAAGACCCTCAAATTCATCACGAGCCTATTATTTGGCAATAAACAACTCACTCATAAGCTCATCGATACCTGTCCAGATTTTGTGGTGGGCAATAGTTTGGAGGAATTGGTCCCTAAGATGAATGCCCTAACGGGGACGGATGACGTGCGTTTGGATACCGTTCGAGCAGCAGCGAATTATTATGACCGTCAGGTAGCGGTAGGGAAAAAGTACCAAAATGACGAGCAATTTCGCCGCATTGCACAGCTCCGCAACTACCTCGGCGACCGCCTCCGTACGGTCAAAAATCAAGCGCTCCTGGACCCTGGCGCTGGCCCCCTTATCGCTATTCGCGAATTTATCCTCGCCCGCAAGAGCCTCGGCGGCATCCAGACAGATCTTTCGTGTCGAGTTCTCGACCTCCATGGTCAGCCCATTCCTGGGCTGTATGCGATCGGCGAAGCCGCAGGCTTTGGCGGCGGCGGCATCCATGGCCTAAGGACAATGGAGGGTACTTTTTTGGGAAATGCCATTTTTACGGGAAGGCGGGTGGCGATGGAATTGAAGAGCTGATTAGTAAAGTAAAAATAACGAACAAGGCTTGTCCTGAGCCTAGTCGAAGGAAATGAAAAAGTAAAAAATGGATACGCAACAATTCTTCCCTTTTGACTTCCTTATTCCTTGTTAATTATTTTTACTTAAATAAAGCCCTATAGTCTCTATATTTGCAGTTCAAAATCACCCGTATTGGTACTTTCAATTAATAATCATTCAATCAGTAATCAATAATTTATCAAAATGATTGAGGAAAAATTAGGTGCCCCGGTAGGGACCGCATTGGATCGCTTTATTGCTAGAAGACAGGAAGAATTTCCGTTTGCTTCGGGGGAATTGTCTCAACTCCTGAGAGACATTGCCCTTGCCTCCAAGATTATCAATCGAGAGATCAACCGTGCAGGACTGGCAGGGATTGAAGGGCAGGCCGATAGGGAAAATGTTCAGGGAGAAATTCAGCAAAAGCTGGACATCGCTTCGAATATTCGTTTCAAACGGGCATTGATGTATGGAGGTGAGACATGTGCCATCTTATCGGAGGAGGAGGCTGATCCCATCATCACAGATGAGGCAGGTGCCAAGTATATCGTAGCGATTGATCCCTTGGATGGCTCTTCCAATATCGATGTCAATGTCTCTGTCGGGACGATTTTCTCTATCTATAGGCGCCAGTCTATGGCTGGTGCAAAGCTCACGCCTAGTGAACTTCTCCAGCCAGGGAGAGAGCAAGTAGCCGCAGGGTATATCCTCTATGGGTCGTCTACTATGCTCGTCTATACGACAGGCTATGGCGTCAATGGATTTACGCTTGAACCTTCCCTGGGAGAGTATTTCCTTTCTCATCCTGATATGCGGATGGAGGCCAATGGGAGTATCTATTCCATCAACGACGGGCTGTATGATCAATTTAGCCCTGGACTCGTTTCGTATATCCAAACCTGTCGCAAACGAGGGTATAAAGCCCGCTATATCGGCTCTTTGGTTGCTGATATTCACAGGAATCTCTTAAAGGGTGGAATCTTCATTTACCCAGGTACGCCTTCTCATCCCAATGGAAAGCTTCGCCTGCTCTATGAAGGAAATCCGATGGCCTTCCTAATTGAGCAAGCAGGAGGCTTGGCTTCTGATGGCGAAGGACGCATTATGGACATTGGCCCCTCTGAAATTCATCAACGGACGCCCCTCATCATTGGATCTAAGGTGATGGTGGAGGAATTGTTGGAAATGCTGAAAGAAGCCTGAAATAGCGCATGAATATGGAACCATTATGGTTGGATAAACTCAAAAAACCTCAAACGCTGAGGTCTCATTCAGAGGCAAAGGCTAAAAAGCTTTTTTTTAACTTATATGAAAGCAAAGATGGACTAGGAATAGAGGTAGTAGATGCACAAGGAAAGGTGTTTGAAGCCAGTTACCTTGATTATAGTGGCTATGAGCGCCAATTGCTGCAAACCTTGGATCGCATTCGCGAGCAGTTGGACTTTACGATAGATTGGGACAATCCCGATCAAGAAATCTTACTCCACCAGCACCCTTATTTGATGGGGCTTTTGCGGCTTTGTGAAAAACATTTGATAGGTGAAAATGGTGAGTCCATCGTATTCTCGGATGAGCGCGCCATGCTTACCCTTCATATCGACGCGAAGAGCGAAACGGAGTTAAGTGCCTCCCATCGGGTAGCGGGCTTAAAAGCAGCCAAGGATGGCTTTCGTTTGATTACGGAAGATGCTGTGATGGTCGGCAATACCATTTATGCTATTCCTCCCCTGGGACCAGGATTTACTAGCGTTCCCTTATTTGATAGTACTTTCAATAAGGAGGATTTTGCTTTTTTCCTTTCTGTATATGCTAGCCAGATAGACCATATCAACCTCCGGTATGAAAACTATCGCATTCGCTATCTGGATGAGCCGATTTCGAGTGAACCATGCTTGATATTTGAAAAAGTAGATGCCGATCAAACGCTCTATCTTCGTGTGGGCCAGATTTTGCCAGGCATCAGCCTGGACCGTATGAAGTCTTACCTCATGAATCGCTATGCCCAAATCAACGAATTAGAAGAGGTCATCACGATTCGCCCGATCGAGCAAGAGCGCCACAGCCAACTGATCGGCCATATTGAAAAGCTGCTACGAAAAAAAGGAAAAGGAAGGGGGACAAAAGGAGAGCAGGCTTATTTTCTGGAAGATGATACCTTTATTATCGGGGAAGAAAGTGCCCAAACATTTATCACAAATCATCTTCCCACCCTGCTAGAATCCTTCAAGGTGATGGGAAGTGACCAGTTGAGGGCTTATAAGATCGTTGCCAAGGCGCCTCGATTGAACCTAAGCCTGAGCCACGGCATAGACTTCTTGGAAGGTAGCGTTGAGCTGCAATTTGATGATGAGTCCCTCAACCTATTTGACGTTCTCCGCCAATACCGAAAGCAACGCTATATCATGCTCTCCAATGGAGACAAAGCAGTGTTGGATGAAACCTATGTCCGGCGGCTGGAGCGATTGTTTAAGAAAAAAGCAAAAAAAGACGAAGCGCGAGTATCCTTTTTTGATATGCCATTAGTGGAGGAATTGATGGCACCTGATCAAGACCGATCACCTTTTAAAAAGTCCAGAGAAGTATTTGAGGGATTTGGCAAAATTGATAAAAAAAGGACCAAGCTTCCAACACTCAAAGCCAAGCTTCGCACCTATCAAGTATATGGTTTCAAATGGTTATCCTACCTTCACGAAAACGAATTGGGGGGCTGTCTGGCAGATGATATGGGATTGGGGAAAACATTACAGGCTATTGCCATGCTGGCCAAGGTATACCAAGGAAAAGAGAAGCTTTCTTCCTTGGTTGTAGGGCCACGCTCTTTGCTCCAAAACTGGAAAAAGGAATGTGAGAAATTTGCTCCGCAACTCAAGACCCATATCTACTACGGTAGTGATCGAAATTGGGAACAGGCACAGCAGGCCCAGGTCATTATTACCACTTATGCCCTGATGCGCAACGACATCCAGGCCATTAAGGAAACGGAGCTGTATTACGCTATCCTGGATGAATCCCAGAATATCAAAAACCTGGAAGCCCAGACGACCCGCGCAGCCTTTATGCTGAACACCAAACATCGCCTTGCCTTGAGCGGAACGCCTATCGAAAACAATCTGTCAGAGCTGTATTCACTGTTTCGGTTCCTGAATCCTGGCATGTTTGGCACATCCACCCAATTCAATGCCGATTATGGTACGCCTATACAGAAGCATAATGACGAGGTAGCTGTGGCCCTACTGAGGAAAAAGATATTTCCTTTTGTATTGAGGCGGAAGAAAAAGGATGTGCTCAAAGATTTGCCTGATAAAGTGGAACAGACCATCTATGTGGATATGGGGGAGGATCAGAAAAAGCTGTACGAGCTTCGCCGCCGCTTTTATCAGGAAGTGATCAAGCAGGAAGTAGCCAGCAAAGGTATCCAGAAATCACAGTTTGTGATCTTTCAAGCACTCAACGAGCTGCGCCAGATTGCCACCATTCCAGAGCAGTTTTCCAATGGGAAAACCATTTCTTCCAAGCGGGAGTTGCTGCTGGAACAATTGGAGGAAACCCTCGCCAATGGCCATAAAGCGCTTATTTTTGTGAATTTCTTGGCTGCTGTGGAGATTTTGGGCGAAGAACTGAGCAAGCTTGGAATTGACTTTGTGTCTATGACGGGGGCTACCCGCAACCGCCAAGAATTGGTGGATCGCTTCCAGGAAGACCCCAACTGTCGCGTGTTTTTGATGACGCTCAAAACTGGCGGTACAGGCCTCAACCTGACCGCAGCTAGCACGGTCTTCCTATATGATCCTTGGTGGAATGTGGCTGCCGAAAAACAAGCCATCGATCGGACACACCGCATCGGGCAGAAGAATAAGGTTCACGCCTTGCGGCTCATTGCCGCAGGCACGATTGAGGAGAAAATCAGGCTCCTCCAGGAGAAAAAACAGGAACTGTTTGACAATGTCATCGGTGCAGACTCCGCTGCGCTGAAGTCCATGACGGAAGATGATATAGACTTTATTTTAAGCAAATGAGCAAGAAAAAACTCGATATAGGATGGACCAGGCAGGAGGTTAATTCGAGGCTAGATACGTATAATAAAACGGAGCTTGACAGGCATTTCAAACCTTATACCAAAGCCTTTTTGAAAGGAGAAGCCAATTGGCTCTTCAAACAGGAGGAGCGAATAAAGCAGGCTGCCCTAGAAGCAGTGCAAATTGGGAATTCAAATAAAAACGCAAAATGGGCTGCGCTTGCCTTTAACGCTGTGCCATTTTTGCACCCTGAATGCTTCAAGCGATTTGTCAAATACCTCCCCAAAGATGCCCAAACGATTCTCGAATATGTCGCGCTCAATGGCTCTATTGATCATAAAGAATTAAAAAGCAAATTTGGGATAGAAGGTGCTGTCAAATCTCGGAAACCAGATTGGCAAGGGAACTATAAGCTGACCGATTCACCCGAACTCCGTTTTTTTGAAAATAAGAATCCCAATAGGTACTACAGCTATACCAATGAAGAGATTTCTTATAGCCTATCGCTTGAAATCCGAGGCTTGGTATTGCCTCTGCTTTTCCCTGAACCACTTTTTATTCCCCCTTATGAACCACAGCCTGACCGAGCTGAAGAAAAAATGCTCCTAGGCGAATCACTGATCCAGGAGGAGCTGCCAGGGTTGCTCATTCGCCTACAGCAAAAACCGCTGAAACTAACCAAGAAAGGACGTCCTTCGATTGCTTCTGTTAGGAGTATCAGCAAAAAGTTAAAAATCCAAGAATTTTATTCCGATACCAAGCAAGCGGACCTCCAATACATCAGATCAAGCTCCTTAATAGGGCTATTAGCCTTATCAAAAAAGCTCAAGACGGATAACCTCATCGAGCTGACCGAAAGGCTATTTGATCACGAATTTCTTCAAGGTTTCCATTTACCCATTCACATGTTTGGATATATGGGGGGGATTTCCAAGCTAAATACCTATTACATCACCAATCAAGGAACAATCTATAAAGACTTGATCAAGGGATTGCCAGTAGGGCAATGGATGGGATATGAAGAGATAGAGTTGTCTCTCAAAAGACAGGGCTTTTTTAAGTTTCCTATTGCACGCCCAGGCATGTATGACCTCTACCTAGAAGTGCCTGATCAGACTTCTGAGTATGGCTTTATGGATACGGTGAGTATCCATCCGGATAGGACGGAAAAATTGGTACTGTGGCCTTCATTTCGCGCCACGTTGTTTTTTATGGCCTCTTGGGGACTTATTGATATCATCTATGAAGAACCCGACTTCAGTATCCCCTCTATCACTGCCGATTCTCCTTATGATGGCATCAGGGCCATCAGGTTGAATGACCTAGGAGCTTTTGTTCTTGGGAAAACATCAACCTATGAATCCAAGGTCAAGGCCCCCTTTACCCTAAAACTCGCTGATGATTCCCTCTCTATTCTGCTCACTGATGGCGACCTAGAACGAGCGGCTATGGCTATTGCCAGTTTTGCCAAGCCATTTGGGAATAAGCGATTTTATACGGACGCCAAACTGTTTTTGGGAGATTGCAAAAGCCCTGCGGATCTAGACCACAAGATTCAGATATTCACCACTGTATTTTCCGAAAAGCTTCCTGCCAATTGGGAGGTCTTTTTTGAGGAAATCAAGCAGAAAGTCAATCCACTTGAGGAGGAAAAAGACTTTGCCATTTTTAGGGTGGATCAGGATAATCGCAGCCTGCTACAGTTAATCGTAAGAGACCCTGAACTCAAACGACTTAGCTTGAAGGCCGAAGGGTTCTTGATCCTCATTGCCAAGAAAGACATCCAGAAGTTTCGGAAGCGATTGCAAACGTTTGGCTATTTGCTGGAGTAGATGAAGAACACCCCGTAGGTTTCAGAAACCTACGGGGTGTTGCTATCTGTCAAATATTCCCTAATTCCCAGAATAACACTCACCCAATCTCACTTCCAGCTCTTCCCGGCTGAGGTTTTTCCCGATGATTCTTCGCTTCTCATCGAGGAGATAAGTCGTCGGCGTTTTCTCAACTTGAAATTGCTGGGAGATAGGGGAGGAAAGTCCTCTAAGATCGGAGACGTGAATCCAGGGGAGCTTATGGGTTTCGATGCCGCTGACCCACTGGCGCTGGTCTTCATCGACAGAGACAGCGTATATCTCAAATCCCTTTTCCTTATAGGTATCGTAAACGGGTAAAAGCTCTTCACAATTTTTCTGGGAGCAGACATTGCACCACGATGCCCAGAACTCCACCAAAACGACTTTCCCTTCCAAGTCTGAAAGGGCAATTTCATGCCCTTCTGGCGTCTGAAGTTCGATGTCGGGGGATATCTGATAGTAGTCCAGTCCGATAGGCGGTTTTTGCAAAACCAATTTGGTCCCAAATCCAATGCCCAATAATACAACCAAAACGGCTGCCAATCGGAAGCTATTTCTTGCCCACCAAGTGGTATTGGGCGGTTTTTGGGCCAGATCCTGCGCTAGGTGATCCCACAGAGCAGGCTTTGGTTCCAGCACATCAAATGCGGCCCGATGCTTTTTGTATAACTGCTCTATCTTGTCCATGTCGGTGTTTTTCCTGTAAAATGGTTCTTAATTTTTGTTTGGCGCGGTTGTATTGAGAAATGGAGGTAGAAACGGTAACTCCCAGAATTTGAGAGATTTCATTGTGGTCATATCCCTCCAGGAGGTAGAGAGAAAAGACCGTCCGATAGCCTGTAGGCAATTGATGCAAGGCGTCGAGTGCTTCTTTGGCTGAATAAGTCCCGTCCAACTCAAACGTACCAGATGATGGGGTTTCTTGATGTTTATTCTCTAATGGCACGAAGTCCAACCGCTTTTTCTTAAGGGCATTGATGGCGTGATTGACCACAATTCGCTTGAGCCACGCCCCAAAACTGGCTTCTTTCCGATAGGTATGCAGGCTTCTAAAAGCCTTTAAAAAAGCCTCTTGTACAACATCTTCGGCATCCTCCACATTGTTCATGATCCGAAAACTCGTATTCAACATCGCTTTAGCATACAGGCTATATAACTTGGCCTGTGCATTTCTATCCCCTTTTTGGGATGCTTTGATCAGTTGATGATGGATATGTAAGTCCTTTTTGTCCAATGTATTCAGGTGTAAAGACAGGTAAATGTGGTAAATAATGCACAAAAAATTATTAATTAATAAATTGAGTGATTATTAATTCCACATTTTGAGGTTTTCTTAAGATTTTCATTCAAAATTCCTCATTCAACATTCAAAATTAATCTCTCTATGAAAAACCTCTCCACTTTATCCCTCATTTTTCTCCTCCTTTTTGCCTGCAATACCCCGCCAGAAACTTCCGATACAGCCGACATGGTCATCTTTGGGGGGACCATTTACACGATGGATGAAGCGATGCCAGTCGTGGAGGCTGTTGCAGTGAAAGGCGGCAAAATTGTCTTTGCGGGCTTCGAAGAACCCGCCAAAGCATTGGTCGATTCCAATACACAAGTCATAGACTTGCAAGGCAAGGCCATGACGCCAGGTTTCATCGAAAGTCATGCCCACCTCATGGGCATTGGGCAGTTGAAGCGCCAGCTTGATTTGTCAGATATAAAAAATTACCGGGAAATGGTAGCCCGTGTAGCCGAAGCAGTTAAAAAAGCCAAACCTGGGGAGTGGATCTTGGGACGGGGCTGGCATCAAAGCAAATGGGATGAACTGCCCGAGAAGGTAGTGAAAGGCTTTCAGTCTCACGAGACGCTCAGCGCTGTCTCGCCTGATAATCCCGTCTACCTACGACACGCCAGCGGCCACGCGGGCTTTGCCAATGCCAAGGCGATGGAAATTGCAGGTATTTCTGCGGATACAGATTACGATGGGAGAGGGGAGGTGTTTAGAGATGAAAATGGGCAGCCTACAGGCATTTTTAACGAAGGGGCAGCCAGTCTGATCGCCCGCCATATTCCAGAGGGAAGCTTGGAAGTACGCCAGGAAATCCTCGAATTGGGTATGCAAGAATGCCTCAAAAATGGCATCACCAGTTTTTGTGATGCGGGAGAAAGTGCCAAGACGATTGAGTTGTACCAAAGCTATCGGGAGCAAGAGAAATTGGGCCTTAGGTTATGGGTAATGCTTTCAGGGCATGACAGTGTGTTATTGGAGAAATGGTACCAAAAAGGCCCTCAAATAGATGATTGGCTCACAATCAGGGCTATCAAGTTATACAGTGACGGGGCGCTAGGCTCCCGTGGGGCATGGCTGCTAGCACCTTATACGGATGCCCCTGATATTTCAGGAGAGCCCTCGCAGCCTATGGCGCATATCGGCGAAGTCTGCCATCAAGCCCTCACCTATGGCTTCCAGGTCTGCGTGCACGCCATCGGCGACCGCGCCAACCGAGAGGTCCTCGACCAGTTTCAGAAGGCCTTCGAGGCGCAGCCTGAAAAAGCCAAAGACCATCGCTTCCGCATCGAACATGCGCAGCACCTGAGCAGGGAGGACATCGGGCGTTTTGCGGAATTAGGGGTAATCGCCTCTATGCAAGGCATCCATATGGCATCGGACCGCCCATGGGCGATCCATAGACTCGGCATAGACCGCATCAAGGAAGGTGCCTACGTCTGGCAGAAACTTTTGCAGTCAGGCGCCAAAGTCATCAATGGGACGGATGCACCTGTCGAACCTGTCAACCCCATCAATTGCTATTATGCATCTGTGACGCGACGGCCACTGGATGGCTCTGCTGAGGAAGGCTACGAGGTAGACCAGCGGATGTCCCGGATGGAAGCGTTGCGGTCATACACGTTGGATGCTGCCTTTGGCGCCTTTGATGAGCCAAAGATGGGATCCATCCAGGTAGGAAAATTTGCAGACTTCACTGTTTTCTCTCAAGACTTGATAAAGGTTCCCGTCAATGAAATCCTAGAAACTCGGGTAGATATGACCATTGTGGGGGGGGAAGTGAAGTTCCAAAGGGATAAAAACATGTAAGAATCTAAGGAAAAATGTCACCTCATTACGAAAAAGTATAACACTGTATGGAGTATTGTACATATTGTATATTTTTTCGCATAAAATTCATCGGGCCAAACGATGTTAGAATAAAAAATCTTACGCTTTAATTTATAAGTAAAAAAGTGTATTTTTGATTATTCTTTCAAAGGAACCACAGACTTAAACAGTGATTTTTTATTTTAAGTAATTGATTTTCAGTTGTTTATTATAATATTAAGGAGGTGGGAAAGCTGAAAGATGGGCCTGGAAAGGTGGTTGTAATTACGTTTATTAACCATTTCTCCTTGAGCAAAAAGGCTATTTTTGAGCTTTTTTTTGCTGGCACCGACAGAATTTTAGTGCTGGTCTAGTTTTTGCCAAATACTAGTAACGACGGGACAGTGTCCCGGAATTACAAGAGCAAGGGCTAGGGTTGATTCGCACTAAAGTGCTTGAGTCCCCTAGTTTTTTTTTGAAGTCACTTTTCCGTTTTCCATAAATCTCGAAGCATTCTTTTAAGGGTAGAGCATACGAGAGCCCTCTACTAAGAAGCCCAAGGCAGTTGCCTTGGGCTTTCCTCATTAAATCAAATCTAAGTTTTAGGTTCTACGTTCTACGTTGCTTTTTACCCTAGAACTTAAAACCTAGAACTTAAAACCTAGAACCTTCCAAAACCTTCCCTTTACTCGTCTTCATCGTCATCGTCTTCGTTCTCATCCTGCTTATGTGCAGGATCTCCACAAGCTTCACCATCCTTCTGGCAGCAGCCAGGCAAGCTGTCATGGGCTTCTTTATTAGCCATCATGTCGTCTGCATCATACCCCATCGCAACTACAGCTTTCTGGATGTTTTCCTTATTGGTTTTGCGCGTTTTGTAGCGCACATTCAAGATATTGGTCTTGAGGTCGAGGTTCACTGCCAGGATGCCTTTTTCGTAGGTCAGCCCTTTGGTGATACGGTCTACACATTCGCCACATTGGGCGGAGGTTTTGATATCTGCTTCTGCGACTTTCGCGGTCTTTTGCGCTTGGAGCTTTACCCCAAAAACCAAGAGCAAGACACTGATAAACAGGATTTTAGTGGTTTTCATTTTGATAAAATTTATAGATTAAAATAGACTAAAAATTCGAGATAAAAGGAACGGTATTATTTAGAAATTTTCATTTTAACTTTCATTTTATTTTGATTTTCTTCCTTAAAACCCTTCGGGTTGATTGCCTTTAATTTTGAAGCGGATGCCTGCGTAGACGCGGCGGCCAAGGACTGGTCCCCAGATCAAGGAAGCATCGAAGTACTGCCCAAACGGCTTGTCAGCTGCCATGATGGGATTCTCCTGCCTGAAACCTGTCAGGTTTTCTCCACCGATATAGACCTGTAAAGGTCCCATGGTGTGACTAGCTTGTGCACCCAGTTGAACAAAGGAAGGTGAGTAATCCCCCAGCTGATAATCGACTGGATAATCTCCAGTAGCGGGAAGCCGACTTTTTCCGATCCATTGAAGGTTGGTGTCAAACTGCCATTTCTCATTGGTTGACAGGTAGCCAACGGTCAGGAGGGCGCGTTGACGTGGGACCAGAGCAATCGCCAGGCGTTGGCCTTGGATGGTGGTTTTGACATCTGTCCATTTCCAGGCGGCGCGGAGTTCGACTTGTGGCAGCAATTCATAAAAGCCTTCTATCTGAATCGCATTGGAATAGGAAGCTCCCTCAAGGTTGCTGAAGATCAGTTGCCCTGCAGCTTCACGATCTACCACGACCTGTTGCATGAAGTCTGTGCGATAGGCATCAAAACTGATATTGCCTTCTTTCCCAAAAAGTTTAAAATACTGGGTGAGGTTAAATCCATAATTCCATGCCCGCTCAGGAACCAGTGCTTCTGATACAGTCACCTTACGCCCGCTCATGAGGGCAGGCAGGTATTCTGCAAAGACATTTGCGACGCGAAACCCATTGCCAGCGCTAGCGCGGAGGATGGTTTTTTCGGTGAAATTGTATTTCAAGTGGGAGCGAACGGTATAGATATTTCCGTACAGGTTATGAAAATCAGTTCGCAAGCCGCCTACAATAATTAGCCGATTGAGACGATTGTAGGTATATTCTGTGAACAGACCAGGGACGCGCTCCCGGCGCTGAAAGCTGGAGTCGTTGTATTGTTCTTGAAAGTCATCGTACCGAAAACTTGCCCCAGAAGTCAGACTGTGGTTGGTATTGTCAAGAATGGTAGAATAAAGCACTTTTCCATATAAGCTCCGCTGCTGGCCCGTATACCTGTCCAAGCCATAAAACGCTTCCTGCTGATGTTGGGACACATTGAGAACACTGCCTATGCTTTTGCCTTTTTTGCCCACAAAGGCATATCCCATCTTATTATATGCCTCCCAACGTTTGGTCTTGATTTCGATACCGTAAGCGTTGGAAGTACTACGATCCGTTTTGGGGTCAAAATTGACCTGCCCGCCCAGGCGGTTTTCTTCTAGGTATTTTGCCCCAAATTGCCCCCTTAACCCCCTGCCCGTATGCCATCGCCAGCGATTAAAAACAATGAATTGATCCACTAAGGGCATTTCTAGAAAAGAATCTTGATTGCGGTCTATAGTATTTTGGAATCTGTTTCCGTGGATAAATAGGGCTGTGCTCAACTTTTGGCTGAAGCGGTGAGACAAAACAGCACTGCTTTCCATTCGACCAAATTGGTTCATATAAGCATTGATGTATAGCCGATTGGTGTTTTGGGGTTTGTGGTATTCCACGTTGATTTGCCCCGTCATGCTCTCATAGCCATTCTGGACGGATGCTGTTCCTTTGGAGACCTGAATACCAGACATCCAGGGACCAGGCACATGGTTCAGGCCAAAGGCCGTTGCAAGGCCCCGAATGGAAGGGTAAGTCTCTGTAAGAATCTGAGTGTAAATTCCATCGAGTCCCAGGACGCGGATGCGTTTTGCGCCAGATATGGCATCTGAAAATGCCACATCAACGGTTGCACTGTTTTCAAAGCTTTCTGATAGATTACAGCAAGCTGCTTTTGTCAATTCAAACTCGCTCATGATTTCCGTTCGGATCGGATTGAGCGTAGACACACGACTGCCTTTTTGTTTTTCGGAGATGAGAACCTCATCTGCAGTCAATACTTTCAATACCACCCGAAGGGGGTTGCTAGGGGAACCTACAGCAAGCGTATCCGCAGCATACCCTGCATATTCTATGACGAGTAACTTGTCTGATGCCTGTTGAGGGAGAGCCAGTGAAAATCGACCTGATTCATCGGTGAGGACCCCTTGTTTGGTGGTCAACCAATAAACAGATGCCTTTTCCAAAGGCAAAAGGGTGCCTGTTACATCAGGTCCGAGTACTTCCCCACTCACCTTGGCGCTAGGGTTTTGTGCGAAAGCTGCTAGGAAACCTCCTACAAGCGTGCAAAAAATGATGATATGTTTCACGATAAAAGTTTTTAGCTAAAAGAATAACTCAATGTATGATCTCCAAGTAAAGGGCATTTACTCGGTGAATGATGCATAGTGAGTTGCTCTCACAGCCTAAAAACTTGAAACAGAATGGCTTCCGACCGTATTCGTTCTGGGGGATGCCCATCAAATTGGTTAGTAGAAACCAGTAGATCGGAAGGAGGGAAATTCGATGTATAAGAAAGGGGAAAAGAAAAGTCGAGTAGGGGAGGGGCAAGCTCTAAAGAAACACTGATATACTGATCCTCAACCGCTAGGAATGTCACTTCGTCCTCACAACAATGGAAGTGATCTCCGGTGGGGCAAGTGGAGGAAGCAGGAGGCGTGTCAATATCTTTCGCAGCACAACAACTTTTTGGCGAAGTTGATTCAGCAGTAAGGTGACAGGTATTTTTGGACGAATGATGGTGGCAATCTTCTTCCCCAGGAATGGTATACAAGCCTTGACGCTTGAGCTCTCCGCCACAGTAATGACGCAGCAATACGACTCCGGAAGTGCTCCAGAGCATACTGACGACCATTCCTATGATGAGTACTATGCGTGCCACGGGGGTTAATTAATGATTGATTGAGAGATTATTGATTGGTTATTCCAACCCAACCTTGTCAGTTCTTACCGCATAAACGGCGATTCCTTATTAAATGTTAGCGAATCCTCCCTGCAAAGATACAAATTCTCGACATACTGTTTGTTTTTTTCTAGCTGCATTTTTGCATCTCGATAGATAGGGCGTAGCTTTGGAGCGTTTTTATAATGATTCATCATTTCTTTTCATGGACATACTATTAGCGATACATTGGAATGTAGATCCCGCCATATTTGAGATCAATGGCTTTGGGCCCAGATGGTATGGGCTTATGTTTGCTTCGGGATTCTTGTTGGGCTACCTGTTGACAGACTGGGTATTTAAACGAGAAAACCTGGATCAAAAATGGCTGGATAGCCTCTTGATTTACCTGGTTGTAGGTACCGTCCTAGGGGCTAGATTGGGACATGTATTTTTCTACCAATGGGACTACTACGCTGATCACCTCCTGGAAATACCCATGGTATGGAAAGGCGGCCTAGCCTCTCATGGAGGCGTTATTGGCGTGATCACGGCGCTCATATTATGGTCTCGAAAGGTGAGCAAAAAACCACCTTTATGGATCATGGACCGTCTGGCCATGCAAGTATCCTTGGCAGCTTGCTGCATTCGCTTAGGGAATCTCTTCAATTCAGAGATCGTAGGGAAGACCACCGATGTGGCCTGGGCATTTGAATTTGTGCGCCACGATGGACCTGCTGCACTTGGAAGACACCCTGTACAGCTCTACGAGGCATTGGCCTATTTAGCCTTAGCCGGGATACTCTTCTATTTTTACAAAAAAGGAAAAGCTACGACCCAGCCAGGCTTTCAGTCTGGTCTGATGCTCATGCTCCTCTTTATAGCCCGCTTTGTGCTCGAATTTTTCAAGGCAGAGCAAATCGAAAGGGAGGCAGAGATGGCTCTCAATATGGGACATTGGTTGAGTATACCCGTAATTGTAGCAAGTTTAGGCCTATTGTTATGGTCTTATTGGAAAAAAAAGCAAAAAGGGGGAGAGATTATTAATTGATTGATTATTAATTATTTACCGATCATCAATCAATCATAAGTCAATCAATAATTAATAATTCTTTAATGGATATGCGAAAAAAAATTGCAGCCGGTAATTGGAAGATGAACCTTGACTTGGAAGAAGCACAAAAGCTGGCTAGTGAAGTGGCTGCTATGGTGAAAGATGAATATATTGGTCAAGCAGAAGTCATTTTGGCGCCTCCCTTTCCTTTTCTTGTCCCTGTTCACAGACTTGTCAGTGATGTCAGTAATATCCATGTTGCCGCGCAAAATCTTCATGAGCAAGAAGCAGGGGCATATACGGGAGAAGTATCAGCTTCGATGATTAAGTCATCAGGTGCGAGTCATTGTATTTTGGGGCATTCGGAACGCCGCCAATACTTCGGCGAGGACAATGCCTTGCTAGCCAACAAAATAGATCAAGCGCTAGCAAATGGTCTTACAGTGATTTATTGTCTAGGGGAGACCCTCGAAGAACGTGAGTCAGGCGTTACCGCCGAAGTGGTCGGCCGCCAACTAGCCGAAGGCTGCTTTCACCTAGATGCTAGTGCATGGAATCGTCTCGTCATCGCTTATGAACCGATTTGGGCGATTGGAACAGGGCTTACGGCGACCCCGGAGCAAGCCCAGGAAGTGCACCATTATTTGAGAATAAAACTGGCCACGCAATATGGCGATGCCGTGGCACAGGCCACTCCCATCTTGTACGGAGGCAGCGTGAAGCCCGCCAATGCCGGTGTCCTCTTTTCTCAACCAGACATCGATGGCGGCCTAGTAGGTGGTGCCAGTTTAAAGGCGCGTGATTTTGTTGAAATAATTAAAGCTTTATGATAAAATATTTCCTCTCCCTCTCGCTATTACTTTTGGGAACTTCCCTCATTGCACAAGAAGCCGTGCAAGATCAAGGGCTTGAATTATCAAAAACCATTACGCCCGCAGACCTGGAAGCGCATCTTACCTTTCTCGCAGATGATCTGCTGGAAGGGCGTGAGACAGGCTTGAGGGGGCAACATCTCGCTGCCCTTTATTTAGCGACCCAATTCCAAAAAATGGGCCTTGAGCCTGGGAATAAGGGTAGTTACTATTTGGACTACCAATTGATGAAGAGTGATGTGAAAGCTATTGAGATGCGGATGGGGAAAAAGGATTATCAGTATAAAAAGGACTTTTTTACGTTTGGGGGGCACGGAGTTCCCGAAAGCCTAAAAGGCGAAGTGGTATTTGCTGGTTATGGGATTTCGAAAGAAGGATATGACAACCTCGCAGAGATGGACGTCACGGATAAAATCGTTGTCCTAATGGCTGGAAGCCCCAAGTCTCAAGCGCCCAAGCGCTTAAGAGGTCAAATCTATGGCTGGATCGCGCGTGCCCGCGCCCTCAAAGAGAAAGGCGCCAAAGCCGCCCTCATGATCCTGCCCCAGCAGGGATTTGATCGACTCAATGCATACGCCAAACCCAGTTCCATTGTCAATATCTCTGACGGAGATGAGAAGGGATTCCCGCTGTTCTACCTTTCTCCTGAGATGGGGGATGCCCTTTTGTTTACCGCAAAAACGACTGTAGCAGCACAAAAAACGGCACTAGAACAAGATGCAGCAGTGAAACCGCTCATTTTCAAAAAGCTGAAATTCGCTTATAAAGCATCTGTCAATCGCGAAAAGCTAACCGCTTCCAATGTGTTGGGATTCATAGAAGGGACAGATAAAAAGGAGGAGATAGTGATTATCACGGCCCATATGGATCATATTGGTAAAAATGATAAAGAGGTCTTTAATGGAGCTGATGATGACGGTTCTGGAACCGCCGCACTATTGGAAATTGCAGAGGCTTTCTCCAAGGCGATAGCAGCGGGTCAGCGTCCCCGCAGAAGTATTTTGATCATGCCCGTTTCTGGAGAGGAAAAAGGGCTATGGGGCTCTGCTTATTATACAGATCATCCTGTTTTTCCCCTGGAAAATACCGTGGTAGACCTCAATATCGACATGATCGGACGATCGGATGACAAATATGCCCAGACAGCTGATTCCAGCAATTATGTCTACCTGATCGGCGCTGACAGAATCAGTCAAGAATTGCATGACTTGAGCGAAGCCACCAATTCGAAATACACCCAACTCACGTTGGATTACACCTACAATGCTGAGGACGACCCCAACAACTACTATGAACGCAGTGACCACTATCACTTCGCAGAAAAAGGGATACCCATCATTTTCTATTTCTCTGGTACCCACAAGGATTATCACCGTGCCACTGACACGATAGAGAAGATCAATTTTGAAAAAATGGCAAAGGTGACCCAGCTGGTGTTTTTGACAGCTTGGGAGATCGCGAACCGCGAGGAGAGACTCAAGTGAGACCGCTCGGGCTATAGGACCGTTCGTCGCTTCGCTCCTCACTGCGAGAGGCGAGACCGGTCGCTGAGGCTCCCTGCGAGACCGCTCGGCTCGAAGACTCGCCTCGCTGCGGGACTTGTCCGGAGACTTCATCGTGAGCGTTCGCCTGATTTCGCGCCGAAGGCCTGTCGAAGGACGCAATGCATTTTTCCCTCTTGTCTCGTAGCGAGTCCTCGAGCGGTCTTTTATGAAGTGTGAGGTTGAAAGTGAGAGTGAAGAAAATTTTGGTCTCACAGGGTGGTCACATCCCCCATCGCACGAGCCGCCCCCTTCGCCTACCCTTCATGCCATCACACAAGGGGTCAACCCGCAAGGCCAGACCAGAAAAAGTCTCTTGTCTCGGAGCGAAGGCGAGTCTTCGAGCCGAGCGGTCTCGCAGGGAGGAGCCCCGCGACGAACGATCTCGTAGGGAGCCCGCAGGGCGACCGGTCTCGCAGCGAGGGCGAGTCTTCGAAGCCCGAGCGGTCTCCTACCCCAGGATCTTCTCCAAAATCTTTTTTGTGATTAGGTAAGTAGGCTTGACGCCTGTCTCTCCCAGAGAACCCGAGGCGAGGGTACTGCCAGTCACCAGGGGGTTATCCGATGCATAATACGCATAGCGCAATGCGACTTTTCCGCTGACATTTCCCCTGATCTTGACTTGCGCCTGAATGGCTTTTTGGTAGTGGGCACCTTCCATCTCAAGGCCGATGGCCTGCCAACTGGACTTGGCAAAATATGCCAAGATGTCGCGATTTTGAAGGGAAGTACCGAGTACAGTGATCATAGGCCCTTCGGCCACTTTGAGGCCATGGCCTTCAAAGTCTTCTTTCGAGAATTCATTCTCGATGGGGTAGTTGTCGGCCGTGCCTTCAAAAACATGGGCCGTAGGCACCATCAGATCTCCTTTCCCTCCATGCAAGATGCCTGCTTTTCCCATAATCGAAATGGACGCGATATTTAAGCTAATTTCTTCTCCTTTGTTTTTATAAGGTTTGAGCAATTCATCCAGGGTCTCGTATGCTTGTTCTCCAAATGCATAATCCATCACCACGATTAGCGGTTTCTCCTGTTCAATGCGTTTTCGGTCGATGGGAATATGAAAATCTTCTCCTAACCCAAGCAGGGCGAGGGAGTCAAAAATTTGTACTTGAATATGTGTCCCATAATGTTCCTCCAACAACGCCATCCCATTAGCCATGGCAAAAGATTTAACTTGATCCCGGAGTTTTTCATTGCTAGGCCTACTGAGTTCTCTTGCTACTTCTTCTAAGGGGTTTTCTTTATTGAAATTAAGCTTAAGTGCTGGATACGCATATAGCGAAGTCATAACAGAGTGCATATTGGCACTGATGATATGGATAGGTCTATGGGCAAGTTGCTGGGTAAGCAAATGTTCCTTGATCCCATTGGCCCATCGTTCGCCATAAAGATGGTGACCGATTCGCTCAGCGAGTTTAGGAGAAAAGCTGATTTCACGGTCATAATGATCAGATGCCTCTTCAATAGCCCGCTTCCCAAGCCAGTACACAACAGAAAAGAGGCCGCTATTGGTCCCGTCTGTTTTAACAAGTCGTTCACAAGCATGCTGGGTCTCTGCGGCGGTACGACCTAGGATGACACTGAGATAGGCATAGGCAACCTTCTGATTTTCTTCTGTGAGTTTGGTTTTGCCCAAGGCGATTTTTCGGAGCTTCTTCCACTCTTGGATGGGATTGCCATTTTCATCGAGCGCATGCTGCCGTATTTTATCTGCCTCAATAAATAGAAAAGTAAGGTGGGTCAAAATATCGTATATCTCCGATCTGCCACGGGTGACTTCGATATACATGCGTTCTTCATCGATGCGATAGCAGTTGCGACGCCTGGCTGAGGGGATGATAACCTCAAACCCGGCATCTTCAAATCCTTCCTCAGATATTAATCGAATATACCGACATGCTTCTATGCCTTTGGGGAGGCGCTCGATGACATACACAAGCCCATTTAATTCTACTTTCTCCGCATCTCCCATCGATCCATATATCTCTGGACTCAGACTCAAGAGGGCATCACGGATGACTTTTCCACTGCTTTCCCATGGCTTATATACCCCTCGGTTGACGAGGTGGCGCATTTCTACATAGAGTTTTTCGATGGCTGTGCGTGACACACGAGCACGCGTAAGGGCGATTTGGTTATAGTCCAAATTAGGAGAGAATTAAGGGTAAATAGATAGGTATTTGTAGGTAATATTACTCAAAATGAGATTCACTTTCTCAAATTGCGAATTTTTTCTTTAGGAAAAAATTCTTAAGTGACTGATTGTTAGTGACTTATAATATAGGCATATCCTTTGCCAAAAGTAGAATGTATTTGACACTCCCATTGTTAGAATAGAAACCACAGAACTCAACAACCATGAAAATCCTCAAATTTGGTAATCAGTCTAAAAAACTCTCCCGCCCCCACGTTAACACCTCTGTCCCTATTGATTTGGCGATGACCCTGTTGGATGCCTATGATCGACAATTGGCACCTTTGACGGGTAAAACCACTGATTCATCTAAGGAGCAGGAAGGCGCTTTGAAAGCGACGCTTAAGCTGCTGATGGGACAGGGAGGAGAGCAGGCTCAGCGAAACTTTGCGCAGCGTATGTTGTTGGTGATTTTTCACAAAAAGCATTGGCTCAGTCTGCACCCTGACAATTACGTGCTGCCTGCCAGCAAGTGGTTTGATCCCACTTGCAAGAAAGGAATCCTAGCTGATGAGAAGCTTATTCTCAAGCGGATTTAAGCACACAATTGGTAAACACATCCAATTAACCTGTCCGGTAAGTTTAGGCTTGCCGGATTTTTGGGTTTTTGGCGGCTTGTGGGGAGTAAGAAAAGTTCTAGGTTCTAGGTTCTAGGTTCTAGGTTCTAGGTTTTATGTTTTAGGGTGAGTCTGACCTAGAACCTAGAACCTAAAACTTAGAACAATGTCTTCAATCTCCTAGGGAAATCCCCATCGCCCGGGCTGATTTGAGGCGGAAGTCATCCGGATGAACATAGTTATAGGCTGCGGTAGCTTCTTTGAGGGTCACATCGCTGATCTTGCCATCGACGAGGGCGACCATTCGTCCAAACTTACTTTCTTGAGCTAGCTGAAAAGCGCGCACGCCAAACTGGGTCGCCAGTACCCTGTCAAAGGCGATCGGCACGCCTCCGCGCTGCAAATGCCCCAAAACGGTCACGCGGATATCCCCTTGGCAGCCATTTGCTTTGAGCTCTTCTGCAAGCTGATAACCGATGCCGCCCAAGCGGACATGGCCATAACCGGCTTCGCCGCTTTCTTTGCCGACGATGGAGCCGCCTTTGGGCTTGGCCCCTTCGGCAATGATGACATTGGCAAAGCCTTTGCCTGCGTGGTAGCGTTCATTGATGCGTTCGGTGACGATATCGATGTCATAGGGGATTTCGGGAATCAGACAGACTTCTGCCCCGCCGCCGAGGGCAGCATGAAGAGCGATCCAGCCCGCTTCTCGTCCCATTACTTCCAGGATCATGACGCGGTTATGACTAGCAGCGGTCGTGACCAGTTTGTCTACAGCTTCTGTAGCTATTTGCACAGCCGTCTGAAAGCCAAATGTCATTTGGGTGGCGGAAAGGTCATTGTCAATGGTTTTGGGTACGCCAATGACAGGCATGCCCATTTCAAAAAATTGCTGAGAAATCTTTTGTGAACCATCCCCGCCGATGCTGATGACCGCCTGGACATTGAGTTGTTTGAGGGCTGTCATGACTTCTTGAGATCGGTCTACGGTCTTCACCGAACCGTCTGCTTGCTTGACGGGAAAGCCAAATGGATCGCCTTTATTAGTGGTGCCGATGATCGTGCCCCCACGGAAGTGAATACCTGCTACGGCTAGCTCGTTGAGGGAAACCACCTGGAAAGGGGAGGTGAGTAAGCCATTATACGCTTCTATGCTGCCAATGACTTCCCAGTCGCCAGCATTCTCGGCACTTTTGACGACTGCACGGATAACTGCATTTAGGCCCGGACAGTCGCCGCCGCCAGTAAGGATAAGGATTCGTTTTTTCAATTAAAATGAAAATTAAAATGAAAATGAAAACAAGAATAGTAGTTGTAGTTATTTGTTGCTAAAAGTAGCTAATTTTGAGCTTGATAATAATTTTGATTTAGATTTTAATTTTCATTTTAATTTGATTTCATCTACGGATACGATTGTTGCGATTAGTACGCCCAGCGGACAAGGAGCCTTGGGGGTGATTCGATTGACGGGAAATGAAGCGATTTCTTTAGTAAATGGCGTTTTTCAGCCCAAGGACCTCTCTCAAGCGGCGGGGCACAGTCTTCATTATGGGAAGTTGATGAAAGGGGAAACGATCTTGGACGAAGTGGTGGTGTCGGTATTTCGTGCGCCGCGTTCCTTTACCCGAGAAGACGTAGTGGAAATCTCCTGCCATGGTAGTTCCTTTATTTTAGGGCAAGCTTTGCAGCTTTTGGTCGATCAAGGTGCCCGCCTCGCCCAGCCGGGTGAGTTCACTCAGCGCGCATTCCTCAACGGGGCCATGGACCTGGCCCAGGCAGAAGCGGTCGCCGACCTCATCGCTTCCAGCTCTGCCGGCTCCCACCAACTGGCCATGAACCAGATGCGCGGCGGCGTTTCGCGGGAGCTTAAGTCCCTGCGCGCCCAGTTGCTGCATTTCACTTCCATGATCGAATTGGAATTGGATTTTGGGGAAGAGGACGTGGAGTTTGCGGACCGCAGCGAGTTGAATGCGCTCGTCGAGCGCATCCTCGACCATTTGGAACAGCTCATCCAGTCCTTCAGCCTCGGAAATGCCATAAAGCGCGGCGTGCCCACCACCATCATCGGTAAACCCAATGCTGGCAAATCCACCCTCCTCAACGCTTTGCTCAACGACAACCGCGCCATCGTCTCGGACATTCCAGGAACGACCCGCGACGTGGTCGAAGACCGTTTCGTCATCCAAGGCATCGAATTTCGCCTGCAAGATACCGCAGGCCTGCGCGAGACGGGCGATGTCATTGAAGCCGAAGGCGTGCGGCGCAGCCTCGATTTAGCCCAAATTGCCTCCCTCGTCATCTACCTCTTTGACAGCACCCAAGAGACGCCCGAAGCAGCTGCCCAATACGTCAAAAGCCTCGATCTGCCAGAAACGGCTCAAGTCATCGTCATCGGCAATAAAAGCGACCTGCTCCCCGATCAAGAAGCCTACGCCAGTCAATACGACACAGACCTCGCTGGCCAATATCCCTGGCTCCTGATCTCCGCCAAAACCGGCACCTACCTCGACGGCCTGCACGACCTCATGCTGGGCGCCGTAGCGGCCCTCAGCGATCGCCCCGCAGATCAGCCCATGATCTCCAATGTGCGGCACCTGACGGCTTTGCAAGGCGCCCAAGGGCACCTTCAGGAGGTCCTCCAAGCCCTCGCTGACGGCATCCCATCGGACCTGATGGCGATCGACATTCGTGCGGCAATTCATCATATTGGGGAGATCACGGGAGAAATATCGACGGATGAGGTGTTGGGGAATATCTTTGCGAATTTTTGTATTGGAAAGTAACGAAGAAAACAAGCGAAAATAACCACTAAATAAAAAGCCTCTAATCCATGCGATTAGGGGCTTTTTCTATATAAATCCTATCATTACTTAGTGATTGTTTAGCTGTTTCTTGCGGATTATTTGTACCTTATCTGTATCTTTGTGAATCTAATTGAACTCAAGGTACAAGTTGGGGGAAATTATGAAACAAAAGGAAACATTAATTAACAATTGCTAATGAGTAGTAATATCAGGGTTTTGCGAATCTGTGAGCATTGTGGTGAGGAATTCATAGCGAAGACCACCGTCACAAGGTTTTGCGGCGACAGGTGCGCAAAGGCAGCTTATAAGGCGAGGCAAAAGGAGGAGAAGATAGAGAAGAGTAATAAAGAAACAGAAAAGACGATCCTCCAACCGCTTCTTGATTTACAAGCCAAAGAATTTTTGACCATCGATGAAACGTGCAGATTGCTAGGGATAAGCCGAACTACCCTTTGGCGGATCATCAAGCAAGGGAAACTGAAAAAGGCCAAACTAGGAACGCGGGTAATTATTAGGAAGCAGGATTTAAACAGCTTATTTGAATAGCCATTATGCCAACGTCAATAAAAGTATTTTTGCGTGAAAAGAAGATTAGCAAAGGCAGGAAAAGCCTTTACCTAGATTTTTATCCAGAGATTCTTAATCCTAATACAGGGAAGAAAACAAGGAGAGAGTTTTTAGGGCTTTACATCTTCGAGCGATCAAGGGGACCACACGAAACCCAACACAATAAGGAAACCAAAGCTTTAGCACGAAGCATTAAGAACAAACGGGAAAAGGAAATTCAAGAAGGGACTTATGGCTTTTCCGCCAGCACCAATAAGAAAAAGTCCTTTATTGAGTTCTTCGACCTGATGGTAAAACAGCGATACGCTTCTGATGGAAACTACGGTAATTGGCATAGTGCATCCAAATACTTGAAGGAGTTCTTTAGCGAAGGGCTGACAATGGGCCAATTATCCGTAGAGGTTTTGGAGGATTTCAAGGAATATCTTTCTAGCCTGAAATTGGCACAAAACACCAAGCATTCCTATTTCAATAAATTGAAGGCAGCCTTGAAAGAAGCCTTTAAGAAAGGGTACATCCCAGAAAACTATGGTGCAAGGGTAAACGCGATCAAAGCGGAAGAAACAAAACGTGAATTCCTTACCATTGAGGAGTTGAAAACCTTGGCTCAAGCACCTTGTGAAAATGAGGTAATGAAGAAAGCCTTCCTATTTAGTGCGCTTACAGGATTGCGGTTTGTAGATGTAAACGGTCTTACATGGAATGACCTTCAAAAGGATGATGCTAATGGGTACTTTATCCGACTCAGGCAGCAAAAAACGAAAGCAGAAGAAACTTTGCCTATTCCCATATCTGCAAGGGAATTGCTAGGATCGAGGCAAGGGGATGATAAAAAGATATTTGAAGGGCTAAAATATTCCGCCTGGAATAATGTCAAGCTTCAAGAATGGGTGTTTCTGGCTGGGATAAGGAAAAAGATTACTTTTCATTGTGCGCGGCATTCATTTGCAATTATCCAAATGAACCTTGGAACAGGGCTTTACACCGTCTCCAAATTATTGGGCCATAAGGACGTAAGGACTACCCAGATTTATGCAAAAATTGTAGATGAACGGAAAACGGAAGCCATGAATAAATTGAATGACATAAAACTATGAAATGACACTGCAACCTGAATAACAGGTTACGAACAAACCGAAAATGAAAAAATAATGTATTAAAAAAGAGTGCCCTGCCTACCATTCGCTAAAATATCGACAGGGCATTGTTAACATTAATTAACATGCTAAAATTACTAAAAATGGGGGAAATAGTTACACAAGCTATTCCCCGACCGCCCAAACAGGCAAAAACCTGTTTTCCTTCATGCCTCCACCCCTTCCACGCCATCGAGAAAGGAGGCTTCCATGTTTGATAACATCAAAACCATCATTGCAGGATTTACGGGAAGACTCCAGAACGAACCCACGTTGAGGAAGTGGTTTTGGGTCTTTGTCGCTGCGCAAGTGTTTACCCTGATTGTATTGTGGTATAATGCTTTTATGAGCCTGAATTTCTACCGCAAAATGCTAGATCGCTTTGCCGATATGCAAGGGGATTTTTTACCCTATGTGGTGACGGTATCCGTTGCGCTGATTGCGTTTTTCCTCATTGCCAGTATTACGGCCACCGTTCTGGACTACATCGCCAAAAGGCACTACAAGACCAAAGGCCATGAGCCTATGTTCATCGCTGCCATTGTGGGACTGATCGCTTTGTTATGTCTGGACATTTACGCCAATCTGCAAGGCGTGGACTTTGTCGCATACGATACGACAGAGGAGGTCATCCAGAATCCTTTGGATAATATTGACGCTGAGTACCAGGTGAGGCGGGAAAATGCAGAGCAGGAATACAAACCAGCCATTGCCAAGCATGAAGCCCTGATAGCGCGGATTAGGGACATTGGCAAAGCCTCCACGCCTAACCACGATAAGCATTGCAAAACCATTTGTCCCTATAAGATCGGGACGGGCGCGGTGCATTGGCAAGGGGTGATTACCACCTACGGCCATCGCCTGATTGCTGAATACCAACAAAAGATTGACAAGCTCGAAACGGAATACAACGCCGAATTGGCGATGATCCGCGAAGCAGAGATTACCAAGCGAGAAACGGCCAAAGATGATTATGCACGGGACAAAGGACGGTTCGACCTGTCAGTAAGTACCAAGCAATCAGGACATAGGAAGATGGTGTATTTCGCCTATGGGTTGGCGATCCTATTGTCTTTTGTGTCCAATCACTATTCCGACCGTGCAGAGTTTGCCATCCATCCAGACAAGGAAGCCCAATTCATTGCAGCTTATGAAACGAAGCACGACCGACAGGCCGCAATGGAAGCAGCCAGACGGGCGCAATATCAATTTGGCAATGAACAGACCAAGCAAGCTTTGGAAGTGATCCTTGCCCAAATGGCAGACCTAAAAGGGAAAAGTGGTGGAGGGAATAACGGCGGGATAGGGTTTCGAACGGGAGGAAGTGACGCTTCCGAAATGCAGCGTTTGAAGGAAGAAAACGAACGGCTCAAGCGCGATTTACAGAACAGTACACACGCCAAAAGACGTGACCCGTCTTCCACCAAAATACACGACAAGACGACAACCACAACGCGGGAAGTTCACGGCTACCTGATCACCTGCCAGACGTGCGGCAAGGAGGCTGTCAAGAAGCGCAAAACGGCAAAATTCTGTTCTGACAAATGCAGGATTGAGAATTTTAATGCGAGACAGACTAATGGGAAGTCGAGGCTGAATTTTGGGACATAACGAGGGAAGGGATTCTTCCCTTCTTTCTTCAATTTTTTAATCAAACTCCTAACCAAATAAGACTATGGACCTTAATCCTGAAAGAATTTATAAAAACGAAGATATTTTTTTTGCTCCTAAGAGTTTAAACGCAGATGAATTAGCGGCTCAAACTCAAGCTGAGAAAGAGGGGAAATTGATTATTCGATATTGTTGTAATGATACGCTAGAAACTTACCATGAATTGGCGAAGGTTGGGTTAACGATAGAAGAATGGGAAATTTTTAGAAAATGCCTTTTTAACCACCCTTATGATCACGTTGCAAAATGGTATAAAAAAGAAGGTATTGGCAGGTTGAAAACGGAAATATTGGATGGGAAGGAATTATGCGAAGAGTTAATTGACTATGCAAATTTATTGGAAAAGAGAGAAATTAGAATCCTGTTAATAAAAAAAGTAGGCGAATCAATTCTCCATTCTAACAGGAAGCCTTTAGACTTTAAACTAAAAGCTAAAAGAGTAGTGACCCTTTTAGAAGATACATTTATGAACTCCTCTGGGAAACTAAGTATAATAAATCCTATTCAGTGGAATGGAACCCAAGGGGAACTGGCAGAATTATTCATTGAGTTGAGAAAGAAAGGCTGGATAGGGAAACCTGATAATAGAACGGTAAGGAACTGCTTTTCAAATGCTAACTCAATTGACCAGTATTTTAGGCCAGCACAAGATAAGAAAACCTATACGAATACCTATGAAAAGGTCTATACACCACTGTATAAGCCTAAATTTCATGGTATTTTAAGTAACCCTAAAAAGGGTAAAAAGTAGTAACGTTTACGACCTCGTTATGGATTTTCAGCTATAGGGCATAGCATCTTTGGGGAAAATTAATTTCCTCAACTATGCAAGACTTTGTATTAATATCGATTCCAGAAACGACTATAAAAAATATAGTTGAACAGGCTGTAAGAGAAGCGTTTGCTTCACAAGCACCCTCAACCTATAAGGAACAATCCATTGTAGACCTCGACGGCCTATTAAAAGCCCGTCCATTTATTGGCAGCAAATCGACCATTTACAAAAAGGTATCGGCTGCTATCATCCCACACAGTAAAAGCGGGAAACGGCTAATCTTTGACCTAAATGAAATTGATGAATGGTTGCTCGCCCATAAGATCAAAACTGCCGAAGAGCTAGATGCTGAGGCTATGGCATACATGAACGCCAACAACAAAAAAAGGAGGCCGTAACCCTCCTTTTTCAAAATCTAAAACTGTATTCGTAATACGACAAAATTATGAAATTTCATGGACAAAATAAAGGGTCGGCTACGGCATCTCAATCCAATGATTTGGGGAAGCCAAATCAAGCGACTCAACCCAAACCACCGATAACATCTAAAGATATTTTGGAAGAAGTAGGCGATTTACTCGACCGTCACGAAACTAAAAACGGACTGTTTAAGGCAATGCCTGCTAATAGGTGGATTGAACAGGCAAAGACACGCCCAATTCCAAAAATGTTATTTGGAGAATTCTGGTTTGAAGGAGAGTTATGCATATTATTCGCAGATACCAATTTAGGCAAATCAATCCTTGCAGTGCAGATTGGAGATAGTATAAGTAGGGGAGTGCATGTACCAGGGTTCAAATTTGATGCTAAGAGGCAGAAGATTCTATACTTTGACTTTGAGCTTTCAGATAAGCAGTTTGAAAATCGATATTCGGCAGATTTTGAGAAACATTATGATTGGGATGAATACTTTATCAGGGTGGAGGTAGACCCCGATTCAGAGATTCCCGAAAACCAATCATTTGAAAACTTCCTCAATGCCTCTTTAGAACAGACGATTGTCAATACTGGAGCGAAGGTCTTGATTATTGATAATCTCACCTACTTAAAGCAAGAAACTGAAAAGGCAAAAGATGCTTTGCCATTAATGAAGCATTTAAAGGCTTTGAAATCAAAATATGGGTTATCGATCCTAGCTTTAGCGCACACGCCCAAGCGAGACTTATCAAAGCCTATTACCAGAAATGACTTGCAAGGCAGCAAAATGCTGATCAATTTTTGTGATAGCTCATTTACCATTGGTGAGAGTCACCAAGACAAACAACTTCGGTATTTCAAGCAAATCAAACAACGCAATACGGAACAACTCTATGATGGGGGGAATGTCTGTCTTTGCCAGATTATTAAGGAATACAATTTCCTGCAATTTGAGTTCATGGGTTTTTCTACTGAGGAGGAACATTTGAAAAAACTTACTCAGCAAGATAGGGATAGTAATATTTTGATGGTGAAAGAAATGATTGAGCAAGGTAAATCTCAAAGAGCCATTGCCAAAGAATTAGGCATTGCAGTAGGGACTGTAAATAAATATTCAAAGAAATAATTCTCTCTAGTGTTCACACCGTTCACGGCGTTCACACTATGAACAGCGTGAACACTGTGAACGCCTAAGGCAAAATGAACCAGTTATGTCAGACTATAGATACGAACTAGAAGACTATAAAGGCCCAAAAACGCGCTATACATGTCCATCATGTGGGAAAAAGGGCGAATACTCCAGATACATCGATACAGAGATGGGGAACTATCTTCCACTAGAATATGGAAAATGCAATCGCGCCAATAATTGCGGTTATCACTTGAACCCCTATAAGGACGGATATGGGCGAAGGGAACAGGATACCAAAGGCCAATCAAAATCGAACCGAAAGACCAAGGCTGAGACAGCCCAAGCCTTTACAACCATTCCCAAAAATATCATGGAAGCAAGTTTGAAAACCTATGAGCGTAATGTTTTTGCCAAGTTTTTGGAAGAAAAATTGGGGGGCAGTCTCGCAAGGGAACTGATTCAAAACTTCCAGATAGGAACCTCTAAGTATTGGAAAGGGGCAACGGTTTTTTGGCTCATAGATGAGGCTGACAAGGTCGCTGGAGGGCAAGTAATTCTATTTGATGATATGGGTCACACGGTACGCGGGACACATGCAGACGGGCGGAAAAAGCGGAGTAATGGATGGGTACATACTGCAATAAAAGATGTCTATCTCAAAAAGCAGGAACCTATTCCCAATTGGCTCAAAAACTATTCAGAGAACAGCCCAAAGGCACCTTGTTTATTTGGATTGCCTCAACTGGAATATGAACCCAAAACCAAGCCTATCGCCATCGTAGAAGCTGCAAAAACGGCTGTTATCGCAACGGCTTATCTTCCTCAATATATATGGTTGGCAGTCCTCGGCTTAGAGTGGCTGAATGAAAAGCGACTTAAAGTTTTGAAAGGAAGAAAAATAACGCTGTTCCCAGATCAGGGAGGTTTTGATAAATGGAGTCAGAAAGCTAAGGTATTGAGTCACATAGGCCAAATAGAGGTGTCTGATTTACTGGAGCGCAAAGGAGATAAAGAAGGGGCAGACCTAGCGGATTACCTCCTCCAGTACGATGTCGAGACGTTCAGAAAGTCGCCTCAATCCCCTCCTCCTGATTCACCCGCCCCCAAGCCTGAACCTTTGACCGCTAACAGGTTGAGCCTAAAAGAAAAAATCCAACTCGAACAAGAAAACACCTTAAATCAGATGATCCAAAGGAACCCAATTCTGGGAGACATGGTACATCAATTTTCATTAATACCAGCCCAATAACCCAACCGATTATGGCATTAACACCTAGAAGAAAGACCATTGAAAGCTATTACCAAACAGGTAGTGATTGGCACAAAGAAAATATCATCAACCTAGTTGCTGAGCTAAAAGAGGAAGGGAATTTCGAAGACCTCCACCAACCTATACGGCTTTATCAATTAGGGATTGACAGCTTTCTAAAGTATCCTGATTCTCCAACCAAAGTTATGGTTATTCTGGAGAAGCAAATCAATAAATTTGCCTTTGATGAAAAGCAAGCTGTTTTCATTCTGGATCAGATTGCAACATATTTGAACGATACTTCATGGGAAGAGGTCGAAGAGGTAGCCATTGAGAATGAAAGGAAGGAAATCTTTCTAAAGGTCTTTGAGGCTGACATCAACCGACGAAAGAAAGATTTGAAACAGGCCCAACCTAAACCCCTTGCTGTAAGTGACCTACGCACCAGCCTAAAAGGCATCTTCCACACTGAATTGGAGAAGCTACCTGATTACTTTGAAGAACTCACTCCAAAAGAAAAATTGCACTTCCTGTGCAAGCTTATGCCCTATGTTATGCCCAAGGTAGAGGCTGTTTCCCATGATCATGGAGAAAGCAGTATTGGATGGAGTTGGTAAAATCTCCTAAGGATTTCGGTTATTTTTTTGAAAAATATTTTAATCATGGGAAAACCACCAACAGGCGCACAGACATGTGAAAGCGCAATCACCATTTCTCTATCTTCACTGATAAAATCGGGATTTCTGATAAAGGGCAAAAATAGAAGCGGTACAATGGCTTGGGGTGGTAAAGAAAACCCAACACACCAAATAAAGATTTCTTCGTGCTGGGAGCCTGAAAGGTATATCAGGCTTAAATATTCTGTGAAAAACAGTCATACAGATAAGGTCATTAAATATGATTATTTAATCGATCTTGTAACCGTTCCCAGTAATCTGGGAAAAGGAGAAGTATTGTATTTTGTATGCCCTGAAACGGGCAAGCGGTGCAGAATCCTATACCTGGCTTATGGTTCCCATATGTGGAAAAGCCGAGAAGCTTACGATGAAAGGCTTTACTATGTCTCTCAAATCTCTTCTAAGCTCTCCTACGCCAATGATAGGTATTGGGCTTACAATCGCATGGTTGAAAAATTGGAGGGAACCAAGCACTTCCATGATACGCATAAGGGCAAGCCCACACGTAAGGCTATTCACTTGCTATATTTAAAAGCAAAGGAATACTATTGGGAAAGGGAAAGATGGAGAATGGAAAGTTTGCCGCATTTTTTGCGGAAGTCTATGAAGAAACACATGTAAACACCACTAAACGCTAAACAACGGATACAGATAGTCCCCGATTTATTTTTCGTTATCGTTTTTCTTTTCCATAACTTACCCATGTTAATTTGGAAAAGTAGAATAGACGAAAAATATATGACAAGCCAAGATGTAGAATCCATCTTATTTGATGGACTGGATTTAGTGTCAGGACTGGAAGAGCAACTTTGGAATGCTGCCAATGGCCTAAGGGCCAATTCGACCTTAAAGGCGAGCGAATATGCTACGCCCGTTTTAGGACTGATCTTCTTGAAGTATGCCTCCAATAAATTTGAACAGGCGGAGCCACTTGTAAAGGAAGAAATTCAACCTTGGGATGAGGAAGAGGACATCAAGAAGCTCTACATTGCCAAGTGTGGGTTTTATCTGCCTGCTAATGCTCGATATAGCTATTTGTTGGAAGGAGAATACAAGGTAGCTAGTGAGGGTAAAAAGACCCTCCAGAAGGCAATCATTGAGGCGATGGAGAGCATCGAAGCTTATAATGAAAACCTTAATGGTACCCTTCCCAAACAGCAATACACGGCCATCTCTGACGATGCCATTTTGGAAAATTTGTTAAAAGAGTTTTCCGTGATTCCCGTAGATGCTGAAGGAGATTTATTTGGCAAGATTTACGAATACTTCTTAGGGAAATTCGCTTTGGCAGAAGGGCAAAAGGGTGGACAATTTTTTACCCCTACTTCCATTGTGAAATTAATTGTGGAGGTAATCGAGCCATTTAAAGGGAAAATATTTGATCCTTCTTGTGGGAGCGGAGGAATGTTTGTTCAAAGCGCCAAATTCATCAAGCGACACCAAAACCAAGCAAATAACCTTTCCATCTATGGGCAGGAAAGGACAGGTGATACCGTAGACCTTGCCAAAATGAACTTGGCAGTGAATGGGCTGAATGGAGACATTCGAAATGTTAATAGCTATTATGAAGACCCATTTGAAATAGACGCGTTCATCGACGAACATGGTCACGGGGATTTTGACTATGTAATGGCCAATCCGCCTTTTAATGTAAAAGATGTAGTGGAGGAAAAGGTGACCAATGCCACCCGATTTAACTTCTATGGCCTCCCTTCTAAAAAATCGAAATCCCCTAATTCTGGTAAAAAGAAGCAAAAGCAAACCACCTTTGGCAATGCGAATTATCTATGGGCCAATATCTTTGGGGCTTCCCTCAATGAGAAAGGGAGAGCTGGTTTTGTAATGGCTAATTCTGCTTCTGACGCAAGAAGTGTAGAACTGGAAGTTAGGAAGAACATAGTGGACCAAGGGATGGTGGATGTGATCGTAGCAGTGTCTACCAATTTTTTTATATCGGTGACTTTGCCCATCACTTTGTGGTTTTATGACAAGGGCAAACCAGCCGATCGAAAAGACAAAACACTTTTTATTGATGCCCGAAACACCTATACACAGGTAAGTCGTGCCTTACGGACCTTTACTCAAGCTCAAATGTTTGATCTCGCGGCCATTGTATGGCTTTACAGAGGCGAAAAAGAAAAGTATAACGCATTGATTCAATTATACAAAGATGCGCTTAGACGCTGGGAAAACGGCCCAATTGACAATCCTTCCAATTTAGAACAACCCTTTAGTGGTCATCAAAAATCCAAGGAAGAAGCCCAAAAGTCTTTGACACTCCTCCACAAAGCCCTAACCGATTGGTATAGTGAAATTCAGCCCTTAGTCGTAGGGAAAAGTCAACTGGTAGAAGAAGAGCAAACGTTTGATGAAAAGTTGAAATCAATTGACCCTGTCAATGTCCAGGAGGCGTTCAAAAGTCTCCAAACCCTTTCCACTTTTGCCGAACGAAATTTAAAAGTCAAGGGAAATAAAAGTTTTGCCACATTCAACATAAAAAACCTTCTCAAAACTGCTACGAGTACTTTTGAGCATTTCCAGTTTATAGAAGAGCGGATAGGTTACTTCAATAACCATTTTAAATGGCATGAAAAACACTTTCCAGAGGGGGAGTTTATGGATGTAGAGGGGCTTTGTAAAATTGTGTCTTTACAAGAGATTCAGGAACAAAGTTATTCCCTCAACCCTGGACGCTATGTAGGGGTAGCTTTGGAAGAAGATAACCTTACGGAGGAGGAGTTTAGGGCGGAAATGAAGGCCTTGAACAAGAAATTCGAGATGTTAAATGAAGAGGCATTAAGATTAGAAGAATTAATTGAATTCAACCTAAAGGAGATCATATAATGCAATGGAAAGAAGTAAGAATAGGTGATTTAGGTAGGATTGTTACTGGGACTACACCTCCAACAAAAGAGCGGGTTTATTATGGGAATAAGTATCCATTAATAAAGCCTTCTGATATAATAAATGGGCAAAGGTATATCGCCAAAACAGAAGATTTGCTTTCGAAAGAAGTAGAGAAAAAGTTCAAAAGGTTTCTTGTCCCCTCCGATACAACATGTGTAGTTACCATTGGGAGTATCGGGAAACAATGTTATACAAGTCAGTCAAGTATGACAAACCAACAAATAAACTCAATCATTCCCCATAAAGAAAAATATGATGAGCGATTTATCTACTACTTAATGGAGTATAATAATCCTAAAGTGAAATACATGTCAAGTGGTTCCGCTTCGGGAAGAGAAAATGTTAATAAAAGTGCTTTTGAAAGTATAAAAGTTAAAGTCCCGATTTCACTACCCACCCAACAAAAAATCGCCTCCATCCTATCCACCTATGATGACCTCATTGAGAACAACCAAAAGCGCATCTCCATTTTAGAACAAATGGCCCAAAACCTCTATAAGGAGTGGTTTGTACGCTTTCGCTTTCCTGGACATGAGGACGTGGAAATGGTGGATGGTTTACCAAAGGGATGGCAAGCGTCACTACTCGGAACGAAAGCAAGAATTAGAAAAGGAAGAAATATTACAAAAAACACTGTTTCTGAGGGAGAAATTCCAGTTGTTGCAGGGGGGGTATCTCCTGCTTATTTTCATAATAAAGCAAATACCTTATCTCCAACAATTACAGTAAGTGCATCTGGAGCAAATGCAGGGTTTGTTAATCTGTATTTTGAAAATATTTGGGCTTCTGATTGCTCATTTATTGACTCTGAGGCAACAAGTTGTTTTTATTTTATCTACTTGTCCTTAATTGAGAAGCAAAAAGAAATATTTCATCTGCAAAAAGGATCGGCCCAACCACATGTTTACCCTAAAGATTTAATAAAATTATCGATAAGTCTTCCAGGAGAAGAATTGATCAATAGGTTTGAACAAATTGTGACCCCCTTTTATGAAAAAATAAAGTTGCATAAATCTCAAAACAAAGTTTTAGGAAAGATTCGTGACCGTCTACTCCCGCGCTTATTAAGTGGCAAACTAAAAGTCTGATACTCACATGTAGAAAAGAAACCTTGCCAAGCATTGACCTCCAAATATCAAAAAGATGGCAAACTTTATCTCTGAAGAGGAAATACAAAAAGAGTTAGTGGATTTGTATCTGAATACCCTTGGCTATTCAGAACACCTCTTTTGTAAATATGATGATAGTAGCCTTGGCAGGACTTCCAATAAGCAAGTAATAAGCAAGAAACGCTTACAGAAAGCTTTAGAATCCATTAATGATCATTTACCTCCACAGCATAAAGAAGAAGCCTTACAGGACGCTATTCGTGAAATCACACGATCACGTGCGACCCTTTCCCCCCTAGCAGCCAATAAGGAATTACACCTTCTATTGAAGGACGGGTATTATACCAAAGTCAAGGATGAAAACGGCATAGAAAAGCCTGAAAAGGTGATCTATATAGACTTTCATCATCCTGAAAAAAATGAATTTATCATTGTAGAGGAATTGCCAATAGTGGGGAAAAAGAGTTGCCGAACGGATTTATTGGTGTATGTAAATGGTTTGCCATTGGTTTTTATAGAGTTGAAAAACTCCAATGTGGAGGTAAAGACTGCCTACACTGAGAACCTCCGCAAATATAAACGGAACATCCCTATTTTATTTAACTGCAATATGTTCAATATCCTATCTAATGGTATTCATACCAAGGTGGGAAGCTTTACGGCAAGTTGGGAACATTATTTTGTATGGAAGCGTGTGGAGCGGGAAGATGAAGCCTATGATCCTGATGAAGAAGGCATTAGCCTAGAGCGTGTGGTGAAAGGGATGTGTGACAAAAGGCGATTGCTTGACATTTTGGAAAACTTTATCTTTTACTTTTCTGATACGGCCAAGATCGTCGCCAAAAACCACCAATATATAGGGGTAAATAATGGCATTACTTCCTTTGAAAATAGGCTGAATCAGAATGGAAGATTGGGCGTTTTTTGGCACACACAAGGAAGTGGAAAGAGCTTTTCTATGATTTTCTTCGCTATGAAAATCTTTAGAAGGTATAAAGGAGATTACACCTTTGTGATTGTCACAGACCGCGATAGCCTCGATGATCAAATCTTCAAAAACTTTCTAAAGGCTGAAATCATAGGAGAAAAAGACGAAGTCAAAGTAAAAAGTCGAATTGCACTCAAGCAGATGCTTGGAGAGGGCAATAAGCGATTCGTTTTCACCCTGATCCAAAAGTTTGGAACTGACAAAGGGGAGGAATTCCCTCTTCTGACAGAACGAAATGACATCATTGTATTGGTAGATGAGGCGCACCGTAGCCAGTACAATACCTTTGCCCAAAATATGCGCAAGGCTATGCCTAACGCCAATTATTTGGCCTTTACGGGTACCCCATTGTTAGATGCCAATGAAACCACGAGGGAGTGGTTTGGTGAGTATATCAGTGAATACAATTTCGCCCAAAGTATGGAGGACGGAGCCACCGTTCCCCTATTCTATGAAAACAGGGTGCCACAGGTACAATTGGGGAATAAATACCTGAATGAGGATTTAGCGAAAATAGTTGAACAAGATAACCTATCCCTAGAGGATGAAGAACGCCTCAAACGGCAATACGCCACTGAACTGGAGCTTATCAAGCGGGACGCTAGGCTAGAGGAGATCGCTCAAGACATCGTAAAGCACTTCCCATACAGAGCTTATAAAGGAAAAGCGATGGTGATTTCTGTGGATAAGTACACCACAGTGAAGATGTACGATAAGGTGAAAGCGCATTGGAAGGTGGAAAAACAAAAGTTGAACCGTGAAATCGCAACGGCTGCAACCCCAAAAGAAGAACAGGAAAAGCGGGAGATACTGGAGTTTATGCGAAAGGCGGAGATGTATGTAGTGATCAGCAAGGACAGTGATGAAGAGGAGAAATTTGCAAAGCAAGGATTAGATATAAAACCCCATCGAAAAGCGATGGAGACGCAATTTGGAAACGAACGGCTAAGGTTAAAAGACCGCTTTCAAAAAGCGGATGACCCTTTCTCCTTGGTTTTCCTTTGTTCTAAGTGGCTTACAGGCTTTGACAGTCCTACGATTAGCACGCTGTACCTGGACAAGCCCATGCAAAACCATACCCTCATGCAGACGATTGCCCGAGCCAATCGGGTTGCAATAGATAAAACCTGTGGGATGATCATAGATTATTTTGGGGTTTTTGAGAACCTCGAAAAGGCGTTGGAGAAATATGGAAAGGAGCGAAATGATCAATCAGGAGGCATTGACAGACCTGTAAAGGATAAGCAAGCTTTGAAGGATTTATTGGTGGAAGCGGTCGATACTGCTAGGGAATTTCTGCTTGAAAATGAATGCGATATAGCTTTGATTTTGGACAACGATAATACGTTTAAGAAAATCAAGCATTTCGCCACCTTCGCTAATAATCTATCCAAGACTGAGGAGCTAAGAAAGGAATTTAATGTGCATGAAAATGCGATCAGAAATATCTACAAAGCAACTCAGCCAGATACGGATATTCTCAACGAGTTTAAGCGTATTAAAGAGGCTTATGAATACCTTCGCCAAATTATTAATAGGGAAAGAGATACAGGTGATTTTGATGCTGCTGTGGAGGAAACCAGGGTACTATTAGATGATAGCATTTATTCCAAAGGATATGAAATAAAGGAAACTATTTTAAAGCTTGAGGATACGGGGATTTCTGATAATTCAGATTATTCAACCTCCTACGAAATCACCCCTCAACAGCAAATCGATTTACGTCGTGTCAACTTAGACCAGGTCATGCGAAACTTCAAACGTACAGAGTTAAAATACCTTGCTATCGTTGATTTCAAAGCCTTTATCCAAACAAAATTGGAGCAGATGCTTCGCCGCAATACGACACGCACCGACTTTGCCCAACGCTTGCAAGAAATCATCGATCGCTACAATACCAAAACCAGCGACGTAAACCGCTTTTTTGCTGAGTTGAAAAACTACGCTGAAGCACTTCGACAAGAAGACCTTCGAGCACAAAGCGAAGGACTCACAGAAGAAGAACTTCAAATCTTTGACCTCCTTTACAAAGACAAATTGACCAAAGCCGAAAAACAACAAGTGAAGCTTGCTTCCCAAGACCTTTTAGCGAAGCTCAAAGCAGAAAAGGACAACATCCTTGTGGTCGATTGGCATAAAAACCAACGCCAACGGATCAATGTAGAACGCTATATTATGAAGCAGCTTTACCCTCACCTTGAGGGGGTGTATGATATGCCTACCTTCAAGGAGAAATCGAATGAGGTATTCAGCTTTTTGATGGATAAGGCGGAAAGTGGAGGAAGGGCTTTTGCGTGAGGGGGGATAAGGGATTTGTTCATAAAAATGTAGCTATAATATATCAGAATAGAACTATTTTACTATGAGTGATATTAAAGACAAGATTGATGAAGTGAAATCGGTACTTGGTAAATCAACATCGTTGGTTAGGAGTCTAGAAATATCCTACCTCATTTTTTTAACTTATATGGGGATCACAGTCCTTCAAACTTCTGATATGGATTTACTAAATCCATATTCAGGTTTGAATTTACCCATAATAGGTGTTAAGGTTCCTTTGATTATTTTTTATATCTTTATTCCGATATTGTCGATAATACTCCATTTAAATATCTTGATTCATCTTTTTTTTCACCAGAAAAAATTGGAAGAATTATCAAAGCTTTCTCAATTCTCAGAAAATAAAGGAGCTTCTGAACCTATAAATGGCAAATTATTACCTCCTTTGCTATTCAATTACTTAGTGGGTTTAGAAGGGAAAGAAAAAAATTTTCTGAAGATTATCGTTAAGCTCTCCTTTTTTATTTTACCCCTATTCTCCCTTTTAATAGTTCAATTAAGGTTTGCCGACTACCAAAGTTTTTCTATTACCTTAATTCATACGCTCATAATCTTAGTTGACTTTGTTGCTGTTTTATACTTTTTGGAAAGGATATTCAAAACCCAAAAACTGGATTTTTGGTCATTGATAATGGGATATATTGTTTTGTTTTTTTTGCTTTTTATAATATCGATCATTTTTACGTCTCCGATAATTGCAATTTTCCTCTTATTTCAGTGGGGCCTGGTATTATATTTATATTATAGTGTTGTAATTAGGAAAAGGTACTTTAGAAATTACTCACAAAACAGTACTAAAAAACGTATTCAAAGAGCTTTAAACAGAAAGCTGATTGTTCTATTAAGGAAAGGATTTAAGGAAAAGTTTAATATTTTTCTGCAAAATCCCCTGATTTTTCTAATGGCTTTTGTAAGCCTTATCATTCTTCAAACGTCAATAGGAGGGAAATCAAATGGTGCTTATAGTGAATCTAAATTTATTCAATCCATTATTCCTAAGATAGAATTGTATAATGATACAATAAGCCCAAATCTTGATCTTTCTGGTAGGAACTTCAGGTTTGCCCAATTTGCAAATATTAAAATGACTGGAGTAAATTTTTCTAGGTCTGATTTGACAGGAGCTAGATTAATAAATTGCAATTTTTCAAAAGGTAAGTTTATAGATGCAAAACTTAGGTCCATAACCCTTGAAAATTCAATTGGTATTAAAGCAACCTTTATTAACTCCATATTGAATAATGCATTGATTTTGTCTTCGAATCTTGATTCTACCTTATTTGATTTTTCCAAAATGCATGGCGTTAAGGTAAGGTCTACTTCTCTTGTAAAAAGTCATTTCATCGAGTCTCGTGGAATTGGAGCGGAGTTTTTTAGATGCGACCTATATTATTCAAGCTTCCGAAGTGCTGAATTTCCTTTATCTCATTTCTTTAAGTCTCACTTCCTTTATTCAGACTTCGTGAGTGCTGACTTAAGAGGAGTCTGGCTTGAATCAAGTTTTCCTGGTTGTACATTTGAGTTAACAGATGTTAGGAGTGCTTCTTTCATAGAAGCAAACCTCAAAGGTGCATTCATGGATAAGGTATTCCTTAGAGGAACAAGAAACCTAAATTCGTTAGACTATGGCCTTTTTCTGAATTCAATTTCTGAAAAGAAATTTGATTCTTCTGTGGTTAAAAAATGGTACCAATCCTTGGTTTTTAACCCAGATATAGATTCCAAAATAGTTGAGGATTCCTCGTTTCTTGAAAGGTTAAATCAAGCACTAGTATTCCAAAATAATACTGTCGACTATGGTAGCTTTAACTCTTCCATAGAAGAGTTTCTAGCCTATCGTAAAAAAGATATTTGCAATTTTGAAACAGAAACCCCTTGGCTATATTTTATTGATAGGGAGAGAAATCCAGAGGATGAAGTATCTGATTCGACTATCACAGCAATAAATGATTCACTAATAATGCATGTGTATAATAATTGTAAGGGGAATCGTGATATTTATAAAATAAGGGATTATGGCTCTAAAAAGGTGATGAACTTCCTAAGACAGGCAAGCCTTAAAGATGAACACTCTAAATAATCTATGGCAAAAGTGCGATAGAATGGATCATGGAATGCTATCAAGTCAAAGTGGACAAAAAAAGCGGCATCAAAAACGACTCCAACGACTGGAGCCAGGAAGTAGGCAATCCCAGGTACATCCTGGACTTGCTCCTAAGCATTGTCAATGTGAGTGTGCAGACGGTGGATATTGTGGACGGCTTGCCGAAGGTGGAGTTTGGGGAGTAGGGGGGAAATGGCTTGTTGATGAGTAGGAGTTGGTTTTTGCGCGATGGATGGTTGTAGTAAAATAAGAGAGTAGCTTATTTCTCAAAATCTCGATTATGCAGCTAACTAAGGACCAGATTCAAAAGGAAATATTCAACCTTGAAAAGACGGATGAATTCTATGTGCAGTTCATGGAATCCATAAGGAAAGACAGGTTGAAATTCGCGTTGGATTTGATACACGATATTTATCAAGTTCTATCCTCAGTTCTTGTTGATGAATTCTTGTACAATTATAATGGGATTTGTGGAAGGTTACAGAACTTATCGAATATGCAGATGAGAGGAGAATGGGATGTTGATACATGTAATATTGAAAGGAATCGGATTAGGAACTCAATTTCTAGTTTAGGTAAAGAGCTATATGGTGAAGTACTTACTCGATCATTACTTAGATTAAAGATAGAAAAATCTAAAAAGTTAGAAATAAGCGAGGTGATTGATCAGATAAAACTTCAAGATAATAGTAGCCTGAAGTTGTCTGAAGATAAAGATGAAGTAGAGAATCCAAAGGGTATAATTAAGGCCGAGGAGATTGAAAATGCCAGATATGGAGAAGCATATTGCACATTCAGTAATATTGAGTGGACTCCCGAAAAGGATGGTTTTAAGTTATCTTTAAAAGAAAATAGAGTTTCTTTTAGAGGTGGTGAGATTACTGCTATTATTGGGCATAATGCAAGTGGGAAATCAACTTTGATGAATATTTTATCTTGTATTGAAACTGACTATAAGGGGGACTTAGAATTCCCAATATTTAAAACAAATAGGCTAATTAAATCTTTTTCACACCCTCTAATAAAGAGGGTCAATGATTACTTTGAATTATCAAAGCCTAAAAATGTTAGGCTATATAAGTCTCTCATTAGAAAGGTAAAATATTACTATGCCTATGTTCCTCAGAACCTTCCAAAAAAGATAAAAGGGAATCTAAAAGAAATCCTTCATTATGAAGCTGCAATCTATGGATCATTGGGCAGGGCAAACGAGGAAAGGGTTCAGGGGATTATTAATCGGTTAAACCTAGAACCTCATATTCATAAAAGTTGGGAAAAATTATCAAATGGATATAAACTAAGATTTATGCTTGCAAAAGCAGTACTTAGTAACCCAAAGTTTTTGTTACTTGATGAGCCACTAGCATCTTTGGACCCTGACGCTCAAAGTGAAATTCTAGTTTATTTAAAGAGACTTAGTAATGAGAATGTTGCTATTGCTATTAGTTCTTGCTATCCATTTGATATAGAAAATATATCTGATCATATACTTGTACTAAACAATGGTCAGGAAAAATTCTATGGCACTAGATCAGAACTTAGCGAAAAAGTAAAAAAACAAAAATTAGCAAGTGGGAAAAGTGTTTTTCAAATAGGACCAGAGAAAGCAAATCCTGTTAGTTTTATTCAAACAGAAAAGAGATTAAAGGACTTGAATAAAAATATAGAAATATTGGATATGGGGAATCACTTTAGGCTTTTTGTTCCCAATTCGATTCCTATGAAAGAAATTATCAACCATCTCTTAAATGATGATATTCAACTCGATTTTTTTCGAAATGTGAGTTCATCAACAATGTTATATCTTTCCGATCTTTCTTTGGGAAAAGACTTTAAAGGGGAAAAGCATAATGAAAAAAAATAAAGTCATTGACAAAGAATTAAAAAAAATAGACAAATATCTCCTTGTAAATCACCCATTTTGGTGGAGAATCAATATTGCATATATAAGTTACAGGGCATTAACTGCTAATTTGATAATTCACTTATTCTGGTTTCCAGTTTTTAGTATATGGTTATCAGATTATATCCTAATCAACTTAGTGACTTGGACAAATGGTTCTGCATCAGAATTAGGAATAAATTATTTTGACTTAGTTTCTTTATTTGGGGTTATCCACATACTTCTTTTAAATATACCTATTTTTAGAATATTCGGATTTATTTATGAAAATGGCCTACTTAGCAATCGAAAAAAGATATTTAAAATTGTATCTCCTTCACTTTTTAAGTCATTGAAAAGAAATCTCAATGAGCTAGTGATATATCTTTTATTATATATTACTCTAGTTTTGTATAGTATTAGAGAAGTCATTCTTTTGTCTAACTATTACGATTTGGGAATTTTAGGAGTTCATCCAATACCTTCTTTTATTGCAGGGACTGGAATGTATTGGTTTTTAGTTTTTGTCTCGCTTATATCCAAAGACGAAGATGAAATTCAAGAGTCTATTGATAACCGCACCCCCAAATCAAAGACAAAAACTTAACACATAAATTTTCACTCCTTACTCTGTAGCCGCCTATAATTGAACAAGCGAGATTCCAATGTTTACAAGGTATCTCTCATAACTCTAAATACTGGACTGGCCTTCAATGCTGTGAGGTTGAATAAATCATACCTAGTTTTGTGCTAGAATTCTTGAATTCCCCTCTAATCCGTCCAATCTGTACCCTATTTGTACCCATAGAAACATAACTAATTGATAATCAGGAGAAAACACTTTTTGTATCGGGAAATAAATTTTGAAGCAAAATTTATTGTAAATTGGGGTATGAAATTAAGTCCATATCTATTTTGGGATACTAACCCAGAAAATATTGATTATGAGAAGCATGCTCGGCAGGTAATTGAACGGGTTGTGACGAGAGGGACAATTGCAGATTGGTTTTCAATAAAGGCTTTTTATGGCCTAGATCGGATACAAGAAGAGGTTGTAAAAATTAGGTCATTAGATAAATTAACACTAAACTTCCTTAGTGTCATATTTCACCTACCCAAATCAGCTTTTCGATGCTACAATACCGAGCCGTCTATCCAAAAACTTTGGAATTATTAAAGCATTTAATGCAGGTCCCTTTATTGCAGCCATATACTTTAGTGGGAGGGACTTCATTAGCCTTGCAACTTGGTCACAGAATATCTGTTGACTTGGATTTATTTGGTAGTGAATCATTAGACTTTGACAAAGTATTATCTCAAGTTGATAAACCTTTTCAGCCAATTAACAGAGGGCCAGCCATCAATTCTGTTTATATAGAAAATGTAAAAGTAGATGTGGTTCAATATCCATATCCACTGATTCGCAATATTATTGAAATTGAAGGGATTAGAATGGCATCCCTCGAAGATATAGCAGCTATGAAATTATCTGCAATTGCAAATCGAGGTGCAAAGAAGGACTTCGTAGATTTAGCCCTACTGCTGGATCAATTCCGATTATCAGAATTGTTAGGGTTTTTCGAAGAAAAATTTTCTCAGGAGCCGCCTATTTATATTCTAAAATCACTTACCTATTTTGAGGATGCCGAAGATGAATTTGATCCTGAAATGTTAATTGATTTTAAATGGGAGGATGTAAAAAAGAAGATGGCGAAGATTGTTGATGACTATTCAAGGAGATAGAAACAATTGAAATTGATGGATAAAGTAAAATTATATGCGGAAATTATTGAAGCATTATTAAGAAATTATGCTAAGTTCCACCCTATTGGGGATTGGGCTGAATATGAAAATCAAGTAATTATTGACAAGGGAAAGAGATACTTTCAATTGATGTGTGTTGGGTGGAAGGGATCAAGACGAACCTATTTCAGTCAAATCCACTTGGATATAAAACCTAATGGCAAAATCTGGATACAAGAAGACCTGACTGAAGAAGGAATTGCAAAAGAACTGATTGATAAAGGCGTGCCCAAATCTGATATAGTTTTGGCGTTTTATGCGCCGTTTCGGCGTGAAGATACGGGGTTTGCAGTGGCGTGATTTCTTTAAAGATCTCCTCTAAGCTCGACTACGCAAATGAAAGACATTGGGAATGCAAACGGTTAGCGGAGAAATTGCGGCCTTCTAAGCACTTCCACGAGACGCACAAGGGCAAGCTGACCCGCAAGGCGGTGCGTCTGCTATATTTGGAAGATATGGCTAAATATTGGGAAAGGGAGACATGGCGGTATGACCGCTTACCGCTGTTTATGAAAAAGGAATTTGGGTTTTTGAAAGAGTTGGAGGAAGAGGCGGAAAGAATTAGGGAGGAGTATTTAAGCTAATTCCTTTTTTTTGCCATAAAGTTGCCTGTTATTACTTTTTATCCGTCAATTAGTTGCCAAAATTATTACCTTTCCAATAGTTTGAGAATGAAATAGGTTTGGTCGTGGATATAGAAGGTAATTATGGCATTCAATGAAGACTCAAGAGTAAAAATCCCTACGATTCTGCACTTATGCAGACTTGGTTATCAATACCTTTCCCTAAAAAATGCTCAATGGGATATTGAGACAAATATCTTCCCTGAGATTTTCAAGGAAAGTATGCAAAGGATTAATCCCCAAATGACAGTGGAGGAGGCAACGCGATTGTTGGAAGATGTTTCTTTATTGCTGGACAATGAAGATTTGGGAAAAGCCTTTTATGAGCGACTGGTAGAGCGTTCAGGCATCAGGTTAATAGACTTTGAGGATTTCGCCAATAATAGCTTTCACGTCGTTACAGAGCTTCCATGCAAGAAGGAAGAAGAGGAGTTTCGCCCTGATATTACTTTGCTGATCAATGGGATGCCCTTAGTCTTTATTGAGGTGAAGAAACCCAATAACCAAGATGGGGTTTTAAAGGAGCGTGATAGGATCAATACCCGATTTCAAAACAGGAATTTTAGAAAATTCGTCAACATCACCCAGTTGATGATATTCTCCAATAATATGGAGTATGATGATAGCTCTCCTTTGCCTATTGAAGGGGCTTTTTATGCTTCCGCTTCTTATCAGAACCCTGTTTTTAATTATTTCCGTGAAGAAGAAAAGCTTGATTTAGGGCAATTATTAGCTCCAGAAAATGATGTCATTGAGAACGCGGTTCTAAAAGACAATAACCTCGTAGGAATAAAACATTCTCCAGAGTTTTTGACCAACAAAAACCCAGATACGCCCACCCATAGAATTTGTACTTCTTTACTGAGTAAAGACCGCCTATCATTTGTGCTTAAATACGCCATAGCGTATGTGCAGGAGGCAAGCGGATTGCAAAAGCATATCATGCGCTATCCCCAAATATTTGCTACCAAGGCAATAGAGAAGACGCTGAATGCAGGCATAAAAAAAGGAATCATTTGGCATACACAAGGGAGTGGAAAAACCGCTTTAGCGTTTTATTGCGTCAAGTTTTTGACTGATTTTTACCAAAAGAAAGGGATTGTCCCAAAGTTCTATTTCATTGTTGACCGCCTAGATTTGTTGATTCAAGCAGGGATAGAGTTTAAAAGTAGAGGGTTGATTATTCACAATGTCAATTCAAGAGATGAATTTGCCCGAACTATCAAATCTTCAAAAGCCATTGAGAACAATTCAGGGAAACCTGAAATTACCGTGGTCAATATTCAGAAGTTCAAAGATGACCCTGATGTAGCGAGGAATAAGGATTACAATTTGGGCTTACAGCGAATTTATTTTTTGGATGAAGTCCATCGTAGCTATAACCCCAAAGGCAGTTTCTTGGCGAATCTGAGGGAATCAGACCCAAATTCAGTCAAAATAGGCTTGACAGGTACACCCCTTTTAGGCAGTGATTATAATTCTAGGCAGCTATTTGGGAACTACATTCACAAGTATTATTACAATAAGTCGATTGCAGACGGCTATACGGTTCGGCTGATCCGTGAAGAGATCGAAACGAGTTATCAATTGAAACTCCAAAAGACCCTGGAAGAAATTGAAATTCTCAAAGGAAATGCTGATAAGCGGTATGTGTTTTCTCATCGCAAGTTTGTGGAACCCATGCTTGAATATATCCTTCAAGACTTTCACAATAGCCGTGTTGCCATGAATGACGATAGCATAGGGGCAATGGTGGTATGTGATTCTTCCGATCAAGCCAAAGAGATGTACCGCATTTTTACAGAGAAATTCAGCCCTCCACAAACAGGAACTAGTGACTTGGGAGAATCCAATACAATGGTAGCAGAACCACGGCCCATGTATGGACATCATACGCCTCCTCAAACCTCGATCAAATCGGCTGCACTGATCTTGCACGACGTAGGGACAAAGCAGGACCGCAAAGATTTTGTGGGTGATTTTAAGGCTGGAAAGGTTGACATCCTTTTTGTGTACAATATGCTCCTTACTGGCTTTGATGCCAAGCGACTCAAAAAGCTGTACATAGGCCGTGTGATCAAATCACACAACCTTTTGCAGACCTTGACACGTGTCAATCGGACCTATAAGAAATTTAGATATGGCTACGTAGTTGACTTTGCCGACATTCAGAGCGAATTTAAGAAGACCAATGAAGCGTATTTTAATGAGCTACAAGCGGAATTAGGCGATGAATTGGAGCATTACTCCAACTTGTTTATGAGTCCTGAGGAGATCAAGACACAGATAGGTGAGATAGAAGATGCCCTCTTTTATTTTGATACCAAAAACGCGGCAATCTTCACTCAGCAAATCAGTCAGATCAATGACCGCAAACAGATGTTGGAGCTTACCCGTGCGCTGAACAATGCCAAAAGCCTGTACAACCTGATCCGCTTATCAGGGAATTATGATCTATTGGAGAAGCTTGACTTCCGCAAATTGACCATCCTCTCCAGAGATGCAAACAACCGCTTAGCCCTGATCAATACCAAGGAAGCCTTGGAAAATAGCTTAGATTCTACCAATCTGCTAAACCTTGCCCTGGAGGACGTGATTTTTGAATTTACCAAAATCCACGAAGAGGAAATGATCCTTGCGGATCAGCTCAAAAATATCCTTCAAAAAACGCGTGAAGCCCTTGCGGGAAATATGGATCAAAAAGACCCCGTTTTTGTCAAGTTAAAGGAAGAGTTGGAACGCTTGTTTAAACAGAAAAACCTAAGCGAAGTGAGTAGGGAAGAAATGGAACAAAACATTGAAGCCTTAACTTCTATTCATCAAAAAGCGAAAGAGCTAACCCGCAAAAACCAATTACTCAAGGCCAAGTATGAAAACGACGCCAAGTATGCCCGAATCCATAAGCGATTAATGGAAAAAGGAGATTTGACAGGGAATGAAAGGCAGTTGTTTGAAGCCCTATCCAGCCTCAAGGAAGTGACAGACCAACACATCTTGCAAAATGCTAAAATGCTTGAAAATGAAAGCTATATCAAAAGGATGATCGGGCGGTTGGTCGTCGAGCAATTTAACGTAAAAAATAGTATGCCCTTAACTGCGGATAATTCTAAGTTTATCAACAATTTAGTGGTCAAAGAATACATGAGTGAATTTCACGGAAGAGCTATATGACAACCAAAGCATTTGAACAAAAGACGAAAGCGCTAATCGATGACCTCAAAGGGGTATGTGCCAATTATGGATTGGGAAATGATGGGAATGAGTTTAAAATCATAACTCAAGTTTTCCTGTATAAATTCCTGAATGACAAATTTGCACATGAGGTGAAGCAGATTGACAAATCCTTGTCAACCAATAAAGAATGGCAAAAGGCATTAATCCAAAAGAGCAAAGACGACTATGATATGTTGCTCATGCAAGTACCAGCAGGTACGGCCTTGCTATCCCCCGCACACTTTTTAGATACGCTCTTTAACCGTCAAGATGAGGCCAATTTTGCCCAAACCTTCGACGATACCTTGCTCGATATTGCCAAAACCAATACAGACATTTTTTCTGTAAAAACGGACTCAGGCGCAAAAATTATCCTTTTTGATCGGGTAAGTGAATACATATCCGATACTTCCAAGCGTGACGCCTTTTGCAAAGCCCTGATCAATAAGCTGATCAACTTCAGCTTTGAGCATATCTTCCATGAGAAATACGATTTCTTTGCCACCATCTTTGAATACCTGATTTCAGACTACAACAAAGACAGTGGAGGCAAATATGCGGAATATTACACCCCGCACGCCGTTGCCAAAATTATGGCTGCCTGTCTGGTAAATGAAGCGGTGCAAAATGTGACCTGTTATGATCCTTCGGCGGGTTCTGGTACCTTGTTGATGAACTTGGCGCATGCCATAGGAGAGGAAAAATGTACCATCTACTCACAGGACATTTCCCAAAAATCCTCCAGCTTGTTGCGCTTAAACCTAATCCTGAACAATTTGGTGCATTCTATCCAGAATATCATTCAAGGCAATACCATTTCACACCCATATCATCGAGATGATTATGGTAAACTGGAGAAGTTTGACTTTATCGTTTCCAATCCTCCTTTTAAGCTCGACTTTAGCGATTATAGAGATGAATTGGATACTAAGGCCAATAAAGAACGCTTCTTTGCAGGAATTGCCAAGGTGCCTAATAAGGCCAAAGACAAAATGGCTATCTATCCCCTTTTTATTCAGCATATCATGTATAGCCTGTCAGATAAGGGAAAGGCTGCAATCGTGGTGCCTACGGGATTTATTACGGCTCAGAGTGGTATAGAAAAGAAAATCAGAGTGCGGCTTGTGGAGGAAAAAATGCTTGCAGGGGTTATCTCTATGCCAAGTAATATATTTGCAACGACTGGAACCAATGTGAGCATCCTCTTTCTGGATGTGAACAATAAAGAGGAGGTAGTCCTGATTGATGCTTCCAGTTCGGGGACTACAGTGAAGGAAGGGAAAAACCAAAAAACAGTTCTTAGCACAGCAGAAGAGGATAAAATCATTGAGGTATTTAACACTAAACAGGCAGAAGATGGTTTTTCCGTAGTGGTATCCTATGAGGAGATCGAAGAGAAAAACTATTCCTTAAGTGCAGGGCAATATTTTGAAGTTAAGATTGAGTATGTGGACATATCGAAGGAGGAGTTTGAAAGTAAGTTAAACAAATTTGAAAATAACTTAACTAGTCTCTTTGAAGAATCCTCTTTTTTGGAAAAAGATATTATAGAGAACCTAAAAAAATTGAGCTTTGAGAAACTGTCTGCATGAGAGAATACTGGAAAAAATATCAGATAAATGAAATTATTGAAGGGTTGTTTGATGGCCCACATGCTACTCCATCTCCTTCTAAGGATGGCCCTGTTTTCTTAGGAATAAAAAATTTGACAGCAGATGGAAGACTTAATCTTAATGAGATTAGACATATAGCAGAAGAAGATTTTCCAAAATGGACAAAACGAGTTTTGCCCCAAAATGACGATATTGTTTTCACCTATGAAGCTACATTGCACAGGTATGGATTATTAAAAAATGACCTAAGATGCTGCCTAGGAAGAAGAATGGCTTTATTAAGGGTAAAGAAAAATGTTGTTGATCCTAAGTTCCTATTGTACTATTTCTTTAGTCCAGAATGGGTTCAGATTGTAGAAAGAAATATAATTATAGGGGCAACAGTTGATCGAATACCAATTTCTGAGTTTCCTTCATTTGAACTCTCATTACCAAATCTTAGAGAACAAACTGAGATTTCGAAAATCCTTTCAGATTTAGACGCCAAAATCGACCTCAACAACCGCATCAACGCCGAGCTAGAAGCAATGGCCAAGCTGATCTATGACTACTGGTTTGTGCAGTTTGACTTTCCCGATGCCGAGGGCAAGCCCTACAAATCTTCCGGTGGGAAGATGGTGTATAACGAGCGGCTAAAGCGAGAGATTCCTGAGGGGTGGGAGGTGAAGAAGTTGGGGGATTTTGTAGATAATTTTGATTCTCAAAGAATTCCTTTATCTAAGAAACAAAGGGAAAAAAGGCATGGTAAATATCCTTATTATGGGGCAACTTCTGTTATGGACTACGTTGATGATTTTATTTTTGAGGGAGACTATATTTTAGTAGCGGAAGATGGGTCTGTAATGACTGAAAAGGGATTCTTATTGGTTCAATTCATTTATGGAAAATCTTGGGTGAATAATCATGCTCATGTTTTAAGGGCAAAAGAGTTGTTCTTTAATGAATTTTTATATCAAACGGCCAAAAATATTCCAGCTATTCAAATAACCACAGGTTCAATACAAAAGAAAATCACGAAGGAAAATCTCCAAAATGTCAGAATAGTTGTACCTACAAGAGCGTTGCTGGAGGACTATTCAAGGTTAGCTAATAAATGCAGAACATCTTTAATTAATAACCAAAAACAAAACCAACACCTCACCAACCTCCGCGATTGGCTTCTTCCTATGCTGATGAATGGGCAAGTGACGGTGAAGGATTCAGCCATCGAGCAGGTATCAGAACCGGGGTAATATATGATGGGTTCCGAAGAATGAACTTAGCCAAATCCTCTTATCCGCTAAAATCAATTCTGATCCCATATCCCCAATTTTTTGCCCCACCGTAGGGTCACGACATGTCGTGACCCTACGGTGGGGCAAAAAATAACCTAGAAAAAACACCCCTTTATTCCTAGAAAAATGCCCAAGAAACCGTATCTTCCATACGATTTTTACGCCCTAATATCCAAGCCCTATGCCCAGAAATCGGAAACATATCCGCCTTCGGAATCACGATTACAGATTTGGTACTTATTTCGTGACGATCTGTTGTCGCGATCGGATGCCATTTTTTGGCGACATCATGGCAGGTGCCATGCACCTCAATGCCATCGGTGAATACGCCACCCAATCCTGGCTGGAAATTCCAGCCCATTTCCCCCATGTATCGCTGGATGAATTTGTCATCATGCCTAACCATATGCATGGGATATTGCATTTGCGGAGGGCTGATTTGGATGGGGCACGGGAAACCGATAGTGCCGCCGATTTCCCTATTAAGAGCCTGGATTTAGCCCCCGAATTGGGTTCCGATATGGGTCCCGATGTGGGTCCCGATGTGGGTCAAACCGTAGGGTCACGACATGTCGTGACCCTACGGTTTGACCCGCCAGATAGACCGCAGGCCGCCCCACGGCATGATCAACGGTTTGACCCACTGGATAGGCCGCAGACCGCCCCACGGCATGATCAACGGTCGGAATCGCCTGATGGGTTATGGGTTGCTCCAGCCCCTTCCCGTTCCGCCGCATTTGATATCGCCATGGGCGAATCCCACAGCAACCGTTTTGGTCCGTTGCCGATAGGTTCTCTGTCCGTTATCCTCGGCCAATTCAAGGCAACCGTCACGCGCTGGGCGCGCAAAAATCACCATCCAGACTTCGAATGGCAACGCAAATTCCATGACCGGCTGGTTCGAGATTTGGATGAATTGATGCGGATTAGGCAATACATTGTCAATAATCCCAAAAATTGGGATTCGGATGATTTGAATGGGTGATTCCTTTTGGGAATTATGGTCACGAACGTAGGGACACGACATGTCGTGTCCCTACGTTCGTGACCATACAACATCATCGTGACCATATATTCGTCAGAAAACCACTATTTTTTACCGCAATGACCAATGGCATTCCCATGCCATAGCTATTTTTCCTATTTTTAGTTCTATGAAAATCATCTTTTGTGACAGTGTCATCAATCCGAGGGCGGTAGAGCCCGATTACGAGGCTGAGCGGAAGGCGGCCCTGGCAGTGGGGCTGGAGCCTGTGCTGATCAGCTTTGAGGAACTTACGATGAGGAATGTGCACCAGGCGTTGCGTTATGTGCCGGTGGTAGGCAAGGAGGAGCGTGCGATTTACCGAGGGTGGATGTTGACGCCTGCCTTATACGAAGTGCTCTATAAGGGCTTATTGACCAGAAACATTCGCCTGATCAATGATCCTACTGAATACAAGCATTGTCATTATTTGCCAGAATCCTATGCCTTGATTGAGGGCTATACGCCGGAATCGGTGTGGATGGAGGTAAAGGAAGATTTCGGTGTCTATGAGGTTTTGCCGCTTGTCAAGCAGTTTGGCGATAGCCCGCTTATTGTCAAAGACTATGTGAAATCGGAGAAGCACTTTTGGGAAACGGCCTGTTTCATTCCTTCAGCTTCAGACGAAGCCAAGGTGAAGGAGGTCGTGGCAGCCTTTTTGGCCCTTCGGGAGAGTGAGTTAAATGAAGGCTTGGTGTTCCGCAAATTTGAAAAACTTACTTTTTTGACCCAGCATTCTCAAAGTGACATGCCGCTCACCCTAGAGTATCGGCTCATTTTTGCCAATAAAACGCTAATAGCTGTGCTCGATTATTGGGAGGAAGGGGACTATGGGACCTTGGAACCACCTGTCGCAGACTTTTTGCCTATCGCCGCCCAAATCCAAAGCCATTTCTTCACCATGGACATCGCCCAAAAAGAAGATGGCAGCTGGATCATCATGGAATTAGGAGATGGACAGGTGGCTGGTTTGCCTGATCATGCGGACAAGGAAGCGGTGTATAGAAAACTGAAAGAGGTATTTTAAGAAAGAATGAACTTCTGGAAACTTTTTGCCCTTCTGCTCCTTACGCCAATTATCCTCATGATAATGGTCAACGAGACGAGTCCAGCTCCCAGTAGCCAGTTGGATCAAAGCGCCTGCACGCGGTATTGCCACAACCACGGTTGTCCGCATGGGACGCTCTCAGGTTGGCAAGCAAAGGTCTACGCTGCTAACATCAATTGGCTGAAGGCCAATCCCTTCGGTCTTAGCTATCAGCAGATGAATCTGTTGCTGTATGTGATCTTGTTTCCCTTGATGATTGTTTTTGCCCTATGGAGTCTGATCCGAAAACGACGTAAGCATGCTTAATTCGCTCTATTGGTACTGTACTGACTTCTGTGTCAACATGGCTAATCTGCTGGGAATCAGCTATGAGGTATTTAACTTTTGGTTATTTGTGGTAGTGATGCCTGGGCTGCTGGGGGTGTTGCTTGTGGGGAATGTGGTTCGGTATTTGGCGAAACCAATTGTTAAAAAATTAATCTAGTAATATTGATGAAAGCAATAGCATGCTTATCGAGGCTTTAATCGATAATTTTGATTACCCCTAATTAGATTCCCAATATGCGAAATACAAGCCTATTAATCCTACTCCATTTAGCTTTTTGCCCATCCATTTACGCCCAAGAGATCGAGGGCCTTTCTTATAGAATCAGCCTTCTGACGGATTCGATAATGCTTTCCCTGGATACGACAGGATATGGTCAATTGCCTTTAGGCAAAGAAAACTTTGACCTTGCTGGCTGCCATGTGGTTGACTTGAATTTAGATGGAAAAAATGATTTGATTTATACCTTAGGATTTCCCCCTTATCTTAATGTACAAATGTATCTAAATAATGGAAAACGCTTGGAAGAGGTATATACCTATATAGGTGCTTTACAAGCCATTAAGCAAACATCCCAAACTTCAGTTGTGTATTTTGTGAAAAACAGTTGCTGTTGTGATGCCTATTCTGACCTGGTGAAGGTTGAGGTAGATAAGGCTTCAAAGGTCACAGAGGATATAATTTCTTTCCACTATGAAACTGAGATCAGTGAAAGCCCTAAGTTTCTTCACAAACAACTTTCGGGTACCCTACGAACGATTCCTTCTGTCAATGATAGTTTGATGCGAGATCCTTGTACAGATGATACCCTTATTGGAAATAGGATAGGAGAGTTGGCAAGGCAATCTGTATGGGTTTTAACGTCGGAAGGAGATTGGCACCTAATAATTCCTCAGCAAACAGATAGCGTCCACCGTCTAATCGCCTGGATAAAAGAAAAATAGCAAATGACCCTCATCTTCCGTAAAGAAACGCCAGCAGACTATAAGTTCGTCGAAAAAATCATCGAAGAAGCCTTCGCCAACGAAGCCTATAGCGACCAAACAGAGCATTTGCTGGTCGCACGACTGAGAAACTCTGACGCCTTTATCCCAGAATTGTCCATGGTCGCTGAAGTAAATGGAGAGATCGTAGGCCATATTTTACTCACCAAGATTACCATCAAAAATGCAGAAATTACTTCAGCCTCTCTTGCCTTAGCACCTGTTTCTGTTAAACCCGCTTTTCAGAAACAAGGTATTGGGGGAATGTTAATCGAAGAAGCACATCGGATAGCGAGACCCTTGGGCTATCGTTCAATTGTGCTATTGGGCCATGCGGGGTATTACCCTCGATTTGGCTACCGAAAGGGAAGTGACTTTGGCATTTCGCTACCCTTTGAAGTGCCAGATGAGAACTGTATGGTGTTGGAATTGGTGGAAGGAGGCTTGGAAGGAGTGAGGGGAGAGGTGGTGTATTCGGAGGAGTTTGGGTAAACAAAATTCTATTTGGGATATTAGGTCGGATTACGCTATAGACCCTCCCACAATCCAGAAATCCAACCTAGCTTCTTTCATACAACAATATTTATGCTTTTTTAATTTTATCGTAGGCGATAGCCTCGATAAAATTAAAAAAGCCTCTCCAGCAAATGCTGAAGAGGCTAAAATTTTGGTAGCGGGGGCAGGATTTGAACCTACGACCTTCGGGTTATGCTTACCAGCTACAGCTTTCGCTGCTCCTCGTAAGAGGATTTGTGGTCTGGACTTTCTCTTCACCTACGGCTTGATCCGTTTAGGTGTCTGCCATCAAGTCTCTACACCTTTTCCTTTCGGAACTTGGCTCGGGATTACCCTACTAACGGCTTCCCCGAATTTGACAGAAGTCACATAAAGATTTCTCTCTATGCAGCCCATAAAATCGGTACTTTCAACGACAACAATTCAGTAGAAAACTGATTGCCAGTGATCCGATTTACAATTTCTTGAGCCCGACGAGCTACCAGACTGCTCCACCCCGCACTATGTTAAATAACGCCATTATTTCTAATGGGATGACAAAGCTCAGGTTTTTAGTTTACATTTGCAACATTAATACCAAAAAAATTGAAAGAAATAATCCACAAATCGGGTTTTGTCAGCATTATCGGTAAGCCCAACGCCGGAAAGTCCACCCTCCTCAATGCGTTGATGGGTCGAAAACTAGCCATTACGACGCCTAAGGCCTCTACGACGCGCCACCGCATTTTGGGCATAGAGAATGGAGATGACTACCAAATTGTCTATTCGGATACACCAGGCGTGATCAAGCCGAAGTATGAATTGCACAATCGCATGATGCGGTTTGTCAAAAATGCTGTCGAAGACGCAGATGTGATCGTGCTATTGATCGCTGTTGATGAAAAGTTTCCTGAGGCAGAACTCCTCAAGCTCGCCTCCAAATCACATATCCCCAAGATCTTGGCGATGAATAAAATGGACTTGTCAACTCCCAAAATGGTGCAACGTCGCATGGATGAGATTGGGGATAAAATGGAATTTGTAGAGCAAATCGCCCTTTCAGCTACAGAAGATTTTAATGTAGGGCCGCTTCGAGACCTTGTCTTGAGGCATTTGCCAGAAGGGCCAGCCTATTTTGATAAAGATCAAATGTCCGATCGCCCTGAGCGGTTTTTTGTCTCTGAGATGATTCGGGAAAAAGTCTTCAGCTTTTTGAAGCAAGAACTACCATACAGCTCGGAAGTGGAGATCATGGAGTTTAAGGAGGGCGAAAAATTTACGCGCATCTCTGCCAATATCCATGTAGAACGTAAATCTCAAAAGGGCATGATCATCGGCAAGGGCGGTACCATGATCAAGCGCATAGGCATGGCCGCCCGAAAGGACATCGAAGCTTTTTTGGACGAAAAAGTCCATCTTGAGCTTTTTGTCAAGGTTTCCGACGGCTGGAAGGACAATAATCGCTATCTTCGCGGCTTCGGATATGAATAGGGGGGAGAATTAAGAATTAAAAATGGAGAATGAAGAATGAAAAATGGAAGAGACACCTTTACCATTTAATCATCTAACCATTTCATTCCCTCATCCTATCATCCACTCATTCTATCATTGAACCTAGAACTTAGAACCTAGAACATAAAACTTAGAATCTTCTTCTCTTTTGAGCATAGTAGCAATTATCGGCAGACCCAATGTGGGTAAATCCTCTCTCTTCAATCGCTTGATTGAAGATCGTCAAGCCATCGTAGATGACATGAGTGGGGTGACGCGTGACCGGAATTACGGTCAGGCAGAGTGGAATGGACGGGAATTTACCGTCATTGATACAGGCGGTTATGTGCCTGATTCGGAAGATGTATTTGAGCGGGCAATCCGCGAACAGGTACATATCGCTATGGAGGAGGCAGACCTACTGGTCTTCATGGTGGACGCCACGGCAGGCGTTATGCCCCTAGACCGCGAGATCGCTAATATCGCTCGCCAAAGTCCCAAGCGAGTGATTCTCGCTGCCAATAAAGTGGATGGGACCCGCCAGCGCGATCTGATCTACGATTTTTATGAATTGGGGCTGGATGAAGTCATGCCTGTCTCTGCGATTAATGGCAGTGGGACAGGGGATCTGCTCGACCTCGTGGTCGAGGGGTTGCCAGAAAAACCTGTATTTGATGATGAAGGCCTGCCCCGAATCACAGTCGTGGGTCGTCCTAATGTGGGCAAATCGAGCTTGGTGAACGCGCTTCTAGGAGTCGATGTCAATATTGTGACGCCCATCGCTGGTACGACACGAGATAGTGTGCATACGCGGTATACCCAATTTGGCCACGATGTCATGCTGGTGGACACTGCGGGACTTCGCAAAAAGGCCAAGGTCAAAGAGAATGTGGAATTCTATTCCACGTTGAGAAGTGTTCGCAGCATAGAGGATTGCGATATTGCCATCTTATTGCTCGATGCCACCCAAGGCATTGAAGCTCAGGATCTTGCCATATTCCAATTGATCCAAAAAAACCAGAAAGGGGTCGTCATAGTTGTCAATAAGTGGGACTTGGTGGAAAAGGTGACCAATACGGCCCGCGACATGGAACAGGCGATTCGCAAGCGATTGGAACCTTTCTCCGATGTGCCCATTCTCTTTACTTCAGTCATGGAAAAGCAACGCTTGCTAAAGGTCCTGGACACTGCCATGAAAGTCTCTGAAAATCGCAGCAGGCGTGTGCCTACCTCAGAGCTGAATGATGTGATGCTAGCCGCTATCGCACGCCATCATGCCCCCGCTTATCGAGGCCGAATCGTGCGGATCAAATACGTGCGCCAAGCACCTACCTCAAAGACACCTACCTTTTTGTTTTACGCGAATCATCCCAACCATATCCTAGAATCCTATAAACGCTACCTCGAAAATCAACTTCGTGCCCATTTCGACTTTACGGGGACACCTATCAATGTATTCTTCCGGAAGAAATAGGGATAAAAAAAATGAGGCTGGGGAAGCCTCATTGATGTAGGGGGGTAAAGGTAGGTTAGGTAGAGAAAGGAAATCTTAATGATCTCTGTGGTAGGATTTGTTACTTTTCAGTAAACACTTTTGCTTAACTGTTACAAATATAGACCTACACTAGAGGCTCTACAATACCAATATGATGGTATTTTTACTACGGTCATTTACCTATTAATACCTAGTATATGGTAATTTTTATCCGTGAAAACCTTCATAAGGAAGGAACCTTTAATTCCAGAATTATAATACCCTATAAAAAAAAAGAAAAGGGAGAGGAATTGTCCCTCTCCCTTAGTTTTATATATGCTTTAGGATGTTAGAATAGCACCCCAACTGTAAGGTTTGTGTTGTAATTGATACGCTTCAATGGGGCGACTGAAGTACTGGAAATGGATTCCCAGGCAGCACTTTTGAAGTTTTCATACTTGGCGTCAAACTCTACTCCGACGCGAAGGATCTTCAGGAAGCGGATGTTGGCACCTATCACGGCTCCCAAACCTGCAGAGAAATTTCCGCCTGAGAATTGATTGATATTTTGTGCAACTACATCATCCCCAGTGATTGTCAGCGGCATATAAAGGCCAGGGTAGATGTCTAGCCAGTCACCGATAGTTGGGTGCCATTCAAGACCTACTACGCCCTTAAGATCTTGTCGCTTGGAGTCAAAATCAGTTGATAATCCATCAGATACGCTGTAGTTTAGGTTTTCTAGGCCAGCTCCTACACGGATAGCAAATTTGCTGCGGGTATACCAGCGGAGGTTGACACCAAGATTGGTGCTGCCAGCGAAGGACAACTGGTCACCTTGGACACGGTTAGATTCAAAAGAATTGATATTGGCAGTGATGCTGAGTCGTTGTGCATGGAGGTCTCCAAGACCGATAAAGAGACTTGCAGCCAATGCGAGGAATAAAGCAGATAAGCGCATGCGTTGTTGTGTTATGTGTGTATTCATGGTAGTAAAATTGAGGCGAATAGTGGTTGGGTGGTTTTTCTGTAGTGTTTTCATGGCAATGTTCAAGATTAGGTTGATGTTGATTGGCTGTTGGTGAATTAGACGAGTGTTCTGGTTATTTATTTTCAGAAAATAGGCCCTATCCTAGTAAGCGTGTGGGTTGAACTATTTTCCGTTTTTTTGTTTTGTTATAAGAAGGTAACGGAAAGTTCTCTCATTCTCGTTACTTTTGCTGACTCAAAAGGACTAAACGCCTGTTTTTACTTCGTGAACCTATCAAATTCGCCCTTGAATATTTTACTCGCTATTGAGTCTTCTTGTGATGAAACCTCTGCGGCCGTCTGTCGGGATGGAGAGATATTATCCAATATCGTTAGCTCTCAGCTTCAGCATAGTGAATACGGAGGGGTCGTGCCAGAGCTTGCGTCCCGCCTCCACCAGCAACAAATTGTCGCTGTTGTACAGGCTGCGCTCAAGGAAGCCGCTGTATCCCAAAAAGAATTGGACGCCATAGCCTTTACCAGAGGCCCAGGCTTGTTGGGGGCACTTTTGGTAGGGACCTGCTTTGCCAAGGCATACGCCTTGGGACTTGACATTCCTCTCATCGATGTGAACCACATGCAAGCTCATGTTCTCGCCAACTTTCTATCGGAAGAGAAACCAAGCTTCCCTTTTCTCTGTCTGACAGTCTCTGGTGGCCATACGCAACTCGTTCACGTCCGTGACTACCTGGACATGGAAGTCATCGGTCAGACAATAGATGATGCTGCTGGAGAGGCATTTGATAAAGGCGCCAAGATCATGGGCTTAGGTTATCCTGGCGGGCCTGTGGTAGACAGACTGGCAAAAGAAGGGGATCCCACTGCCTTTGCGTTCCCTACCCCACATGTGGACCGATATGCATTCAGCTTTAGTGGGCTAAAAACGTCTTTGTTATATCTGCTTAAGCGTGGGCTAAAAAAAGATCCCGAATTTATCGAGAAGCACAAAGCTGATATTTGCGCCAGCTACCAATATCAGATCGTGACCATCTTGCTCGAAAAAATGCGTTTGGCAGCCAAGGACTTAGGGGTGGAGCACCTGGCGATTGCCGGGGGCGTATCCGCAAATAGCGAACTGCGCCGTAGGTTCAAGGAACTATGTCTAGCTAAAGGCTGGAAAGCCCATATCCCAGCATTCGCCTACTGCACTGACAATGCAGCGATGATCGCCATTGCAGCCCACCACAAACTACAAGCTGGCCAGTTTGCTTCCCTCACTGCCACCCCTTTTACACGAGTGGGAAAGGAATAGAAGAGGTTATGTATTTTTTAGGAGGTGTTTTTTCTCTGAAAAAACACCTCCTAAAAAATACTACCGCTTTTTTCCCTTCTTTCTCATAGGACAAATACCTTATATTTGCCTTGATGAAATTACAGCATATCGCACTCTGCATACTCGGGGTATTTTTTGCCCAAACCCTCCTTGCCCAAACGGGTATTGTCCAAGGTAAGGTCAAAAATGAATTCAATGAAATTTTGGAAGGGGTGAAAGTGGAAGCCCTTGAGGTGAATCTTCCTGTGACAAGCACCGATAAAGAAGGGTTGTACAAAATCACTATGCCTGCTGGGGAGCTTCAACGCATCCGTTTTACCCACCCTACTCATGATACCACAGTTCTTGAGGTGAAAGTAGTGGCCAATAATGTGCATGATAAGCCTATCATTATGCGGACCCTGAACCTGGACGAGCAGGTAGTTACCGGCAATCAACAAATCACGGACATCACCGCTGAGGAGCAAATGGACATTATGCCCATCAGTGCAGAAGACGCGGGGAAGATCGTCAACGTGACTTCTGCTGAACGCCTGATGGCCCTTGTGACGGGAGGCTCTACCAATGAGTTCTCCTCTCAATATCGCGTCCGCGGTGGGAATTTTGATGAAAACCTGGTGTATGTGAATGGAATCGAGATTTACAGGCCCTTCCTGATCCGTTCAGGTCTTCAAGAAGGCCTGGGGTTCAGCAACCTCAACATGACGCAAGAGATCAAGTTCAGCACAGGGGGCTTTTCCTCCCGATATGGAGATAAACTCTCTTCCGTGCTTGATGTGACCTACAGAACCCCTTCTGATTTTAAAGCAACGGTAGAGGCAGGGATTTTAACGACTAACCTGCACTTTGAAGGAGTGATCGACCGATCCAAAGAACGACCAGATGATAGTTTGTATAGAAAAGGTAGATTTACCTATCTCATGGGCGCAAGACGCTACACCTGGGCGTATTTGCTGAATAGCTTGGAAAGCAAAGGATCATATAACCCCAATTACCTGGACTATCAAGGGATGTTCACTTATGTGCCTAAGACCAAGCGGAAAAGCCTAAAAATCAGGACGCGGAAGGACGGGACCCAGGACACCATGTATTTGCCCACCGAAAGGCTGAAACTTACCACATTCATCAATTTTTCCCGAAACAATTACCTCTTTGAACCTGATGTTTCAGAGACAACTTTTGGAACCATCCAACAGGCATTTCGTTTGCGTGTCGCTGCCGAAGGCCGTGAGATCACGCGTTATACGACTGGTCTTGGGGCGGTGAGTCTGACCCATCGACCACATGCGCGGCTACGCTTTGATTATACCCTGACTGCTTACAGGGCGCAGGAATCCGAGCTATTTGATGTGGAAGGAGGCTATTTGTTGAGTGAAGTCAATACGAGCTTTGGGTCGGATGAATTTGGGGAGGATGAATTTCTGTTGGGAATAGGGACCCAGTTTCGGCATGCACGTAACTACCTCACGGTGAATGTATTATCAGGTCAATTTCGAACAGAATGGACCACAGACGATACCCGTCGACATAAATTGTATGCGGGGGCGCAGTATGTGTATAGAGACATCGAAGATGACCTGAAGGAATACCAGGCCTTGGACTCGGCTGATTTCTTTATCAATCCCAATGGGCAATTTGGATTAGATGGGTATTTGAGGGGATCTGTTAGGTTAAAGAATAATAGCTTTAAAGCTTTTTTACAACACCGATGGCAGTTGAGTGCACCAATGACCTTGATCTATGGAGTTCGTGGGATTTATTATGATCAAACTGATGAATTATTGGTATCACCTCGTTTGCAGTTGATTTATGATATGTCAAAAAATGTCGGAGGGCCTAAGCTTCGCCTTCGGATGGCAGGAGGCTTGTATTACCAGCCGCCGCTCTACCGGGAATTCCGAAGACTCGACGGTACCGTCAACCTCGACCTCAAATCGCAATTGGCGATCCACTATATCGCGGGCCTCGATTACCAATTCCCCATCTGGAACCGTCCCTTCCGCTTTTTTGCAGAACTGTATTATAAGGACCTCAATCACATCTATACTTATGAAGCCCAAAACGTGCGGGTCCGTTATTATCCTGATTTTCCAGGAACTGGCTATGCCTATGGTCTGGACGCCCGCCTCTACGGGCAGTTTATCAAAGGCGTAGACTCATGGCTGAGCATGAATATTCTCAAGACGAGTGAAGATGTGGTTGGCGATACCTTAGGCTTTGTATCTCGCCCTTCAGATCAGCGATTTTCCTTTTCCATGTACTTCCAGGACGAATTACCCCTCAATCCTACCTACAAAGTGCATGTGAGCTTTACCTATGCCAGCGGCTTGCCTTTTGGCCCGCCTGAGCGGATTCTCAGTAGGACCAATTTTGACTTCCCTTCCTACCAGCGCGTAGACCTTGGCCTCAGCAAGACTTTCACCTTTAAAGAAAAGAAAGAAGGCAAACGTGCACTTGAATCCATCTGGGCCACCCTTGAAGTCTTTAACCTTCTGGAGCGCGCCAACACCGTTTCCTATATCTGGATCAAGGACCTGCAAAACAACCAGTTTGCCGTGCCCAATCACCTCTCGCAGCGCTTGCTGAATTTACGGGTGGTGATGAAGTTTGAGTAGGGGAGAAGAAAAGATTCAAACTCAACCATAATCGTTTATTCTTGAACTTGAACTCGCCCTCACCCTAACGCCTGCGCCAAGTCCGCAATCAGTACCTCCGGGTCCTCCAGCCCCACATAGAACCGAACCAGGTTCCACGGAAGATCAGATTCACTATAGTTTTGTGAATCCACAAGTGCGCCTGTAGGAAAGATAAGGGATTCGTAGCCCCCCCAGGAGCAAGCCATGAGGAAATACTTCAATTTATTACAGAAAGCATCTAGCTCCTCCAGGTGATCCACCTTCAGGAGAATGGAAAACTGCCCTGCTGGGGCTTTCATCTGTTGTTTCGCGAGATTGTATTGAGGAAAGGAAGGGGAATAGGGATAAATGACTTGGGAGACTTTAGGGTGATTTTCAAGAAATGAGACCACTTTGGGCGTAGAGTCAGCTACTCGCTGCATGCGGATCGGAAGGGTCCGGAGACCACGAATCATAAGCCAGGCATCATGGGGAGAGATAATTCCTCCAAAAGTCATGAATTCAGATTCAAATATCTCTTGATACTTTTTGCGGCTGCAACATAACACCCCAGCGACCAGGTCGCTGTGCCCATTAAGGTACTTGGTGCCAGAGTGTACGGTCATATCGATGCCCATCTTGATGGGCTGCTGGTTGAGCGGTGTAGCGTAGCTATTGTCGACGATGGTCGTGATGTTGTGGGCTTTGGCAATGGCCGCGATAGCGGGAAGATCCTGCAACTCAAAAGTGCCAGAATTGGGCGATTCAAGCATGAAGAGGCGGGTGTTGGGCTTGATGGCGTTTTGATAATTGGCAGGGTCTCGTCCGTCAACCATGGTACATTCAACTCCAAATCTTGAAAGAAGCTTATTCAACAACGTATTTGTCCAGGAATAGGGCTTTTGTACACAGACCACGTGATCTCCTGCGTTTACACTAGACATCACCGCTGCGGCTATCGCCGCGCTCCCACTGCCAAATACCATACATTCCTCACTACCCTCCAACGCAGCAAGTTTCTTCCGTAGGATCGCCACAGTGGGATTCACTCCTCGGGTGTAAAATGGATCATCCATTTCGCGCTTCAGCGCTTCGCGCATCTCTTCTAACGTCTCAAAACAGAAATTGCTGGTTTGGATCACTGGCGGACTCACCGCTCCAAAATAGTTGCTGCGCTCCTCGCCGAGGTGGTTGATGATATAATCTAAATTGTTCATTGGGTAAAATTGAACAACCATATAAGGCATATAAGTACATTTAAGGAAGAGCCTCAGCTTATATGCCCTTAAATGCCTTATATGGTTCAAAAAAAAGAGAAGAAAATACTATTCAACTGCAATTACAGAAATCTCTACTGCCACATCCTTGGGTAGCCGTGACACTTCCACCGTTTCCCGAGCAGGGTAATCTCCTTCGAAATACGATCCATAGACTGCATTGACATCTGCGAAGTCGTCCATGCTTCTCAGGAAAATAGAAGACTTTACGATATGCTCATACCCAAGGCCTTGACTCGAAAGTAACGCACCAATATTGCGCATGACTTGGTGAGCTTCGTCAGCTACAGAGCCTTGTATGACTGTATTTGTGGAGGGGTCAATGGCGATTTGACCAGAAAGGTAATAGGTGTTACCAGCTTTGACGGCTTGACTGTAAGGACCAATCGCATTGGGGGCGGAAGGGGTGTAAATAGTTTGCTTCACGGGGGAGGGAGGTTTGGGGTTCAGAGTTCAGAGTTTAGGGTCGAAACCACTTGAATGAATAGCTGAATAGAATCTTCCATTCAAAATTCATCATTCAAAATTCAACATTACTTTTTCTTGAAAGGACGAGCAATCCACCGCCCAATCTTCTTTTGTTTTTCCCAAAAAAACGAAAATTTCCCAAATACAAAAGCATACCCCAGCAACAATACCTGATAAATAGGGGTGATGAGCAAAATATAGACTACGACATACCAGAAACCACCTTCTATGCCTGTGAGCGGCATGATCAGTTTGGAAAGGTAGGCGGCTGTGCTTCCCGTGATGGCAAAGACAAGAAGGATCAATAAATAGTCCCAGGGGGATTGTTTAGGAGAAGCACTCATGGCCGCAGAACTATTATTTAGACATTTTGTTTGGCGCAATTGGATCAAAATGAAAAAGTCCTCCCGGAAGGAGGACTCTTAGGTTTATCTGCAAAGTAGAATTATTGCCTTTGGGAGCCAGTGTTATTCACCAGCATTGTCACCTTGATCCTCAAAAGAAGGCAGCTGAGTGACATCTTCGGTATAAGCGTCGGTTGCATTGAGGGTCTCTTCCATTTCGAGCTTGGAAGGGTCAGAGTTAGCGAGGTTGGTGCCTACGACATTTGAGAAAAATGCCAAAATAGCCATGCCTGCAAACAAGTACCAGGTTACTTTTTCAATGATTTCAGTACTTCTGCGAGAGCCCAGCAAGTTGGAAGCACTGCTGCCTCCACCAAAAGTGCTAGATAGCCCACCACCTTTGCTGTTCTGAATAGTTACAGCAAAAATCAAAACGCCACCGATAAGCATGGCTAGAATTCCGAGAAGGTAAAATATTGCGGTCATTTGTTTCTTATTTTTTCAATTTGAGCCTCGAAATAACTACTTTTTTCAGGGAATAACAAACTGAGCTTTTCATAAATATGGATCGCATCAGATTTGTTCCCCTGACGCAGGTGGAGTTTTGCCAAAGTTTCCGTTACCATTTCATCATCGGCTTCCAAACTAGCCTTGATAGATTTGTCAGTGGAGGCAGGCGCTTGTTGGGCGGCCGTTTTGCGGATTCGTTTCGGATTTTGCAAAAACAGGTCAAAAACCCTGTCGTCCGCTTTCGGCGAGATTGGCTTTTGGGGGGCAGGAGGCGTTGCCTTTTTTGATGGATCGAAATACTGGGCGTATTGTTCGGGAGATACCGAGATCGCTACTTTTCTGCCATCAGCCCCAATATGGTATACCTGACTCCCATCAGCCTTACGTATCGGTTGAGAAGGTTTTTTGGAAGGTTTATCGCTGGGTTGAGGAGTAATGGGTGAAGTAAGTTGATCCAGGACCCGATCTACTTGTGGGAGATACTTGGATACAATTACCTGGATTTCTGTGTGAAGAAATGGATGGTCAACCGATGACCTTTGAGGAATGTGTATAGTAAATGGAACCAACAATGGATGGTGCTTGCCCGCAATTCCTTCGAATTCTACTAGGGCAAATAAGTCGTATGGTAGTTGTTTTGACAAGTCGGTTCAAATAAAAACTTTATCCTGAAAACCGCAAATTCCCCTCAGTATTGATCAAAAAACCTTCTTGAATAAATGAACAAACCCCACAATCTTATAGGCATTAAATTAAGTACATAAAAGCGAGGATTAGTTTCCTCATTTCACGTCACCTCGGAATTTTTTGACGCTTTGGGAAAAAAATATCCGAGGTCTCCCGCTTCAAAGCATCTCAACTGTTTTTTTGCTGGAGATCGCGGATAAATTTGTTTGCAAAGCCTCACAAATTTTCCGCGATGACGCTAGAGCGTAGTTTTTTAGCTGAACGCCAATTTTGCTCAACTTCTCACCATTTCCCCAAAGCTTGGTTAAAAATGTCTTGAGAGATTAAATCTATCACCTCTTCGATGAGCCCTCTCTCTTCACTAGCAAAATTCAGGCTACTACTGAAATCACTGTAGTTGGTAAAAGTCTGCTCCCAATTATCATTAGGGGAAATGTTATTTTCGTATTTCACCTTCACAGAGATTGTAAGCCGGTTCTGAGCAGCGGTCTCACCCCCGGCAATCGCGACAGGCCTAATGGTATAATTGCTGATCGCACCTGAAATCACCACATCGGCTTCGCCGTCGGTAAGCGTTAGCCGCGAACGCGACAAGAAGCGGTCTTGCAATTCCTCCGTAAATTCCTGCGCCAAATAAGGCACCACCAAGCTGGCGTCATTCCCAAAAGCCTGGATATTCAAGGTCTTCAGGTTGTCGTCTTGAGGGCCAGGATTGAAGCCTATGGAAAATTTGCAACTGCTACAAATTGCCATTATTAGGACTAGCCAGAGAACAATTTTGATTTTCATGGTAATTACTTCAATAATTTCTCCCAAATTTACCTTATTTATTAAATCTATTCTTCTAATTGTGCGCCAAAATTTTTGCCTACTTTTTATTTTTTGCTGGCTAGGCTATCATGTGTTGCCTGCTCAGCAGTTTGACGTGCAAAACTATGGCGTGAGTGATGGCCTGGCGCAGTCCCAGGTCTACGCCCTGATCGCGGACAGCAGAGGCTACCTCTGGATGGGTACTCAAGGCGGCGGCCTGTGTCGATTTGCCAACGAAAAATTTGATATCTTTTCCGCTTCCAATCCCAACGGAATTCCCAATAATTATATCCAGGCCCTCTATGAAGATCGGGCAGGCATCCTCTGGATCGGCACTCAAAATGGCCTGTGTAGTTACGATGGATTTCGATTTACCCAATACCCGCTATTGGCAGGGCAAAGCCTGACGATCTGGTGTATCTTTCAGGACCACGCAGGAAATATGTGGATAGGAACTAATGGAGGGGTTTTTTGCAGAAAAGACAGTTCCTTTTTGAGACTGGAGTCGGTGGGCTATGGGACCGTTACAGCTATTTTTGAAGATCATAAGAACCGTATCTGGATAGGCCAGCGCAAGGGGCTTGGCTACATGGAAGAGGACGTTTTTCACTTCCTCAACAGAAGTAGGGGAATTCCTAGCCTCGAAATCACGGACATTGCCGAAGATTCCTTAGGAACCCTTTGGGTAGCTACCTATGCGGGAGGCGTTTATCGCCAGGAAGGAGATGGTTTCCAACCCGTTTTTCAAGAGACCCCCCTAAAAGGAGGCCTTGTCTTTGATTTGATGTTTGACCGGAAAGGCATCTTATGGGTGGCCACTCAAAATCAGGGGGTAGCGCGATGGGATGGGCTCGATAGCAGCCTGGTATTTCTGACAGCGGATGGGGGCCTTGCCTCCAACCATGTCCGCTGTTTATTAGAGGATGATTGGGGGATATTGTGGATGGGCAGTTCTGGAGGAGGCTTGGGCAAATATGCTGGACAGCAGTTTGTGCATTACAGCCGAAATCAGGGCCTTAGAAGGCAGGTATATGCGGTTCAGGAAGACAATGATTGCAATATGTGGCTGGGAAATGCGGCTCAGGGATTGGCGGTTCTATCGCCCCAGGGAGAGGTAAGCTATCACGACGCCTCCAATGGCTTTCTCAACCGTAAGGTGAAATGCCTGGAAAAAGATCGCCAAGGGCGTATGTGGATAGGAACAGATGGCGGGGGCATAGCCCTATGGGCCGATTCAGTCTTTCACTTCTTCACGGGCAGCGATGGGTTGGGAGGCAACTGGATTCGGGACATTTTGGCGATAGACACTAGCATATACGTCGCTACGGCGGGAGGAGGTATTACCCAAATCATTCCCCAGGCAGATGACAGTACGGGCCTTCAATTTGACTTTAGCCGCTTGCGCTATATGCAAGATTGGCCTCGGCGGATTAACTGCTTGCACTTGGATAAAAAACAGCGTTTGTGGTTTGGGACTGTTGAAAAAGGGATAGGCTATATGGCTGATTCTACGGTGTTTTGGGTGAAAGGAAAAGGAGGAAAGCAGCAAGCTCATGTCAGGTCTATGGTGGAAGACGACGCCGGGAATCTATGGATAGGAACGGCAGGCGGTGGCGTAAATCGCTTGACCCTTTACCCTGATGCAGATACCTTTCCCCTGATCAACTTCCGAGAATCCCTCACTTCAGGCAATATTTACTCCCTCCAATTAGATCCCTATCAAAATCTCTGGATTGGTACAGAACGGGGACTAGACCACGCTACGATGAATGAAGAACGGGATATTATCGAGATAAAGCATTATGGTAAAGACGAAGGCTTTGAAGGCGTAGAAACCTGTCAGAATGCTACTTTTCAAGATAGAGAAGGCCGCTTGTGGACAGGAACAGTAGAAGGCCTTACGCGATTTGACCCTTCTTTTCGCCCCAAAAATGACGTGCCTCCTCAGTTCAGCATTCGTCAGATAGACCTTTTCTACCAACCCATGCACCAGACCCGGTTTGGAAGTTGGATAGGGAGTTGGGGAAAGTTGCGAAATGGGTTAAAGCTCCCCTATGACCAGAACCATTTGGGATTTGAATTTATTGGCATTAATCCTCGAAATGCGGCACAAGTGAAGTACCAATGGCGATTGTTGGGCGCAGAACAGACCTGGTCACCACCAAGCCCGCGCAACAGTGCGACCTATTCCAATTTGTCGCCTGGGGAGTACCGCTTTCAGGCCAAAGCAGCTAATGAAGATGGCGTGTGGAGCGAACCGCTAAGCACGCCAGCCTTTGAGATTCTGCCTCCCTTTTGGCAGCGGTGGTGGTTCATCGCAGCAGCCATTACGTTAGGGGTGCTGACTATCATCAGCTTTTTCTTGTCGCGCATCCGCCAGATACAGCGCAAAGCCGCTGCCGAACGACAGCGCCTCGAACTCGACATGCACATGCTTGAATTGGAGCAAAAGGCACTTCGCCTCCAGATGAATCCCCATTTCATCTTCAACGCCCTGAATTCTATTCAGTCCCTCATCGCCCGTCACGATAGCAAGACCGCGCGTTACTTCCTTGCCAAATTCTCCAAGCTCATGCGCCTCGTCCTTGAGAATTCAAGAGAGGCAAGGATTCCCCTCGACCTGGAAGTCCAAACCCTGGACAACTATCTGGCGCTGGAGTGCTTTAGCAGGGGAGAATCTTTTACTTATGAATTGGTCATAGATGAAGAAATCGACCCAGAAGTAGCTGTGATACCGCCTATGCTGATTCAGCCTTTTGTCGAAAATGCCATTATTCACGGCGTGGCGCATCGGACTGAGGGAGGCAACATTTCGGTAAATTTTACTGTCAAAGATGACTTCTTGGTCTGTGCCGTGACTGACAACGGCTTGGGACGTAAACACGCCCAATCTCTCAAAAGTCAACAAGGGCACCAGCACAAGTCTGCAGCGCTCATCGTCACCCAAGAGCGTCTCGCCGGTATGCAAAACCTGGATGTTGCTGATGCCTTGAAGATCATCGACCTTGTCGCGCCTGACGGAAGCCCCCTTGGAACGCAAGTCCAGCTTACGATTCCGTATGAGGAATAGGGGAATGTTTTAGGTTCTAATTTCTAGTGTTCTTTCAATTTAGCATTGTGGAGTTAACGGGTCGGATTACGCCAAGAGCCAACTCACCCCTTCGACAAGCGTTCGACTGAGCTCACGCCGAAGTCTCAGGGCAGCGCGTCCGGAAATCCGCCCCAGCAAATTAACTTGCTTGCTATGCAAGCTGGCGTGGATTTCCGGATTCGAGACCTGCCCTGAGCGTTCGACTGAGCTCACGCCGAAGTCTTGTCGAAGGGAGCTGATTTGTGTGTAATCCGCGCCTCTGTCTTATCCACATTTCAGTCTTGAAAGAACACTAGGTTTTAGGCCAAAAACAACATAGAACATTAGAACCTAGAACTTAAAACCTCCTAATAGCTCATCACCTCAAACGGCGTTGTGAAGATCGTCGCATCTGGATAAATCCCTTTGATGTTAAAAGTGATCTGCCCAATAGAACTTTGGAAGATGTGCAGAGCAATGATGTGCTTAGGTGCAATATGTGCTTGCATGGCATCTCTGGCCTGCGGCGTCAGGTGTACCGACGAAAAGATGGTAGGCAACATGACTACGTCAATTTGCTCTTCCTCAGCGATCTTAAGGTTTTTGAGATTGGCCGTCGTCATGGCATTATCACCGAGATGGAGGAAACGTTTACCGCCCACCTCGACGATGTAGGCATAGTTTTCCATTGAAGGCCATCCACTGCTATTAGGCGGGATAAAATGGGCCATATGTAGGACAGTCACCTTCACGCCATTAACGGTTGTAGAGTCTTTTTGACCACGTGCGGGGGCGATAGACACGATTTGGGAGGAGCCTGGGAAATTGGCTGCCACTTGAGGCGGAGCGATCAGGCGTGCGTGTGGATTATTGGTTAAATGGTTGTTGATAGCAGCAATGGAATAATGATCCCCATGATTGTGCGTCACCAAAACCAAGTCCACCTGATCATAAGGCGCATTGGCGTTTTCAATTTTGGTGATCTCGGAGAGGGGAGGGGTAATCCAGCCTGAACTGGCGTCCATGCGATGAATCGCATCTATTAATACCACTTTATCCCCATCCGAAATCATCACCCCATCATTGGAAATGTAAGTTACATCCACAGTTGTCACGCGTTTCATTGAAATGACGTCTGAGACCTCAGAAATGGCGTTGACAGTAGCGGTGACTCCATCCGCTACTGACAGTACAAAGACCTGATAGTCAGTGTCATCTGCGATGTCATTTCCCTCACTGTCTTTGGTCGTTTTCTCAAAGGTAGCCGTCAAATCCGTGCCCGTTTTGTCAACGACTGTATACCGATCTTGTGCCAAAGAATTGGCATTGTTAAGTGAAAAGCTACTAGCGCTTGCCGCTGGGACCGCGATCATGCGGTAGTGATCCACTAGATTCTCCTCCATCGCCGCCGGGAATTGTACTTCCAAATCACGGCCATCACCAAAATTGTCAATGTCGGCGCCTGAAGGCTTTCCGGCAGGAGAGGCAGAAGTGGGGTTGGGAGGTGAAGTGAGCGTAATTTCGTCAGAAGCATCAGACAAGGCGTTGATCGTAGCGATAGTTCCGTCAGCCACGCTCATGATAAAAACCTGATAGGAAACATCATTGGCGACGGGATCACCGTCAGTGTCAGATGCATCAGCTGGCAAAGATTGCCGGATCGCGCCTCCTTGCTTGGCAAAAGTCGTATAGCGATCCGCACTAAGCTGTTCCGCCATGTCTAGGGAAAAACCAGCAACAGCGCCCGATTTTACCACAAATACCCGATACGCCTCAACCTTCTTTTCATCATTTACCCCATCAAAAGCCACCTGCAAGTCAAGACCATTTCCATTGTCAGCAATATCAGTTACCTGAAGATTGGAAATGGTTGCAGCAGCTACAGGTGGAGGCGGAGGAGGCGGATCATCGGATTTGCAAGCAGATAAGCATATGGCAGTAATGATCAAAAAGACAGTGAAGTGTTGTTGTGCTTTCATCATCAGTTTTTGGTTAAAAATGGTTTACAGAAATAAACCTTTAACCTACTGATTGATCACGCGTCACGAAATCGCATAATGAGGGGAAATGGGGGAAGTTCTAAGTTCTATGTTTTAGGTTCTAGGTTAAAGAAAAACGTAGGACATAGAACCTAAAACCTAGAACTTCCTTCTACTCATCCTGCAGCGCCTCCGCAGGATTGGTCAGACCCGCCTTGACGGCCTGGTAACTCACCGTAAGCACAGAGATGATCATGATTGTGAGGAGGCTCACCCCAAATACCCACCATGGCATGGCCGTGTGGAAGGCGAAGCTATCCAGCCATTGCTGCATGAAGTACCACGCCACGGGAAAGGCGAGTACCCCTGAAATCAAGACAAGTTTGACGAAGTCAGTGGCCAGCATGCGAGCGATGCTCCCCACAGAAGCGCCGAGGACTTTGCGCAAGCCAATTTCCTTTGTGCGTTGCTCTGCCGTGAAAGAGGCCAGGGCAAATAAGCCCAGACAGGCAATCAGGACTGCCAGGATGGAGAAATACGCTACCAAGTTGGTCAGGCGACTTTCTTTTGCATAGAGCTGGTCGAGCTGCTCGCCCAGGAAAGAGTATTCGAATGGATGATTGGGGGCCACATCCGCCCAGGCGGTCTCCATGTGTTTAAGCGTCGCTTGCAGGTTATTGGGATTAAAGCGTACCACCACGTTTTTCATGAAAAAAGGCAGATTTCCGATGTCAAGGACAAAGGGACGAATAGGATCATTGAGCGAAACGGCGTTGAAGTCCTTGACGACGCCGATGACGCGCTCGCGTCCGCGAATGGTATTGAAGCGCTTGTCCAGCACCTCTTCTGGACTTCCCCAGCCCAGCTCTTTGATCATGGCTTCATTGATCAATACAGCCAGGGTGTCATCCGTCGGATGAGATTCGGAGAAATTGCGCCCTGCAATAAGCTCTATGTCCATGACTTGCAAGAAGTCCTCATCGACGATGAGACTGGGGAAGTAAATCCACTGCCCTGGCTCCATTCCCTCATAATTGTACTCATGGATATTGTGATGCACCCCGATGATTTCGTTCATATGAGAGACGTGGAGGACGTCTGGGTGCTGGAGTAAGGCCTCTTTGAATACCTCATATTTGGGGATCATGGGCTGCTTGGTAGGAATAATTAGGATAGCTTCTTTTTCAAATCCCAACTCGGCAGACTGCATGTATTGATGTTGCTGATAGATGACAGCAGTTCCTATGATTAATCCTAAAGAGATCGCAAACTGTAACACCACCAAGGATTTTCGCAAAAATCGACTGCCTTTGATCGCCCCGTATTTGCTTTTGATCACCTTGGCAGGGAGGAAAGAGGAGAGGAAGAAGGCCGGATACAGTCCTGCGACAACTCCTGTCATTAACCCAATTCCCACCAGCATTAAGACAAAAGAAGGACTCATTACCATGTCCATAACTAGGGTTTTATCGGTGAGTTGATTAAAAATCGGTAAAAGGGCTCTGACTATGCCCATAGCGACAAGTAAGGCTGCGACACTCATCAAGATGGATTCGCCTAGAAACTGAAAGATCAGTTGCTCTCGCTTAGCGCCAAGCACTTTTCGCATACCTACTTCCTGCGCACGCCGAGCTGAGCGAGCTGTGGCGAGGTTCATGAAATTGATACAAGCGATCAGCAGGATAAAGATGCCGATGGCCATAAAAATATAAATGCTTGACTTTTTATTGTTAGGACGAATCTCATAGTCAAGGTCGGAAGTGAGGTGAATAGCCGTGAGCGGTTGAAGGGAATGGGTAACCTGCGTCTTGATGAAATCAGGGTAATATTTTTCCACAAATAAGGGAAACTGCGCTTCCAACTCTGTGGGTTCTACGCCTTCCTTTAACAGGATGTAGGTCCAATTGGGATTCCATACCCAGCTTCTGCCAAAATTGGGCCCAGCGATGGTTTTCAAAGTGGAGAACGAAATCAACGCTTCCATGTGGAAGTGAGACTGTGCGGGAACTTTATCCATGACGCCTGTCACGAGCAGCGGCAATTGCCCTTCATATAAGACCTGCTGCCCCATCGGGTCCTCATCTCCGAAGTACTTGGTTGCAAGCTGTTGACTCAGCACGATAGAGTTGGGGTTCTTAAGCACTGCTTCAGGATTTCCTTTGGCAAGGGGAAAGTCAAATACCTGAAAGGCCGTAGAATCGGCAAAAAAGATATGGGGTTCATTGAATTTTTTGATGCTAATCGGATCCTCAGGATCGCCGATATTCAGCGTCATTTTCTCAGTCTGCCAGTTAAAAAAACGCACGACATGCTCCACCAAATGCGGATAGTCATTGAGGACGGCAGGTCCCGTCGGGAACGGATTGCTACTGGAATTTTCTCCTTGTCCCTCCATTTCGATCTTTTCTACCAGTCGGTAAATACGATCCGCCTTGCTATGGTAGCGATCGTACTGCTGTTCATCCTGAACAAATAGGAGAATCAGGACAAAACAGGCGAGGCCTACCGCCAAGCCAAGAATATTGATGGCGCTGTAAAATTTGTTGCGGAGGAGGTTGCGAAAAGCGACTTTGATATAATGAGGGAGCATGAGGGGGAGAAATTAGAAGGAGAATGAAAATTAAAATCAAAATGAAAATGGAAAAAGGAGCGGTTCCCGAATATTAGCATAATTACAGCTTAAATTCCCCCACATAAAGCGGTAAAAATCTGCCGGGATTCTGGTCAAAATTGCCTATTTTGGTCCCAAAGGGAGTTCTTCCCATTCTATCATCTACTCACTTTATCATTCTATCATTTTCTTCTCATGAGGCTTGCTGCAATAGATATAGGTTCCAACGGTGTCCGCTTGCTGATCGCTGATGTAGAAGGTGATGAAGATGGGCAAATCACGCGATTTCGCAAAGTGAAGCTTTTTCGAGTTCCGGTACGGCTAGGGCTAGATGCTTTTACCCAGCAGGCTATTTCAGAAGCGAGCTTGACTCGTTTTGCTAAAGCCATGAAAGGGTTTGTCTACTTGATGGAAGTCTATGAGGTAGAGGATTTTAGAGCTTGTGCCACGTCTGCTATGCGCGAATCGGACAACGCCGAGCAGGTGATTGAACACATCCGCGATGAGAGTGGCATCACCATCCAAATCATTGACGGTCAATCCGAAGCAGACCTTATTCTTTCCAATAAAGCCCTGCTTACGCAAGTGCTTGATCCGCGCTTCAGTCACCTATATGTAGATGTAGGGGGAGGAAGTACGGAGCTTTCTTTGCTCAAAGAAGACGAAATCGTGCTTTCTCGATCCTTTAAAATTGGCACGATCCGCCTCCTTCAAAACATGGCCAAAGAAAAAGATTGGAACGAAATGGCAGACTGGATGCAGACAGAAATTGCGCCCAAAAACCCTTTAAACATCATCGGATCTGGCGGGAATATCAACCGCATCTTCAAACGATCTGGCAATCGACACTTTGAGCCTTTGATGTACGATTTTATCCGAAAAGAACGCGACTTGATTGCCACGCTCGACATAGAAGACCGCATCTATCTTCAAGACCTCAACCGCGACCGTGCCGAGGTGATCGTCCCTGCCCTCGACATTTTTTTATTTGTCATGAACCAAACAGGCATCCGCCAGGTCGTCGTACCCAAGATCGGCGTAGCAGACGGAATTGTGAGAAGGCTCTTCGAGGAGAAAATGAGTAGATGATAATGAAGAAAAAATGAGTAGATGATAAAATGAATAAATGATAAAATGAGGAAGCTTTCCTGCCAACATTTTATCATTTACTCATCTATTCATTTATTCATTTTCTTACTCAAACAGCTCCTCATCCCTGATCAACATCAGCACCGCTGAGTGCGGCACGATCACATATTTCTCCTGATCAAATTCAATTTCAAATGTATTGTTCTGTAAATAAACAGCGAGGTCTCCTTCCTTGGCCTGGAGCGGCACATACTTCGCCTCATCGGAACGCTCTTTCCACGGCTCGTCAATTTCATTGACGGTGGGGATGGGATAGCCTGGCCCAGCCTTGAGCACATATCCACTGTGCAGCTTGTCCTTCTCGGCTACGCCAGGAGGGAGAAAAAGTCCGCTTCTAGTCCTGTCCTGAGGTGTTTTGGGCTTAATCAATAAGCGATCGCCAACTACGATAAATTTGCTGAGATCCTGACCCTCTAAATGTAACGCCATAGGTTTTTTGTAAGTTGAGGCAAATATATGACCAACTACTAATTAACACAATCACATGAAAAAATGGACGGTTTGGATCATTTGGTTAATTTTGCCTACTCTCTGTCTCGCTCAGAAAGTTAATGGATGGACCATCATGTACTACGCCGTAGGCTCCAATTCCTCAGAGACAGACTTGCTAAGTGATATAGGGGAAATGATTCAAGGAAAAACTGCCGATGGATATGAGGTCATTACCTTGATTGATCGGGTAGAAGGGTATTCAGAGGATTCGACAACCTTAGGGGAAAACTTTACAGACACACGGCTATATCAGCTGGAAGCCGATACGTATGAAGAACTGGATGGAGGCCAGATCCTTCCTGAAATCAACGTCCATACGTTGTATGAGGCCAATATGGGCGACGCCGATCTGCTCAAGCGTTTTATCCAATTCTGCAAGGCGAATTACCCTGCCAAGCATTATATGCTGGCGCTTCGGTCACACGGAAATGGGGCGAGCATGTGTCCAGATGCTGAAGCAGGCACGGCGGATCGCCTTTTTCCAGCCGAACTTAGAGACGTACTGACACAATCAGAGTCCGTCGACATCCTGGGTTTGGACGTCTGTTCCATGGCAGGATTGGAGAACCTGTATGAATGGCGCCCCAGCGACACGGCATTTTCTGCCGACTATGTCATTGCATCAGCACCGCTGTCAGGGGCGTGGGCTTATGACCAGATTTTGGGTAGGCTTTCTCAAAAAGGAAATGGCGTGAGCCAAGGTTCTAGCCATTTTGAAGGCGGGATGGAAAAGGATTTGAATCCTTTGGAGATGACGCCTCGTGAATTCGCGAGCTTGATCATTGAGGAGGTGTACGACAGCCAGCGATGGGCCTCTTGGGGGCTTTTTGATAATTCAGCGATTGAAGCGGTGAAAACAAGCATAGACGAATTGGCAAGATTGCTAGCCAGTGAAAAAAAGGCGCATATTATGGAGATCGTTGAAGAATCAATCAACTACTACCACAATCCTGGCGGCGACCTCGAAACCTCCCAATTGGCCTTTCCCTATTATGGAGAAGGCTTTCTTCCCACTGCGCCTGATTTTCAGGAAGGCAAACATGGGGCTTACCTGATCTTTCCGCTTGGTGATAAAGTCTATTCCCAGACTGGAAGAAGCTTTTGGTCACATATTACGTGGTTTCATTCTAGAGATCGGGGGCACTTCCCTAATGCTTATGGCTTCTATGATTGGTGCAAGGATGGAGGTATTGAAGGGAATGGAAAGGTGGAAAACTTCTTCGAATACCTCGATTTTTTGTTTGATGAGGAGAATGGGAGCAAGGGAGGGGTGAATGATTATCGGTGGTGATTTAAATGAACACCAGAGATGTTTGATCTTTACCAGAGTATTTCTTGCCTTTGCACTCAAAATTGAAATTTTTGCCAAAGGCTAGTATGATAGATATGCAACAAATTAAGGGTAAATCCAAGACAAAAAGGGCTACCTCTGGATTGGTACGGATAGAGGGCTGAACCGTGATGATGGGTATGGATTTCAACTAAACAAATGAATAGGCAGCAACACCTTAACTTCCTTTAATCCAACACGGAATGGAATTTAATAAAATTAAAACTATCAGAACAAGCAAGGCTTTATATGGCTCTTTTATTCAAAATCAGACGCCATACTATCATATTTGCATTAAATACCTACTGCTTCTTATTTTTTTATTTAGCCTTTCAGCATCTGCGCAGAATTATTTGTTTGACCTACAGCAAATCGGCATTGAAAATGGGGCGCCAACCAAAATGATGCTCGAGATCCGGCAGGACAAACAGGGGTACTTGTGGTTTTCATCAACGAGTGAGATATACCGATATGACGGTATTCGGTTTCAATCCTGGCAGCATGAAGACCTTGATTTACAACAACCGATGGTCGCGACGATGGCGTTCGACGATGCCGGGAGACTTTGGTATGCCAACCGGGCGAATACGATGGCGGGAGATTCTTGTGGAGTCATCGATTTGGAATCAGGGCAGGTAATTTCCATGAAATCGGTATCGGGTGAAAGATTCGGGTTGGCGGATGTCGAATTTGTGATCAACCCTGATCCGCGAAAAGAAATCCTGGTCATTGCCACCCATTCGGGAACCTATTTCAAATATGAAGCAGGTGAGTGGACAGAGGTGATCACCTTATCTGGGGAGGTGTGGATGAGCATGGTGTGCCGCCCTGCCAAAGAAGGCGGATACTGGATCGCCAATGGCACAAAGCTCTTGCGGGTGGACCAGCAGGAGGTCAAAGAGGAATACCAGATCCCGATGCAACTGCCCGGCCGCCTCACCTCTTTGGAAGTCGTCGATGGCGTGCCCCGACTGGCGGTCAAAACAAGACGAACCAATCGAAATTACATCTTGCAAGGCGATAGCTTGGTGCCATTTGCGCCACCAGGAACCGTTCCAGAAAAACTCCACAAGATCATGTTAGAGCATCCGGACTTTACTGTATTCACGACCCTGGATAGCCTACTGATCACAGACAATGATGGCGTGCGCCTAAAGGCGTATGGACTGGAGAAACTATGTGACCTAAAGAATTCGGGATTTTTTGCCAATGCTTTTCTGGATTACCAGGAGAATCTGTGGATCACCAGCTCCCAGGGGATCATCAAGGTTAACATCAGACAGAATCCGTTCAAAATTCATTATCCTGGATTAAGTGTCCCTGGATTGGGCGTACTGGACGGGGAATTGGTCATCTCTGAGCCTTTTTCGGACGGCATCGTCAACAAACATCCGGAATTCGAAGGAAGATCGAAAATGGTGCTTTCTTTCTTTGTTGACAAGGCGGATCGGACCTGGATGGGGACCGTTCGTCCATACATTGCAGTTTACGATCCAGAGAAAGCCTATACAACCCACATTCACTTGCAGAAAGGGCATTGGTCGGAGTATGTCTATCAAAACGCAACGACGGGTAACTATTGGGTGTCGACCAATCAAGGCCTGTACGTTCTGGAGTCTGAAGAACCTGGCCTGGAAAACTACCGAATGGGACGAAGCATTCTTCCGGACCTGGGAAAACCCAACTTGGCACGGGATTTTTACCATAACCAGGAAGGCATTTGGGTAGCCACCAAGCAGGGCTTATTTCTGATCAATGCTGAGAAAGAGGAGTGGACGGAGCATTTTTCCCGATCTAATGGTTTTCCTGCTCAGGCCCTGACTTCCTTGCATGAAGATGAAAATGGAATTTTTTGGCTTGCTTCAATGGATGGAGGCTTGCTGCGATGGGATCGGGAAAATGACGAAGTCCGGCAGTTCTCCGTAGATGATGGATTCCCCAGCAACTCAGTTTCGGCCGTATTTGAAGATGAATACCAAACTTTATGGCTGCCTAGTTCTCAAGGCTTGATCGCTTTTGATAAAACCACCTATGCTACCACAGTATACCACGCTAGTGATGGCATTGCAAGCAATCGTTTTAACCCCTTAGCCCATGATCAGGCAGAGGATGGAACGATTTATCTGGGGACTTCACGTGGGATTACTTCATTCCATCCGCGGGGCCTGCAACAAAAAAAAGGGCGGCTTGTCGTACCATTGTACCTGTCCCGGCTTGAGGTTCTAGAAAATGACCAGGAGAACTTCACGGACCAAACTCTGGCATTCAAGGAGGATAATAAGATCGTTCTTAAGCCCAATGACCGAATTCTTCGGGTTGAGGTCGCGTTGCTGGACTATGAGAAAAGTGTGGACAACCAGTACGCCTACAAATTGTCTGGCAAAGAGGAAAAATGGATTCAAACCAGAGAAAATCGATTCACGCTACTGAATCTGCCATACGGGCAATATATACTGAAAGTGAAAGCCAGGGGCCCCTCCGGGATCTGGACCGAAAACAACCTTGAGATACCCATTGAAGTCCTGAAACCCATTTATTTGAGGACCTATTTTCTCCTATCCGTAGCCATGCTGGCCATTCTACTAGTAGTCGTCTTTGTACGTTACCGTGTCCGATTCTTGAAGAAAATACAAAAGCAGCTAGAGAGAGAAGTCGATAAGCGGACCCGACAGATCCGATCAGACAAGCAGATCATTGAAACCCAGGCGAAGGAGCTCAGGGCGATGGATAAAGCGAAGTCACGTTTCTTCTCCAATATCACCCACGAATTTCGCACGCCGCTGACGCTCATCATCGGCCCGGTGGAACAATTGCTCAATGAAGACCTGCCCAAAGCGGCGCTGCATCGTTTATCCGGCGTTGCCAAAAACGCCAGGCAACTCCTCACTTTAATCAATCAATTGCTGGACCTTTCTAAACTAGAAGGCGGACAGATGAAAATAGAGGTATCCCATGGAGATATTGTCCATTATACCAGTGAACTTATCCGACGCTTCCAACCATTGGCGGAAAAGAAGGATCAAAAACTATTCTTTAATAGTGCGCTTGATAGTTGGGAAACGCATTTCGACAAAGACAAATGGAATAAGATTATTTATAACCTGGTATCAAATGCGATTAAGTTTACACCTAACGAAGGGAGGATTGAGTTGAGATTGGAAAAAGTAAAAAGAGGAGAAAATGAATTCATTCATTTGATGGTTAAAGATACGGGTATTGGTATGGACAAAGAAGCGCTGAATCGAATTTTCGATCGTTTTTACCAGGTGGATGCCTCTTCCACCCGATTACAGGGAGGCACAGGGATTGGCTTATCTTTGGTCAAAGAATTGGTTGAATTACAGGAGGGGACAATTTCCGCAAAAAGTGAAAGCAATATTGGAACGACTTTTACAATAGAGTTACCTGTAGTCTCGATAGAATCGCCTTTGCAGAACAGACATTTGTTGGAAGAGGAAATCCTGCCACCCGTTTTGGAAGAACCTATACTTGCTCCTAACCAAGTAAATGAGGAGAATTCACAAGCACCTCTTTTAGAAGAGGAGAGTGAAAAACTAACCCTATTACTTATTGAAGACAATGTCGAAATGAGGGCTTATATCAGAGAATGTATTGATGAATCAACATATCAAATTATAGAAGCTCGCGATGGGCAAGAAGGTATCAAGGAAGCCCTGACCCAAATGCCTGATCTGATTATTTCCGACGTGATGATGCCCCAAAAGAACGGCTTTGAAGTAGTGCGAGCCATTCGAACCAACTTTATCACTTCCCATATTCCCATTATTTTATTGACCGCTAAAGCCTCATTGGAAAGCCGACTAACAGGCTTCAAAAGGGGAGCAGACGCCTATTTGACTAAACCCTTCAGCCCACAGGAGTTAACACTACGTATTCAAAAGCTCATCGAAATACGACGAATGTTGCAGGCGAGATATGCTAATTTGGAAGTTTTACCTCAAAACAATAGTGAGCATTTTGACGCTGAAGATGAATTTATGATCAAGCTCAAAAAAATTATCACAGAGAACCTTCAAGACCATAACTTCAGCCCAGATTTCATCAGTAAGCAGTTTGGCGTTAGCCGGATGTCGCTTTACCGCAAACTCAAGGCGCTGACAAACCAAGGAATCAGTGATGTAATTCGTTCGGTACGTTTGGAAGTGGCGTCCAATTTAATCCAAGAGGGACAACTCAACCTTTCTGAGATTGCTTATCAGACGGGATTTTCTTCCTTGAGCCATTTTTCCCGAACCTTCAAAAAAGCATACGGACGGTCACCTTCTGACCTGAAAGGCACTAGGAGCTAGCCGCCTTCTTTATTGATCATTTTTTTCGTGAAAAGTAGCCTTTCTCTGTTCTATGTCTGCTATATATGGTTGGCTGTGAGTCGATTATGCCTAAGTAGGCCTGCTAGATCCCTATAGGTTGTTTTTGCCTTTTGAAACCAAATGCAAAACATTTGAAATCATTGTGCAAATAGTTTTGCCATTTTTTGCAGGTCTATTTTGATGAGGATTGCCATTTGGGATGAAATGACAAATATTTGAAATCTATGTGAAAGCCTGCTCATCATTATCCTCCCATCTTTGCAGTGTTCGAACAATCGATCTATACTACCAATCTGTTGAACAGTGGAAGAATGAACCTGGTGTATAGAAATAGCCCAAGCATTTTATCAGAAATTAACTCATCTTTTAACATAGACTGAATATGAATGATCTAATCCAATATTTGGACAGGGATACGAATGTCCTGCTCATAGTCACCCTGGCTGCCCAAAAGCCACAGACAAAACCTTTCAATAAGGAAAATGAAAACGCGACCTATGAACACATCAGTTCACTTTGCAAAAAGAAAGGGATTAACCTTTATATTTCCCATTTCGCCAATACTATCAATGACACTGCAGTATTGTCTTGGCGTTTTCAACATGGCACTTGGAGAATGACGGAATTGCCAGCATCTGAAATAACCGTCTCATATGCTGATCTCCCACAAAATTTCCCAGAAGCAAATGAGCTGAGAAACCTGCTGGTCAGGCATGGGGTCTTTTGCATTAACGACCTGCAAATGAGCGATGCCTTGACAGATAAGGTATTGACCTACGATCTTTTTCCAGATCTTATCCCTCCTACTTTTGATACATCTATCCCTCATCTTGGCACTCGGCTTTTAGCTGATTCATTCCATACAGACCTCAGAACGGATAAAATCATTCTTAAACCCCGTTATGGAGAGCGCGGCAAAGGCATTGAGGTGATTGATTTTTTGGAAGTGGATTCAGCAAGGGTACGGAACATGGAAGGCTATATCGTCCAACCGATCATGGATTCAGATTCTGGTATCCCAGAACTAGGGGTTTCTGGCAGGCATGATCTGCGGATGCTCATGTATAATGGAGAAATCATGGATTTTTTTGTCCGAGTGGCGCCAGACAACAATTTTATTTGCAATCAATCCCATGGAGGGAGAATCGCCTACTTCCCACTCCACGATCTGCCAGAACGGTTTAGAAAAGTGGCTCAGGAAGTAGATCAGTCACTAAGCCAATATATGCCTCGGTATTATAGCATAGATGTAGGCGTAGGTCGAAGTGGAAAACTTTGGGTGTATGAGCTAAATACCATGCCAGGGATAGTCTGGAATGCGGCAGGCACCGATAAGGAGCGGTATTATGGCATGCACAAATCCATTGTAAATGCGATAATAATCGGCATGAAACAAACGGCGATCACAAGGTGATTTTCCTTCCTTCTTTACTTCACTACCCTTTAAGCTCGCTATAATGATCTCTACAACAAATAAATTAAACAGAAGTGATACCTCGCCTTTCACATTTGGAACCCTCACCCACAAGGATATCAAATACCAAGACAACATTTTGCAATTGATCGGTAAAACTCCATTGATCAAAATGAACAAGATCAGTGAAAACTTGCGTCCCTTGATGTTAGGTAAAATGGAGTTTTTTAATCCAGGTGGCAGTAGCAAAGATCGGATCGGCATTCGGATGATCGAAGCCGCAGAACGCCTAGGTTTGTTAAAACCTGGCGGAACAATCATAGAACCTACTTCAGGGAATACAGGCATCGGCCTGGCACAGGCCGCTGTGGTAAAAGGATACAAAGTTATTTTTACGATGAATGCCAAGGTTTGCCAGGAAAAGCGTAATATCCTCAAAGGATATGGGGCGGAAATTGTCATCTGCCCCTGTGGGGTGGAGCCTGATGACCCACGAAGTTACTACCAAGTGGCCAGGCGGTTGGCAGAAGAAATGCCCAATTCCTTCTGTCCGAACCAATATGCAAACGAAAATAATCCATTGACGCATTACGAAACGACTGCGCCCGAAATCTGGCAAGACACCGGTGGACAAATTACTCACTTCATCGCAGGTATGGGTACAGGGGGGACGATTACAGGAACAGCGAGATACCTCAAGGAGCAAAATCCTCAAATTAAAGTCATAGGTATTGATGCTGAAGGCTCACTCTATCGTCACTTATATGATGGTACGGATGGAAAAGCGGAGAGCTATAAAATCGAGGGCATTGGGCAGGATTTTTTGCCTGATACCATGGATTTAAATTTGATTGACGAAGTCATTACCATTACAGATAAAGAAGCCTATGGGATGGCTCGAGAAGTTGCCCAAAAAGAGGCTTGGATGGTCGGTTCATCAGCAGGGGCGGTTATAGCAGGGGCTTTGAAAATAGGGAGACGATTAGAAGAAGATGCAGTGGTGGTCATGTTGCTCCCTGATTCTGGAAGGAATTATTTGAGTACAGTCTTTAATGATGAATGGATGCGAGAGAATCATCTGGTTTAAATTTCCTAAACCTTACCCTTATCGAATACGCCAACTAAAAAAAAGCGTCGCTCCCACTGGAAGCGACGCTTTTTTATTACGCAAAGACGTGCAGCCCACACTCTGTCTTGGGCTTGTCAGCCCAGCGCCCGCTTCGGCCACCTATGACGATTTAAATGAGGAGAAATAGTGATTCTGTTTCTGAAAAATGCTACATTGGGTCTTGATTTTTTACAAACTACTAATATCACAATCACATGAAAAAATGGATGTTTTTGATCGTATGCATGCTGCCGCTGATGGGGTGGGGGCAGGAATTGAAGCAGGGGAAGTATGTGGAGTGGGAAATGGAAAAGAATAAAGAAATAGCGGCCTTCACATTTGAAGGAAAAGGCGTTATGGTCTTTACCGAATTGGGTTTCAACCGAAAAACAAAGGAGACGGAATACCAATTAGAATGGTTGGATACTGAATTATCTAAGGTAAAGATTAAAAAATCCTCTTTTAAAGGTAAGATCCAGACTGTCCATAATGTGAACTTATTAATGCAAACAAGCAGTTGGGAATCATTTAGAGCTTTCAAAGGTGAGGATGCAATTTATTTAATGAATTATAATTCAAAAAATGGAAACCTTCAAATTATTACTCACCAGATAGAAACGCTAGATCAGACAAAATTTAATACTAAATTTAAGGAATACGAGAATGGAATGTTTGATATTTTGGTGTTAAATGGCAAGATTGTTATTGTACCACCTCCTGATGAATACTATAAATTTGGGAAAAGTTTTCCGTATTTTTTATTTAAAAACCTATACACGATAAATATTGAGTCCGGCAAAAAAGAGGAAATTGAATTATATGCTGAAGATCCAAAGAAAATTGGAGTCTTCGAAAATCTGATGCGGGGAATTGAATTTGTCGAGGATGAAGGAAAAAAAGAATTATGGATTAAAGTGTTAGAAAAAACAAAGGAGAAGGGGAATGGAGAAATGGCTCGATTAAGAGTTTTTCGATTTGATGAATTTGGAGAGAAATTGTCAGAATTTACGATTGATTCTCACGAAGAAAAATTTCTGACAGGGTTTAATACCATTAAAATTCCTAACACAGATGATTATTTGCTATTAGGGTTGTATTCCTTATATCCTACTTATCAACCTTTTTGGGGGATTTTTTCAGCAATTGTAAGTGATAAGGGAGAAATCAAAAAGGCAAATTATTACGATTATGATCAATTTGACTCCCTCTTGTCATATTTTGAACACACTAAAGTTTCCTACCAAGAATGGAAGGATAAAAAAATCAAAGACGACAAGACCCCGCATTACAGTCCAGTAGAGTTTGTGATACAGAAACCTCAGATAATAGGGGACGAAATTATTTTTTCTGGATTGGGTTATGAAAGAATAAATCGAACAACGGCTCCGAATCATGATGCAAACGGGCAGTTGCAGTCTGGAACGAGTTATGTATTTGCAACAGAATATAAATGCGGATTTATGGCTTTGTTTAATATTATTGGGGAGATGAAGTCACACAATGTTTTTGAGATAAATTCTAAAGAATTGGGGTATGGAACAGGTAGTGCGGTTATTATTGATAAAAATGAAGATGAATTAATCGCGATTTATCCTTTTTTTGATCTTAAGTATAAACATATTGCCCCACAAATTAAAAATGAATTATTGACTTCAAAATTTAAGGGGATTCATCTAAATAATGAAAGTGACGACGAAACCCTTATCCCAATGAATGAATTTGATATAAAATCAGATAAAAAAGGCGATAAATTTATCAGTGTTCTGAATATAGGACATGGTATTTTGAGGTGGGAGAAAAATAAATATTTATTTTTCAATTCTGCTTATATAGAAAATGGAAGCACTACGGCAAACAGAAGAAAGGCATTGTATATGGCGCTCATTGAATATGCTCCTAAAAACTAAAAAAAAGCGTCGCTCCCACAGGAAGCGACGCTTTTTTATTACGCAAAGACGTGTAGCCCACACTCAGTCTTAGGCTTATCAGCCCAGCGCCCGCTCCGGCCGTGGCCTTTGAGGGTACAGTGTGTGCAGCCGATGGAGCCATAGCCTTGCCCTTCCAGGGGATGGGCTGGCAGCTCATAGATCGTCTTATAGAGATCCGCGTCTTCAGGTGTCATGTCGATCAAGGGATAAAAGCGCATGAGTTTCCCCTCCTGTTTGAAAATAGGAAGGTTTTTGCGGTATTCCGTGATACCGCCGATCATGCCAGAAATCCAAACGTCATGTTGTTTTTTCAGACGGTTGATGGGGCTCACCTTATTGACCTGACAGCATCTGTCAGGGTGGTGTGCCCAGGTGCGTTCGCGCCGGGTACGGGCATTTCCAATCGGCTCAGGCCGTACATGGACGACGTTGAGTCCCCACCGATCGATCAGCGACTGCATATACTGATGCGTCTCGCTGAAGTGATAGGTCGTGTCGATGAAATGCACTGGATGATCCGGCTTTACTTCGTGGAGTAGGTGTAGTAGAATGACCGATGTCGTTCCAAAAGAGGAAGTCACCAGTACCCTGTCATAATTCCGGAAGACCTCCACCAGTCTTTCGCGGTAATTCACTTGTGAGTATTGCTCACACAGGGTTTTTATATTAGAAAATGACATACAAATTGTTCCGAGAATCTCGGGATGCATCATACGTCAAAGAACAGGAGGAAGAGAAGTTCAAATTCAAATTCAAACTCAAATTCAACCTCAATCTCATTTTTTTTTGAACTTGAGCTTGAATTTGCACTTGATCTTTCTTCCTCAATACACAGGCAGCGAGCTATCTACTTCTTTCGCATAAGCCAAAATGCCGCCCTTCAGGTTGTAAATATTGGGAAAACTTTTGAGCAATTGTAATTTTTTAATGGCTTTTGCACTTCGCACGCCACTTCGGCAGTGCACAATAACGGGTTTCTCTGTGGAGATGTTATCCACATATTGCTCGATTTTGCTTAAAGGAATAAGCTCACCTTCGAGGTTCACAATCTCAAATTCGTGCGGTTCCCGCACGTCAATGAGCTGATAGTCAGTGTTTTGATCTTGTATGTTTTTGAAATCAGATACACTGATTTCTGCTACCTCAAGCCCTGCTTCGAATTCCTTCTCCTCATGCGGTACACCGCAGAATTGCACATAATCGATCAACTCCGTTAGTGTCGGATGTTCGCCATTCAGCGGATTGTTAGGATCTCGGCGAAGCTTCAGCGTGCGCATCTGAAATGACAGGGCATCAAAGGTAAAGAGCCGCCCACTCAGGGGTTCTCCTACGCCTGTGATCACCTTGATCACTTCAAGGGCTTGCAGGGAGCCGATGATGCCTGGCAGCACGCCGATTACCCCGCCTTCGGCACAGCTCGGCACCAGCCCAGGGGGCGGTGGGGTAGGGAAGAGGTCCCGATAATTGGGCCCTCTTTCTCCATTTTCATCTACATAATTAAATACAGAAACCTGCCCATCAAACCGGAAAATGGAGGCGTAAACATTGGGTTTATCGAGCAATACACAAGCATCGTTGACGAGGTAGCGGGTGGGGAAATTGTCTGTGCCGTCGGCGACAACATCGTAGTCTTGAAGTATGTCGAGTGCATTTTCAGATGATAGTAGGGTATTGTAGGTACGCACATCGATATGCGGATTGAGAGAAATAATGCGCCTTCTGGCCTCTTCTACTTTAGACTTGCCCACAGACTCCACTCCAAATAACACTTGGCGCTGGAGATTGCTGTCATCCACGACATCATAGTCTACGATGCCAATGGTCCCTACCCCCGCAGCGGCGAGGTATTGCAGCAGAGGACTGCCCAGGCCACCACTTCCCACCACCAAGACTTTGGCAGCTTTCAGCTTCTTCTGACCCGCCATCCCAAATTCTGGGATGATCAAATGGCGGCTATAGCGTTCTATTTCGGCTTTCGAGAAAGGAGAATCCATTTTTATCAGTATTTTTTAACACAACATAAAACTTAAAACCCAAAACATAGAACTTTCTTTACCCGCCTGCTATCGCAGGAATAATGCTAATGACGGCATTTTCTGGGACAGGCGTAGCTTCTGCTTGCAAGTATTGAATGTCCTCTTCGCCGAGATACACGCGGATAAAAGGTTTTAGCTTTTGCGCCGCATCGTGCAGGTGTTTTCCCAAGTCTGGATATTGAGTAACCAATTCATGAAGGGATTGCCCCACCGTTTGGGCGTTTGTCTCAAAAGAAGCCTGATTTTGGGTGAATTTACGCAAGGGCGTAGGGATTTGAATATATGACATAGCGGTAGAGATTATTGATTATAAATTGATTGATTAGTGAATCGAGGGTGTATGGATGGCAAGGGACGAAGTAATGGCTGTTGGCGCTTCAAAGGGTTCAAGTATTTCTTCAGCAAATTCGCCCGATTCACCCAGCTGCCAAGAGCGAATCGCCTGAATATTGTCTGCTGTTACAGAGATGATGGGATAGGAGAAATAAGGCACTGCCTGCTTAAGGTCGTGTTCCGAAGGAACTGCTGGGTGTAGGGGGTGAGAGTGATAGATGCCCAACAGGGTAAGGCCATGTTGAAGGGCATATTTCTCCGCTTTCATATAGCTCAAAGGGCTGATTTGAAAACGCCTGCGTTTATCACCTTCCTTGACATTGCATGTCTGGATGGCGCGCGTCACAATGCGTTTTTGGCCCGTCTCCACCCCAAAAATGAAGCCTACACATTCATCTGGAAAGCTAAAAACGGCATGGTTGGTCATGGTTTTTCGCGCTTCAGGCATAATGATCAAGGGCAAAAAATCTGAAGTTTTCATGTGATTAATGGTCAGTTGTCAATGGTTAATGGTAAATTTTCATCCTTCCTAATTCATCACTTCCTTGCTTCCATCATCTGGAAATAGGGTTACAATTAATCCCTCATCGATGGCTTCTGCTACTTGAATAGCTCCAGCAAGATTAGCCGCTGCAGATAGGCTCAGAAGCATCCCTTCTGTTTGGGCAAATCGCTGTTGCCAATCCAAGGCAGCAGTTGTTGACACCTCCTGAATACGATCCGCCAAGGTCTCATCATAAATGCCAGGAACCTGTGCTGTCTCCATGTGCTTCCACCCTTCCAGTCCATGCATCGGCGAGTCGGGTTGCAAGGCAATAAACTCAATATTGGGATTGACTTCTCTGAGCTTGCGGGTAGTCCCGGTGAAGGTGCCACTCGTCCCCAGCCCCGCCACAAAGTGCGTCAGCTTTCCACAACTCTGGTGATAAACCTCCCGTGCAGTGCTGTAATAATGGGCTTTCCAGTTATTAGGATTGTTGTACTGATCGGCGTAGAAATACCGGTCTGGGCGGGCACTTGCCATTTCTTTGGCGACGGCTTGGGCGCCATCAGTTCCTTCTAGCGGGGACGTGAAGATCACTTCTGCCCCCAATGCTTGGAGCATGTGCTTACGGCCTGGAGAAGCATTTTCAGGAAGGCAAATGGTGACAGCTATCCCCAATGCTGCGCCTATGCTGGCATAGGCAATGGCTGTATTGCCGCTACTGGCGTCCAGGAGGCGTTTGCCTGGATGCAGCTGGCCACTCAGCAAAGCATCTTTGAGGATTTGGAAGGCAGGCCGCGCCTTCACGCTTTGGCCGAGTTGTTGCCATTCCAATTTGGCGAAGAGTTGGACGCCAGGTTTCGAAAAGGCATGTTGAATGCCATAAAGTGGCGTTCTACCGATCAGTTTCTCGACATGATCAATGCGGGCTACGAGGGCAGGATCTATGGAAGTAAGGGAAATCATAATGGAAAATGGAGAATTGAAAATGAAGAATTGAGTAAAGAAAATGGCAAACAAAAAAAGGCCCCACATCTGTGGAGCCTTGGAAATATTCTGTTAAAATTATTGGCTAATTTTTATCAATGAATACCCTCATAACCTCCATGAATTGTGCAGACAACAGCAGCAACAACAAGCTGCATGTGTATGATGATGGAGGGGAGAAATATGGAATTTCTGGGAATTCATTGGACCAAAAGTATCAGGTTCTTGATCAATTTCAAATAAAAACGAGATTTTTTTGAGAAAGTTTTTTCAGAATCAAATCAGGGTTTAAAAGTATAATGGGCTTGTTCATTGGCAATATGGAATTGTCCATCTTTGCTATAAAGGCACCAGTGAGCTGACCGCTCTGCAAGTTCGTATCGGTAGACGACTCTTCCTTTTTTATCAAAAAGGTATAAGATGGGATCTTGGATGAGATTGCTTTCCTTATCCAGTCTTCCCAGAATCACCCCTAGGTATTTATCGCCGAATAAAGGGCTGATTTCCAGTATGTTAAGGCTTTCTGGCTTGACCAGCGCATACTCGAATTTAGGGTCGGTATTGTACAAATCGTATAGTGATTTTTCCCAGATTTTTCTGCCACTCGGTCCGTGTATAGCTGTCAGAACCTGGTAGATGATGGGGCGATTTTGAAGGATAAAAAAATCATCTCTGGATGCTGGTCGTCTCACAAGTTCAGCTTTAATGCTTTTTTCCCAAAGGACATTTCCCTGTCTATCCAGGCCACTGAACAAATGATCCATAGGACCCTCAGCCATTTGATACAGGCTATGAACGATGATCTGATCGTCTGTTAGGTGAATTTCTTTAACCCCAAATCCTTTGAGTGATTGAAAAGGGAGTTTTGCGGTGAGGCCAATGGCTACCATCCGAGTCAACTGGATGCGCCTACTTCGCAGATTAATGAGCTTAAAGGAAAGCTGATTGGCTTTTCGACCTGGGCTTGCAATGACTACGGTTGAATCTAGTTGCGATGCCATCGCGGCTCTTGGACTCAGGATATATTGACCATCTGCGAAGTACCATTTTGGACTATTCTGTCCTTTAAGGGTATCGAGAACTCGCACCTGAAGGATAAGTTCGTTTTTTCGAATACGATACCCTCTCAACATGGAAAATTGCCATTTCCCATCGAGACTTTGGCGAAAAGTCTCTGTATAGATGAGGTGATTGTGGTAGGTGAAAAACAGTTCATCTCGGGGCAATTCTATCCGCAGACCATCTTCCAGCAAAACGCCTGTCTGACTGAACTCATTTTGAATGTTTTTTCCCTCCCATACTTTCACACTCGTATTGAATAGGCGCACAGCTTCTGTCGGAGAAGTATGTAAACTAATCTGAACGATAGAGTCTTGAAAAGAAAGGGACTGGTGGGAGACGCGGAAGGAAATCGGCGTTTCACTATCATGGGGAGCGATAGCTGCCTTTTGAAGATTTTGGGAAAAAAGAGAGCTTGTCAGCAAACAAAAAAAAACAGCAAGTCCTAGGGGTAAAGGAAACATCAAGTTCAGATTCAATTTCAAGTATAAGTTCAGTACAGTGTACATTCAGTATTTTCATACAATGACAGCTACGCTGTTTTTAAGGCTTATTAAAGAACTTTTTGTACACTGTATTCAGTATCGTGTGTAAAAGATTTCTGTCACTATCTTTACAACAAAGTTGTCATTTCGACCAACGGGAGAAATCCAAAATGCCCTTTTGAGCGGTTATTTCCAGGCTTCTAGACCACACTGTTAGATTTCTCCTCCCTTCGCAAAGCCTCAGGTCGTCGAAATGACAGTAGCTCTGTTATGACAACAAATTTTAGTTACCCTGTATTCAGATTGCTCTTCTCTAATTAACCATTAACCATTGACAATTAACCATTGACAATTAACCATTGACAATTAACCCTTATCAATTATCCACCGCCCATTCATACATTAGCAAAACCTGCGTCAATACAGGGTCTTTTCCCGCCTCAGCACGCTTAATCCAATAGCGAATCGCCCGTTCTGTCCACTGCTCAAAAGGCCACATCCGATAGTAGTTCCAGCTGGCAAAATGCCCAACAGCCCAGTCCAGCGTATCCGCTTGATCTTCTGGCTCTGCCGTTAACACGTCCAACGCATAGGCACGACTTTCAAAATAAAATCGAATGGGGGAGGGGATGGGGAGGGCAAATAGCAAAAACCAGAGGGCGTGAAGCCCCAGGAGGGGAAAAAGAAAAACGCCTAATACAAGGAGTTGAGGGAAAAGGTATCCTAAACTGAAAAGAATATTGCTATACCGCTGAGCGTCCAGCATATGCACTGCTTCATGTGCCAGTGACCGTACTGCCCGATGAGGCTGGGAGGAAAAGTCGTATCGATTGGGAAAATAAATCGTGCTACCAATCACCGTGGTATAGTCCGTCATAAAGTCAGGACAATACCAGCCCACAAATGCATCCAGGACTTCCATCTCTGTGGATTCGTCTTTGAATCGTATTCGGAACGGTACGTGTTTGCCCAGTTCTGTAGCTAGTCTTTCGAAGGTCTCCATTTTTCGCTTTCGGTTGATAGGTAGGCTGAAATATAGCGCACGACGCTTTCCACACTTGAGGACTCAAAAGGTGAGTGAAGGCCAGCGAAGCTGACCAGGTCCAAGAAACCCATGCTTCCTCCTTTATCACACAAACGAACGTAATCTTTGAATGTTTCTTCAGGATTCTCGCGATGCTTCATCCAAAATTGGAAGGCGCACACCTGAGCGAGAACGTAGTCAATATAGTAAAAAGGCGCCGCATAAATATGGCGTTGCACTTGCCAGAAGCCCCCTTCCTCTAAATGCCTCAACCCATCGTAGTCCCGATGAGGAAGATAAGTCTGCTCAATTTCACGCCATAGCGCGTTGCGCGCTTGAGGGCTCAAGTCTGGCAACTCATAAATGCGATGCTGGAACTCATCCACCGCTGCCCCATACGCCAAGAACAATAAGGAACTGAGCAAATGCCCGAAGCGATATTTCTCAGCCTGTTCCCCAAAAAAGAGGTCCATATAAGGCCAAGTAAAGTATTCCATGCTCATGGAATGGATCTCACAGGCTTCTAGCGTAGGCCATTGGTATTCACTGATGAGCTGTCCTTTGCTGCGGTAGCATTGGAAGGCATGGCCTGCTTCGTGTGTCAGGACAAATATATCTCCCCCTGTGCCATTGAAATTGGCAAAGATAAATGGCGCTTCATATTTGCTGATATAGGTGCAATATCCACCCCCAGCCTTGCCTTTCCGGGACACTAAGTCCATCAGTTCCCGATCCTTCATGAAGCGGTAAAATTCTGCGGTTTCGGGCGAAAGTCGATCATACATTTCCTGTCCTTGATCGATGATCCAGTCTGGATCGCCTTTCGGCTTGGCATTGCCATCGGCGAATTGTAGGGGCTCGTCATAGTATTTGAGACCTGGTAGACCCAGTCTTTCAGCTTGTTGCTGATGTAGTTTTGTGGTGAGGGGTACCACATATTCGCGGATGAGCTTGCGAAACTGAGCGATCTGCTCTGGGCCATAATCCGTGCGTAGCATCCGGTCATAGCCCAGTTGGACGAAGTTCTCATACCCCAGCTTATGCGCGATTTTGGTACGTGTCTTCACCAAATCATCATAAATCTGATCTAGCTTATCCTGCTGGGAGGCCATGAAATCCCATCGAGCTTCCTGGGCACCCTTACGGATGGCACGATCTACTGATGTAGTGAATGCTCCTAATTGGGACAAATTTCGCTCCTCTCCCTCAAACGGAATCTTGGCCGAAGCCAACAACTGCATATAGTCAGAAGTCAACTGGTTTTCCTGTTGAAGGTCTTCTGTAATCGAAGGATCAAAAGTTTTGATGGTGAGAGAGGCAATGGCAAATAGTTGTGGACCAAATTTCGCCTCTAATTGCTCCCGAAAAGGAGAGGCCAATAATGCGCGAAAAAAATCAGAGGTCAACCCTTCGTAAATGGGACCATTTTCATCAAAAAACTGATTCGCAGTTTTGTAGGCCTCATCTAAGGTATCAGCAGTATGCCGCACCCTTCCAAGGTCACGGTTTGTATCAAAATCTTGCCGCAAAGCATAAATCTCTTCTAGTAGTGAAACCTGCGTCTTGAAGGTGTCAGCTGCTTTAAATCGCTCCAAGGCATCCTTAAACTGCGTCTGCAGCAAGGTCATATCTGGTGTGTGAAAGGGGAATTCAGGAAAAGTAATCATGGGTATTCTATGTATTTCCCGAGGGAATGGTTTTGGAAAAACCATTCCCTCGGGAAATACAAACTTAGCCTTTTTCTCTGTATATTTCCGAAGCACAATTGTGGAATTTAGGCGAAAGGTCCCTCTGATTGAAAAACGCCTAAAATGCCACCCTCATGCCTATCACTATGTCATCAACCACCCAAGCAAAATCCGCTTCCCCCTTCCTCCAATTTTTCAAACAGGATGCACGTCATTTCCAGATTGTCTACCTGAGCATTTTCCTCATCTACGGGATATTTTGGCTCGGATGGGCGGGGCAGCATTTTGAGTCAGTCACTCAATACTTGTTGATCATCGGCGTCTGCCTCATAGCCCAAGCCATTGGCATTCACTTTACCACAAAAGACTTTCGTGGCCTGAAAAGCGCCCTGATCACGGCATTAGGGCTATGTCTGCTCTGCAAGGCGAATTCATCTTGGACCTTGGTCCTAGCCGCTGCTACTGCCATTGGCGGCAAATACCTGATCCGCTACAAAGGAAAGCATGTCTTTAACCCCGCCAATATGGGGATCATCATGGCCATTATCATCTCTGGCCTGGTCAATTTCTCCCAATACGACCGCTTTGTACCTGACGCTTGGGTCTCGCCTGGACAATGGGGGAGTGACGTGATCATGCTTTTTGTGCTAGGAGCGATGGGTTCCATCGTGCTTTTGAGAGTCGGGCGACTCGATACGAGCTTGGCATTTATTGGCACTTTTGCTTCCCTTGTCATCCTGCGCGACATGGTCTATCTAGGCGAAACGGACTGGCGCATCCCTTTCCATACCCTCACCAATGGTTCCCTCCTCCTGTTTACCTTCTTCATGATCACAGACCCTGTGACCACCCCTAATGCCAAATGGGCGCGGATCGCCTGGGCGGTCGCCATTGCGGTGATATCCTTTGGCTTGACCATCGACGCTTTCTCTCTGGACGTGCGGGTACATGCCGCGCCGATCTATACGCTTTTTGCCTTGGCACCGATCACAGCCTTGCTGGACCGCTATTTCAAAGGGAAGAAGTTTAGTTGGTATGAATGAAGTTTTAGGTTTTGAGTTTTATGTTTTAGGTGGGGAGAATAAAAGCAGCTCAATTTGTCAAATCCGGGTTTTCATTTACTAATATCAATTGCCTTATGAAACAACCAATCGCCTTTTTTCTCAGTATCTGTCTTCTTTTTTCGCAAACATTTGCCTTTTGTGGATTCTACGTCGCCAAAGCAGACGCCAGTCTCTTTAACAACACATCTCAAGTCATCCTCGCTCGAAAGGGCAACAAAACGACTGTCACCATGCAAAGTGATTATGAGGGAGATCTCAAAGACTTTGCGATGGTGGTGCCAGTGCCAGAAGTGCTTGCGCGAGATCAAATTCGCGTGGTAGATGCGAGCATCTTCGAAAAGCTAGATAGCTATTCAGGGCCGAGACTAGTAGAGTATTATGATCAAAATCCGTGTGGGCATCAGATAGTTTTATATAATATGTTACCAGGTGCTGTAAATGTTGGGTTTGGACTCGGAAATGCAATGTCTGACTCTGCCTTCGGCGTTACCGTAGAAGCCGAATATGAGGTCGGTGAATATGACATCCTCATCCTCTCCGCCAAGGAGTCAGACGGCCTCGAAACATGGCTCACCCGTAACGGCTATAAGATTCCTGCCAAGGCTGCTTCAGTCCTGAAACCCTATATCCAGAATGGCATGAAGTTTTTTGTGGTGAAGGTGAATTTGGAAAATATGACTGCCCTAGGCCAACAATCACTCAGCCCTATTCAATTGACCTACCACTCTGATAAATTTATGCTACCCATCCGCCTCGGCATGGCCAATGCCAAGGCTGATCAAGACATGATCATTTATGCATTCTCAAATTTAGGACGGATTGAACCCACTAATTACCGCGTGGTAGACATCCCTACAGATCGGGAGATCCCCACTTTTGTACAGGAAGAGTTTGGCGATTTTTACAAAAGCTTATTCAAAAAGGCTTGGGCCTGTGAGGATAAGGAAGCTGTTTTTACAGAATATGCCTGGGACCTGAGTGAGATCAATCCTGTGAAATGCGATCCTTGCCCTTTTACGCCCCCGACTTATACTGATCTAGAAGAGGCAGGCGTTTTTTGGATAAAGCCAACCTTGCCTGACGGCTCATTAAACCCAGATTACAACCGCGTATTTATGACGCGTATGCATGTCCGCTACAATGCAGAGCGCTTCCCACAAGACCTGAGCTTTCAGGTCACGCCTAATGAAAAGCGTTTCCAAGGTCGGTACATCATCACGCATTCAGATATCCAATCAACAGATTGTGAGGAGGGAAGACCCTATTTGGAGAAAGTCGTGGAGCGCCGCGAAAAGGAAGTGAGAGAGTTGAGGTCGCTGACAGGGTGGACAGTAAAAGACAACCATGCCTACCTGCAAGAAGCGCGAGCTGCCCTGAGCAAAACGCCTGAAAAGAAAGCTGATAAAGGAAATCTGTTCTTGCTATTTCTGGGTGAAAATTGGCCCTGGGGCTTGCCAGGCATTGCTTTGATGCTAGTGTTTCACTATTTGTGGAGTAGGAGGAGAAAACCATATAAGGCATATAAGCTCATATAAGCCTAAGAAATGTTGATTGAAAAAAATGTTGAATGGAACCGCTTTATCATTCACCATTCAATCATCCAAAATTACCCTCATGAGACAACCAATTGCCTTCTTCCTCCTTTCCTGCCTGGCCTTCGCCCAAGCCTCAGCCTTCTGCGGCTTCTACGTCGCCAAGGCAGGTGCGCAATTGTTCAACAAAACCTCCCAGGTCATCCTGGTTCGTCAGGGCGACCAGACGGTCGTTACGATGCAAAGCGACTATGAAGGAGAACTGAAAGACTTTGCCATGGTAGTGCCTGTGCCTGAGATACTTAGGCGTGACCAGATTCGGATTGTGGAAAGTGATTTGTTTGACAAATTGGACCACTTCACAGGACCCAGATTGGTGGAATACCACGATGAGCACCCCTGTTATGGAGAGAGCCGATTTGATGCTGTGGTGATAACTGACCAATCAGCTCTTGATTCTGTGGAGGGTGGTTTGGAGAAAAAGGCGAAATATGGGGTAACGGTAGAAGCCATCTATGATGTGGGGGAATACACCATTTCCATTCTTTCCGCTACAGAGTCCAATGGCCTCAAAAAATGGCTCACCCAAAATGGGTACAAAATCCCCTCAAAAGCTTCGAAGATATTGGCTCCATACATACAAAATGGAATGAAGTTCTTTGTGGTGAAGGTGAACTTGGAAAAAATGAAAGCTGCTGACAGCCATCAGCTTCGCCCGATTCAAATGACCTTTCGTTCCGAAAAATTCCTGCTGCCTATCCGCCTCGGTATGGCCAATGCCAAGGCCGATCAAGACATGATCATCCACGCTTTCTCTGACCAAGGTCGGGTTGAACCCACCAATTATCGAAATGTGGAGATTCCAGCAGACGAGGAGATACCCGAATATGTGGAGGAACGCTTTGGCGCGTTTTACAAATCTGTTTTTGACAAAGTCTGGGAAGAGGAGGGGAAGAACGTGGTTTTCACCGAATATGCGTGGGACCTCAGCGCCGACAATTTCCTCAAATGTGATCCTTGCCCGTCCGAACCTCCGGCCTATTCCATGCTGCGAGAAGCGGGCGTCTTCTGGCTCCTCGAAGGAAATGATGGCCCAGGCGCTAACGCTGACTATGAAGGAAATGTCTTTCTCACACGCATGCATGTGCGATACAACCGTAAGACTTTCCCCCAAGATTTATCCTTCCAAGTGACGCCTAACAAAGATCAACTACAAGCCCGCTATGTCATCCGCCATCCTGTTTTGAAAGATGATCTGGATTGTAAAGAAGGGAAAGAATACCTCATGTCTCTGAATATGCAGAGGTTTAAGGCATTGGGGACGCTGGAATGGCTGACAGGCTGGGAAGAACCCTTGGTCGAAGAGGGTTATGTAGAGGAAGTATTTGAGTGTATGAGGCGAAACATGAACCACTCAAGTTGGCATGAGAAAACGCCTGAAAAGGATCAAAATGAAGGGATCCCATTTTGGATGTATCTGCTTGGAGCTATTGTCTTATGGGCCATTTTTCAAAACTTCTTCGCTTCCTCTTGGAGGTGGAAAGTTTAATTTTTTATCGAGCTTTTTTATGCAATTTTTCCCATTTGATACTCTAATGATTGTCAAACAAATGGCTAAAAATACCTATAGACCTGCTTCTATTTCACACAGCTTAATTTTAAAAACCATGAAATGTATTACAGTCCTTTTGGGACTTACTGCCCTCTTGTTCACCCAGGCTTCCGCCTTCTGCGGCTTCTACGTCGCCAAAGCCGACGCCAGCCTGTTCAACAAAGCCTCACAAGTCATCCTTGTCCGTCAGGGAAACCAGACCGTCGTCACCATGCAGAGCGATTACCAAGGCAAACTGAAGGATTTTGCGATGGTCATTCCCGTTCCTGAAATCCTCCAAAAAGACCAAATTCGCGTCGCCAAAAGTGAGATTTTTGACAAATTGGACCAGTATTCTGGGCCTAGATTGGTAGAATACCACGATCAGCATCCTTGTCAAAGATATGAAAGGCTCCTGGAGATGAGCGCAAGTAGAGCACAACCTTCGAGTGCACCTATGCCTGATATGGTGGAGGACGAAGAATTTGGGGTAAAGGTAGAAGCTACCTATACGGTTGGGGAATACGACATCGTCATTCTGTCTGCCAATGAGTCAAATGGCCTAGAGAAATGGTTGACGCTCAACGGCTATAAAATCCCCGCCAAGGCAGCGCCTATTTTAGCCCCATATATCCAAAGCGAGATGAAATTCTTTGTGGTTAAAGTAAATCTTGAAGCCATGCAATCAGCTGGCGTTCAGCAGCTTCGCCCGCTTCAGATGACCTTTAGGTCAGAAAAGTTTGGCTTGCCCATCCGCCTGGGCATGGCCAATGCCAATGGAGATCAAGACATGATTGTCTACGCTTTCTCTGACCAAGGTCGCATAGAACCGACCAATTACCGCAATGTGGAGATTCCTACCAATAAGGAAATCCCAGTATTTGTGAAGGATCGTTTTGGCGAATTCTATACCGCACTTTTTGATAAAGCCTGGAAAAAGGAAGGCAAAAATGTGGTCTTCACCGAATATGCTTGGGACTTAAGCTCCAGCAATTTTGTGAAATGTGACCCCTGTCCCACGACGCCTCCTGCCTATACTGATCTCCGCGAAGCAGGTATTTTCTGGCTCACTAGCGGTTATGCCAACCGTGGCGGCTCCGACTACCAAGGCAATGTCTTCATGACACGCATGCACGTGCGCTACAATAGCACGACTTTTCCCCAAGACTTGGGCTTCCAAGTGACGCCCAACCGCAAACAAATGCAAGGCCGCTATATCATGCGCCATGCCGTCTTGGACGACAATATGGATTGCGAGCAAGCGACGCCTTACCTCAAATCTGTCGCTGATAGGCGCCAAAAAGAGCTTGCCACTTTGGCTCAACTGACAGGGTGGGATGTATCTAGAAACCAAAACTATGTCCAGACGGTCCGCGCAAAATATGAGCGTAAATCCAATGGCTGGTTGGAAAAACTGCCTGAGAAAAATGAGCGAAATGATGGCATCCCGTTTTTGCCCATATTGATCGGACTGGGGCTTGTCTCGGGTCTACTGATATTCAAGACAAATTTGCTGCGTGTGGTGCGTTAGTGATCCCTTAGTGCCTTCAGTTCTAGGTAACGAAATGTTATTGCCGCAATAAAATGCGCTAGGCCGGATTTCCTGATTGGAAATCCAGCCCAGCGCATAAAATATGCGCCATGTATCGCGCTTATTGCGCGCTGTCGTGGATTTCGGCTTGTGACAGGACTGTGGGTAATCCGCGACTATGTCATAAAAACAGCTACGCCTAATCAATGATAAATTGAATAGCCTACCCTGAACCCTGAACCTACATTACAACTTCATCCACCGCAAAATCTCCTTCGTCGATTTTTTCCTGTCAATCACTTCCAAGAAGTAAAGGCCTGCTGGCAGTTCATTGAACTGAAAGCTTTGCTGATCACCGAACTGACGAATTTGCCGATAGGAAACAGTTCTTCCTTGAGTGTCTAGAAGTGTGATGGTCAATGAATTATGTCGATCTTCCCCTGTTCGTTTAAGGGTTAGGTCGCCCTTGGAAGGATTGGGCGCAATTGTGAAATTTCCTTGGGACAAGGGGTAATCAATGCTTGCAGATAGGTAGTCAATATGTTTGACGATTGTATCAGCTCCGCAATAGTTGGAGGAGATCAATTGGATGGGATATACGCCCGTTCGGGTGAAAGAATGGAAGGTGGACTTAAGGGCGGAAGTGTTTCCATCGCCAAAGTTCCACTCGTAGAAGTGTCCTCCTGTAGAGTTGTTGGTAAGAGAATAAGAAGGGCCACTTCCAAAAATGTCAAAATCTGCTGTCAAGTCTGGTGAAAATTTATCACAGATCACATAATCCCAAACTCCGCGTCCATAAGTGCCAAATCGTGCGATATTTAAGGTAGGGATATATTCCACTGACCAGTAGGTCTGGTCTGGCGCAGAGAGGGCTCCCAGCTCATGCCATTGACTATCGGCCACGACATAGACATACGGCCCTACTTCCGTTGCAGCAAATAACATGCTTTCATCCGGGTTGCAAGCAAGGTCGAAGACCAGGGAATTAGGTAATCCATTAGAAATAGGCTTAAAACTACTCCCATAGGTATCCGAAACATACACAGGGTCGCCATTATAGCCGCTACCGGCAACGTAGACACGGCTTGCCGTGTTAGGCGAAGGTAATATGGAGTTGCCATAGAAATAATGGCTTCCAGGAGAGAGGAAGTTTTGCGTTTCGTTCCAATGTCCTCCTGCATCTGTAGAATGATAAAACTCCCCATTGTCCGTGCACGCATACCAATGATTAGGGTTGACAGGAGATATGCCTATCGCAGAAAGGGTAGAACTACCGCCATTGCTAAAGTCATAGGCTAATTGATTCCGGGTGATGAAATTGCCTTGAGCATCCATTTGGATGATGAAGGAACCGCTCTTCTTACCTGGATCATTGCTGATATTCCCCCCCAACAAGTAAGCTCGGGTAGGGATTCCAGGGTCGGCCACCATGGGGGCTAGCCACAAATTATTATTCCCAATCCAATCAAAATCCACTCTGGCAGTCCTTGTATCGCTGTGATGTGCATTGCCATAATACCCCGTGAATCCTGGGTAATTGATCCACAAGCTGGCCCCACTGTCTCCTGAGACATAATGGCCATAATCGCCTGAGATGACTTGGTCGAGGTCTCTGGTCCCTTCATGACGGTCTTGGACACTGCGTTGGTAGCCTTGATCCTGGCTGCCGATATGTAGGTCCTGGGGCCACTTGGGTGAAGTGTACGTGTCATAATATTGACCCGCATTAAGGCCGTCAAGGGAAATGTTTGTAAAACTTTTTAAGTCATCATGGGAGATGAAGAGGCCTCCGTCGGTATTGATAAACCAAGATTCACCGCCATTGGCCCGCTGAAAAGGGGTGATGGATGGAATATCTGCGTGCAGGTTTTTGGCTGGAGCAGTATAGTAATCGGTCCAATCGCTGATACGGGTAAAAGTCTTTGCACTATCGGTGCTTCCGTAAACATCTAGCTGGCCTATATAGACTTTCTTGGGATCTTTTTGGGAGCAGGAAAAACTGTTTTGCCTAAATAACCAACTATTGACATTGCCCCCAACTTGCCATGAGACACCCGCATCACTAGATCTCAAGAGGCTGGTAGAATTGGCTTGGTTGTATCGATAGGCTGCATAGAGGTAAGTATTTCCACCTATTTGTGCGCCCGTAAGGGCGAGGTTGTCATAAGAAGGACTTGATATAGGCAGCGGCGCAATGGTGACTAGAGAAACGCCATTGACCTTGTAAATAATCCCTTTGATCAATAAAAAAACATCACTTCCTGATGCCCATAGGTCTATCTTTTTCTTATTATTTTCAGTGTAAAAAGATTTTTGGAAAAAACGCATCATCTGAAAGGAGTTCCCCCCATCAGAAGAAGTATACAAGGCCATGCTCCCCTCCCAGTCCACTGGGTTCCATTCCTCTACCAAGCAATATATGTGAGGTTGCCCTGCAACAGGAGTGACAATTGTCCTCCGAACTCCCCCCAAATCATGGGCTGTGGCAAACCCTGTTGCAACAGTCCAAGTCTGCCCATCATCCTCCGAATAAAGAAATCGTCCATTCCGGGTATTGCCCTGAGAAACCAATAACCTCCGTTTCCCGCCCTTATAGATCACCTTGAGCATATTGATGTTATGGATTTTCATCAAGTCATTTTTCGCCGTCCAATTGCTTCCAAATAAATTGCCCTGCCAGACAACCCCGCCAGCTGTCGCCACAAAAACCTCATCTGTTACAGGATCATAATCGGCAAAAATCGATCTGCCAGCTTGGTTTTTACTGCCTATCTCTCGCCAGTGGCCTACAACCTGGCCGTTAGCTACTGTATCTAGGGCCTGGCCACCTCTCAGCAATCGCTGCTGCTTTACCTGTTCAAAACGACGTTTAGCCTTTTCCATACGGACCTGGTCGTCCATAGCCTGCCAGTCTGTGCTTGGGGCGGCACGATGCATCTGGGCTATCCACGCTTCACGGTCACGCTTGAAGCTGGGGTCTTTGATAGGATTCGAAATTTCCGTAGGTGCTGGGAAGAAATCTGTTTGGGTAATGGGCCCTGAAAGAATACTGAACCCAATAATTAGCAAACAGGCTAATGGGTAAGAAAGTAAACGATATGACATGTGAGAGGGATTGAGTTAAAAATGCAAGTTACAAAAAAGGAATCATCTTGTTTGTCAGCAATTTACCCTTTTGCTCTATCCAAAAAAGTGCTAATATTAGGGCATCAATAATCCCTTAATTCCCCTCTCATGCCATATGTAGTAATAGATAATTGTCAAGCTTGTAAGTATACAGATTGTGTAATGGTTTGTCCAGTAGACTGTTTTTATGAATTGGAAGACCAGTTGGTGATTTCAGATGAATGCATCGATTGTGGAGCTTGTGTCCCAGAATGTCCCGTAGAAGCCATCTATGCGGAGGACGAAGTGCCTGAAGCGCATTTACATGCCATTCAATTCAACCTGGACAAGGCTGAGGAGCTGATGAATGCAGGCGCAGAGCCGATTGTAGATCAAAAAGATCCGCTACCAACGGCAGCGGCGAAGAAAGAAGCACTAGGATTCTAGGCATTGGTTTGTTCCAAAATTTTTAGACAATCCGCTAAGCTATCACGCCAGTAAGGTACTTCCAGGTCAAAAGCCTGTTTGATTTTTGCTTTATTCAATAAACTAAAGGGCGGTCTTGCTGCTGGGGTAGGGTAGTCCTTTGTCTCAATAGGGGCCACCTGACAGGCAATTCCTTTCATGACAAAAATCGCCTGAGCGAAGTCATACCAACTGGCTACGCCTTCATTGCTATAGTGATACAAGTCGCTAAATACTTCTAGGGGTGTTTCTCCCGATTCTACTTGTTGAATGATCCTTAGCATAGCTGTGGCCAAATCACGGGCATAGGTTGGGCTGCCGATTTGGTCGAAGATCACTGTGAGGCGATCTCGCTCGGCTCCTAAGCGCAGCATGGTTTTGACAAAATTGTGTCCAAAGCTGGAATATACCCAAGAAGTTCGGATGATGAGCGTGGCAGGTTGGTATTTTTGTGCTGCCAATTCCCCGGCTAATTTGGTCCGTGCATACACCCCCTTGGGACTTGTTGGGTCACCTTCTTTGAAAGGCGTATTCTGGTCATTGTGATAGACATAGTCTGTCGAGAGATGAATGAGTTTGCACCCAGTTACGTGACATGCCTTGGCCAAAGAAGCGACAGCCGTCACATTGACTGCTTCCGCCAGAGCTGGCTGCTCCTCTGCTCGATCCACAGCTGTATAAGCCGCACAATTGATACAGTAGTCAAATGCCTGCTTTTCAAGGAATTGCATGACAGCAGTACCGTCCGTAAGATCGAGTTCATCAATGTCGATAAAAGTGAAATCCCAGGCAGGGAAATCTGCTGAAAGTACACGTAATTCATTTCCGACTTGGCCTTTGGCACCTGTAACGAGGATATGCGGCATGTTAGGTTTTTGGTTAGGGGTGAATATTTGGGGTTAAACTACAAAGTAGATGAAAAATCTTGAGAATCGTCTTTTGGTAGTCAAGCAAAATCTTCTTAACTTGGAGAGGCCTGAAACAAGACCTTGCAACAATTCTTCCTAATTTATCATTTATCGAAATAACTCCTCGATAATTAGACCATTTTTGCTGCTAGCACTATGCAATCTGCTGTACTTCCTCCAGTATCAAGACCCCATAAACCTGTATCAGCACCTGAGACAAGGCATTTGGAGCCTTCTTACGTCCTTCAACGGACCTTGGTGTGGACGTACCTTCAGCGGCACCTGCCTCATGACAGGCCTGCAAGGATATTAGAACTCAATTGTGGGACAGGGGATGATTCACTCTATTTGACGCGACTGGGACATAAGGTGCTAGCATTAGACCCTTGTGAGAAAAATTTGCAAGAAGCAAAAGACAAGGCTGACCGCCTCAAATATCCGGAAAGGCCGAAGTTTCACCAGCTAAAACTCGGTGCGGTCCACGCAGACAGAATCGAAGGCACTTTCGATTTGATCTTTTCCAACTTTGGCGGCCTTAATTCAATGGACCCCAAGTCGTTTGAGCGTTTCACCCAGCGACTGCCCCGCCTCATGGGTCCCGAAAGCCGTGTGGTGGCCGTCATTAAGTCCAAGCATTGCTTGTGGGAAGATGCCTTATCATTGGTCAATCAAAAGACAAAAAAACGCTCGAAGAAGAAACAAGAAGATTCTAAGCACAAAACGTGGTTATATACCCCTGAGGAAATAAAAACCTTATTTGAAGAAAATTTTGAACTCAATAGCCTTCAGCCCATAGGTTTTGCCCTTCCCCCCGCCCACTTGGAAAATCAATTTTCTAATCGCCGAAAGTTGGTGAATAAGCTGAAAAAGTGGGAAAAGAAATTGAACCAATTTCCTTTCCTTGCGAAGCTTTCAGATCACTATTTGGTGGATTTTCAGAAGAAATGAGGAGCTGAGAGAAGGGAACAGGGAATAGGGAAAAGAGAACAGGGAGAAGAGAAAAGAAATTCATTTATCTCTTTTCTCTGAGCGAAGCGGTCCCTACTCTCTTTTCCTCTAGCAACCTTTTCTCCTACTCATTAGCTTGGCGCATGATTCGCTGGTAACGGGATCGATTGACCCCAATAGCTACGACCCGTACGGAGTCTGTTCCTTGGAGGTGAGACCGCCACCTGAGGTATTGGTCTTCTGTGGGGTATGATCGGGCAAAAGGCTCCTCGCAATTGACCAGGTAACGGACAAAAAGCTTATCCCCTCGAACTACATGAAAGTATTTTTTGAGGTAGAAATTGTCCGCTTGCGTGGTCTCTCTGATGTTTTGATAGATTTCTTTATCCAAAGAATCCAGGCTGGCATTCCAGGGAAGATTATTGACCCCTACCATAAAATACCCAGAATAAGTATACGGATAAACGTCGTCATACCAGAAGACATTGGGCTTATCATCCAGGGTTCGAATGGCTAGCTTTAGTAGGCCGAGGTCCGCAAAGCTGATACGCGACCAGTCAATGGCTTTGGCTGCTTTTCTAAATTCCCCAAATCTTGAAGGATCAAAATCGTAGGACAAGCCATCATAGGTCAAATACCCACAGTGAAGGTTTAGTTTTACCGTGCGTACCAGTTGCGCATTTTGATAAAATTTCAGCGCATAGTGATAATCACATTTATCTTCAAAGGTCAATTCAAGATCCCATGACTTCTGAATGGACTTCATGAGGTCTAAGTCTTTCATGATAAAGGTGCCTAACTCTTCTTGAACTGGCAGTGCCTTATAATTGTGGACAGGAACCCCTATGACCACCCAATCTCCACTATTTAAGTCTAAATCGCTTAAAATGAGTTTTGCCGATGAGGAGGAAAAGCTAAAAAATAGAAGGAGGGAAATGAAGATGCGTTGCAAATGTATTTTTTTCATTACCGGAGCAAGGTGATAGAGGTAAGTAATAATTAATAAATCAAAGGTAAAAAAATGGCTTTAATAAGCGATTCCATATGCAAATTTCATATATCCTGTTGAATCTCACAAGAAGTGGTCATCCTCCACTTCTTCGGCTTCTTGTTTGAGGACACGTTGGGCGATGGCTATCCCAGTGGGGGTGGCTGCAATTCCCCCCATAGCTGTTTCCTTATACTTGGTTTCCATAGAAGCGCCGACTTCTCCCATAGCGTCTATCACTTCATCAATAGGGATCCCCGCGGTGTCCCCTGCCAAGGCTATTTGAGCAGAGGAAAAGGCGATGACACTGGCAGAGGCATTGCGTTTCACACACGGAATCTCTACCAATCCTGCGACAGGGTCGCAGATCAGCCCAAGCATATTCATGATGGTGATGGATACTGCTTCGAATATTTGTTCCGTATTGCCTCCCAAAATGTAGACGATAGCACCCGCACCCATCGCGGCGGCAGTACCTGTCTCAGCTTGACAACCCCCTACGGCTCCAGCAATGCTTGCACGTCCTTCTATGATCAAGGCGATGCCCGCAGCCACTAACATGCTCTCATAAAGGGATTGTTTATGCGGCTTGTGCAACTCATCAAGAATCGTCAATACGCCAGGCATGATACCAGAGGCCCCAGCAGTAGGGGCAGCTACTACGCGTCCCATACAGGAGTTGACTTCCTTGGCCGCAAGGGTATAGTATACCAGTTTTTGGAAATTTTCACCCAAGACAGATACTTTGCAATCGCGAACTTTTTTGGCTCCATTGCTGATCATACCACTGAATGAGGTCATGTCCTTGTCAAGACCCGTGTTCACGGCATCATTCATCACAGCATAGGCTTGAGCCAATTTGTCCCAGATTTCGGGCTCTGTTCTGCCTTTTTGGGCGATTTCGTACTTCATGACAGGCTCCCAAATAGACAGATTATGTGTTTGGCAATGTGTGCCCCATTCTTGAAAGCTATCAAATAAGATGGATTGCATACGTGGTATATAGTGGGGAACAAATTAAGTAAATAAATTCTCGGCCCACCAATATAGTCCATTGGATCAGGAAATGAAAGCCTGGAATTAGTGAATCATTACCTTCTGACTTATTAAAGATAAGCCGCCTGTCTCCAGCAGGTTCAAGGTATAGATGCCTCGATTGATGGATGGGGAAAGTGTCAGGCGATGAAAGCCTGGAGGAATCGTATGTTGTTGAGTAAACAGGCTTCTTCCCAGCATATCTACTAGGGTAGAAGTGAGGGTAAAAGCATCACGTTCGTTTTGAATCGCAATATTTATTTCTCCCGATGTCAGGTCTGAATAAATGCGAATTTGATGCGCTGAAAGGGAAGGAAAAGGGGAAAGGGTACGGCCAGTCAAAAGGGAAAAGGCTTCGATACCATTGGGGATACCATAGCCTAATTCATTATTTGGTTGAGAAAAATGATCAGCCGATCTGATAAGGGCATCGTAGAGTGCGCTATTGGAGGCGATGCCTTCACTGGCTTGCAATAAGCATGCTGCCAGTCCGGCTATCAGTGGACAGGCATATGACGTGCCATTGCCCTGCCTTATTTCCCCTTGGGTAGTTAGGCGGTAAGTCAGTTCGCCCATGGCAGCCAGGTCAGGTTTCACCCGTCCATCGGCAGAAGGGCCTACCCCGCTGAAATTGCTATAATTTCGCATCTCATCCACTGCTCCCACCGCAATGACAGAATCTCCGTCAGCCGGTGCATCTATTCCCCTTGAACCGCCATTTCCAGCAGATACGACTACTGTGATACCTTTCGAAGCTGCAATATCCGCAGCGATGGTCACAAGGGCCGTATTTCCATCAAAATCGGCCGACGTATAGCTTCCCTGACCGATGTCAAATTTACGGTAATTGAGGCTGCTGACGATCACATCAGCGCCCATGCTGTCCGCCCATTCGGCGCCCGCTAGCCAGGCGTCTTCTTCTTGCCTCAGCTCTGCCGTATCATTCTCTGTGCGAATCAGGAGGTAGTCTGCGTCGGGTGCAGCCCCTATTAAGCCGCCAGGGACGCGCGCGGCCAATAAGGAAAGAACCCCTGTCCCATGTTTACAGCTGCCTCTACAGGGACCAATGGCATCGGCATCATTTTCCACAAAATCTCGTGTTCCCACTACGCCATTCCGTTCATACAGGTGTGCAAAAGCTGAAAGCGTGTCTACCGCCAAAAAACCATTGTCCAAAATAGCTATTGTGACGCCTTTGCCCGTAAATCCGCCCGCGTGTAAGGCATCAAGTCCGAGCATGGTAAGTTGTGTTTTATAATCACTCTCCATCTGCTTCAGCCCCTGAGCTTCTCTTCTCGTCTGTGAAAAGAGAGACGTGGCTACAGGCACAAGCTGCCTCACAAACGTCTTCTTTCCCAACTCATCCAACTGGAAACGAGTTAGGCGTGCACTGACCCCATTTAGCCATCGAGAACGAATGATCGGGGTGATAGCCAGTGACTTGAGGCTGTCAAGGTAAGGACCATAAATAGGATAGTCGTGAACGTCAAAAGGGATTTCTTGACGCTCACGACGTAGGAGGGATGATGTTGAAAGGATTTCTTCAGGACACAGGGTATTCATATCCCCCTTGTCTTGGAAGAGAATCCAGTATTTGTTTTGGGCAAATCCTTCAGAGAAGCATCCAATAATAAGGCAGACAATAATCCAGTAGCGCATACTGGTTTAAAGATACTTTTCTGGCGCCCTTCAAACAAATAGGCTTGTTTATTTGTCAGGTGGCAAAAGGACAGCATCTATCACATGGACATATCCATTGGATGCTTTGACTGATCCGAGCACTTTCGCGCCATTAACCGTAGTCACGCCGTCTTCTACCTTGACTTCCACTTTGTCACCTGTGGCTTGTCCGATGCCCATCACTCCCCTGATATTATTGGGGCCATAATTGCCAGGCGCAGCATGGTAGGTGATGATGCGTTTGAGGGCATCTATGTTTTCGGGTTTGAGGAGGTTTTCTACTGTTCCTTCAGGCAAAGCTGCAAAGGCATCATTGGTAGGAGCAAATACGGTGAGGGGCCCAGCATTGGTAAGGACATCTTCCATCGCAGCAGCTTGTACAGCAGCTACCAGGGTCGTATGGTCTTTGGAACCGAGGGCCACTTTCAGGATATGCTGCTCAGATTCCTCATCTACTACACCAGATTGGCCTGTAAGTTCTGGTTCTCCAACACTGGCTGAAGCTGTATTTGCTGTCTGGCTATTTTGTACACAAGCTGTCATTAGGAGAAGAAATGATACGCTTGTAATGGCTATAAAAACAGCTTTAATAAAGACTCTTGGTAAGTTCATAATGCGGTAGTTTATGTGAATTAAACAAGTTAAACCTACTACCTCCTTAGGAAAGGGGAACCGCATAAAAGTCAGTTGGGCAAATGATTTTTCTCAATATCCAACACGATAGAACTAAGCGATATGTCTTATGGGCTATTCGTCTTTCAATACCTCTGCAGGATTGGTCAAAGCAGCTCTGGTAGATTGAAAGCTGATGGTCAGCATAGCAAATCCTATGGTAAGTGCCACGGCCAGAATAAACCGCCAAGGGCTGATTTCTACCTGGTAAGCATAGGTGGCTAACCATTCTTTTGCGAGTAAATACGCAATTGGGATTGCCAATACCACCCCAATAACTACAGGTCGTGTAAAGTCTTTTGCCAGTAATTTTACAATATCAGAGGCATTGGCACCTAAGACTTTTCGCACGCCGATTTCCTTGCCGCGCTGGAATACGCCAAAGGTCGCTAAGCCAAATAGCCCCAGGCAGGAAACGAAGATGGCCAGGTAGGCAAAATAACTAAAAATAGCTGCTACGCGCTTTTCTCTGATATACATTTCGTCATAGGTGTCATCCAGAAAGTGGTAGTCAAAAGGGATATTTCCCATGGTTTCTTCCCAGGTTTCCTGAATTGCCGCAAGTGCCGAGGCTGGATCTCCAGGCGCTAGCCGAATGCAAATCTGTGAAACCCATTCCTGGGAAACAACCAACACTAATGGCTTGATTTCTTCCTCCATATTAGCATTGTGAAAGTCCTTGACCACTCCTATTACCTGCCAGTCATTGCCCCACCAGTTGATGGTGCGTCCCACAGGGTTTTCCAGTTTGAGGAGCTTTACGGCTGTTTCATTCAGCAGGAGATTGAGGCTTGAGTCAGTAGAGAATTCCCTGGAAAAGTCTCTGCCTACAGCTACCTCCATCCCAAACGTCTTGAGGTAATCATAATCAACCATGCTAAAGAGAAAATTCACGTTGAATTCAGGGTCATCCCCTTGGTAGCGAGGGACGCCTCCATATGAGTAAATGCGAGTAGGAAGGGTGGAGGTGCTGGAAATATATTGGATCTGAGGAATGCTGGAAAGCTGTTCCTTGATGGTTTGGTAGTGTTTTTTGCTATCGCCAACAATGTCCATATACACTACATGTTCGCGATCAAATCCAAGGTTCTTGTGTTGAATGAAGTGAAATTGATCTTGGATTATCAAGGTGCAAATAATCAGGGTCACCGAAAGCGCAAATTGGGTGATGACGAGTAGCTGACGTAAGTTTCGACTGCCTTTTGATGACTTAAAAGGGCCTTTCAATACGCCAATAGGGCGCATACCAGAAAGCATCATGGCTGGATAACTCCCAGCTAAAATGGCTGTTACTGCCACCACAGCAAGAAGGTAGCCACCATAGCTCCCAATTAGCACCTGCCAGCTCATCTGTTTCCCCGTCAATTCGTTGAATCCTGGCAGAATCAATTGTATCCAACACAAGGCCAAAAAAGTAGCCAAAACCGTCATCAGCAATGACTCTCCAAAAAACTGGAAGATCAATTGGCGGCGCTGTGCCCCTACCACTTTGCGAATGCCAATCTCTTTGGCTCTGTTCATGGCACGGGCGGTACTGAGGTTCATGAAGTTGATGCAGGCCAGAAGCAGCACAAGCAGCCCAATAGCGCCAAACATATAGATATACACGATGGGACCCGTGCTTCCATCCAAGGTATAGAGGTGCATGTTGGCAAAAGGTTCTAAATGCAGGGTGGCAGAATCTCGAGGAGAATATTGGGTGATGAAATGCTCGATTTTTTTATTCACGACTTTAGGAGAAGTCTCCTCCTGAAGCAGGACAAAAGTTGGTGCGCCATAAGAAGCCCATCCGTCAAAATTATAACCCATCTTGTCGGCAGACTCAAAGGATACAATAAAATTGAACCGATACATAGAATTGCTGGGAATTTCCCCTAAAACGCCTCCTATGGTAAATAATACCTCCGTCCCATTCACCATGACTGTGAGGGCCTTGCCCATTGGGTCTTCCTCTCCAAAATAGTCAGCAGCAATCTCTTGGGAGATAACGATGTGCTGAGGATTATTCAGTACGGTAAGAGAATCACCTGCAATCAGGGGGAAATCAAAGATGCCAAATAGGTCATTGTCCGCAAAGCCAAAATTCACTTCACGCCTGACCTTCTCTCCATATTTTACCAAAATATCGTCAAACACAAATAACCTGGTACTCTGAAGTATGTCAGGGATATCTGTCTTCAAAACAGGGGCCGCTGGATAAGGCGGCACACTCCAAATGTGCCCATTGGTAGCCGTGGTGACAACCCGATGAATTCGATCCTTTTTGCTATGAAACTGATTCACATTCAGTTCATCCTGTATATACAGCAAAATACCTAGTGTCACAGCTAACCCTAAAGAAAGCCCAAGGATATTTAGCAGGGAATAGAGCTTCTCTCTTCGGAGGTTTCTTAGGGCGATTTTGAGGTAGTTGAGGAGCATGGTGAGAATATTTTTTGGTATCAGTTGATTCAAACTATATACCAATGCATAAGTGTGTGTAAATCAGTTCTTTAGTAAGTGGTCGAGCCGCCAGAGCGTATCACCATGACACAATATGTCGTCTCAAAATGGGACATTGAAGGGGGGAATTCACCCTTTTATTTCCTAGGAAAACTCATACCTTACGGTTTAAAACAACAGACAAGGGCAACTTTTGGGAAGTGATTAGTGAAAGTCTCTGGCATTCCTCTTACCCCACATCAAACCGCACTTTTGGTACCCCTTCCATCATCTGAAGCGCAAAATGGTGGGGAAGGGTAATGGCTTCAGCATTTGTCTGTTTATCCAACTCTGAATTAAAGGTGGCGATCAAGGTATTTATGTTTAATACCCCGTTTTTACCTACAATTATTTGGGCATTTTCGGAATTGGTGGTGACGCCATTTACATCTGTCGTTAGCGGCAATAGCAGGGCTTCTTCTACCTCCTTAACTTCTCTCGTATACACATCCCCATCTTTATCCCGACAAGACTTTTCCAAATCATCTCCCACCGCAAACCCCATGTGCAGCGCCTCTTTTTTCAGAAAAAGATCTATTGACTGAATCTGAAAAGGAAACATGCAGAGCAGTACTTCACTCGAAAGTTGAGTTTTGATAATGGGCTGTTTGCCATCTTCTTTGAGATCATCATCTTTCACATAATCATAGCCCGCGATATGCATGTCGGGATAATCCCCGACCACCTCCGATCTCAGGAGAAATCCTGAGAATACCTTACCCTGGGTGGCCCCCAATTGCTCGAGGTCCATTCGCTCATGCCCTCCAATCGAAAGCGCTCCTTCTATCAAGGCTATAAGCCAATTCTCGTCCAGCACAAAAAAGCGCATAGAATTGGGTGGAAGCATGGACTCGTGGGGCACGAGGTAGTTAAAAGGCACAGCCTTAAGGGTGATAAGCTGAACCAGCCATCTGGCCACGATGAGGTCAAATTCCAGGTCATCACATTCGGTGGGACATGAAAAAGTTGTTCCTGAACCGTCTCCATCATCCTGCGCGGCGTCTGCCTGTGCCTTTAGGGCTATCACACATTCTTTTATCTTTTGCTGATTTTCAGTGAGCGTTTTGGTTTGGAGAAATGCTAAATAAGCCGCTTTATCATCCTGGATGGATTTAACAGCCTGAGCGACCTGGCGTTTAAGTCGCTGAATGGCCAGGGCCACATCCTTATTTTGGAGCGTGAGCATCCGTCCCAATTGCCAGGCGGTGGCATAGGAGACGTGAAGCATATTGTTTTCATTCGTCAATTGAAGGTAATCGTCTGAAGAGTGGCCAAAATCAGAGTTAAGGCCGCCAGGAAATCGTGGATCAGGCACTAATGGGCTCCGATACCAGGAAAGGGTCTGAAGGCCCTTGCGCATAAAATGAGGAAGAGGTACATAACCCCCCAAGAAATACTTATTATCAATGCCTTGATTTTCATCATATAACCTAAAAGCGCGTGCATCTACTTGCTGCAAAAGCTTCTTAAAATCTGGCCGTTTGACACAAGAAAATTGCCATTGATAAAGGGAAATGAAAGTGCCCTTACCAGCACTGGGATAGTCAACGAGCGACACCAAATGCACCACGCTAGTGGTGTCGTTTTGAGGAAGCCTATTGGCCACGACATACGCTTTTTCGCCTGTAATCATAGGTTCATTTCCATTCAACTCATCGGGTGTTTCTACTGTCTTTTGCCTTACATGAGCGAGAAATGCCAATTCTGTTTTTTTGGGGAAAAGGGTTTGAAGGGTGGTCGAATCTACTTCTATCACGTTTACCTGCTCATCTCCATCGTGATAATTATCGTCTGGAATACCAATTTCATGAAGGGTTTTGGTTTGGACCTCGGGGATTTCAGTATCGCTGAATACCAGGAGCGCCAGCCACGGGTCATCATTGGATAAAGCTGATTTATCCAGCGGAAATTTCCCATCCACCTCCCATGGCAAGCTGATCCGCTTGAAGGCGATATGCGGCAATACATGGGCATGATCGCCTTGAGATCCCGCTGGAGGGAATACCGACAAGATATCATCTGGACTGATGTGAAAACGCGGACCGTTGATGTGGAATTTGTGGTCTGGGAGGGAATAGGTTTCATTTCCTGTGGGGCTGGTATCTTGTGAAATGCCCAACGTATAAGTTCCTTCCTTGATGCCTGGAAGGTGATTGTCCAAAAAGCGAACGCCGCCTTGCTCCACGTCCTCTGACTGGAACTCATCCGGATTAAAGCGCTTTACCATACAGGAGAGCACCTGGCTGATTTCTTCTTTGTGAATTAAATTGTCAGTGGAGATGGACATGGTGGAATTAAAATAAAAATTAAAACTTGTTCTGAGGCTTGTCCTGAGACTTCGGCGTGAGCTCAGTCAAACGCTTGTCGAAGGGCTTTGCGAAGAATCTGCTGCCTAGGATTTTTGGATTTGAGGGCTTGTGACGGTAAAACATCCCCCTTTCGCACGGGCCTCCCCCTTCGCCCTTCACACACATGCCATCCGCACAAGGGGGACACGCGCAAGGCCTCTAAACCTTTTTCACCCATGCTGAAACGCCCGATCTTTGGCCCTGCGAGAAGGTTCCCTTGAGGGAACCGGACTTGTGCGATGGAGGGTGTTTCCATGGCAATTAAACCAAATCCACCATCACTGGCGTCGCCAATAAGGTCTGATCTTCCTGAAGGGCGCTAGCGCTCATCGTCATTTGGGCAAAATCCGCCAACTGATAGTCTGGAAGATAGGTCGTGAACATCTGGTTATCGTAGTCAAAATCATCCGTATTTGAATCTCCATAGGACCAATGATTGTGAGCTGCGTCAAAAGGCTGTTCAAAGGCCAGTTTCTCTGCATCAATCAATTTTGAAGCAGGTACATTAACAGGAGGTTTTACCCTGATTTCAACGCCTCCGCTTAGCAAGGTCAATGAATCGTTGTCATTTAGGTCAGGGGAAGGATTATAGTCGCCCCACAAAGCCTTGGGCATGTTTTTATCTAATGACTCTATTTCAATATCAGCCAAGGCGGAATTACCATCTCCATCGGTTAATGTCAGGGTGAGCTCCGAGGTGAATGCGCCAGAAGCTAATTGCATAGGTCCCACGGGAAAGGATGCGCCAGTAACAGAACTATTAACTTTTGTCACTGGCACTGCCGTATTCACTTGAATCACCATTTCTTTTGCATTAAAAACCCATTCATCATCTACCGTCTTAAGCAATCCTTCACTAGCCGAAATGCTCAGCACCTTGCTCGGTTCAGGCAAAAAGGCCTCTTTGAATTCGCTCCAGATCAATGGAGGCGGCGGTCCTGCGCCCGCCCCAAAATCAACCCCAAAGCTGAAGCCTACGCCCAATACTTTGACATGGATATCGGCATGGCCACTAAAGTCGGGTCCCCAGATATGGATATCTGCCCCCAGATCAAGGTGAAAGGTTTTATGAACGGTTGTAAGGACAAGATTAACCTTGACTGTAGCAGACGCCCTGATGCTAATATAGGCCGTGATGTCATAATGAAAGGGCTTCCATTGAATCAAAAAATCTGCCCCTTCCGAAAAGACCGCTTTCAGCGATCCGTCTTCATAGGTCGCGGTTATCTGAAATCCCGCCATCGCGTATTGCGGTGTCATGGCAAAATAGCCTTCTCCCTGAATGTCAAGATGGCTGTCCACCCGCCAGTTGAGGGCAAGGCGCGGCACGGCTGGATAGTGGTCTGGCTTCCTGAAGTCAGGATGATAGCCGCCCATGCTCAAGACAAAATCGCCTGCTTTGGCGCCATTATCCTGATCCTTAAACCAACTATAAAAAGCAAATCCGCCAGTCAGGTGAGCATCCTTACTGTAAACATAAGAATGGTCAGTAAGCAGGCCATTTACCTCCAAAACGCCTTTATCAGGTTCCAATGACGCTTCCAGGGCCACTTCTACATATACCACAGGTACCGGGTCCTCTGGCGGCAAGGTGAGCTGTGATAAGCCTATCAGGTCAAAGCGCGTCCTATCTCCAAATGAGACGGCCAACAAGGCAAAAGAATCCAATACGCCAAAGGTATTGAACTTAATCCCTACGGCCAGGAGCATGGCCCCTTCCTGGGGCGGAATCGCATAGTCCATGCCTGCCAGCATGGCCATGGGATCGTCCATATTGGCAGGAGCAGTAGGAGCCATGGCTTGCTCCACCAGCGGAAAGGTATCCACCTGATCGAGGGGGGGCAGGTTAAAGCCTCGGTTGTACCCAAACCCTAATGCTAACCCTTCTACAAAGAAGAAGGGTGGCCCTCCAATCGGATAGCCTACATAGACGTAGGCAAAGATCGAATCGTGCCCGTGGACCTTGGCATAGGAACCCATGCCGTAGAGCAGCAATTCTTCGAATTTGACCTTAACCGCTCCTTCGTACTGATCGGTGATTCCTAAGGTGGGGTCTGGTTCGCCCTTGAGAAAGGCGCCAGCTACTTCTATGCCTCCGCTGTCAAATGACAGCCCCAGGCCGTCAATTCCAAAGCTCGGCCAGCCGGGCGGGATATTTGCCTCTACGGTTGCCTGGAAGCCTTGCAGGCCGAGAGTGATACCGCCAAAGGAGATATCGGCATTCACTAAAGCAGTGACTTTTCCTTCTTTCCACTTTAGTCCAACCTGTTTCAACTTGGCAGGGCCTATGACTTTATTTAGCTCAAACCAACTCACCAGACCGTCGTCAGTATTGTGTTCTGTGGGAGAGGGATCAGTACTTCTGGACACAGGTTCCAGTGATCGGCTTTGTACCTCATCATCACCTTCTATCCACGGATAGACCAGCTCCATTTCAGGAATGCCTGCTCCGCCTGCGGCAGCGCGGATGAAGGTCCCTGCAGCCACATCGGCTCCGTTCTCATCTTTATAAGGCTTGGTCACATAGCCTACTTCATGAAGGTCTACCTGGAAAGGGGGATTCAATTGCAGATTGATGCCGGGGATGCTTTCGATGACAAACGGCTCCAGGATGAGGGAAAAGCTCTCTGGGCTGTCCGTTTGGCCAGCAAGCGGAGAATAGACCCCATAACGAGCAACACACGCCATTCCTCCCACTTCAATATGAGCTTCGAGGATCATTCCGCTCCCATCAGCTCCATTGTCAAAACTGATCAGGTCAAACTCGTCCAGGACGATGGTGGGCAGGTCCCCAAATGGGCTGGAATTCATCCCTAAATCGCTCAGCATCCTGTCCAGCGTATCATTCAGATCCAGTGGCCCATCCAGGAAGGTGAGGGAGCCCTCACCCATATTAGGATTAGCGGAGTCCATACCAACTTCCAGTGACAGGGAAGCAGGTTTATCCAGAAGGGTGATGTCTGCCGTTATTTTGTAGGACATGATGGTTTCCCCTTATCCGACTTTTTTCCAGTTTGCCGTGTCAGCAGATGGAGCACTTGAACCATTAGTGCCGGTTATATTTTCATATATATTGCTGTCTGTAGTATCTGTAACCGTATCCCCTGCTGCATAGGTAGCGCTTGCAGCCCAGTCTGGAGGTGTACCATAGGATAAAAAGAGGTTTACCTTCTCTAAGGTAAAAACAGAAGGAAATTGGTTGAGAAAAAAAGTACTTCCTGGTGTCATCCCAATCCCAACTTGAAACTCCTCCGTCTTTGTATCAAGTACAATGTCACTTAAATCAAGTTCGCTGTCTGAAGGAACGCTTAGACCATCTGGTAAGCTTATTGGGAAATTTTGCTTAAGGGTATTGATGTCGCTCCCCTTTACCTTAAACCCATCCCTACTCTCTATTCGAGTAGGGAATTCGGGATTTGGCGTGATGTTAACTGCTTGGCCAAAAATAGTGATGTCTGCGGATACTGAATAAGACATAATCGTGATTATTTAGGGTGAAAAAAATGTTTGTTTTAAAGTTGATATGTTAGACTAAATTATTTTAGTTTTTTGAATCGTTTCAGATGTCATGTTGAGCTTGCGAAACATCTTACAAATTACTGATGACGAGATAGTTAGATCCTTCGCTACGCTACTTCGCTCAGGATGACAGCTAAAACGCTGTGTGTAAAAGATGAGAATACTGAGTGCATTAACCTCCACTTTTCTCCTCCATCATCACCTCCTGATCCGTCACCGTCTCCAGCCAGGCGGTATAGTCAGTGATCGCCCCAGGAAACTGGTCAAAGAGGGGACTTTCAGTGAATTCGATAGTGAATTTGGTGGCTTCTGGGGTATCGTTCCAATACAGCTCCGTCAGGCTATTGCCTGTGTCTGGCAGGGTCGCCCAGTAGGACGGGTACAGGTCCAGGGTGTACAACATTCCTTCCCGTATCTCCTCCTTTTCTCCCTGCCAGTCATTGGACGTCATCTTATAGGGATATGGATTACTGAGTGCCTGTTCTTTATTCTCCTTCAGTTCTGTGGTGATGGTTCCAAATAAATATTTTTGAATGGGCCTGACCTTATCCTGCTTGTCCTCCTCTACCACCTCCTTGGTGTCACGCCAAAAAGGAATCACCTTTTTCAGCCAGCGGGCGGCTTTCTGAAACCATGTTTTGAGAAATTGAAAGATTGATTTCATATGATTGAGGGTAAAAGTGAATAGAGTGATTAAGTATTCAGGTGTTTATTTCTCTTCCTGCCGACAACTTCGCTACCTTTTCTTAATGGATCAGGTTCCAACTCATTACTCTACCTATTGAGGTTCAATGGTAAAAACTGTTCTATTATTTACACCGTCATAATTTTCTTGATCATCCTTTGATGCAAGGATATAATGATTGTCGTCTGCCGAACTTCGTGTAGCACCAGAAATATAAATGTATCGTCCCTCATAATTAGGGGTGTATAATTTTATTGCTAAGGTACCCTGACAGAGTTTTACCAATGTTTCTAATTGAGCTTCAGTCAATGTTGTTTGTCCGATAGTTATACTTCCACTGCATTTAATATCTCCATCTACATCTAGTTTGCAATATGGTAGTGGCGCGCCGATGCCGACATTGCCATTACTATCAATAGATATTTTATTGGAACCTCCTATCCGGAAATCTAATCTTCCCGTGCCTACCCTATTGATATAACCATTGCTTCCACCATGCCCCATTTCTACATAATTGGTTTCAGTATCCTCAAATGCTCCTCTTACAGTGCCTATGACGGAAAGAGCTGCATCGGGGCTTGTCGTCCCGATGCCCACCTTGCCATCTTCACCCTTTATGACCATTTTGGGAGTTATCTGATCATTTGCAAAAATATTTAACCTATTTTGAGTTATACCAAAACCATACAATTTGTCAGATGTTCCGTACAACGCAAGTTTTTTATCATAATCCGAAAGAGTCGTTCCAAAATCTAGTAGGTATTTGGGAGTATCCGTCCCGATTCCGACATTACCATCATCCTTTATGACTATTCTGGGATTCGTCTTATCAGAAGCAAAAATATTCAACCTGTTTTGAGTTATCCCAAAACCATATAGTTTGTCAGATGTTCCGTACAAAGCGAGTTTTTCGTCATTTTCTAAAAGCGTTTTTCCAAAATCGAGCTGATATTTGGGAGTATTCGTCCCGATGCCGACATGTAAGTCCTTACTTTGTACAAGCTGTGTCCTTGCCAGCGGCACCTCCAGGATTCCATCCCAGTAGCCATCTACATCATAGTAGTTGATATATAAAATGGCGATGCCGGGAGGAAGGGAGGTTATCAGATTGGTAATGCTTATCTTCAATTGATTTCCTGGGGATAAGATCAGGCTAGAATTAGGAGGATTTTCAGGATCAAGGGTATATATCGGATTTGTCCCTTCAACATTTTGGGTGACTCCCTTCCCAAAAATAGTGACATTTCCTTGAGCAGGTGCCTCACTCGGGGTAGTTAAGGCATAAGATTTAGCAGTGTCTGCTATCCAGGTGAGTTCGATCCTTGCATTGCTAAAATCAATATCGGTTTGACCGGTATTGAAGAGTTTCAAAATGAGATCGGATTCCTGATTGATCAAGAGCTGTGCACCCGCCTGTGCGCCCTTCACATCTACCCTGATAGGGATATCCCGCGCTCCCTTATGGCTGACAATATTGAGGTATGTCTGGCAATACTCTTCATTCAAATCAGTCTTCCTGATTCGCAATTCCACATCCGCAGGCATGCTGACATCCGTATCAGGTCTGGCGTCGCGCAGGACGACCATGATGGAGTGGCCAAGGTTCTTGGCCAGGGTCACAGCATCTTTACTGACAAAATAGATCGTGAGGCTATGATCCGTAGGATCAATATAAGCGAATTGGCTCCATCTGCCGGGATTCACCTCCCATTTGCTGGTCGCAGCATTCCAGTCCCTTACCTGAAAAAGGGTCTCTTTTTTCAGCGCCCCTGCCTGAAATTTCAGGTAAAAGGTGTAGGTGCTCGCGCTGGCATTGGCCGTGCTGGAGAAAAGGGCAATATCGCCTGACCCGCTATTTTCCAGCGTCAGTTCCAGAGAATCGCCCTGCTTGGTTTCGTCCTCGATATAGAGAACATTCTCCACATCCTGTGTGGTGTTGAGGATGGAGAGTCCGAGGTCAGCATTTAAGGTAGTGGTAGGCATGATTTTGAGGTTTGAGGGTAGGGAAAAAATGGTATGAGGAGATGCTAGTTTTCATCCTCATTCTGTCCATTCAACTGTACAGCAGCTTGCTGTTGGATTTTCTGGATGAGTTGGAAGACCTTGTTGAAGGGCATTTCGCCTAGACCTTCCAGGATTTGGTTTACTTCTTCGACTGTGAGTTCTAGTTTGATGGTTTGCATGTAGAAATTATTGATTAATGATTGAGTGATTATTGATTGAATAATTGCTTTGCTTTCGTTTCGAGCACTAAATAGGCTTCGCCCACGCCACAAGGAAATGACAGGAATGCTCCGCCTTCACTGTTTTGAACCCATCCACGCAGCCCCGTTCCCCTTAAAAAGGGAACAACCCGCTTCAAACTCAAAATGGCGAGGCCATTTTCTAAAGTCCCCTCTTGAGGGGACACCAAAGCCGAAGGCTTTGGCAGGGGTTTAAACGACAAAGGCAATGCCTTCCAACCCTTTGTCAAATCCTTACTATATGACACCATTATTTTGTAATTCATTGCTAATCATTAATCTATCAATCCATAATTAATAATTCCCCTACCCCTCCTCAGCCCCCTCAATCAGCTCCAGCCATCCCTCCCGTATCTCGACGGGACCATATTGCGCCCCCGTCACGGGATCGTCGATCCCCTGATGATAGTCCAGCAGGAGCTGCATAAGCTGCTGGGTGAGCCCATCTGGGTCAGCCGAAAATAGGGTAGCTAGATCAGTTGAGGTCACTTTATTGAAAAGAACATTTGCCATGTTGTCCGATGGATCGGGGGATTTGTATGCTGAAACCTCTTCCAATGCTCCTGTATTGACTAATCCATCCCATATACCCGTTACTCCCGTCTCCAGCGCATCCCATTGGGTCTCCAATACACTTTGGAGGATGGTCGCCTGGGCCGGGAAGGTGATGGCTGTACTGGTATTGTCCAGGTAAATCCACTTCCACTGGTAGCCCACCTCCTGAGGCACGGGTAGCTGCCAAGTGTCCCTGGGCGTGAGGATGGGCGACATGAGGAAGGTGACGCGAATATTTTTCAGCGCAGGCTGATAGAGACTTGTCGGAATGCTCAAGGTGTTCACGGGCAATACGCCTGTAGTGATATTCAATTTTCCGCGAGGATCATATAATAAGGTCAGATAATGGGCATCATCATCCAGACTTTGATTGATCTCCATATTCACCGAATTCGCTGCATAAGTATTAAAGCCCGTGGGGTCTGGACTGAAGGGATGCGTCGCATAATAATCCTTCATCGGAGAGTGGATAGCCCCTTTCTGATCCTGAGACGGATCAGCCGCATCGTCCCAAAAACACAAAACGCCGTCATTCAACTGCTGATAATCGCCGATGCGTATGGGGACTTCTACCGATTCAAAGGCTTCCGAAGTAGGAGAAAAAAGCTTATCATTTTCCCAGCTTTCATTGGTCGCATAATCTCCCTGCATTTCAAAATTCAGGCGCATACGGACAAGGGCCACAGCATGTCCCATGAGCAGGGAAAGCTCAGGGTGCTGTGCATACGAATCGGGATCGGTGTATTCCTGGGCATTAGTGAGGAGGATGAGGAAGTTTTCAAAATCCGCTTTTGTTTGGGCTAATAGGTAGTTGGTAAATTTTTGCAAATGGTCATTTTCGACATCCTTTATAGGATCAAAGGTTTCACCCGCACCCGCTTCAGGCTTGGGGATACCTGCCACCTGATTGTCAACCAATCCTATACTCCCCAGTAGGATTCCGTCGGAATCATAGATCATCAGGCTGTCATCGAGGATGTTGTGAACGATCCATCCACAGATTGGGCTATCGAGGCTGTGGCTGCTGCATTCTACAGTAGCCGAATTGGCTATAGTGTTTGAGTCTTGGGACAACCAACGCGCATGTAAGCGGGTGGGCTGGATATAGCGTGGCGATAATAAAGCCTGGTGGGAGGCAGCATCCATTGTCCGGGGCGCATAAACCTTAGTGGAAGCATTATCCTTGAAATAATCATAGATATTCAGCTTTTGGCCAAAACTGTCGATCAGGTTGAGGTGGGTAATGTTAAGGCCGCCTCCCCGAATGGGGTTGAAATCATTATGAGGCAATGGAGCCGTTCCTGCATGGCCGTCGATATAGGTATTGATCAACTCAATATGCTGTTTGTAATCATCAAACGCCACAGGATCGGCGATGGCCGCCAACTGCAAGGACTGCTTGCGCATAATAAAGGCTTCGTTGAAGCCGCTGAGGGCCTGCGAGAGGACGGCGGTGTTGCCTGCCTGAAGGGTATCATAAGCCGCTGCCAATTCATCGTCCTGGCCCTCATTAGCGCCGCCCGATCCATAGGGTTCCAGTTTTTTGGTCAAATATTCAAGGGCGTATGGACTTAGCTGAGCAAATCCACGATAGGTGGAAATATCTGTGGTGGGAGTGGCAGTAGATTTTGGAACAAAATCAGGCTGACTGGCTGGGAGGTCGTAGATATTGGTAATAAAATTGGCGTTATAAACTCCATCATTGGCAGGATTGTCCAGCGGGTAAAAGGCCACTTCCCACTCCATCTGGAGGGGGTGCCAGTTGAGTGACTGCGTGGTTTGAGATAGGGAATAATCCTTTAGATAAAATGAACCCCCAGCCGAATAAGCCTGAATCAGCGCATTCAAAGTAGTCATCACGCTGTCATCATAGCTACAAGCGACATCCACCAATTGGTCATTTTCATTTGCCGTAGGCACTACATTTCCTGAGATCAATACTACGGGTTCGCTAGGCTGATAGTAGCGATCACCGGGTTTGTTGGCAAGCCTGATTTCGAGGTTTGCAGATGACAAGGTGCCATTTAATCCATTTAATCGATCCCTTTCGTCTATGGCATTTTTTAACTCATCTACCAATTGTTTTGCTTGAGTTCCTGATATGTTAGTTATCCCATCCAAACTTTCTTTCGCAGTAAAAACCTGAAACCCGGTTTCTGTAGGGAGGTATACCCCACCATTGGGTTCACTTTCGACTTCGCTTATGTCGACCTTCCCCAACTTGTCCATCAAGGTGTCCAGGTCTGGAATAAGGGTGTCTTTGATCATCGCCAGGACCTTATCCGCCTTTGGATAGCTCTCCTGCTGCATCATGGGCGGATGGGCACACAGCATATATTTGTACCAATAAGAAAATAGCTGCTGCTGCTTTTCTCCAATCGAGTCTATCCCTGCTTCATAGACGGATTGATCCTGATTCAAGGATGTGATAATGCTCGCCAGGGCCGTCAAATTCCCCTCTGACTCAAAGGCGCGGATCACGTCATTCTGCGATTCAGAGAGTTCGCCATCTCCCATATCGCGGTAGCTATAATCCCAGACTGTGCCTGTCGGCATAGCCTTGAAGCCCTTCGTGTGACGAGCCTCTTCAAATTTGGCACTGAGGTCGTTCTGAAGGGACTTCAGGTAGTCAAACTGAATGGCTTCGAGTTTATCTTCAAGCTCGTCGCTGCTTGTTTGATCAGAAGGGTAAGTCTCATTTGCCAGGAAGGCAGAGAGCGCTTCTACGCCGTTATTGCCGATGGCAAGGGAGACCGCAGGTGAGGGGGCTGTACCAAGTCTATCTGCAAAAGCACTGTAGAAGACAAATTGATCAATGGCCTTGAAAAAATCTTCTACCTTTTTCAGGGTGCTTAAATCAGCATTTGGAGCAAAAAAATCACCGTTATCACTGCTCCCAAAATTCCACCCATATCCACTGATTTGCTCCCAAAAGGCATTTACCTGATTGTTATTGGTTTCCTGAGTTTGTGTCGCAGAATCAGGGTTATTTGAAATAAGGTTTTGATCTCCTTTTATTTCATCTATCACACCTTGTATTTGATCCCGAATCCCCTGATCATCAGCCAGATCATCAAAATACCCCAGGACCTGATAAGCGTCACTATTTGTTCCAATCCTGTCATAAAACCCAAATACCGAACGGCAGTTGGGGTACATCACGGAGAACTGTGCATCGCCGTAGGCAAATGCCGTGAGGGGCGAACCCAATACGGACTTCCAGGATTCTCCTGTTTCGGTGGAGGCTTTCCATTGATCAATTTCCAATTGACGGCCCATATAGCGGAAGGGCTGGTAATTACCATGAGCGTCTATTTCGTATCCATCATCATATATCTCTTGCCCTGTGGGAATGATGGTGGTAATGCTGTCCTGGTCAGAAGTAGGTTGTTTTTTAGCCAAAAAATCACTTTCTACTACCCAATAGGTATTTCCTTTCTGAACCAGCCATCGGTTGGGCACGGGGAGATGATTCCCATCCTCATGGGCATGGGTAAAGGGAGTAGGCAAAATAAAATGCAAATGATTCCCCGATCCTAAAGGATGTAAATCATCCTCAAATGGCTCGTTAACGACATTTTCGCTGATAAAGGGGCTGTCATTATTGACAATTCTTTGTGCCTCAGGATCATAATAAGGTAGGTGACTGAAATCTGCTGAAGGGCTAGCCACTTGTGTCACTTCATCAAGATGAAGCAGGCGTACACGAATAGGGATAAATAGGGTATTCATGAGGGAGGTGTTGGTGTTAGTGGTATTTATTTGCCCTTCACTCTTCCCATACCAGCGTTTATCAATACGTCAATTGTTTCAATGTGCAAAAAAAACTAAGATATTAAAATATTTGAGATTGTTAATTTCTTCTTGATCCATTTTTCCAACAAAGTGACCCAAATGAACAAGCATATATGAAAGGAATTTCAGAAGTTCGCTCCATGATCAAAGAACACCTGAAATTCGATTTGTACGACAGACTCCTTCTTGAAAAGGTCATTCTGGTGCCACCCATGCGTGTGCCAGGCATTATGCCCAACGAAGCGTGTTTCCTATACGCTGTGCGTGGTAAATCACAGTTTTATTCCTCCCAAAAAGGGCATGATGAAAATATAGTGGCGAAAGAGGGAGTAGTGATGAAGTGTGGAAACTATCTCAATGAATGGCTTGCGGCAGATGAGGGAAATGAGTGTGAGGCCATTGCCGTGCATTTTTATCCAGAAGTTTTGCGAAAAATATATGACAAAGAATTCCCCACATTTATCCAAAAGGCTCAGTCCTACCCATCAGCTCCAATAGAGAAAGTCAAATCGGGAAAATTGCTCGCCAATTATATCGCTAGCTTGCAATTTTACTTTGAAAATCCTGAGTTGGTGAGTGAGGAGCTGTTGAAACTCAAGGTGAAGGAACTTATTTTGCTTTTAGCTAAGACGGACAATTCAGACGCTATTCAGCAACTTATTGCTAGCCTATTTACCCCTACTGAATTTTCTTTTAAAGAATTGGTAGAAGCGAATATTTACACCAATCTCACCAACGAGGAATTGGCGGTATTGGCTAATTTGAGCCTTTCCACTTTCAAACGAGAATTTGAAAGAGTGTACAAAACCAGTCCCGCCAAATACTTCAAGAAGCGAAAGCTGGATCGCGCAGCTACGCTGCTTACTCAAACGAACCAGCGAATTGGAGACATCGCTTTCAACTGTGGGTTTGCTGAAATTTCCCATTTCTCTAAATCCTTCCAAAAATACTTCGGCGTTTCTCCTTCTGACTTCCGATTGAACCATTTAGGCAAATAATTGACCCAAATGTAAAAAGAGATGGCAGGTCAGGCAGATACCTTTGTGTTATATCAATTGTTCTAACACATCAAAAAAAATGACCATGCAAAATCTCTTAAACATCAGCCTAATCGCAATCTTGACATTTATAGGTTTTCAGGAAGCATTCGCTCAGAAAAAAGTGCAGACTTTTGAAGTGGCAAAAGTGATCCCCCATTCAGCAGCCAAAGTCTGGGCTGTGGTGGGAGAGGATTATGGAGCCATCGCCAATTCCCATCCACTGATCGTGAATTCTGACTACATCAATGGTACATTGAAGGCAGGGGAAGGTGCTGAGCGCGTCTGCCATTTCAATGACAAAGGTACTCGCTACCTCCACGAGCGAATGGTCAATTTTGACCCTGAGAACATGACCTTCATCAATCAGGTCTTCCAGGCTGGTAAATTTCCAGTAGATCCGGAATATACCAAGGCCGTCTACAAGGTAGAACCCATCGACGAAAACTCTTGCCGATTTGTCTTCAAAATGGAATATCGCACCAAACCAGCCATGATGGGAGGCATGATGAAAGGCAGATTCAAAAAATTAATCAATGACTATGCGCTGTCCATCGAACACCATATCACGACTGGCGAAAAGGTGAATAAGGACAATTTCAAAGAAATCAAGAAGTCTTACGTAGCAAAGGAATCGTGAGAATGAAGGAGGAAATAAATGTCTCTTCATAAGTAGGAGATGCCGATAAAATTGGCGTAGCTAGATTGGTTGGCTGAAGATGTAACAGATTGAAGAAAATCTGTTACATCTTTTTGGGTCATAGACCGTTCTATTCTGATTTCTACCTAATCATCAATGGGGTAGTAGCAGTCATCTCTTTTCCTTTCATTGCTACCCAATAGACACCTGCAGATAGAGTTTGGGGCAAAGCTATCGTTACCTTCTGTTCCCCTGTAGTGAGCATCCCTTCTGTCAAGACGGCAACCTGGCGTCCGGTCTGATCTAACATCGTAATTTCAACTGAAGAAGGGGTTGGAAGGGTAAATGCCAATTCCACTTCTCCACCAGCATGCGCAGGATTCGGATATACTTTCAGCGAAGAAGCATGAGCTAAAAGATCTACCGACGCAGGATCGATTACTACATCATCTACGATAAAGATTGCATCCCACGCCAAGTCAGGAATCCTGAATGAAAGGATTCTGTCTGAAGTGACCGTCACAGGCTCTATATGTCTGAGGGTGCCGTAGAGGCAGTTATACCATTTGAGAAAATAATTTCCAGGAGAAAAATCTTCAATCTTCAATAAGCCGCCCTTGGCGCGTGTAGGCATGCCATTCGCTTGTAGGTAAGCGTGGTTGTACTGGTTGTTTAAGACCCAACCAGCAGCTACGTCCTTATTGCGGGAAGTTAAGGTGTATGCATCTATCTTCGATCCGATGCCTGTAAAGGCATAGTTGGCGATGGTGATCCAATCGGTGCCTGTATTGTCCACCATGATTCGGTGAATTCCAGCGGGAACGCTGATGGAATAGGTCTGGTTCACCGCTGCATTTTGTTCCAAAACCTTCGTGCCATCCAGCCACATAGCGATCTTGGGAGAAGTGCTGGTCATGGGACCAGTAGTCACCGTAAAAGTTCCCGGAGTGGTCAGCTCAACCGCAAATTCTGGCGGACTGCGGAATTGGGTATTCCAGGAGGAACCGTACAAATATTGCCCCAAATCTGGACTGGCAGGGGTCATGGTCCCATCCTTTCCGATAAGTACCAATGGAATGCCCACCACGCCCCATCCTTGATTGGGGGTGATATTCAGGTCGCCGGGCGTCCCTGAGACTTTAGCCGTAACAGGAGCCATTTCGCCTTTCAAAAAAGGAACCTTTTCAGTCATTCGAGCAATTGCATCAAAATGGTAGTACAAATCCGCAGGCTCCACATAAGTATCCCACCACCAAGTCATGGCAGAGCCCATGCCGCCGGCAAATAGCCCACTCCACAAGCTATTGTGGAGGTGAATGCCGTCAGGATCTTGCGCAATGGGCGTGCTACCTCCCAGACCAAATTCTCCATTGAGCGTGGGCTTGCCGTAAGCATCCAGGTATTCTCTGACACCTCCTGCGATGACACGTTCAATATTGGGCGTATTGATGTAATAATGGGTTTGGGTGATGTCAATATTGGGGTCCATCCAGACGGCGGGGTCGTAGGAATCTTCCGCATAACTGGTCGTGATGAGGTGTCCGTAAGGATCGTGACTGTGGAGGAATGCTGCCATATCCGAATGCCAGTCGGCGATCTCCTGGCGATGTTGGGAGAAGTTGTCTGTCCATTCGACTTCGTTGAAGAGTTCCCAGGCCATGATGCTGCGGGCGTAGCCCCAGCGTGCGAGGATGTAGCGGAAGCGATTTTGGGTATGGGAAATGGCCGTGGTATCGGTGAAAAAGTCCCATGTATTTGGACAAGGGCCGCCGTTGGCGGCGTTGTAGGGGTTGTCATCCCAGTTGGGATTGACGTGGGTGGAGACTTGGCCGTGGTGTTGGAGGGTGAGCATCACAGCGATGCCATTTGCTGCGCAATAGTCAAATAGCCAATCTTGGTACGCCCCATTGGACTGTTCATATTTCCTCAGTCCCTCAAATCCATTCCAGCCATTTTTCCACTCTATCCCCAATCCCCAGTGCGCATGCCACAGCCGAATGAAATTGCCATGATTTGCCTTCAATTCCCCTAACCAATTGTGATAATCCAGAAAGGCATTGCCCGTTTGCCAAGCCATATTTTCGCCTATCGGAATATACTGCTGCCCATTGTCAAAATGCAGGTAATGGGAGGGATTGGTTCTGATAAAGCCTTTGTTATGATTTGCCGCAAAGGGAATTGGGGTACAGGTAAATTGCTGGGAGGCAAAGGAATGACTTCCCGTGGCATCTGTTACCGAGACGGAATAGGTCCAAGTCCCAACCTGATCTGGGGCAAAGCGCACTTTAAAGCCATCGCCATTTGCGGTGAGGTTACCATTAGCATCCAGCAAAAAATCCTTTTTGAAAAAGCCATCCACCGTAACCTGCCGATTGTCAGGGGCGATGAAGACGGCCTTTACTGCTATTTGACGATAGTCGTATGGGTTGGTGTAAGTGGCGGTGAGGGCGATTTCGACTTCGAATTTTTCGTATTGCTCGACTGTGGTGTCGAGGGGAGTGACTTGGGTGATCTGCGGTTGGGCGGAGGCCATGAAGGGGAGGAGGAGGAGGAAAAGGGTAAAGAGGTGTTTCATGGGGCGATATTAACTCAAAGTCCTTAATGCATCTTTAATTACTTTTGCACTATTATTCAGAGCTTTAGCCTCCTCTTCAGAAAGTTTTATGTGTAACACTTCTGCTACACCTGCCTGGGTGATTATAGAAGGGAGAGAAAGGGTGACTCCTAATGAGGGTTGATAAACACCCACTGGCTCAACTAATCCTTCATCTCGTAAGATTGCTTCGATCAATCTTGCAGTGACAATACCAATTCCATGTTGGCTTGCTCCAGTTCCTTCAATGATGTCGATATTAGCATATTTTACCGCTTTTTCCACCGAAGACTTGAAATCAAAGATGTCCCAACCTTTTCTTTTTGCTAAGTCTAAAACCAGCTCGCCGCCAATTTGGGCAGATGACCATACATACACTTGGGAAGTCCCATGTTCACCAATAACATATGCATTGACAGATGAGGGATGAACGTTAAATTTTTTTCCTAATTGTAAGCGAAATCGAAGCGAATCGAGAAAGGTACCAGCACTTATAACTGGGTTTGTTGTCGTTAGTGATCTCGCAATATCAGCTAATGGATCGGGAGGATCAGTAACTACTAAAATAGGGGCTTCAGGCACTATTTGAGCAATTTGAGGGACAATATCTGCATATATTTGTGCATTTGGCTTTAACAGACGTAGTCGGCCAAGGCTATCTTTTCGATTAGTTGCATCACCAGCTTGCTCATTTATTCCTGCAGTGATAACAACGATTTTTGCCCCTTCTAAATCGGTATAATCACCAGCAACAATCATAGTTGGTTGAGTGAGGACTTCACCATGAGATAAATCTGTACAAACGCCTTGTGCACGATCTCTCTTTATATCTACTAATACAATCTTATGGCAAGAACCTCTCAACAGCATCGCTTTTGCACATGCTGTTCCGACATATCCTGCTCCGATTATTCCAATTTTCATAACAATAGAAGTTAAAAACAATTATTCATCAAGCTCATTTTTATTCTCTAATAACTTTATTTGATCTTTTGTATGATTATCTTTTTTAGTAGCTATATATGCCAATCGAAAGAAAAAAGTAATAATTGTTGCTACTATCCCAACAATAACAATATAAATTAAACAATTACCTTCTACTAGTTCATTTGCACCAAAATAAAGTGCAGAACCCCCTACCGCCATTAAAAGAAGGAAAGGAAAATAAGAGGCGATATGATCATGGAACCGAGTGCGAACAGCTAAATGGCTTCTCCACGGACTATTAAGGTTATCTGTATTTTTCAAAATTTGATTTTTACACTCCAAAGCAGCTAAACTATCGCGGATTGCTGAAAATGCACTTTGGTAATGCCAATCAATGAGCCTAAGGGAAATAGAAAAAAAGCAAAGAATGGAACCACCTACTATCAAAAGTTTTGGTCCAATATCATTGTTTATAGGAATCGCTTCACTATATATACCTGCAAATACACCAACACTAATTAGCATTATGTGTTGAGAAAGCGTTCTGGTACGCATTGTAAGATTACTGTAATTTCTACATGCGGCTGAGCCTTCCTCATAGGCTTTAATTTCCCACTCCTGTTTTTTTGTGTTTTTTAGTGCTTCATATTTCTCTAAGTATGGTGTTTCCTTTTTCAATTCTTCTATTTTCTCCAAGTTGCTCCCTTTTTCCGTTTTCAATTTTTCTATTTCCTTCAAGTTGTTCTCTTTTTCTTTTTTCAAGGCATCAATTTCTTTTTGTAAGCCTGCCTTTGACGACGAAATAAAATTAAATATTTTTTTCATACATGGTATTTTAAACTTTGTATTAAATGCCAAGCAAATATGCAAAAATAAACTTTAAAATTAGGCCATATTTTTATTTGAATATAAATTTTTTGTAAATTATTAAATAATAGTATTAAATACATTGGGCAAAAAAAAACGCAGCGCGACATTTGCCACACTGCGTCTCCGACCAATCAATAATGAATCAATCAATCAGTCAATCAATAATTCCTCCTAGTAACGGTAATGCTCAGGCTTATAAGGGCCTTCTACCTTCACGCCGATGTATTCGGCCTGGTCAGGACGGAGGGTCTCCAGCTCTACGCCGATCTTGGCGAGGTGTAGACGGGCTACTTTCTCGTCCAGGTGCTTAGGCAGGGTGTAAACCTTGTTTTCGTATTTGTCGAGGTGGTTCCAAAGCTCGATCTGCGCCAAAGTTTGGTTGGTGAAGGAGTTGGACATCACGAAGGATGGGTGGCCAGTGGCGCAGCCTAAGTTCACGAGGCGGCCTTCGGCGAGGAGGATGATGTCCTTGCCATCTACATTGTAGAGGTCCACCTGTGGTTTGATTTCAACTTTGGTGTTGCCGTGGTTGTCATTGAGCCATGCGACGTCGATCTCATTGTCAAAGTGACCAATGTTGCAGACGATGGTTTTGTCTTTCATGGCCTGGAAGTGCTGACCTTGAACGATGTCTTTGTTGCCCGTAGCCGTCACGATGATGTCACAGCGAGATACGGCTTTGCTCATGGGCTGCACTTCAAAGCCGTCCATAGCGGCTTGCAGCGCGCAGATCGGATCGATCTCCGATACGATCACACGGCAACCAGCGCCACGAAGGGAAGCGGCAGAACCTTTTCCTACGTCACCATATCCAGCTACCATAGCTACTTTGCCCGCAAGCATGACGTCAGTCGCACGACGGATGGCGTCTACGAGCGATTCCTTACAGCCGTATTTGTTGTCAAACTTAGACTTGGTGACCGAGTCATTGACGTTGATGGCAGGCATCGGAAGGGTGCCATTTTTCATGCGCTCATAGAGGCGGTGTACCCCCGTAGTGGTCTCTTCACTGAGGCCGTTGATGCCTTCAACGAGGTGTGGATAACGGTCGAGGACCATATTGGTGAGGTCGCCACCGTCGTCGAGGATCATATTGAGGGGCTTTTGCTCCTCGCCGAAAAAGAGCGTCTGCTCGATGCACCAGTCAAATTCCTCTTCAGTCATGCCTTTCCAAGCATATACTTGGATGCCTTTGGCCGCGATGGCGGAAGCAGCGTGATCTTGGGTAGAGAAAATATTGCAAGAAGACCAAGTGACTTCAGCGCCTAATTCGATAAGGGTCTCGATGAGGACAGCCGTCTGGATGGTCATGTGCAGACAGCCAGCGATGCGCGCACCTTTGAGGGGCTTTTCATCACCGTACTCCTCACGGAGTGACATGAGGCCTGGCATTTCAGCTTCTGCAAGCTGCATTTCTTTCCTTCCCCATGCTGCGAGGGAGATGTCTTTGACTTTGTAGGGCAAGTATTGCTTCGTTGTAACGGACATGTGTATGTATTACTGTTTAATATGTTGACAAAATTGCGGCTGCAAAATTACGGAATTTCAATGATGGGGCAAAATATTGGCAGCCAGGAACGATAAAAACATCCATTCTAAGCAATCCTTATACCGAAATGTTATTTTTTCTGAAAAATATAGAGAGGATTTGGGAAAGGTTCCGACTAATACCGACAGATCAATTATGCTAACACTTTACTCACCATGACTTATAATCCCTCTGACGTTCTATCAGCCATTGACAATTCACTCCTTACCGTTTTGATCGCAGGTGCCATCTCCTTTGTCGGCTATTACTTTTACTATATCCAGGGCATCCGCATGGGGTTTCGGGATAAAACACATGGCATTCCTGTATTTGCCAATATGTATTTCTTTGCCCATGACGTAGCCTTTGTGGGGCATTATGATCGCTGGTTTAATGAAGTTGACCATTGGCTTTTTAAAGTCTTCTGGGTGGCATTGGCCCTCTTCGCCATATTAGAATTCACTGTCCATTATCAAACCATCAAATTCAGTAAGGCGACTGTATTCCCCAACCTCACAGGGAGCAAATGGCTAGCAGCCTACATTGGCCTCCAGTTAGCCATAGCAGCTGTGTTTTGGTTTATCTTTAACCTAATAGAGGATTACCTATTCTTGATACAATTTACCATAGCAGTGGTAGTCTCTGTGGCGCTCATGCCTTTGATGCTTCGCCATCGACAATCTTCTAAAGGCCAGTCTCAATCTATCGCCTGGGCTTTGATAGTAACGCCTTCCGTATTCTTCTTTGGCTTTTTGCCACAAGTTTCGCCCTACTTTCTGGGTAGTCATTATGTCCTCATGGGACTGGCAACTGTAGGGGTAGGGATTTGGTATATGTTGGGATTAAGGAAAATGGGGTAAATGTAAAAGTTCTAGGTTCTGGGTTCTAGGTTTTAAGTTAAGTTCCATCTAGAACCTAGAACCTAGAACCTAGAACCTAGAACCTAGAACCTAGAACCTAGAACCCTTCTTCCAACTTCTTCAACACATCCGGCAACTGCCGCATGGCATGCTCCTCGCGCAAGCGCTGACGCACATCATGGGCAATCATGCCCAGGTAGGTCTTTCCGCCTTCTAGGTCGGACATGACGCCCGTTTTGCCAAGGAGGACTGCACCCTTGCCAATCGTCAAATCCTTGTTGACGCCCACTTGTCCCCAGAGGATGACATCATCCTCGATGGTCACGACGCCAGCTACGCCAACTTGGGCTGCTAATAGGCATCGTTTGCCGATCACTGTATCGTGGCCGATTTGAACCAGGTTGTCGAATTTTGTCCATTCGCCAATCACCGTATCGCCGCTCACGCCGCGGTCTATGGTGCAATTGGCGCCTATATCGACATGATCTTCGATGACGACCCGGCCTTTGCTGAGGAGCTTATCGCGACCGACGGGGCGTGCTTTGAAGTAAAACGCTTCGCTACCGATGACGGTGCCAGAATTGATGGTGACGTCGTCGCCAATGACGGTATGGGAATAAATGGTCACATTGGCGTGGATGCGGCAGTTTTTGCCGATTCGGACATGGGAGCCAATGACCACATTGTGGCCTATCTGGCTGCCATCACCGACATGGACATTTTCCCCTACTACTACATGTTCCCCTACCCGAAAATTGGCACCCACTATCCGTGATCCCAATTCGTCAAGCGGGATTTCAGGCTGAAAATGGTCAGTCAGCAAATTATAATCGCGAAAAGGATCATCGCTGATCAACAGACCTTTGCCTTCAGGAGGTGCCACCTCCTCATTGATCAAGATGGTGGTAGCGGCACTTGTGAGGGACTTGTTGAAATATTTCTTCACATCCACAAACGTCAGGTCCCCTGACTCCACCATATGAATTTCATTGCAACCTGTGATGACATGATCTTCAGGCCCCACAAATCGACAATCCAATAATTCGGCGGCTTCTTTGAGGGTAATTGGGGAAGGAAACTTCATTTGTTAATGGTAAATGGTTAATTGTCAATGATCCTCGGTAGAAAAGAAAAATGCCATCATTAACTCAAATGTTCTATAGTAATCCGCATCCAAAATTAACCATTTACCCTTAAAAATTAACCATTATTCTCCTAGCCTCACACTCACTACTTGAGGGTGCTTTTCCGCATCTCCATCTAAGACCATCAGGACAGCTACGCCGGGATTCAGGAAAAGGGTATAGGCTCTGAGGTAAAACTGGTTTCTGCGTTTTCCCTCATACAATGGCTGGCGGGAGCTATAAGTGCCTTCTCGCAAATTGATATTTCGGTAAAATATCCTAGGCGGCTGACGGAGACGCTCACCACTGTCCTCCCAGGTGATCATCTGCATTTCCCAGGTTTCAAGGTTGATGTGATGGGAATAGAAACGACATATTTTCTCAATCCTGGAAGAGGCTTTCTGTCGCATTGGGATGATAATCGCCTTTTGAGGTTTCCCTGTTGGGTCAAATTCAAATAACAGGACCTCTTCAGCCAAGCTTTGGTATGCAGGAGGGATGGCAAGCCCATTGGGGTTCATGGCAGTCCTGACATTGAAGCTTTCATACTTCTGTGTGAGCAGGACCACACTTTCATCGGGCATCTCGATGATCTCCTTGATCAGGTATTGGTCAAAAACCGTGACTGGTCGAAGGCTTGCCTCTTCTCGGCTTTTAGAGATCTGGACCTGAAGGCCAGATCCGACTTCGGCTTTACGAACGAGTGTCACCGTATCTTGGTCAAAATCAAAGGTAACCACCTGAAAACCTCTTGTATACCACTTGCCACGCAGTTTTTCACGGTCTGCATGCGCTGCATAGGCTTTACCTGACGCGCCTACTACAATAGGCAGATGGGCGGCATATGGGGCGTCTTTGAATGGCTCAGAAAAGTTGGGATAAATGAGTTCCGATTGGGTACTCGTAGCTGATTCGAAATGGATGATTTTGAGGGTGGAAGGCTCTTGGAACACGGTGGTATAAATAGCACCATCATTTCCCACTTGACAGTCAATGACGGCTGTTTTATTCTTGAAACTAGCGTCCAACTCAACTTTGCCTTTATGGATTTCCTTCATAGCCCTATCAAACGCCACATAAGCTAAATGACTTGCATTGCTTACCCTAAATCCCAACTGGCCGTCTGAGAAAGGGTAACTCAAGTAATTGCGAGGATTTTTATTGTTCTTTTCATGTTCAAAGTGAAATACGATCAATTGACTGCTATCTGGAGAAAGGTCAAATCCGATCAAATCATTTTCCCGGCCATTTTGGTGAAAAATCACTTCTTCTCCTAAAAATTCCCCCTTTACTTTATCGTATTTTCTCACCACAATTAAGTGACTCTTATCATTTACCCGAAACCGATAGCCCAAAGTGAAAATGGTGTCACCTTCATGGAAGAGATGAAAAATCTCTTCATTTCTATTCACCGTAAACGCTGTCTCCCACTGCACTTCTGTGAGTAGATTGAAGCAGGTAAGGAATCGCTTTTTGGCGCCAAAGCTAGGCTTCCAAAGGTAGACAAATTCACTTTCTGAAAGCCGAATGACAGGGCGAGAGGCCAAAGCATATAAGTCACCTGCGTACTCTATCCAGCCATAAGGGTAGATTTCATCGACGACGGAATAGTCTTTAAGCTTGTGTTGGCCAATGATCGTTTGGGCAATAGAATTGGCTGCAAAAAAGAGGAGAAGGGCTAGTAGGCAAATTCGTTTCATAATTATTCAAGCTTTACACTAACGACTTCAGGCGAAGCCGCTCTACTTCCATTCACCACCATCATCACAGCGACTTGTGGATTGAGAAATAGGGTATAAGCTCTAATATAAAACTGGTTTTTGTGTTTTCCATCATAAATCAACTGTCTATCCGAATAAAGTCCCGAATCCAGTGAAATATGTCGATAAAACATTCGGGGCGGCTGATCCATTTTATCCCCATCATACTCCCTGGTGATCAGGTGAATCTCCCGGTTGTTGGGATTCACTTCCATGCTGTAAAAGCGGCTTGCGCGCTCCAAGGCAGAATTGGCTTGTTGAAGCATGGGCAAGATGATCGCCTTTTTGGCTTGCTTGTCAGGCGTGAATTCGTAGAGGATAATCTCCTCCAAAGTGCTGTTGAGGTCATCCCCAATCACGCGATGGTCGTGGTCATACCTAAGCGGATGTGCTCCTAGCGTATACCGCTGGGTCATCAGCCATGCTGTGCCATCTTCCAACTCAAATAGCTCTTTGATGATATGCCCATCAAACTTCATATTGGGCTTGAGGTTGGCGGCTTGGCGATCCTTGGCGATCTTTATGCTAAAGGAAGTTGTAAGGTTAGCCGTTCTGGCTGTGTCTACCCTTTTTTTGTCAAAATCAAACGCGAGAACCCGAAATTGGGTGGTATGCCATTTTCCCTTGATCCGTTCGCGGACAGCATGTGCGGCGAGGATATTGCCTGAAGGCTGGCAGCTAGGCAAGCGGTGTGCGACGTACGGGGTATGGGAAAATGGATTCGGGTACCTAGGATAGGATAGCTGGATAGTCTCTTTTGCGGAAGCTGGTTGTTGAAAAATGGTCAGCCCTTTTTCCTCGCTATAGCTGGTCAGGTAAATATTCCCTTCATTATCTACTTGGCTATCGAGAGCAAAGATTTTATCCTTTGCGTCAAAATTCAACATCATTTCTCCTGAATCTACTACGGCAAGGTTTTCTCCATAGAGCGTGTAACAGAGCTTATGAACATTGGTGACCTTATAGCCAATTTTGTCAAAATTATGTGGAAAGGTGGTAGCGGAAAGTTTCCTTTTCCCTTCGATAGGTTCAAAATGGTAAAGCATCAACAAACTGCTGTCAGGGGACAAATTCCATCGAATGAAGGATGGCCGATCGCTTTCGAAGGAATACAGGTTCTTTCGAGGTAATGGGCTTCCATCATTTGGGGCAAAGAGCCGTGCCTGGACAGTGTAACGCCAAGGTTTGCGCTGCTTGCGATAGGTGAGCGCAATCAAGTCTCCCTGGTGAAGATAGAGTCGAAATAGTTCTTCTTCCTTAGCCAGTCGAAGATGGTTTTCCCATTGGGGTTCGGCCAAGACATTGAAGCAGGTAAGGACGCGTTTCTGGTTATCAGTCTTGGGTTTTTGTAGGTAAACAAATTCATTTTCCGATAACCTAACCGCAGGGCGTGAACAGACCCCATAAGTGTCCCCAGCGAAATCTACCCAGGCATAAGGATAAATCTCCTGTTCCAGTGACAAGTCTGTCAATTCATAGGACCCAATGACCGTTTGTCCTATTCCATTTGTCCACAACAGCCAACCGAAAAAGAAAGTTAGCAGTTGAGGAAGTACATGAGTAAATTTGACATAAGTAGTGGATAATGTGGCTTTCATGAGCGGCAATTGATTAAAGCATTGATGGAATTATTAATTGATTGATTAGTAATTAATAATTTTGAAAGGTTCGGCTGCTTTGGGTTTTGCCGCTTGACTCAAAGGGTTTTCAACTGGTCAAAAGTTATCCAATTTTTGCATGGAATATACCTACACAATGGTGTTGTATGCTTTATGATAAGGAAAAGTTCAAATACAAGCTCAAGCTCAAATTCAAGGTTATTTTTAAATTGTAATTGCCTGATAATCAGCTCATAATTTGATCCTTCGGCAAGCTCAGGACATGTTTTAACTATCATACTTCGGTAAACTCAGTACATGTTTTTATTTTGATTCATTCCTAAAGGTATCCTATGCGGTTGTATCCCATTTCATTTATTTTCTTTTGTGCCCTGCTCATATTGCAGGGCTGTTTCAAAACGCGGCCTGTAGAGCCGCCTAGCGCCTCTAGCTCAGACTGGGTGAGCCCTACGGACTACACCATTTTGCTGGACAACCTCAAAACTGCCATCGCCCAGCGCAACACGCAAAACTACCTCCGGTGTTTTGACCAGGAAGCTTTACGGTTCGAGCCAGCCGCCTCTTTGTTCAACAATAATGAAGGCATTTGGCTCAATTGGAATGCTCTAGATGAGCAGGCGTATTTTGACAATATGATTGCCGATCTGGCGGTCCTCTCAGGCAATTCTCTCAGCCTGATCGAGCAAGACCTCCAAGATGTAAGCGCTGATTCACTGCGCTATGTCGGCGACTATAATCTTCGAATAAACCACCCCGACACCACGATCACCACCTTCTTCAAAGGCCAAGTCCAGCTTGTCATCCGCCTCAATAGCTTCAATGAATGGGCCATCCAGCGCTGGCGAGATATTGAAACACATCCTGACTCCAGTTGGAGTGAGCTGAAATTGAAGTATGTGCAGTGAGACCGCTCGCTTCGCTCGCTGCGAGAGGCGAGACCGTTCGTCGCTGTCGCTCCTCACTGCGGGACCGCTCAGGCTCGAAGACTCGCCTTCGCTGCGAGACAAGAGAAGAACTTGCCTTTAGTCTCACAGTGAGGCGAGTCTTCGAGCCGAACGGTCTCGGTTCTCGCAGCGAGCCCGCAGGGCGAGCGGTCTGACAGTGAGCGCAGCGAACGATCTCTTTCCTTTCCCCCAGAATTTTAGTAGACTTAAAGAACCTTACCGAAGACTCTATTCCTATAAGCAAAACCTTTACACTAAATGAAATCCTTACGCTTACTTTCTGTACTCCTAATACCGCTGATTTTATGTAGCTGCCAAAGCACCAAATTTCAGCCTGTTACAAGCCATAACCGATATAACACACCAGAAACAGTGGCTAAACCTTATGTGGTTTTGGTTTCGATCGATGGGTTTAGAGCTGATTATGTAGAAAAATATGATGCAAGCAATATCGCCGCTATTGGGAATGAAGGAGTGAAAGCAGATTATATGATTCCCAGTTTCCCTTCCTTGACTTTTCCGAACCATTACACCTTGGTCACAGGGATGTATCCCACTACACATGGATTAGTGTCCAATAGTTTTATTGATGGGGAATTGGGAGGGAAATACCGGATCGGAGATCCGACGAAGGTGCTTGATGGCGAATGGTATGGTGGAACACCCTTGTGGGTATTGGCAGAAAATCAGGGCATGCGTGCGACCAGTTTTTTCTGGGTAGGCTCAGAAGCCGATATTCAAGGAGTCAGACCTTACCAATATTATGAATACAACAAGGCTATTACCCATAAAGACCGAGTCAACCAGGTGATCAAATGGCTTAAATTACCTGACCAGGAGCGACCTCATCTCATAACAGTTTATTTTTCAGATGTAGATTCCAAAGGCCATAAATATGGCCCTGACTCACCTGAGGTCGCAGCTTCTGTGGCCGATGTGGATTTTTGGATAGGGGAGTTACAGAAAAAGCTAGAGAAGCTTGATTTGCCTATTCATCTCATCGTGACTTCTGATCACGGCATGCAACAAACCAATACAGCAGAGCCCATTTATTTTAACACGTTGACCAATTTGTCCTACTACGATATAGCTAGAAGTGCAGGCGTGCTGTACTATCTATATCCTAAAGAAGGGGTCACCCAGGCCCGATTGGATAGTACCTTCCAAGAACTTACCGCCAATGCCAAAGGCCGTTACCAGGTCTTTTGGTCAGACTCCCTGCCTGATCGCCTGCATTTTGCTCCCAACAAACGTACCGGGAAGATCACTGTATTTGCGAATGCCCCCTATATATTTGGCACACAGGGGCGGAGCGTTATGGAAGGCACCCATGGATATGACCCTAGACAATCCCAAGACATGCTGACGATTTTTTATGCAAAGGGGCCAAGGTTTAAAATAGGATCTCGCTTGTCAAGCATGCATAATGTGCATGTTTTTCCGCTAGTTGCGGAATTGTTAGGGCTAACCTATGACAAGGATGCCATAGATGGCGATTTCTCGTATTGGGAGAAGGTGTTGAAGTAGAAGAGCCGTTCTAGGTTCTAAGTTTTACGTTCTAGGTCAGAATACAACTTAGAACAATCAAACCTAGAACCTAGAACCTAGAACCTAGAACCTAGAACCTAGAACCTGCTTTAGCAATCATTTCCCCAATCCCCAAGAACTTCACAGCTGCTGCCACCACAATAATGATCAGCAGGTAGCGGATATACACGTCCGCTTTGGGGTATCGGTTGGCGAATCGGGCACCGAGCCAGGCGCCCACCATTTGTGCAGCTCCCATCATTAGGCCATACTTCCAATTGACCTGATTAGCGAGGATGAAATTGAAGAGAGAAGGAATGGTAAAAATAAGCACAACCAAGAGTTTGATGCCATTGGCACGAACCAGGTCGTAATGTGAACTCAAAACCAATGCTGCCAACAAGAAAATGCCAACGCCAGCCTGGATGAACCCTCCATAAAGACCAAGCAAAAAATACAAGATCAAATTGATAGGCCGGCGGTTGTTTACCTCTCCCAATTCTTGGGGTTTCAGCCATCGCTTAGGCTTCAAAAAGAGCACGCCAAGCATCAATACCATCAGCCCCCCTATGACCAATTCCATAGAATGGTTGTCTACATCCACCGCCAATCGCGAGCCAATAAAAGCCCCTATTCCAGCAGGAATTAGCAGCCATTCTACCCCTGCCAGGTGTAGATTCCCATGCTTGTGAAAAGACCTGATGCCTACCAAAGTCTGCAACAATACGCCTATGCGATTGGTACCGTTGGCGACGGTAGCAGGCAATCCACAGAGTTCCATGAAAATGGGCAAAGTAACCAATGAGCCGCTGCCTGCCAAGGTATTGATAATGCCAGTCAATATGCCAGCTGCGATGAAGAGGAGGAGTTGTAAGGGGTCCAAATGATGGGAAGTTGAGAATAAAAAATGAAGAATTAGCTTTTTGGGAAGGCAAGTTGGGGAAATGTGGGTAGAAGCGCAAAGGGGAAGGTTCTAGTGCTTTCAGCACTAAGTTCCTTACGGTTTATAACATGGGGCCGGATTACGCAAAGAGCCAAATCTCAATCCGGAAATCCGGCCCAGCGCATATATTTGCGCTTCTTTGCTGCTTGCTTAGGCAAGCTGGCGCGGATTTCGGCTTTGCAGCTTTGGTTTGTGGGTAATCCGCGCCTCAGCATAACCAATAACTATTTAGTGCTGAAAGCACTAGTGTTCTAGATCGTTCTTTATTTCAGGTAGGGTATTTGGGAATTGAGTAAATAAATAATAATATTGTAATGTTTTAATAAATAGGGTCATGTCTACAGAGAAAAAAGTTGGCTTATCGGAGTTGTATGCGCAAGATCCCATTGAGGCGGATCGCCTGGTATGGGGCAGGGAATCTCATGCATCGACGCGACGTGGCTTTCTGAAAAAAGGGGCCTTGGCCCTTATGGGGGCTGTTTTGGGGGGAAACGTCGTGTTTGGGGCAAATATGCCTGCGGGGTTGATACCCGTTGGGATTTGGGACCAAGATTTCCCGATCAAAGGAAAACACAAAGACCTCATTCTCCTCAATGACAGACCTGTCAATGCCGAAACGCCTCCTCATTTATTGGAACCCCTCGTTACCCCAGCCGATCGACTCTTTATCCGAAATAACGGCATTCCGCCTGAGAATATAGACCTGTCTACCTGGACCCTCACGATCGATGGAGAATCAGCCCTTACTTCAAAAACCTATTCTCTCCAAGACCTCAAAACGCGTTTTCAGCACTATACTTATCAGCTCACCCTTGAATGTGGCGGCAATGGCCGAGCAGAGTTCAATCCACCTGCCAAGGGCAATCAATGGACTTTGGGAGCGGTAGGCTGCCCCCAATGGACAGGGGTGCGCTTGCGGGATGTGTTGGAAGATGTAGGCATAAAGGATGATGCCGTCTATATCGGCTATTATGGGAAAGATACCCACCTCAGTGGCGATCCAGATAAAGTCGTGATTTCGCGTGGGGTACCTATAAAAAAGGCCTTAGAAGACGAGTCCCTGATCGCCTGGGCGATCAATGGAGAAGACTTGCCAGTGATGAATGGCTATCCTTTAAGGTTGGTTTTTGGTGGCTGGCCAGCCTCCACGTCAGGGAAATGGCTTCAGCGCATTTCTATCCGAAATATCGTCCATGATGGCCCTAAAATGACAGGACAAGCCTATCGCGTACCCTGCAAACCAGTTGCTCCAGGTTCAAAGGTGGCTGAAGAAGACATGTGCATCATTGAATCTATGCCGGTGAAGTCTCTTATCACCTCTCCGAAAAGTGGCGGAATTTTGCGCGGTAAGCGACAGCTGGAAGTAAGTGGCAAAGCATGGGCAGGGGACTTGTCCGTTTCCAAGATGGAAGTATCCATCGATTTTGGGGCGACATGGCAAGAAGCGTCGCTTTCAGCCCCTGCCAACCGCTTGGCGTGGCAGCCGTGGAAAGCAACTGTCACTTTCCCTGATGTGGGATATTATGAAGTCTGGGCGCGAGCCACAGACAGCAATGGGCGATCCCAGCCCATGGTGATTCCAGGATGGAATCCGAAAGGGTATCTCAATAACGCCTGTCATCGAATAGCTATAAAAGTCAATTAAGAATGGCGAATTAAGTAGAATATTTGTTCCATTCTATCATTCTATCATTCAATCATTCTCTCATTTTCTTCTATGCCAAAACAACTTCAATCCTGGGAACAACGCGTACTCAGCTATTTATTGAGCACTTTATTGCTCATTGTGGTAGCGTGCATGCTGGGGTTGTATTTGATAGACTTATATGTTCATCCACGCGCTATCGCACAGCAGGATATACCTGTGGCGGCTGTGGAAGAACCCATCGATGAAGACCGTGTGGAAAATGGACTGGATGTGGAGACAGGATTTGTGGCTGAAGGAGACTATTTATTGGTAAAACGGACCTGTGTCGCGTGTCATAGCAGTAAACTGGTCCTTCAAAACCGCGCAACAGCCGAGGGCTGGCGGGAGATGATCCGCTGGATGCAGGAGACGCAGAAGTTGTGGGACTTGGGAGAAAATGAAGATAAAATCGTCGCATATTTGGCCAAATACCTGGGACCAGAAAAGAAAAGCCGCAGGGCAAATTTGGTAGTAGATGAATGGTATGAACTGGAATGAGGAAAGTTCAAGATCAAATTCAAGCGCAAACTCAATTAGGAAATCCATTGCATTCATTTACCATTAACAATTGACCATTAACAATTAATAATAAATGACCTACTGGGAACTCATAGAAAAGGCCTATACAGGCTATGCAGGCTACCTCTGGAAGGAAATCACCTTTCAAGTATCTCCTTTCTGGAAAAACTATTTCTGGATGCTAATTGCAGTTTCTGCTTTTTTCTTTGCGCTTGAACTGATTCGACCGTGGCGAGAGAATCAGGCAAAATTCCGGAAGGACTTCTGGTTAGACTTTTTCTACATGTTTTTCAATTTTTTCCTCTTTTCCCTGATCATCTACAATGCCGCATCGGATGTAGTCGTGAGATTTTTTAATGACTTGTCGATCAGTTGGTTCAGCTTTGATTTGACGGCGTCCAATCCCATGCGCAACTGGCCCTGGATAGCGATCCTGCTGGTGGGGTTTGTGGTAAGAGATTTTGTGCAATGGTGGGTGCATCGTCTACTTCATCGGGTGCCTGTATTATGGGAATTCCACAAGGTCCATCATTCGGTGGAGCAAATGGGCTTTGCAGCGCATCTTCGTTATCATTGGATGGAAAACATTGTCTATCGATCCATTGAATATTTGCCCTTGGCATTATTGGGAATTGGCCTTCACGATTTTTTCCTCATCCATATATTCACCCTGGCATGGGGCCACTACAACCACGCCAATTTTAGCATAGACAAACGAATAACAGGGGGACTTACCTTTGGTCTTTTGGCCCTCTTTATTGGTACGACTTCTTTTGAACCTAGCTGGGCTATCACGCCACTGACTGTGCTTTCAGGGATCGCTTTTGGTGCGATAGTGATGGGGCCTATCATGAAATATCTCTTCAATAGCCCCGAAATGCATATCTGGCATCATGCATATGACCTGCCAAAAGAACGTCAATACGGCGTTAACTTTGGCCTTACCTTGGCTATTTGGGATTATATCTGGAAGACGGATTACATCCCTAAAGAAGGGCGAGATATCCGATTGGGCTTTCCAGGTATCAAGCGGTTTCCAAAGACATTTTGGGCGCAGCTTACTTATGGATTTGGGAGGAGGAAGTGATAGAGAATGAATCTAAGTATTATTTCTTTATTCCTCTTGCTAATGCTTTCTTATTTAACAGACTTATGCGGCAGGTGATTTTTGCTACGTCATTAATCCGTGTTTCTGAAATTGTAGAAATCATTTTGCTCCCTTTATTTGCCCATTCACTTTGGGCATTCAAAGAAGAATCTTGTTTTCCCCATTCAACTAGTCGCCCCCATTCAATAAAATAGCTTCGAAATATATTATCTCTCACAAAATAGGCATGCTTCCTATATCTAGCAGAACTGGAAATAGTGCAATGGTTTAAGATTCTATTATCCCTGAACTTTCTTGCAAATCCTTTATCTACTTGATTATACATTATTTTAAATTCTACATAAACAATCTGAAAAACTTCCCCGCCAAACCTTATTCCTTTATCATCAAACGAATTTAATAAGGAATCCATTCTGGTATAAGTAAGTGGGTTCCAATAATCATTCTTTAATTTAAAGAATTTTAATCCCTTCCCTTGTGCCGAATGCTTTTCATAAATCTCAAGATTTATTTCTTCTATTTGTTGAATTATTATTTCAATTGATTCATTAAGCTTACCATATCCTTTCGGATTGTCATTATTGGCAAGATGCTTTTTTTGAATACACCCAGAGAAACTAATAACGATCACAAGGTGAATAATTAGAGCTTTATTGACTGTCATTTTCGAGTAATAGCCACAAGTAAACACTATTCGAAATTTTCTAAATAAAAATATTTAGTTGACTTTTAAACCCTGAACCTTTCTTCGTCCTAGCAATCCACACACGTATTGACACATGCCAGCAGTTTCTCCAACCCCTGATTTTCGATTTGGTAAAAGATACTAGTACCCTCTCTTTCTGAGTTGATCGCATCGATATTTTCGAGCGCTTTGAGGTGCTGAGAAGTATTGGACTGGCTGATGCCGATGGTATCAGAAATTGTCCTAACAGGCAATCGTCCTTTTTCAAGTAACAAGTCAATGATTGCCAAGCGCGACGGATGTCCAATCGTTTTCATCAATGTCGAAATGCGCTTGAGCTTTTTTTCATTTGCTCGAATGGTCATTAGGTTTTCCATGTCCGCAAATTAGTAAATATACTAATATAATGAAATAGTCATAAAGGGAGGAAAGAAGGTCTGTGGTTTGTGGTCTTTGGTTTGGAGTGATATTATAAACAAACCACAAACCACAAACCACAAACCACAAACGCTAACCCTTCTTCCCTACCATCCGCATCACTGATGCCATTCCATGATGGTATTTCCCTTCTTCCAACATAACTTCTTCGTGCGTTAAGGACTGAATATCAAGTGATTGGAAATCATTTGACAACCTTTCATGAGTGAATAGCCGATCAGGCGAACTAGGTCCTCCGGACGGCCTGCCCATTTGGTCTGGATGAAAGGCCTCCAGCACAATGCTTCCACCAGGTTTAAGGGCATCGATGCATCGATGGTGAAATTCAGTCCGTAGCGGGGCAGGAAAGTGGACATATATCAAACCAATAGCATCGTAATGATGGGCTGAAAACTCAACCGTGGTCAGGTCATCTATCCAGTAATTGAGGGAGAGTCCCTTGCCAGCTGCTTTGGCCAAAGTCTGCTCACGCGCTTCTTCACTGAAGTCAAAGGCATCTACTTCCCAGCCTTTCGCAGCAGCGTAAAGACCGTTACGGCCTTGGCCGTCTGCAGGCAGCAGGATGCGACCTGGGGTTGCTTGGGCATCAATAAATTCCTGGAAGAATCGATTGGGCGCTTCTCCATAAGCCAGGTCTTTTTCCTGATACCGTTTGTTCCAGAAATCTTTCATCATGGCTTATTTTTCATCATCTGCTTATCGAGCATTTTGATCACCTCAGAGACGATTTTATTGTCTTGAACTTCTTTCACGATGGTAGGATCAGCAGCGCGGTCTTTACAATCTGTCAAACGACAGCGCTCGCAAGTAGCATTTACTTGCCGTTTTGGAATGGCAGGGTCAGAAAGGAAGCGCAGCTTTCGTTTTGCCTGGGCATCGATCATGATGCCTAGGGTGACGCTGACATTGGTGTCTGGCGTAGGGTCATTGGGACGTGCAATAGAGATGCAGAAATACTCATTATGGGTATCCAAATAACTAGACCGCTGAACATCGATGACATAGCCGCTTTCTGGTACCTTATAAGTGGGATCATTGAGTTGTCTAAGGGTCCGGATAGCTACCCAACGACGACAATAATGCTCATTCAAGTCATTACGGTGCGGATTGTGAAGTCGACTGTAGTGAAGCTCTTTGGTAATGGAGAAATCTTTTTGCCCCCGTTTATTGCTCACCCGAAGGAAAAAGAAGTTGCTGATTTTGTGAAATTGCGTTAGCAGATGCGTCATGCGGTTGAGAAACATCTCAGGCGAAGCCGCATATTTATCCATGATCTTCATCAACGCATTGGAATCCCATTTTTCCTTCTCAAAAATCCGATCTATATCCTTGAGGAACATGTGGCGATTGATGAATAATGCTACTGAAAAATAGGAAGCCTTGAAGTTATTGAGCACGACTTCAAAAGATTTGGCGTCATAAGGAGCGGAAGTATAAGGCCGCTCTTCAAGCCCTAGGAAGTTGAACGCCAATTCCTTCCCCAGCAAAAAGGATTTTTGCGTGGCAGAAAGGGTGTCATTGATCAATAAAGTCCGAGAGTTTTTGAGGAAAACGGCTCGGAATTTTGTGAGATCTTCATGCTGATTTAGCGATTCTCTGTCAATGGTATAGCCATAATGTTGCTTAAGGACTTCATAGAGCTGCGATCGGTGAACAGGCGGCGTCAGATCTAGATCAAATTTCTCCGCCAATTGGTTCGCCTTTGTCTCCAACTCCTCAAAATTGTTCTCGTGCATCTCCTGATAGGACCGGAGGGTAGAGAAATAGAAATACTCTCTACTCATATCGTAGTTTCGGGCGATCTTGACAATGGTGCTGATAAAAGCGTTGACTTTCACTGGCGCATTGGAAATAATCTCCATCAAGGTGCTCACTTCCATCCCAAATAAGTGCAGGGGGATATTGTCTATGATGCCTGTTTGTAGCAAATCGATGATGGGTTGCCACTTTTTGTCGAGCTTCAAAGATACCAGCTCGTCATAAGGGACATTCAGGGCATTGGAAAGTGCGATGATCTTCTCGGTCTTTGGGTATTTTTTGCCTTTCTCGATCTCATTGAGATAAGAAACGGACATGCCCGATTCCTTGGACAACTGCTTGAATGACAGGCCTTTCCCCTGCCTCAGTTGTTTCACTTTCAGCCCAAATATCAGGCGAATATTGCGTTCATTGGTCAGCATGGCCAAAAGTACTATTTTTTGGGGAGAAGGGGAGGGGATGAAAACTGAAATAAAAGGGAAAAGAAAATGAATTGCTGATGACAGACATGCAGCTTATATACCTTTTTAATAAAAAAATTGGATGCCCAAAAAATAGACATCCAAAATCGAGTGGTTGAAGAATCTTAGCATAGGTAAGCTCGAACTCTCGAATTTCTTTTCAAATCACGCCCATTTCCCCTAACACCTTCCGCACAATCGCCTCCCGCTTCGGCGCATCCTCATTTTGATGCATATCTATATTCATCGCAAAAAACCATGTATGGTTAGGCGTAGTGACATATCCTACCCACCAGCCGAGATCATGGTCATCTCGCAAGGCCCAGCCGGACTTGGCGCGAAGGGCGTAGCCTTCCTTGACTTCGTATCTCATGATACTTTGGACCTTTTTGTGGGTTTGGTCAGAAAAGGGAAGGGTAAAATGATGGAGGCGTGTAAGTAAATCTATTTGGTCATAGCAAGTGACACGGAGTCCGCCATCCAGCCAAAACCGATCAATTCCGCCTGAGATATCCTTATTGCCATACCCCACATTATTGATATAGCCTTGCATAGTCTCCTCCCCGATTCTCCGAGCCATTTCTTGGTAAAGCCATACGGCAGATACTTTGAATGCCGTCCGCAAACTGTGGTCTTTATTCCACGCTGGGACAAACCGGACTACACTATCCCAAGGCACAATTTCCTGTTCATCTTTTAGCGTTTTGGATTCCAGGATAATCATAGAATTCAGGATTTTGAAGGTAGAAGCTGGAATAAAGGCGGAATCAGCTCGGTGACGGTTGTGGGTATAGAAGTGATCGTCTTCTAAGTCATATAAAACCATGGTTCCATGGACTCCTTCTTCCTCAAAATAGCTTGCCCAATTGGGCATTTCGGTATGCTGAGAAGGTAAAGCCCAGCGATTTAAGTCTGGTGGCTCAGGATCTCGTGAATCTTGGCAGCTGATCTGAAAGCTCAAAAGGCTCATTATCAGCCCGATAAAAGCGATGTGACAAATTTGTGTCTTTCTCATGAGAATAGTTGAGGGTTTTGTGAATGTTTTGTGATCTCTATAGGGCAGTTTTGGGGCATCGTTCTCAACCTAGAAATTCATAGTAATCTAAAACTATTCACCTAAAAAACCGATATCATGCAAAAACTATTTGTAGGAATCCTTTCTCTAATGCTTTTGACACTTGTATCCTGTAAGGATGACGATCCCGTAGATCCAGTAGCAAGTGCTACGTTCACTGTAAAGATAGAAAATGCTTTTGTAGCAAAAACTTTTTCTCAATCTGGAATCTTCAATACACCCGTAGGCGCATCATCGCCAGGACCAGCGATGCCCGGCGGTGCCTACGAATTTACCTTCTATGCAGGGCAAGGAAGCTACCTCTCTTTTGCTACGATGTTTGTTCAGTCAAACGACCTCTTTTATGCACCTGATGATGAAGGTATTTCTCTCTATGATATGAATGGTAACCCCATTTCGGGCGACATCACTGACCAGATTGACCTGTGGGATGCAGGGACTGAGGTAAATCAGGAACCTGGTGTAGGAGCTGATCAAGCACCTCGCCAAGCTGCTGGCAATACTGGAGCTGATGAAAACGGCACTGTAGAACTGATTACCAATGTAATGGATGGTTATACCTATCCTGCTGATAATGAGGTAATCAAAGTGACCATCACCCCAGCAGATGGAGGGATGTTCACTGTCCGTATTGACAATGTATCTGATGCAGGGAGTTTCCAGACGCCCTTTGCCCCAGGTGGATGGGCCATACATGCAAGTGGAACTCCATTGTTTACAGAAGGAGAAGCTGCTGCTAATGGCCTGGAAGGCGTAGCTGAAGACGGCGATGCGTCTGGCATGTCATCTTACTTTACTGATAACACGGGGTATGTCTCCCCTTATGCCCCAGGTGTATGGGTCATTCATGAGTCTGGTGCCAAGCCACTCTTTACAGACGGTCAGCCAGACGCAGGTGAGGGATTGGAAGGGCTTGCTGAAGACGGTAATGCAGCTCCCCTAGAAGCTTCCTTGAACGGAAAAGCAGGCGTATCTCAAGTGGGTGTGTTCAGCATGCCAGTAGGATCAGGAGCTGCAGGACCATTGATGCCAGGAGGAAGCTATGAATTTAGCTTCACGGCAGAAGAAGGTGCATACCTCAACTTTGCCACGATGCTGGTCCAAACCAATGACCTGTTTTTTGCCTTCGAAGATACAGGCCTTGCTCTTTTTGCCAATGGACAAGCTGTAGAAGGGGATGTGACTGCTGACTTGTTGTTATGGGATGCGGGTACAGAGGTAAATGAATACCCAGGTGCAGGTCCTAACCAAGCGCCACGACAGGCAGGTCCCAATACGGGTACAGATGAATCTGGCAATGTACAGGAGGTAAATGACGCTTTTACTTACCCAGCGACGACTGATGCCATCAAAGTGACAATCACAGCGCAATAGGTTGATAGTCAGTATATAAATGCTGAAGGCATCCCATTTGGGGTGCCTTTTTTTTATTTATTTAAGCTAAAAATATTAGTATAGAGCTAATTTTTGTTGCATTTATCTCAAAAAACACTGTATATTTGATAAAAATACTAGTAATATTACCAAATCTATTAGTATGAAATGAAATATCGCAGATTGTAAACTCTATAACGCATTGATTAATGAAGTTTTTTAAACGTTCAACCCACTTGGCTAAAACGCATGGAAGCAGTGTGTCGAGGCCTATCAAGGGTGAGATGCGCCTCACCCGAAAAAACGCCAGCAAAGTAGCTGGGCTGGTGCTAGCCACCAATGTCCTCACCTATGCACTCTTTGCCCCTGGTATGTTTATCAAACCCAAGGAGCAATATACCTCAGATCTTTACCTGATGGAAAAGGCGTCTGTGTATGTTTTGGAGACGCGTACTTTTGAAAAAAAAGTGCGCAAAGTAGCCAAAAAGCTCGATATCCCACCAGAGTGGCTCATGGCGGTCATGTTCTCTGAGTCGAGCTTTGACGCTTCAGTTGTCAACCGGAAGGGGAGTGGTGCGACAGGTTTGATTCAATTTACTCCGATCACAGCAGAAGAACTGAACACCACCGTGGATAAAATCCGCAATCTCAACCATGTCGATCAGCTAGACTATGTGTATAAATACCTGAATCTCGTTCGAAAGCGATATGGTGATTTTAAGACCCTTACTGATCTCTATTTAGGCATTTTGTATCCAAAGGCCATCAGCCAAGATTATTGTTATTCTCTTTATGAAAACCCCTCAACTTCCTACAAACGAAATAGCGGCCTCGACGAAAACAAGGACGGCCGCGTGACTATCAGCGACATTGACCGCAGGATGCAGCGCATCTTTCCTACTGCTTTTGCTATTCAGCTAGGCGAAGAAGGAGAAGAGCGGTCTTGAGGGTGGGGTGGGGAAATGATAGGATGATAGAATGAGTGAATGATAGGTTGGGGAAATGAGTAAATAAAAATGAGTAAATAAACACGCTGGATCGGATTTCGGATGGAGAGTTGGAGCTTTGCGTAATCCGATCCAGTGTCAAAAAAAGAAGGATTTTTGGGTCATAAGCGCTAAACCATCAATTTTGCATCTTTCACTTCTGCAGTTCCCATTTTATTGATGTCAAGCGCTTTGAGTTGCTTGATAAAGCAATTGAGGTAAGCAGGTGGGTTTGTCTGAGCAATGGTCGCGGCGTAATAGGTTCGTTGGAAGCCTTTTTTGCCCACTGGCTTGATCAGCAATTGGTCAGAATTGAGATAGGGCGTTAAGGCCCATTTTGCCATAACGGTAATGCCTAAATTGGCCTTAACCATTTCTAAAATGGCCTCAGTAAGGCTCATATTGGTGATCTCTTTTGGGCGAACATTGGCTGGCTCCAGGACATATTTATACGTGCTGTTTTCTTCTAGTTCATTCGTATAAATCAGAAAATTCTCTAAAGCAAAATCCTCTGGCTTGATATAAGCGCAGTTTCGCAATCGATGTTGGGGGTGCATCACAAATACCAATTCATCTGTGAAAAGGGGGGTATATTGAAGCTGGTGATGGTCCTCTACACGATTAACTAGCGCTACATCTAATTGCCCATCCAGCAAAAAGTGAATTGGGTCTCTCGTCGCCTCGGCAGTGATTCTCAGATCCACCTTAGGGTAAAGTGAACGGAATTGCATCATGAGCTTTGGCAACCAGTGGTAGCAAGTATAGCAATGTGTCGCGATCCGTATCAAACCTGCCTCCCCGTTGATCGTCTGCTCGATTTCGGCCTCAGCTTGTTCCAGTTCGTCCAAAATGACGTGGGCAGAACTGAGCAAGCGCTCTCCTATTGGGGTGAGGACCATTCGCTTATTGACTCGGTAAAAGAGTGGACTGCCCAGCGTCGTCTCAACTTCCTTGAGCTGATGGCTCAAGGCTGATTGGGTCCGGAATAGGGATTCGGCCGCTTTGGTGAGGCTGCCCGTGGCAGCTACGGCCCGTACCAACATGAGATGTCTAATTTCGATTTTCATGTATTAGATATTTTCAGTAAAAATATGAAATTAATTCGTTTTTCTCATACATAAAAAGGAGTTAATATTGAACTCAGATACGCTTTGGGTTTAAGTTGCGCACGACAGGCGGGGTGGTTCTCTACGGTTTTTGGCTCCAACTAAGCTTTTTCACCTGTTCGGTCGTGCGCACTTCTTTATTCGTTTTTGTTCGATTTTCCTTTTCTTAAATCTTGATTAACCATGAAACTCTCAACACTTACGCCATTCCCAACGACCTACCGTTTCCGGCCGACACAAGAGCTCATCGCTGCTTTCGATGCGGGGCCTTATCGCCTACGAAAAGTTGTAGAAGGCCTGACACTCACGGAATTGCGCGCTCACCCAAAACCTGGAAAATGGTCTATTTCTGAGTTGATCCTCCATCTTGCTGATGCAGAAGTGCTGGGAGGTACCAGGCTTAGAATGATTTTGGGCGAAGACCAGCCTGTTTTGCCTCGATACGACCAAGAACTATGGGCTGTTCGCTTTCAATATCAAAAAGCTGGACAAAGCGATGTACAATATGCTCTGCAGTTATTTGAAAGCCTTAGAATGACTGCTTCTCTCCTGTTTCACAGTGCCTGTGAATCAGACTGGAAACGAACGGGCTTACACCCCGAATGGGGGCAAATGAGCCTCCGCCAATTGCTAGAACTTTATGCTGACCATAGCGAGCGCCATCTCGGCCAGATCCTGGAACTTCGGGCGCTCCTTGGCCGCCCCATGGATATGAAAATGTTGTTGCCTGAGCGGTTGTATTAGAAATAATGAATAAATGAGAAGATGAGAAAATGATTAAATTTACCTCATCCCATTTTCTCATTTATTCATCTACTCATTTTATCATTTCCCCATATGACCGAACAATTCATTACCCATTTCCAAATTCGCCTAGATCAACTCTATAAAGAAATCGATGCCTATGAGACGGAAAGCGCCTTATGGGTAATTGGAGAAGGCATTAGTAATTCAGGAGGGACATTGGCTTTGCACTTGGTTGGGAACCTGAACCATTTTATTGGACACGGCCTTGGGGCGACAGGATATGTCCGAGATCGGCCTGCCGAATTCAATTCGCGGAATGTACCCAAAGCAGACATTCTTCAAAGTATTCTAGCGACAAAGGAAATGATTGCCTCCTCTCTTAGTGGCCTTTCGCCTGATCTGTATGAGGGTGTCTACCCATTGACAATGCCACCCGCCTTTCCTGCTAATATGACTACTTCATATTTTTTGTTCCATCTGCTGGGCCATTTGACATATCACTTAGGTCAGGTAAACTATCACAGACGTTTGTTGGGGCAGTGAGTTTCTGAATAAAGTTTGGAATGCACCTAAACCTCTAACATAAATGGTTATATTTGCGCGATTTAACAAAAATCGAATCGCACATGGCATTAAAGGATTTTTTCAAGAAAAAGGAAAACAAAGATAAGCTCAATAAAGGGCTGGAAAAGACAAAAACCAGTTTGTTTTCCAAGCTTAGCAAGGCAATTGTAGGTAAGGGCAAAGTGGACGACATGGTATTGGACGATCTGGAAGAAGTCCTGATCACCAGTGATGTGGGGGTAGACACCACCCTTCGGATTATCGAACGCATAGAGTCACGAGCAGCTCGTGACAAGTATACCTCAGAAAAAGAACTCAACTTTTTGTTGCGGGACGAAATCCTTCAACTCATGCTTGAGAACTATCCAGATAATGAACTGGATGCTTTTCAGGTCCCTAGCCTTACTCATGAAGGAAAAAAATTGCCCTATATTATCATGGTAGTTGGGGTAAATGGAGTAGGCAAAACGACTACGATCGGCAAACTAGCTTATCGCTATAAGCAGCAGGGGTATAAAGTGGTCCTTGGTGCTGCCGATACGTTTCGTGCTGCTGCTGTGGATCAGCTCAAACGCTGGTCTGAGCGAGTAGGAGTCGATATTGTCGAAAAAGGGATGAACGTAGACCCTGCTTCAGTGGCCTTTGAAAGTGTGAGAGCTGGCGTTGAAGCTGGTGCCGATATCGTGATTGTCGATACAGCAGGTCGCTTGCACAATAAAGTCAACCTCATGAATGAGTTGTCTAAGATCAAGCGCAGCATGTCAAAGGTGGCCCCTGGTGCCCCACATGAAGTATTATTGGTGCTAGATGCATCTACAGGCCAAAATGCCTTCCAGCAAGCGAAGGCCTTCACGGCCGCCACACAAGTGAATGCCTTGGCCCTTACGAAACTCGATGGAACCGCCAAAGGAGGCGTAGTGATCGGCGTATCAGCAGAGCTAAAAACACCAGTTAAGTATATTGGGGTAGGTGAGGGGATCGACGATTTGCAAGTATTTGAGCCTGCGTCCTTTATTGGCAGTTTATTTGGGGAATAATTACGCCATAGACTACTTATATGATCCGCTAAGATTAAACCATATAAGGCATATAAGTTCATTTAAGACCAATTCCTGATTTCCTTATATGTTCTTATATTTCTTATATGGTTCAAAAAATGAGCATAAATACGCTGGAAATTATTATAAGGATAGATAATCTATAACATGCAAACCAACCCCCATAAAGCGCAAAAACGAGTTAAGGACAAGGTGAATGTGATTACCTTGGGATGTTCGAAGAATGTGGTAGACTCAGAAGTATTGCTTGCGCAACTAAAAGGGAGTCAACTATCAGCTACTCACGAAGCCCCTGAAAGTGACGCCAATGTCGTCGTCATTAATACCTGCGGATTTATTGATCGTGCCAAAGAAGAATCTGTGAATACGATTCTGGACTATGTGGACCGCAAAGGGCAAGGAGAAGTTGAAAAGGTTATTGTCACAGGCTGCCTATCACAGCGTTATAAGGATGAACTGAAGACGGAGATTCCCGAGGTGGATGCATGGTTTGGGACAACGGACATGCCTGATTTGCTGAAAGAGCTTGGAGTTGACTATAAAAAAGAATTGTTGGGGGAAAGGGTCCTTACCCAGGATGGGCATTATGCCTACCTCAAAATTGCCGAAGGCTGCAATCGCCCATGCAGCTTCTGCGCTATTCCCTTGATGCGTGGGAAGCATAAGAGTAGGAGCATTGAATTTCTGGTAAAAGAAGCTGAATACCTCGTATCGCGGGGCGTGAAGGAGCTCATGCTCATTGCTCAGGATCTCACCTATTATGGCATCGATCTGTATGGTAAAAGGCGGCTAAATGACCTGCTGAATGCCTTGGCAGATGTCAAAGGCCTGGAATGGATTCGTCTCCATTATGCGTATCCCTCAGGATTTCCCATGGAAATCTTTCAGACCATGCGCGAACGCGAAAACATCTGCAACTACCTCGATATGCCCTTGCAGCATATTGGTGACAATGTGCTAAAAACCATGCGACGCGGTATCAGCCAGGCGCGAACAATCGATTTGGTACAAAAAATCCGCAAAGAGGTGCCCGATTTGGCCTTAAGAACTACCCTGTTGGTCGGACATCCGGGAGAGACGGAAGAAGATCACCAGGCGCTGCTGAAATTTGTGGCTGAGACCAAGTTTGACCGCCTGGGCGTTTTCACTTATTCACACGAAGACAATACCCATGCGGGCAATGTCTTTGAGGATGAAATCCCCGAAGAGACGAAACAGCGTCGCCATGATGAGATCATGGACCTCCAATCAGAAATTTCCCTGGAACTCAACCGCCAGAAAATAGGCAAGACTTTCAAGACCTTGATTGATCGTGCAGAAGGAGGCGTATATTATGGTCGGACTGCCTATGACTCTCCAGAGGTCGATAATGAAGTGATCGTGCACGCCGAGATGCCACTGAAGGTAGGGGAATTTTATCAGGTAAAAATCACAGATGCACTTGAATATGACCTCATGGGGCAAGTAATTTGAGCATAGTGAGATTTTTCACTCCGCTCTAAATAACAACATGCTGGGTTCATCATGGATTTTAGTGGAGGGGAAAAAAACCACCGATAACACAGATTCCCACAGATTTTCTTCCTTAATCCGTGTAAATCTGTGTAATCCGTGGTGAAATATTAGGGAAAAGTGATCATTCCACTAAATATCTAGATGAATCAAAATTATTTAGTGTTGCAAGCACTACTATTCATGCTGCCAAGCATCTTGCTAGGCCAGTGGGAGGCTGACCTTTTTTATGTCAAAGACGCTGACGTTAATACTTATCTTTATCTTAAACCTCCTCTTGAAGCTTCCCCTCAATCTGCCTTTTCCGTAGACCTTCGATTCAAATTAGCTGGAGAACCACATGATAAATTCCAAAAACGTTTTACGCTTTCGGTAACAGAATCAGGCTATGCCATTGCCCCTTTGTTTCTTCCTCCTGGGAACTATGAAGTAGCTATCGACCTGATGGCCAGTGACTTCCAGCAAGTTGCGATTGCTTATGATTGTGGAGGAAGGGGGGCAGATTTGGCTGCGTCCAGTATTTTGCTTTCGCACGTACCTATTCAGGCACCCAGTAGATTCCAGCCCATTATTCATAAAATTACGGCTGACACCAGAGAACTTTATTTTAGGATTGCATTATATACCCAGGTGCCTGGGCCTATCACGGCCCGTGCGGTGCTGTATCGCGCACAGAAAGGAGGAGAAGCCACTTCCACGGTCTACACATCTCTTAAACAAATCAATCGCGTACTCGACGTGAATTCATCTAAAACCGTTTTTGCGGATCATATACAAATAGATACCTTAGGAGAAGGTGATTATTTATTAGAAACGCTGTTTTATCGGGATGAAGAATTACTGTTGGAAAAAAGCAAACGCTTTGCGATTGAGTGGAAAGGTAAGGAAACCTTATGGCAGGCGCCTGACAGGGCATTAGAGATCATGAAGTATTTATTTCCCGCTAGCGTAATAGATTCTGTGCTTCAATTGGGAGATACGAAGAGGAAAAAGGAAGGAATGATGTCACTTTGGCAACAACTGTATGGCCAGGAAGCAGAGGCACAAATGGAAGCATATTTTAAACGAGCTTTTGAAGCCAACCGCTTATTTGGAATGAAATCCGCCGGATGGAAGTCTGATCAAGGACGCATCTTTATCCTATATGGCCCGCCTGCTAATAAGACATCCAAAAAATTGCCCGATCATCGATTGGTAGAATATTGGCAGTATCCACAGTTAGGCTTATCTTTTATTTTTGAACAGATCGACAATAACTTTCACTTGGTCGAATAAGTTAAGCGGATATGGGCATTTTCTGCAACCCTTAACCCACAACTTGCATATATTTGCCTAACAAAGGATTGATGAACTAATATGGCCTTGAAAAAACCAATACTGACATATCTAAATGAGCATTTTCCTTTTGGAAGCTTACTCGGAGAAGCAGAGGGAGACACGCCCCAGGGTAAATCTGCCTTTAATCGATATAAAGTCTCCAAATTGAAGCATTACTTGGTGATTGCTTTAAGGATCGGCCCATGGATTTGTGGGGGCGGACTGTTGATTGTCACTTCTCTGAAACTATTTGCGCTTTCCTACTTCTTTGGATTACAGATGACAGATACCTTCCAACTCTTTGGGGGGACTTTTTCTTACCAGCAGTTATATGAATTGGTGAAAAATGTCACAGTTGGTGGGCTGATCGGTTTTGGGACAAATTGGCTGGCCATCCGAATGCTTTTTCGCCCGCTCAAAAAGCGCCCTATTTGGGGGCAAGGAATGATTCCCGCCCAGCGAGACATCATCATCGATACGTTAGCTGGAGGCATCCACAAACACATTCTGAGTCAAAGACTGATCCGCCAGCGCATCGAAGAGTCTGGCCTAGTCAAGCGTCTTAACGATATTTTGATTGAAGGCAGTGTAGGAGTCCTTCAGGATCAAGCCCTTCGCGGGGAAATAAAAGATTACCTCAATAACAACCTCCAAGAATATTTTGATCGGGAAGAAGTGCGCAATTCTCTACGGCTGATCATAGATGAGCAGGTAGAAAAAAAGGTAGAAAAAGGGCTGAAGAAGCTTGTTCTTACTACCTATAAGCGGTTTAACCGGGAAGATTATGATGCCCTGATAGACGAAATAATTAAAGATATTCCGGCTAGCTCTATGGATATCATTGCCCGATTGGAGGATGAAATCGAAACGGCAGTATCTTTTATTCAGAAGCAGCAGCGAGCCACAGAAGTCTTCATGATGCGGTTTATCATTGGGGTATTGAATCGGATAGATGTAAAAAGTTTATTGGTCAGGCAAATGGCGCATTTTAATGAAGAGCGGTTGGAAAAAATGGTTTGGGAAGCTACCAATGAACAATTACTTTATATTCAATACCTAGGTACTGTATTAGGGGTATTGGGCGGACTAATTATTTGGAGTGATTACACCATTGTGGTATATATTTTATTGTTTGGGGTCTTGATGGGGATTGACACGATTTTGTATCGGATCAGAAATAAGAAAGAGTTGGAAACAAAAGGTGACTAAAAAAGCGTTTTTGGTTTAATGTCGATTTTCGCTTCAAACCTTCCCCAGGCAAAGCGGTTTACCCCCTAAACGTAAGGCTGTTTCTTTTTCCATCATGACAAAAAACTTAACTACTCACCAACCTGTCGCACAAAAAAAGGCCATTAAACCGGACTATTTGAAAGGAGAACCGGCGCTACAGCCTTTTTATCAATATGGCCTTCAACAGCCTGATTTTGGGAAAATTATGCAGGATAAGGCATTTCCCGAAAGGCACCGAAAAGTCCTACACCAGGCCCTTACAGCCCAATACCAAGGCCTCCCTGTCACGTCTGCTACCCAGCGTAATATAGACGCCCTACTGGACGAAAACACTTTCAGCCTTACGACTGGTCACCAGCTTAATCTATTTGGTGGTCCGCTTTATACGCCTTACAAAGTGCTGACAGTTATCAAGTTAGCGGAGAGTCTCTCTCAGAGCTATCCCGATCAGCGAGTTGTTCCAGTTTTCTGGATTCACACAGAAGATCACGATTTTGAGGAGATCAATCATTTTTACCCTAATTTTCATACTAAAAAAACATACGGGGCTACCTTCACTGGCGCAACAGGTCACCACGTCCTGACAGACGAAATCACAGATTTGATCCCCGATCATTTTTCTGATGAGTTGAAGGCGTGTTACACGCCAGGGATTACCTTGGCTGAGGCTACATTACGATTTGCAAATATACTGTATGGGAAATATGGGTTGATCATTTTAGATGCTGATCGTCCAGAGCTGAAAGGTTTATTTGCTGAAATGGTCCATCAAGAGTTGACAGATCAAGTAGCAAAGACGTGTGTCGAAAAAGTGTCGGATGAACTTCGTTTGGCAGGTTATCCAGCGCAGATTAACCCCAGAGGAGTCAATCTCTTTTACCTAGATGAAGCAGGACGCAATCGAATTGAGGAGGTCGACGAAGGCTTCCGAATTGTAGGGACCGAGAAACGATTCTCATCAGCAGAATTGCTGGCCGAGGTCAATTCTCACCCCGAACGATTTAGCCCTAATGTAGCTTTACGCCCCTTGTATCAGGAAACGATTTTGCCTAACCTTGCTTATTGCGGCGGATGGGGCGAAATATCCTATTGGTTACAACTGAGGGGGGTATTTGACCATTTTAAGATCAATTTTCCTCTCCTGTTGCCCCGTATGTCTGCTGTGATCTTTCGGGAAAAAGAATTAGTGGCTTGGAGAAACTTAGGCCTGGAACCTGATTGGATATCTCTGGGGTTGCATGATCTCTACAAACGGTTCATGCCCCATATTTGGCAATCAGATGAATTTGTGGAAAAAGCGCAGATGGTGCACCAAGCGTTCGAAGAGTTGCAAACTTATATCGAGACATTGTCCCCGACCTTACCGAGGTCGGTAGAAGGGCAGAAGGTCAAGACGGGGCATTTCCTCGAAACATTGGAAAAAAAGATTCATCGCGTGATTCGAAACCAAACACCTGAACCCTTTGCTCAAATCGACCGACTCAAAGCTGCTATCCAGCCAGAAGGAATGGTTCAGGAACGGGTACTGAGTCTTGCTGCCTTTCCTGAAATTAATCCTGAGCACCTCATACAGCAAGTTTGGGAGAAATGTGACCCATTATCTTTTACTCAACAACAAATCCTGCTGAAGGAGATTTAAATTTTGTTTACCTTTATCCTTGAAAACGTAACACATTACCTTAAAATCATATGGCAAAAGAGCGAACAAGAGGCCGAGGCGGAATGGAAGAGAGCTTTGATACCTCTCTGATGTACGATGACATAGAACGCATTCGCGATCGAGAACAAGAACAAGAAAGAACTGAAAATGACAAACTGTCATTTGCGGGGATGATGTCACTGGTGGCAGGCATTAGCCTGATCGCAGTGGGCATTTTTGGATCTGCATTGGGGGGAAATATCATTGAATTTTTAATGCCAGCCCTTCAAGTAGTTGGATTTGGTGCATTGGGATATGGATTTTATAAGACCTTGAAGCTGGCCTTCAGGAAGAAAGAGCTGGACTTTCCAGATTTGAATGTATATCGCAAGAGCAAGCCTCGCCAACGACCTGCCTCTGCATCTGCTCGTACTGGAAGGACTCGCCCCACTAGTGCGAGTGCCGCTGCAGCACGCTCGGGCGAGCGAGCTGAGTACCAAGACAGGGAAAGGACTTATCGTCGTCGTAGACGTCGTACACGCACGACCTCCCAGCAACAAAAAAAAACCTTGTCACGTTCCCGGGTGAACCGAGTGTTCTCAGGCGTCGCCGGTGGTATCGCTGAATATACTGGGGTCTCTTCTGCCTTGATTCGCTTTGCTTTGGTAGCAGGGACCTTTATGACAGGTGGATTCCCCTTTATTTTTATCTACCTTCTTTTGTCTATTGTGCTACCTACAGATTATGACAGTACTTATTTTGACAATGACATAGACGATGGCAGAGAGATAAGGATTCGATAAATTAATGCGCTATAATTTTAAAAAAGGGCCGCTGATCTTATTCAGTGGCCCTTTTTGATGGGGCTGGTATCTCTTCCAATAAATGATTAATTTGTAGGTTAGTATTCCAGTATCTCATTAAATCTATCTATAAAACTTGCAATCATGAAATTTCTAGCCGCTAAGGTGCTTTTGGCCCTAACCCTCTGTTGTTCGATGGTTTTTGGACAATCAGTAAAGATGAATCCTTCGCAGCCTAAGGCAGGTGAGACAGTGTCTTTTACCTATACCGCCGCTGACGGCCCGCTTGCTGACAGGGCAGCCATAGAAACTGTTGCCTACCTGTTCAATGGAAAAGCCCCTGTCGCTATTGAAGTGACTTTGGCCAAAAAGGGAAACGAATATTCGGGAGAATTCGCGCTAGATGGCACTTCTAGAGCGTTTTTCCTTACTTTTTCTGATGCTGATTCAGACGCAAAGGACGATAATAATGAAAAAGGATATGGCTGGATGGTTTATCAGGCAGATGGAAATACCCCTGTGCAAGGCGCATATGGAAGTATGGCTAGCGCAATGGGAAATTGGTCAAGGGTAATTGGAGTTAAACGAAATGCGGAAATGGGCCTTGACTATATGGAAAAGGAGTTGGCAGCTTTTCCCGAATCCGAGGCCGAATTTTTCCAAACTTATGCTCAGCTCGCCCTCCAATCCAAGGATGAAACAGCAATCGATAAGGCGAAAGCAAAAGTTACAGCTATTGCGGAGATGAAAAAACCTTCTGAGAAGGAATTCATCCTCGCGATAAGTTTGGCTCAGATGATGCGTGATCAGGAACAAGTCGAAGCCTTAAGGGCAAAAGCAGTCAAGAAATATCCAAAGGGAGGGACAGCAGAGAGTCAGGCACTAAATACGTTTTACAGGGCAAGGACATTAGAAGATCAACTGTCTGCCTATCAAAGTTATCTTAAGAAATTTTCTGCCTCTAAAAATGCGCCCAACAATATTGAACAAATGGCCAACCGTCTGGCTTTGGCCTATGGAGAAAAGGGGGATTGGGACCAGTTTGAGATTTATTTTGCCAAAATAAATGACCCTGAAACCCAAGCTACTGTTTATAATAGCCTTGCTTGGGGAATGTCAGGCGAGAGCATCGAAGGAGAAGGGTCAGATCTGGATCGCGCATCGCGCATGTCTGCCAAATCCTTAAAATTGGTTTCAGCTCAGCTAGAAAATCCTGCTGAAGGCAAGCCTTCATATTATACAGACAAGGCGTGGAAAAATAACCTAGAATATACCTATGGGATGTATGCTGATACCTATGCCTTAATTTTATTTAAGCAAGGTGACCCACGAACAGCCTTGAAATATCAAAAGAAGGCATGCGAAAAGGGGGATTTTTCTGATGCTGAGATGAACGAACGCTATGCGGTTTATGCAGAACATGCCATAGGGGCAGAAAAAACGATGGCATTTCTGGAAGGGATCATCCGAAAGGGCCATGCCTCAGCCAAATCCAAGGATCAACATAAACGTCTTTTCCTTGCCAACCACACTGTCGCTACTGCTTATAGCAAGTTCCTGGAAAGCCTGGAAGCGGATGCTAAAGCCAAGCTTAAAGAACATATTTCTGAGTCTATGATAGATCTCCCCGCAGCTGATTTTTCATTGACAAACCTCAAGGGCGAGACCGTTTCTTTAGCAGATTTGAAGGGAAAAGTCGTGGTACTGGACTTCTGGGCTACCTGGTGTGGACCTTGTAAGGCCTCTTTTCCCGCGATGCAACGCACGGTTGACAAATATGCCAACCAGGAAGATGTAGTCATCCTATTTGTTGATACCTGGGAAAATGGAGAAGATAAAGCAGCTAAGGCTGCAAAATTTGTAGAAAAGCATAGCTATTCATTTAATGTCCTGATGGATAATGAGAATAAGGTGGTAGAAAGCTATGAGGTAACAGGTATCCCTACAAAATTTGTCTTAGACAAAAATGGTCATATTCGCTTCCGAAGCTCAGGTTTCAATGGCAATGATGACCAATTGGTAGAAGAATTATCCTTGATGATTGAACTTTCCGGGGCTTCTGTTAGTAGTGATATGCGGTAAAAAGAAAATGAGAGATTGATAGGATGATAGAATGGGAGAAAGAATAGTTAAATATTGGGCCAAGTCCAATTCCCCCGGCTATTCCTTCTCCATTCTCAATTTTTCATTTTCCATTTTTAATTATTCATTCATAATTTTTATCTGTGCCTATTATTTCAATTTCTGACTACAAGCCTCCCTTATATCTTCGTAATGGTCACGCAAACACGATTTATTCGGCTCTTGTAAGGAAAGTGGAATTGAGCTATGACCGCGAGCGGATTGATACCCCGGATGGAGATTTTCTGGACCTTGACTGGAGTTGTGTAGGGAGCAATAGGCTCGTGCTGGTACTGCATGGCCTGGAAGGAAAGGCAGATCGACCCTACGTGAAAGGCATGATCCGTCAGTTTAATCGAGAAGGTTGGGATGGACTTGCCCTTAACTTCCGATCGTGTAGTGGAGAAATGAACCGTAAATTACAGGCCTACCATTCTGGAGAAACGGGCGATATACAAACGGTAATCGATCACGTTCAAAACCTTGATAAATATCAGAAAATAGCCCTTGTGGGATTCAGTCTTGGGGGAAATGTGGTGCTAAAGTATTTAGGAGAAAAAGGAACGAATACCCCAAAGATCATTTGCAATGGGATTGCCATTTCTGTTCCGGTAGATCTTGCAACTTCAAGCAGGCAACTCGATCAATATTGGGTCAATAGGGGGTATCAACGCAGATTTATGCGGTATCTCAATGAAAAAATCCGCCAAAAGATGGAACAGTTTCCCGATAAAATCCAATTGCCCAACGGGCGATTTCCGCGTAACTTCAAGGAGTTTGATGACCATATCACGGCTCCCATTTTTGGGTATAAAGATGCCAAAGACTATTATGCTAATGCCAACAGTAAGCAACATTTGCCCGATATATCGGTCCCTACCTTGTTGATTAATGCAAAGGATGATTCGTTTTTGACAGATCCATGTTATCCCTATGAGATAGCAGAGAACCACAAATACTTTCATTTGCAGGTGCCTGAATATGGCGGCCATGTAGGATTTGCCACCCATTCTGGAGAGGAAAGATACTGGTCTGAAAAACGAGCCTGGGAATTTGTGGCTGAAAAAAGTTAATAGGGTAAATTGAGCCGTTGTAAAACCATTTGAAAGCATTGTTGTCTTGGTAAATAGATAAACCCTTTTTTAATAACCCCTCGATAGGTAAGTTCCTTTATCAACGTATCAATTTCTGATTTAGCGATTTCCATTCTTAGGGGAATTTCTTCCAAATCTGGTTTTTGATAATGGATTTGCATTTTGGCATATTCCCATAAATCTTTTACAGAGACTTTGTTTCGAGATGCTACAATCCAATTGAACCTATTTCTGATATGGGCGATCCTAGCTTTTCGCGTACGTTTTTCCATTCGTACTGCTATTGCTTTAGAGTTAAGCAGCATTAACATAATCAACATGAAAATTAGTGCAAAGATACCCATAGAAATCTTCAGTTTGGATTGAAGTATTTCAAAAAAATGCTCACTAACTCCTTGCCCGAAACAGGTAAGATTCAGTCGAAAACATACACTTGCCCAATATGGGTAAGCTCAAAAATCATGTTGATAGGGAGGAAACCGAAACGAAAAAACGGAAAGGACAACCATACTACCAGCTTGCTTGGCAACTAAGAAAACGCGCATTTATATGCGCTGGGCTGGATTTCTGGCGTGTGAGTTGGCTTTTGAGCGTAATCCAGCCCCCAAACCCATAAGAACTTCGTGCTTGATGCACTAGTTAGTCATTTAACCCTTGTAAAAGGATTTCTAAACACTTACCTGGTCGAAGGTGGACAAACCCTTCCTTGACGATCCCTCTTCTATTGAAGTCTACAACTATTTGATTGAGTTTGGACAATAAATATGCTTGTCTTATTGGGGCATTGACCCCTGTGGGCTGATAAACAGTAGCGAGCATTTCCCCCCAAATGGTGAAATCCTCTAAAGATAAACGATCCTGATCTTTATGGTTGCTTACACTATCTGTTAAATATGGGATTGGAAGGTGCATTTCATTCTCTTCGGCTTCTGGAAATCGTTTCTTAATAGCAATAATAATAAGATGAATTACCATTACCAGCATGAAAATGGTAGCAATAGCAGAAATAACCATAGGAATTTTGATTTGAAAAGTGAAATTCAAATACAGAAAACTGTCAGCATGGTCTTTGCTGCCAATAATGGCATCAGGGGCATTTTCTCAATGAGAGTGACTCACAAAGTATTAACCTGATAGGGAAAAATGTAGGGAGAGCAATCGTCTGCTCAGGCGCTGTTCATAGTAGCATTTAGTTCTGATAGGGAAGGTGTAAGGAACTAAATACATATTGATTCTTACGCTAAGGGAAACGTATAGTTTCGAAAAATATTACTTTAGAAAAAAGATATATTCGAATAGCGTGGTATGGAGGGGCAGCCCTCCTCAATCTGTTGGCTTGGTCTGGGGAGGAACTGTGGATGAAAAGTCATCCAATAGGCTTACATCTTGATAGGGAATGGTATTTAGGATGTGTTCGGTTGCTGCTATTCGAGCAGATATTTTTTTATCTGCTTCAAGAATTACCCAAGGGCATAATTCAGTATCAGTTTTTTCGAACATCAGTTTTTTGTAATGGGTATACTTATCCCATAACGCTTGTGCTTTCTCATCAACTGCCGTCATTTTCCAGCGCTTGAGGGGGCTACTTTTAATGTCCTTGAATCGAGCTGCTTGTTCTTCTTTAGAAATGGAAAAATAAAATTTGATGAAAAAGGTATCAGACTCGGTGATCATTCGCTCAAACTCATTGACTTGCCCCATAAATCGGTGGTATTGCTGTTCAGTACAAAAATCATTGACTGGTTCGACCACTGCACGGTTATACCAACTGCGGTCAAAGAAAACCATCTCCCCTGGCTTAGGCAATTTGTTGACATACCGCTGAAAATACCATTGTCCCTGCTCTTCAACTGTAGGTTTGGGAAGTGCCACGATCCTATAGTAGCGCGGGTTGATATGAGCCGTAATCCGCCGAATAGCTCCCCCTTTTCCTGCGGCATCTCTGCCCTCAAAAATGAAAATAGCCTTTTTCTCTTCTTTTATGATCCAATTTTGTAGCTTAATTAATTCCGTTTGGAGTTCCCTAAGGCGTATCTCGTATCTGGCCTGACGTAATGCCCGATCATAATTCAATTTTTGATCAGCTAATAGGTACTTTAATCCTATCTTAGAATTAAGTATTGCAATATCTTCTTGAGTCAAATCTATTTCAGCCATTCCTACTTATTGAAAAATTGTAAATTAGATATCAATCTGATCCATGTTTCTATAATAGCGAATAATAACGTTTGGATCTGGGAGCAAGACCGCTTTTGACTTATTCTTTGCTGAATAGTTAAATGTGGATAGGACATGACGCATGCTTTCCAATCGAGCTGTCCGCTTATCATTGGTCTTGACGATGATCCAAGGACTAAAACTCGTATGGGTCTTGGAAAACATTTGCTCCTTATAGAAAGTATATTTGTCCCACAATTCTTGCCCTTTCATATCCACAGGACTAAATTTCCACCGTTTTAGCGGGTTTTTTAACCTGGAATTAAATCGGGTATGCTGTTCCTTTTTAGATATGGAAAACCAGAACTTGATCACGCGCACCCCATCTTCATAGAGCATATGCTCAAATTCTGGTACCTGCACCATAAATTGGGCGTATTGCTTATTATTACAAAAACCCATGACTGGCTCTACAACAGCGCGGTTGTACCAGCTTCTGTCAAAGAATACGATTTCGCCAGGATTGGGCAATTCCTTTATATATCGCCTAAAATACCACTGCCCCTTCTCTTCTTCTGTAGGTTTAGAAAGGGCTACCACGCGCATAGAGCGTGGGTTCAGGTGTTCTACAAATCGTTTGATAGATCCTCCTTTGCCCGCTGCATCTCTTCCCTCAAAAATCACCGCAACACGCATTTTTTTCTTTGCAATCCATTGTTGTAGGGTCACTAACTCTGTTTGCAATAGCCTTAACTCTTCTTCATAGCGTAAATTCCTGAGTTGTTTATTGAGATTAATATTTTTTGCATTGGCAATATCAATCAAATGAGACCGCTTTTTTGCCTTTTGAAAATCTTCGAGGGTAAACATGAATGCTAGATACTTTATGCGATGCCCAAATTAGGAAGGGCAAATCTACGAGAATAAAGAAGGAGGTTAAAAGTGGGCAAAATTTTCGAATGTGCGAAATGATTTTTGTTATTGACGGGAATGCTTTTGCAGCACCCATGTCGTCATGCACCGCATGTGTTGGACATTCGTGGTCTTTAGGGATTCCACCATACGGCATGGATGAGCAGCCAGCCAGTTCGCCACCATTTCTTCTTTCAGCAAGAATCTGTCACTTCCGTCAGGCAAGTGGTACTGATCATTCCCCAGTGAAACTACTTTTTCCTCCAATCCGATGTCTGATGCCATTCGGATAAATAAAATACCATTTAGCTTAAGTACACGCCACATAGCCTCCATCATAGCTTCAAAATGGGCCATATCCTTAGCAAAATGCAAAACCGCAGATGAAAATACCCAGTCAAAATAATGATCATCAAAAGAGAGGGATTCAACAGCTTCGAGCCTAACTCGATCATCTGCTAAATCTGGTTGATTATGTTGGGAGAAAACTGCCTTTACATGTTGGACATAAGCAGGATTGTGGTCACAGGCATAGACTTCATAGCCAGCCTGAAGAAAGTAGTGCAGATTCCTTCCATGGCCACACCCGGCATCCAACAGGCGCATGGGCGGTTGGAGATTGCCTTTCATAACTTGATCCAATAAGTAGATGTCTATTGGCCCGAGGAGCTGAACCAATTGTTCCTGTGTGGTCATTCTGAAATGAAGATATTATTTTGATAAATATGTCTTAAGGTAGGTTCCAAATGCCTGATCTCCTTTTAAGCTAAAGGGACTTGTAGAGTCTGACAAAGAGATATGGCAATATAGGCTATTCAAGACAATTCCTTGTAAGTCAACTGCATCATTCCAAAAACGAAGTTGGTTTTTGAACACGATGAGTTTCTCGTCTCCAACCAGATTGCTTTGGAGAATATAGACAGGTTTTTGATGCCGTTGCAGCAGGGTGCTTAAGTGTTGATTGATTTCACGGAAATGAGGTTTGATCTCATCTGGCTCCGGCGGTAGATAGACGACCCCAATGGCATCGGGGGTATTCCAGTCAAATTCAGCCCTTTCTAATACCTCTGGAACACCGGCATAGACGATTTGGCCTGAAAACAAGGGAAGAGCTTTTCTTAATTCTGCCACTAGCACCTGTAGCTTGTCTCCCATCAGATTTTGATCCAAAAAACTCCCCATAAATCCTATGACTTCTGGGGGATAATCACTAGCTCTAAGCAATAGCCCTGAAACATCTGTAAGATATTTGTCAGTAGAAATTTCCTCTGGCTTATAGGAAAAAGGATTTTGAAGGAAAAAATTGAGGAAATAGGGGATATTTTGTTCTTGGAGCAAATGAATCAAGGTATCCAGTGTGTGGCCTTCATAATACACGAATGAATTGGATAGGTCGTCCGTACGGATGAGCATGGGAATCTCAACCGACCAGCCGTCGAGCTTCGCTTCGACCTGAATAGATCGATTCTCTGTAAGGGTTGCCATCGGGCAGGCTGCAGTACTATCTATACTGATGCCTGCAAAAACAGGCACATGCTGCCGCTCCAAGGGTTCTGAACACCGAAGGAGAGTAGAAAAACCAATAATCAGACAAATAATAGCGGAAAAGCGATTCATTGCTAAGGCAATTCTTCTAATTCTAAATCCTCTCCGGTGTCATCCCAGCTAACCCGCAACCTTTTGCGGAGGTTTTCTTCTCTGTGGTTCAATTGAAGGACCATCATTTGGCCTTTTTTGACCCAGTTGAGTTTGGATACATAATAGCCATCAAAACTTTCGTTGCCAATGACACAGAATCCTGGGTTTCCTTCCCCCTGTTCTATGCTCAGGACTTTTTTGGAGCCATTCTTCTCTATTTTATAAATATGCAACCGCTCATCGACACAATGCCCACATTCTCCCCATCCATAGGGATGAAACGTGCTATTTTCTGAAAGGATAAGGCCTGGTTGTCCATCAGGAAAGAGAAAGGTCATCCGATTGTCTACCGTATCTAAGCGCGCAAGTGATTGGGTAACTCGTTTAACCCCAAACACCTGATCGTTGATGATGGTGAATTCAAGCTCTTCACCACGCGCATTGACATATTCGAAGTCTATCGCCATTTGCTCTACACTCAACAAATGCTCGCGATCTAGGTAATGGTGGTAGTAAATAGGCCTATGAACAAATCGTACCTCCGTGAGGGACTCGCTAGATTTGAATTCCTTAAAGTGCAATGCATCTACCTCTACGGCTGTTGGGAGCCAGCCTTTTGACGTGTAAGTATAAGTTGGTCGGTAATCCGTCTTGGTATAAACGCGGTTAGGGGCAGGACTGAGGTTGGTCTGAAGGGGAGAGGTTAACTGCAATACATTATAATCATTTTTGGGACTACCATAATTGCCTTTTTCCATGGTCGACAGGACCGTGATCCCTCGCTTATAGCGAAAATCGGCGTCGATTACGTCGATGACAAAATTGAGCTCAGCGACCTCCGGTACTTCTACAAACCCCAATGCTTGTGGTGATAATTGGACATTGATGATATACCCATCATCTGTGATATCAACGGAATACAGCAGCCCTTCTTCTATTTTGCCTATCTGAATCTTCAATTCCTCTTCTAGGAGGGCAAAATGATTTTTGTTTACCAAGACGGCTGGGCGACCGTCAGGATACAGGGCATAATGCACAATCCCATAATCTATTCGGGTAGCTTTCAACTGACTCGGAAATGGAAGGTCTAGTCCTTCATCTCGTATGGTTTTGCTGTCTGGGTAATCATGTTCTTGAAGAAAATTATCCACCTCAATGGGGGAATAATATTCTGAGTAGGTACTAAAAAAACGTTTGGCAGATGAAGGGAATTCGCTCCCTCGTGTATTCGCTGCTCTAGCCTGGATATAATGTGGGTGGAGGTCGTACTCAAATCCAGGCGGATAGGCTTGGGAAGGTAAAGCGAGATGCAAAGCTATATGGTCCGTTTCTAGCCCATTGCCATTTTTCCCAACATGATCATCAGTCACCTCAATCACAAAAGAAAGGTGCTCTCCATTGCAGAATGCCTGTACACGGGCTTGGATATCAGTGGGAGAAGAGATGAGGCTTTTTCCTTTGATGGGTTGCAAGCTGTCCATTTGGAAATCCTGAGCATTGAGATCACCGAAATGGAAGACGACGCACACGACAAAACTACAGAAAAGCCAAAACCTCATAGACTGTGGATTAAATTAATGACCAAAGTTTGAGAGAACCTACCTTGTATTGGTCCCTGCTAAAGTAAAGGCTGCCTAACAACAGAAAAAAATTTTTTTGCTGTGAAGCTTACAGCCTTAGGAATGATTAATTAATAAAGAGATTGACTATTAATTTCATTATTCCTTAACTAGGTTCTCTGTCAATTCAACTCTTTCAGGCCAATAATTATGCCTTTCATGTTGATCGCTGCTAATTTTCCTTTAAAAGCTTCTGCTGCACCACGACTTGGGAAAGGACCGATAATCATTCGAAAGACATCTTTCCCATCTACGACTTTCGTATGGATCATCAAATCCTGGATATTTTGCTGCATAAGCTTGTCAGAGGTCTCGAGTACATTTCTATAGTCTGAGAACGCTCCGATTTGAATACCGTACCCGTCGCCAACTACTCTGTAAGAGCTGAACTTATATAGGCCCATGCCTTTGGCACTTGCAGTTACTTCTAGGCTGCGGCCCGTCTGATCAGGGCCGATAGTTCGAGCTGTGGCTCCTGCCGTGACCGGAGGAGGAGCAGCCTGGTTTCCTACAGGCTTTGCCGTAGGGCCAGTAGATTGGCCTGGGAGGATATTGGGTAGTGAGATATTGGTGGAAGGGGCCGGCTGACTATTGGTCATGTCGATGAAGACTTCCGAGCTAGCTTGGCCTGTTTGGGGAGGGGTGTTTCTAGTACGTTGGTTGGCTGAAGTGGCAGGTGTGCTACTTTTTGGCGGAACGCCTCCGCCTGTAGTGGGGCCTAATTGATATTTGGCGCCCTCTGGAAATTCACTGATGACATCGAGACGTACTTCTACTGTTCCATCACGAATCATATCAATAGCTTCTGCGGCCGCTCGTGAGAGGTCGATGACTCGACTCAGGTTATGAGGTCCCATATCGTTGATTCGAACAATTACGGCCTTTCCGTTCTTTAGGTTGGTGACCTTTACGATAGCCCCAAAACTGAGCGTACGGTGAGCTGCTGTGTATTTATTTTTGTCATAAGGTTCTCCACTAGAGGTCTTGTTTCCATGTAGACGGTCTGCGTAGTAAGAGGCTTTTCCTTTTTCTTGTCCCATGACTGAACAGAAACTCAGCAAAAGCAGGCTGATAATGATTGAAGAAAGGGTGTACGGCTTCATTTGGTGCTAATATTTTTAGGTTCGACAATTTATAAAAAATATAACGTATTTTGCCAGTTTTAGCCTATTTGATCCCCTTTTTATGCAAGTAATTATCTATACAGACGGTGCATCCCGTGGAAATCCAGGCCCTGGGGGCTATGGTATTGTCATGACTTATGGCAAGTATCGCAAGGAAATTGCCGAAGGATTTCGCAAAACCACCAACAATCGGATGGAGTTATTGGCCGCCATCGTGGCCCTAGAAGCGTTGAAGAAAGATGGAACCGATGTGGTCATCACGACTGATTCTAAGTATGTCTGTGATGCCGTCATGAAGCGATGGGTATTTGGGTGGGAGAAAAAGGGCTATAAGGACAAAAAGAATCCTGACCTTTGGCGCCGTTTCTTACGAGTATATCGGAAACACCGAGTCCAGATCCGCTGGGTAAAGGGCCATGCAGGCCATCCCCTGAATGAGCGGTGCGACCAGTTAGCTACAGCCGCAGCAGATGGCCTGGACCTGAAAGTAGATGAAGGATACGAGCAGGGGAATTAATAAAGCAAAATGGAGAATGAATAATGGATAATAGAGGGGAGAGGTGAAGTTCATCGTCGCCTATACGTCTTATGTTAACATGAACTTTAGCTATTATTGACACATTAACTATACAACCTTTACTTTTTTTACAACAATGAAGAAATTTACATGGCTATTCCTCTTGCTATCTTTCAGCTTGAGTCTTTTTGCCCAATCTGCCAAAAACCTGAGCCTCGTGGCGCATGTCCCTTTCCCTGTGGATTTGAATGATGTATGGGCCTACGTAGATGGTAATGGCAATGAGTATGCCCTAGTCGGTCGCGTGGATGGCGTATCGATTTTTGATCTTACTGATCCGAGCACCCCTGTTGAGGTAGCTAGCATTCCAGGAACGCTTTCTGTGTGGCGGGACCTGAAAATCTTTCAGGACCATGCATATGTCTCCAACGACGACGCAGGAGGACTCTTGATTATTGACCTTTCTACCCTGCCAAATGCAGTCAATTATAAGGACACAGTGATGGATGGAATTGACCATGCGCATAATATCTATATTGAAGATGGCCACTTGTATATGGTCGGGGTCGGAAATTCTGCCATGCCTACTGGATTTAATGGGGGGATGGTGATCTATGATTTGAGGAATGATCCATGGGATCCTCAGTTTGTTGGGGCTTATACTGATCGATATGTGCACGATGTATATGTGAGGGGAAACAGGGCGTATAATGGCGAAATTGACGATGGGCTATTGACCATCTTAGACCTGACCAATAAAGCCAATCCATCCGTATTGGGATTCACGGATTATCCAGACTCATATACCCATAATACTTGGCTCAATGATGCAGGTAATGTCTGCTTCACGACTGACGAACTCAAAGAAGCATATGTCTATGCTTGGGACGTGACCGACCCTACCTCTATTACCTTATTGGACGGAATTCGGTCCAGCCTGAGTGAAGGGCTTGCTACGCCCCACAATGTGCATGTACTCAATGATTTTCTCATTACTTCCTATTATAAAGATGGCATACAATTGGTTGATGCTACGCGTCCCACTAATCTCGTCGAGGTAGGGCATTATGACACCAGCCCTATGGAAGGGGGCGGGACTGACGGCTGTTGGGGGGCTTATCCCTTTCTGCCATCAGGCCTGGTATTGGCCACAGACATTCAAGAAGGCTTTTTTGTTTTACAACCTACCTACATCCGGGCAGCCTATTTAGAAGGGACAGTTACTGATCTCAGCAACAGTGCTCCCTTGGTTAATGTCTTGATAGAAGCGATAAAGCCAGAATTGAATGACAAGACCCAAAATATGGGGAATTATGCCGTAGGTACTGTGGATGCAGGTACTTATGACATCCGCTATGCAAAATATGGCTATATGCCTGAAAACCGCTCAGTTTCCCTCTCTTCTGGTCAAGTGACGATTGAGGATGTAGAATTGCAACCTTCAACCCCTATCGATCTCACTATCAAAGTAGTAGACGCTGCGACAGAAGACCCTATACCTTTTGCCCAACTCGTGCTCATCGCTCCCAATAATGAAGCTTCTTTTCCCTTCCTGACGGATGCCAATGGAGAAGCCACAGATTCTGATTTTTTGACAGGTTTGTATGAGGTAATCGCAGGCAAATGGGGCCATGTCACTGATGGGAAGGAAGTCGTTGTAGATCAAGCAAATAAAACCATCACGATAGAATTGAATGCAGGATACTATGACGATTTTATCTTTGACAATCCATGGATCAAGTCAGGTACGGCGAATGAAGGGCAATGGGAGCGAGGCGAGCCGCTAGGAACCAGTTTTAGGGGAAATGTCATCAACCCAGAAAGTGATATTGAAGGTGATTTTGGGACCTATGCCTATGTGACAGGTAATAGTGGAACGGGGATCGGGGACGATGACGTAGATGGAGGGACAGCCATCCTCACTTCCCCCAATATGGACCTCTCCAACTATGAAGACCCTGTACTTACTTTTGAATGGTGGTTGTTTAATGTAGACTTTAGTGCACCAGGGCCGGGGAATGATTACCTCCGAGTGGAAGTGGGCGACGGGACCAATGTGGTTCAGGTAGCAGAATATACCAACTCATGGGCCAATATATGGAAACCACAGCCTATTATTCACTTGAAAGACCATTTCCCGATACTCACGAACCAGATGCGGGTAATCTTCACTACCGCCGATGATGCGCCTGGCAATATCGTAGAAGCCGCCATTGATGCCTTCACAGTCATCGAGCATAGCTTGTACAGTACAGGGATAGATGTAGAAGAGGTGACGAATGTGACTTTTAGCATTTTCCCCCAACCCATCCAAGAGGAGATAAATGTGCGATATGATGTAGGAGTTTTTCAGGGTAAAGGTCAATTGACATTTGAGTTATATGACCTCCTCGGGGCCCGCCTTTCATCAACCATCCTGACAGGATATAATGGAGAAATTACGCTTGACTTTCCGCTTCCCAAGGGATTGTATGTAGGCGCGTTGACGCTAGATGGAGAGGTGATTGCGAGCCAGAAAGTGGTGAAGTAAGGACTAATATAGACCTCGTAGGATTAAACAAAATGTGGCTGATTAATCCTACGAGGTCTTTTTTAGTGTGAATCTGTAGCTTAGCCTTCTTATTCATTATCCGCTGAATCGCCTATCTCTTCTATCATATGTTGAAGGCGTCCCTTCGAATCAGCAGAAATATCCCTGTCAAAAAATCGGATCATCATCTTGGATAGGTAGGTTTTGATGATAACAAAATAGAAGCCTATGGTAAGCATAAGAACCACTGTTACATACATCCAAATGCTGGGCATGGGGGTCTCTATCCCAAATTCGTTTTCAATTAAATAGATGATTTTATACATAGAAAGTAAACCAATACTCCCAGAAATTACCATTAGAACAATGGCTGTTTTTCGTGCCCTTTGGTTTCTTTTGGCCATACCTATGACACAAATCACAAGCAAAAGACTAACGAGCCCATCGAAGGTGTTTATGCCAAAATTTAACTTTTGAGAAAGTAATCCCATACCTCTTGTTTGTTCAAAACTCTCTGGAAATGTCCCAATAACCCTAACTAAATCTATTGCAGAATTGAGGTTAATTAGGATCAGTATGAGCGTAAATGCTAACTGAACTCTTTTGGCTTTTTTATGATAACCAGTATCCTTTCTATGATCATTAATCAAAATGCCCAAATAGATGAGCATCACAGTAATTGCTAAGGTGATCCTAATAATTTCCATTTATCTTAAATTGACGATAAGTTATCTATTTTACATCAGAAACGGTGATTTTCCCTTTCTCCCTTCATTATTCATCCTTTTCAATTCTTCTATGCAATCTTTCCCTTGTAAGTTCCGTCTTCCCACAGAGACTTATTTTTTTTATTCAATATTGCTATAGATGACAAGACGCTGTTTCCTGTTTTCCCTTTCGTTTTTCTTTTCCCTCTCCGCCTTCGCCCAAACACTTACAGGAAGTGTTTTGGACCCTGACGGTGTGCCTATTGCCTTTGCGAGTATTCAAATAGAGGGGAGCCGTGCAGGCACAATTACCAATACAGATGGCCAATTTCAACTGAATCTGGCAGCAGGAACCTACCAATTAATGATTAAGCACTTGGGATATGGAGAAAAAGTGGTAGCTGTGAATGTCCCCGATAGTCAGCCACTAGAAGTAGTTTTGTTGCCCGTGGAAATGGAACTGGATGAAATTGAAATTGAAAGGGGCAGGCGTGACCCCGCTTATGCGATCATGAAGCAAGTGATCAAACATAAAAAAGAATTCATCCAGCAATTTGAAGGATATAAATGTGATACCTATCAGCGCATATCATTGGTTCAAGATAGCACTACTGCTCGTCGCGCTGCCGAAAAAAGAAAAAAAGCAGCAGAGGAAAGGCGCAAGAAGAAGATTGATTCGCTGGCTCAAGTAGCGGTGGCTGATACCTTGACACTGGGCATGGATAGCTTGGGCTTTGTCATAGAGCATGATTCCATTACTACAGATACGATGTGGATAGATACAGGGGAAATCACCTTAAGCATTAAGCCCCAAACGATCAATTTTGTCGAATCCCAATCAACTACCTATTACCGCCATCCCAAGCAGTATAAAACCATCGTAAATGCCTATAGGAGTCGTTCTCGCAATGGCGGAGGGATCAGTTCTTCCTTCAATTTTAATGAAAATGCGGGCCATTACCGGACACCTGCCAGGGATCCTTATTTGTTCTATCAGGATGTGTCTGATGTAGAGATGAACTTCTATCGCAACCTGATACAAGCGCCCAAGTTAGGGGATCGTCCCTTTGTCTCTCCCCTTCATAGTACCCTATGGGCAATTACCTACCGCTACCACCTAGACTCCACCTACTACATGAAAGGGAAGGTGCATTATACCATTTCCATTACCCCCAAAAACCTGGATGGTCCCTATTTTAAAGGGAAATTCATCATCGTTGACGGAAGTTGGGCCATTCAATCTGTGAGGTTTGAGGTGCTGCCATCCACCTTGCCATTTTTTAAGCAATTTGAAGTGGCACATGACTATAGCAAGACAGATGACGGTCGATGGGTTTTGGATAAGGAAGAATATACCTATACTGTCAAAGACGGCCCATCCACCTATGAAGGCCAATCCCTGGCTTTACATACAGCCTATGAATTGGACCCAGAACTTCCGCGAAACTTCTTCAGAAATGAACTCCGTCGAACGGACAAAGAAGCCTTTGAGCGAGATTCCAGTTATTGGGCGGGTGTTCGGCCTTTGGCAATGGAAGAGCGGGATGTGCAGTTTGTGAAACGGCAGGACAGCCTGATTGCCCACTATCGCAGCCCCGAGCACCTAAGGGAAGTAGATTCCATTTTTAACCATCTGTCCTTTTTGGACATCTTGGTAAATGGCATTGCCTTTCGGGACCGCAAGCGCGGGATGCGCTACTATTTCTCCCCTATCCTTGAGCAAATTCAGCCCTATGGGGTAGGAGGGTATCGACATTCGTTGGGTACTTCCATCCGGAAAACGTGGAAAAATTATACAGCCATGTATTTATGGGGGGATTTCAACTACGGGGTTGATAACAAAGACCTCAAAGGCAATTTCCGATTGGGCTACACCTACAATCCCCGCAAATTTGCCCATGCCTATATCAAGGTGGGAGACACCTACAGCATGGTGAATGACAATGCTACCCTAATTGCTTTACTTGGGCGTGGAAATTATATCAATAAGCGCAGCATTGGGGTGGGACATAGAATGGAGGTGACCAATGGAATCTTTGTAGATGCCAGTATTGACTTCGCCGATCGCAAGGCAATCGATGAGTTGGAACTGTCCCAGTGGTCGGAGGATCTTTTTGGTGAATTCAACGTGCCCCAAAGTTTTGATCCCTACCGAGAGTTCTTATTTGACATAAAGGTGCGGTTTATCCCAGGCCAAAAGTATCAACTGGAACCGTATCGGAAGATCAATCTAGGAAGCAAATGGCCTACCTTTACGTTACACTACAAAAAGGCCATCGCTGGGATCTTGAACAGTGAGCTCAATTTTGATTACCTGGGCTTGCGGGTGAACCACGAATTCCGTCCTGCCACACTGGGCATCTCCCGATGGTCTGTGAACATAGGCCGGTTCCTTCAAGCTAATAACATCCGATTCACGGACTTTACCTTCTTTAGGGGCTCCGATCCCTACCTTTTTGCCAATCCCCTGCGGTCCTTTCAACTGTTGGGACCTACCATCAGCACCCAAAATGCCTTTTTTGATGGTCATTACCTGCACGACTTTGGCGGGGCTTTGATGGACAGGATTCCGCTACTGAAGCGTACACGCCTTCAGTCCGCTGGTGGAGGTGCCCTGCTCCTGATTGAAGATGGGAGCTTTTTCCACGCAGAACTATTTGCCGGGCTTCAATACCCTTTCCGTATTCGCAAACAGTTACTCAAATTTGGCACCTATTTCGTCACTTCCTATAGCAATGCAGAAGATGCCATTAAGACTCAGTTCAAAGTAGGATTGACCTTCTTCAATCCCATAACTGGAAGATGGGCGTATTAGGGGAGAATGATAGAATGATAGAATGGGAAATGAATAAATGATTATATGAGTAGATGATAAAATGATTGGTAAATCAAGTCCCAGATTTTGAACCCTAAACCCTAAACCCTGAACCCTGAACCTTATTGAATCACCACTTTCGCATATCCTGGCTGCTTCCCAACTACTTCCAAAAGATAAATCCCTGCGGGTAATCCATCTCGCTTCAGGACAAAACGCCTGCTGGGGATATCAATATATCGACGAATCAATTGCCCCATGGGATTATACAGCCTCACCTCCTCAATTCCCTTTCGGTCCATAGGCAGTTTGATGATGGTTTTATCCGAGAACGGATTGGGAACTGCTTGTAGTGAAATTGAAGGTTGAAGGATAGGTTCTATCGCTACGTTGTTGAAGTTGATGGAATCCACCAAATTATTGGCCGTGGTATTGGTAATGACAGGCGGATTAAAATCAAAGTAGATGGCGGCAGTATTGTGGATCACCGTAGAGTCAGGCAGTCCCGCATATGGACGTATTTGGTACCGAACAAAACCGTGACTGGCAGGCTCATTCGAATTGCTGTCAGGAAGGAGGATTTGGGTAAAGGTAAAGGTCAAATGTCCATCCTGGTCGAGATTATACGCCATAGGATGGCTCGCCCCTACTAATTCAAATGTCGCAAGATCGAGGTTCGTATCTAAGGTATCTTCTATCCGAATATTGAAGGCCATAAAGTTGCCCGTATTCTGGAAACGGATGGTATAGTCCAACGTCTCTTCCTTCAAGGTCAATTTGTCTGCGCCTACACCCGCTGGTTTCACTAGTTTGTCATTGGGATCATAAGAGCTCAAAACCAATTGGTTGAGCGTATCGGAATTGTTGGCAGGAACCGTATCGCCAGCGATAGGCGTTATGGTAACGATATGCTGCAAAGGCGCATTCGGCAGCAAAACAGGGATGGTCGCACTGAAGGTAATATTGGCCTGCTGGGTAGGTAGCAGGTTATTGTATTTCCAGAAATAAGTCGTATCCAAGCCAGAAAAACTTGTACTATCAGGCGCTGGCTGCGCCTGGTGGATGGACATGGTAGAATCCATGTCAAGGGTGATAAGGCCACTGGCTGTAGTTGTACCTACATTTTTGTAAGTAACCCAATATTGCGTGGAGAGTCCCGCGATAGGTTGGCCGCCAGTAAGGCTTGCTTTTACATCCAGGATGTTAGTGGTGCCTTGAATGCCAAAGTCTTTCCCATTTACCACTTGCCCTATGGTATTGAGTGTTACAGCATGAGTAGCGGGGATAGAGGTTTGAGTATAATAAGCAGGAACCTGAGCGGATACTGTATAAGTTCCTAATCCGAGGTCCAGTGCGTATGCGCCAGTCGTATCTGTAAAGGCAATGATATTACCAGGCATGATCAGCAGTGAAACGCCTCCGAGCCCCTTTTCCCCTACATCCTGGGTGCCATTTCCGTTGACATCCTCATATACCATTCCTTGAATTTGCGCCTCACATTTTACTTCAAAACTGCCGCTATCAATGGTTGGAAGCCATTGCTGCCATGGGATTAGATAAGCATCATATTTCCCACAATCTGCTTGAATAGGGATAGTAAAGTCCGCATTGATAATGGTTGAACTTTGCGCTGTTACTTTTGAGGCGTAAATAGAAGTATTGGTACCTTGTTGAAAATATACAGTCGGTGTTCCTTGTAAAAAATCAACCCCAGAAGCAGAAAGATTGACAGTTAGCTGTTGACCGCGATTGGCACAATTAGGAGCTAGTGTGTCGATTACGGGGCATAAGATCTCAAATCCATTTGGCAATATCATAGTCCCATCAAATTGATTGCTCACTTCTACATCAAAAAAGCCACAAGGCATCCCAGGAAGGCCTGGCGGAGATGCCACTACATCTACCTGAAGGCTATCATTTGAGATCGGTGTGATATTGAAAACGGGTAAAGCCGTAAGGCTGGCTTGAGTGAAAGAAACCTGATTGACGACAGATCCTTGGGTAAAACTTGTCCCATTTCCAGAAATGGTGACAGTCAGCCACTGATTCATCAGGGCTGTATCTGGAGAGACTGTTGTCAGGGTCTGGGCAGGTAACAGGAAAGAAATAATGAGTAATGAGGCGAGGGTTATGAAGTGTTTCATTAAATAAAGACTTGAGATTATTATATTCTTATGACGAAGTTCTGTGACAATCCGCTGCCTGAATCCATTATTCACGCATTCCCTCATTCTCTCATCCACTCATTTCCCCCCCAACCCGTACTTCTCTCGAATGGAATCGGCTTTTGCCAAATCATACACCCTATCTGTCATTTCCAACTGATACAAGGCATCTTTGAGGATCCGAACATAAGGTGGCTCCCCAAATTCAGTAATGTCGCCATGGATTTTTGCCAACCAGTCGGGTTTGGCTCTGATCTCAAGAAGCATCCGCCTCATCTCAGGCTCATCCACTTGTCGCTCTAGCTGCAAAATCAGATTACCCATCATCTTTTGTAGCGCAAGATGGTACCTTTCTGTTGGGTGACTAGGTGGGCAATTGAGGAAATAGGTCAAGGCTGTATCCAGATTTATTCTTGAGTAGACGCCTACCATATTGAGATTGGATTCTGCGAAATGGGGGGAAATGGAGAGTGCCCGTTGAAAAAGACTTTTGGCCGAATCAATGCGTCCTTGCACAAATTGACAAGCCCCTAAATTATTGAGCGCATGAATATGCCAGGGATGAACTGCTAAGGCTTCGATAAAGAAATTTTCAGCAAGGGTCACCTGACGATCTAGATAGGCGGCTTCTCCTTGATACCAAGCCAAGGGGGTGGCCATCGGATCTAGTTGATATAAAGGGGTCTTAGCGCTTTCCAACTGATCTATGGTGGCTTGATGAGCCCCATTGCTCCGCGCGATCAATCCCTTGATCGTCAGGGATTCTGCATGCATTCTAATGGCCAATACCCATAATGAAAGGAGGGTGAGGAGGAAAAAAGTAAGGGGCAAAAACCTTTTTGAAGGGGCTGGACTGGTAGGGGAGGGGCTAAGGCGAATCGCGGTAGGAATAGCGATCAAGACCGCCAATAAAACGAGGTGTAAGGGCCGTTCTTTGGGGAAATCAAAAAAGCTAATGATCATAAATCCTAAAAGTCCAGCCAGGATCAATAACCCTAACTGTTTTTTCTTTTTATCCAATTCTCTAATCAAGAAAAAGGCTTCTCTAAGTCCCAAAAACAGCACAGCCAAATAGGCCATTAGCCCTAAAATCCCAGTTTCACTCAATACCCACAAATAGTCATTGTGGGGCCGCTGAAAGTTGACTTCCCCTTGGTCGGCGCGCAAGCCTTCCAGGCCTTGGGCGGGAAAATACAATCGCCAATGTCCTGCGCCTACGCCCGTCAGGAGGTTGTTTTCGTGGATCATATGGGCCGTCCTGTGCCAAATGGTTAGGCGTTCCCGAATCGTCTCGGTGTGTTCATTTTTGACGGATTGGTATTCGAAGAGGGAAGTGATTCGGGCAAAAAAAGCATTTTGGTCGCCTAACTGTTTGATATACAGTTCATTAGTAGCTATTCCTAAAAGTATGATGACAATCAGTGCAGCCACAGCTTTAAGCCCAAAACGCTTGTCGCCACGCCACGGTTGATGGCGAAGCAGCCGCCACATCATGTAGCCCCCCACTACAAAAGCACTGATAAGCAGTGCCAGCCAGACAGCTCGTGTCTGCGTCACGATGATGAGGAAAATGGCTCCGCTTCCCACAATTATAGCGGCTATTTTTTCTACTTTTTTACCCAAAACCCATAAACCTCCCAAGCAAGGAAGGCAGAGAAAGAGTGCCGAAGCGAGCAAGTTCTTATTGGCGAGGGTTCCTTCGATTTGGTAGAGGCTCTTGCGGCCCGCAAGCTGGCTGAAGATGTCCAGATAGTCCATTAACCCACTCACAACCATGGCCAAGGCCATGGCAGAAACAGCTCTGAACAACCATATCAGCCTATTTTCCTCTTTTGTTAACACCTCGTAAGCCAGCCAAACTACCTGGGCTAGTGACAAACAACGGATCACTTCTGTGAGGCCCTCCGCAGGATGTATCGCTCCAATCAAGGAAACACCAGTAGTGAGCACATAAGCCCCTAGTGCGATACCAAGTGGTTTTTTCCAGAAGTTAAAGGTGAAATGATTGTTCCAAGTGCCTATTGCCCAGATCAATAAGAGACAAAAATTTAACCATGCCAGTCGAGGCATCAGGACTGGGTCTATCTGCCAAGATACATGGATGAAGGGAAGGCAGGTGATGCCCACTAAAAAGATCCAAGGGATTGCCGAGGCTTGTTTGTAAAGGCTGATTTTTATGAAAATTATGAGTTGTGATGATAGAGATCGATTTTTTTTTTTGTAGGGCCACGACATGTCGTGGCCCTACAAAAAAAATCTAATTCATAACGGTAATGATCTGTAAGCGAAGCGGTCTCACCTCCTCCTCTTTCTCCCCCGCCGAAACTTCCGTTTCACCTCCTCAGTCTTCACCTTCGCCTTCCCAAGCAGTTTCTCCACCATGTCCTTGCGGCCAATTTTGCTGAGCTTATCTCTGATAATGCGCTGATTTTCAGGTTTATACCAGAAGAAAAACAAGTGTTGGTTTTTCTTCTCTTCCCGCGTTTTCGCGGTAAACACAGGCCGCAAGGTATAAGGGTGAACGCCTGTATAGTAGATCACCGTTGCCACGGTCATGGGAGTCGGCGTAAAGTCCTGGACCTGCTCTAGCTTAAAGCCCATGTCCTTGGTCTCGCAAGCGAGGTTGGCCATGTCTTGCTCCTCGCAGCCAGGATGGCTGGAGATGAAGTAGGGGATCAGCGGCTGATCAAGGTTGTTCTTTTTGTTGATTTCATCATACTTCTTCTTGAACTCATGGAAATGCTTAAAAGAGGGCTTTCGCATCACCTTGAGGGTGTCATCTGAAGTATGCTCCGGAGCAACTTTCAGGCGACCTGAGATATGGTTTGTGACCAATTGCTCCATATACTCGTCCAGGCTTTCATCCCCTTTTTTGTTATAGGTTTTGGTCAACAGGTCATAGCGAATGCCACTGCCTACAAACGCCTTTTTAACATCGGGATGGGCCGCCGCCTTTTTATAAATCTCCGTAAGCGGCGTATGGCTCGTGTCCAAATTATGACAAACCGTGGGATGAATACAAGAGGGGCTGACGCAGCGGTCACAAATCTCCTGGACCTTGCCCTTCATCTGGTACATATTCGCCGACGGGCCGCCCAAATCACTGATATAGCCTTTGAAATCAGGCATTTTGGTCACGGCATCTACCTCCTTCATGATGGACTCTTGTGACCGCGATGCAATGAATTTGCCCTGATGGGCTGAGATCGTGCAGAAGCTGCACCCACCAAAGCACCCACGGTGCATATTGATCGAGAATTTGATCATCTCGAAAGCAGGAATGACGCCGCGCTTTTTGTACTTGGGGTGGGGGAGGCGTGTGAAAGGCAAATCGAAGGAACCGTCGATTTCATTTTCCGTCATCGGCGGATACGGCGGATTGATGACCAAGGTCTTTTTGCCTACTTTTTGCAAAATCCGCCGCGCTTTGGCCTTATTGGACTCCTGTTCAATGATTTTGAAATTCGCAGCGAATTTGAGCTTATCCTTCAAGCATACTTCGTGAGAAGCGATTTCTACATCCTCCCAGTTCTTGTTTTTGGGCATCTTTTCCCCTTCATCCACCAAAATCCCAGTCTGTGGGATTGTTCTAAGGCTTGAGATGGGTATGCCCTTTTCGAGCATTTTCATCAACTCATTGAGCGGCTGCTCGCCCATGCCATAGACCAGCATGTCTGCGCCACTATCTTCCAAAATCGTGGGGAAGAGTCGGTCCTCCCAGTAGTCGTAATGTGTAACACGCCTCAGCGAGGCTTCTATGCCGCCTATCACCACAGGCACCTCAGGGTAGAGTTTTTTGAGGATTTGGGTGTATTTGATGGTGGCATAATCCGGGCGAAAACCTGCGCCTCCGCCAGGGGTATAAGCGTCCGTAGATCTCTTCCGCTTATTGGCGGTGTAATGGTTGACCATGCTGTCCATACAACCTGATGTCACGCCAAAAAACAGCCTCGGTTTCCCAAATTTCTTGAAATCGCGCAGGTCATCCTGCCAGTTGGGCTGGGGGATGATGGCTACGCGGTAGCCATTTTGCTCCAGCAGCCGCCCGATGACCGCCGGTCCAAAGGCCGGATGATCGACGTAGGCGTCGCCTGAAATCAAGATAACATCCAGTTCTTCCCAGCCCCGCTTCTGTACTTCTTTGAGGGTGATGGGGAGCCAGTCCGTGAGAGGTCGTAATTGCTCCATGGGACAAAGGTACGGATTTCTTTTGAAGAGAAATTCAACCGCAAATTCAAACTCAAGGGGGAGTCCGAAACTCGCCAGAGCAGCCAAAAAAGAAATCTGCTTGAGAAATTGCTAAATCCCCTTAGGCAAATCAATCAATTGATGTGTTTCATAAGGTTTAATCACGACAAAAATACTACAAAGAAAAAAAGTGATCTAAAGTTTGTGAGGCCCTGCGAGCAAAATTTGTGATTTCCCCAAAAAGCCCTACCTTTCCCCTAAACCGATTTAGAACTCGTTAATTATGGCATCATCTACTCCCTCCTCTAGCAACCTCTCTGCAAACACCAATGGCGCGAACTACGGTTCAGCCCTCTATAGCCTCTTTATCCTCTTCTTTATGTGGGGATTTATGACGGTGATGAATGATATTTTGATACCCAAATTCAAGGCGCTGTTTGTCTTGAGCTATTTCCAGTCAATGCTGGTACAGTTTGCCTTTTTTGGGGCGTATTTTATTGGGTCATTGATCTATTTTTTGATATCTGTCACTTCTGGAGACCCTATTCAGAAAATCGGGTATAAAAATGGTATTATCATCGGGCTCCTAACTTCAGCAACAGGAAGTGGGTTATTTTACCCTGCAGCTTTAGGTAATTCCTATTGGCCTTATCTGCTTGCCCTGTTTATTTTGGGCTTAGGATTTACGATGTTACAAATTGCTGCCAACCCTTATGTGTCTATTCTAGGCAAACCTGAAACGGCTTCTAGTCGATTGAATCTCGCCCAAGCGTTTAACTCGTTGGGAACTACCATAGGACCGTTGATAGGAGGCTTTTTGATGTTCAAATTCTTTGCGGACTCTGGAGCAGATGCGGTAAAGTGGCCTTATTTGGCCTTTGCAGGGGTACTGTTGCTCATAACCGTTTTCATCCTGTTTGCACCGCTCCCCAAGCTTACCGCCCAGGATAAAATACCCTCAGGGGCAGGTGCCTTACAGTTTCCCCAACTCAAATTTGGGATGCTGGCCATCTTCTTCTATGTAGGTGGAGAAGTCGCGATAGGGAGTATTTTTGTGAATTATTTGGGGTTAGAAAAAATTGGTGGATATAACGAAGAAGCCGCTAGTACCTTCTTGAGCCTGTATTGGGGCGGCTTGATGATCGGACGCTTCTTAGGGGCAATCATGCTCAGCGAAATCAGCCAAGCTGCTAAAAAATATGGCCTTATGGCTGGCTCCGCCATTCTTACCTTCCTCGCCATTTATTTTGCCAATGCATTCAATAGAGGCCTATTTCAAGGTGAAACGGATAATTCAGTTATCCTGGAAGTACTAAGCTACGAGATTTGGCCTTGGTTGATTCTTATTGGCCTGAACCTAGCAGCATTTGTCGTAGGGCGTTCTTTGCCTGCTCGGACCTTGTCTATTTTCGCTGCTGGCGTCCTGGCGTTGTTGGTGGTTACGATCACAGGTTCAGGAAAATTCGCCTTCTGGGCCATCATTGGGATTGGCCTCTTCAACTCCATTATGTGGTCAAACATTTTTACCCTAGCCATCCACAAACTAGGTAAATACACCAGTCAGGGCTCTTCTCTTCTGGTTATGATGATTCTAGGGGGCGCATTGATTCCTCCCATACAAGGTGCACTCGCAGATGCATTGGGCACAGAAGCCAATCCTGAGGGAGGCGTTCAACTTTCCTTTATCATCCCCTTTATCTGCTTCCTCTATATCCTTTTCTATGGATTAAAAGGCTATAAGCCTGGCGGGCCGATGGAGGAGTAGGGGAAGAAGGTTCTAAGTTTTATGTTTTAGGTTCTAGGTTAGGTATGCTGACCTAGAACTTAGAACCTAAAACCTAGGACATTCCTCATAAACTTGTACCCTCCACAGTCCGGTGAATAATTTGGTCGAAGGTTATTAGGTACGTATTTTTGCGTATTAATGACTTTCTTACATGAAATTACAACATCTACTTCTGTCCTTCCTCCTCCACAGTTTTTTCTCTCTTACATTTGCCCAACAACAAAGTCTAACGCCTGAACCCCTGCCTCAATGGGCACAGTGGATGTATGCAGGCGAAGATATTGGGAAGGTAAAAACGGCTTATGAGGCCTATTATCAAACCCATTCTTTCGAAAAAAATACCCACACCCAATATTATAAGCGCTGGCTACGAACACTCAGCCGCGATCGTTTTCACCCTACGCTCAGCGACCCTGCGGTTCAAAGGCAAGTAGACGCTGCTTATCTGCGCCGCGCCAAGCAGGCCCACAGTTCACGCGGAGCCAATTCTCCCTGGCAGCCCTTAGGGCCTTACGATTTTGACATTGACGCCGCAGGCCGCAGCTATGCCCCAGGAGCTGCCCACGTCTACACCGTGGAGCAGGCTGTGAGCAACACCAACATCCTCTACGCAGGCACTGCCACGGCTGGTGTTTGGAAGTCTACTGATAAAGGGATGAATTGGAGCTCGCTCACCCATGACATGATGGTGAATTCCGTTCGTGCCCTAGAAATCAATCACCTCAATCCGCAGACCGTGTATTTTGGGGGAAATGGAAATGTATACAAAAGCACAGATGGGGGGCAAAATTGGGCGCTGACTGGAGATGCTGCTTTCCAAAGCATTTCCATCAGTGCAAATGATATCGTGATGCATCCCACTGATTCTCAGGAAGTTTATCTTGCTAGTGATCAAGGCTTTTATCGGAGCACAGATGGTGGGCAGACATGGGACCTACGATTGGGGGGAGAGGCGCAAGAGATAGAAATTCATCCTTCCCAACCAAACATCGTCTATTGTGTGCGTCAAATTGGGGATCATACGGAGTTTTTCAAATCAATCAATGGGGGCCTCACCTTTGAGGCCAAAGCCAATGGTTGGCCAGGCATATCTGGGGCTACTTCCTCCACATTTAACAGCCTGGAATTGGCAGGCGGTAATGTGGGCTTTGGGCAAGCCCCTGCGCTTGGAACCGTCACCTATCCTGACTTCACCGTCGAGATGCGTGTCCGCACGACTTCTTGGACAGGGGACCCCGCCATTATTTCTAATAAAAACTGGAGCAACGGCTATAACAGAGGTTTCGTCATCGCGGCCAAGACCAACGGGGATTGGAAGTTCAATATGGGCGATGGGACCAGCCGCATCGATCTCGATGGCGGCGCCATCGATGATGGGGCTTGGCATCACCTCGCCGTGACCTATGATGCCAACGGCACCAAAGCAGTTTATCAAGACGGAACATTGATCAATAGTACGACCACCAATCTCTCCAATAATGTCGCTAACGCTGCCTTAAGGCTCTATATGGGGCAAGATGGGACTGGCACATACGCCTACAATTTTCCCGGAGACATCGCAGAAGTGCGGATCTGGACCACTGCATTGACCGTTGCGGATTTGGCTGCGTTGCAGTGTGCTAGCGTGACTTCTAGTCACCCGCAGTATGCAAATTTGCTTCACTACTGGAAGGCAGACGAAGGGACTGGAATCGCTGTCAATGACAGCAAAGGCACCAATAATGGAACCTTGAATGGTGCAACTAACTGGGTGATGAACAGCCAATTGCATTGCGTAACGACGACACTTGTTGCACCAGAGGAACAGAAGCGCACAGAGATTTCTGTCACACCTGATGCGCCCAATCGCATCTACGCCCTCACCACTGGCGTTGCCAATGGAGGCAGCGGCCTTTATGGCCTGTATATCAGCGACAATGCAGGTGATACCTGGACGTTCCAGTGTTGTGGCACAGGCCCAGCGGGTGTGCCGTCAGCCGCTAATCCTAATATCATGGATTGGAGTACGGATGGCTCAGTTTCGGGCGGTCAATACTATTATGACATGGCATTGGCCGCTTCCCATGTAGACTCTTCAAATGTGTTGACAGGAGGGATCAATATATGGCGGTCAAGCGACCACGGCCAGACCCTCACCAACAATGCCCACTGGACCATTGGCAGTGCAGGAGTGAAGTATGTACATGCGGATGTGCACGACATTCGCTTTTATGGAAATGACCTATGGGTGGCAGGGGATGGAGGTATTTTTTATTCTAATGATAATGGAAATACCTTTAATAAGCGCATGTTTGGCATTCAAGGCACGGACTTTTGGGGTTTTGGAGCGGGGTTCCAAGATGGGCAAGTGATGCTAGGCGGAACGTATCACAATGCGACTTTGCTTAAAGACAACAATGTCTATCTCACGGGTTGGATGGCCACCCAAGGCGGCGACAATGTCCGCGGATTTGTCAATTTTGGCGATCCTCGGGTCGTCTATCACGACGGTGGACGCCGCCGATTGTCAGGCGACCGAACGGTCAACCTGATTTCTTTGCCCTTTGATAAAAACACCAATGCTTCCTATATCGTGGGCGAATCCAGCGACATCGCCTTTGATCCGAGGTGCCATAACATCCTCTACACAGCGACTGACGCCAAGCTCTGGCGCAGTGAAAATGGGGGCGTAGCCTATGACTTGATCAAAGACTTTGGTACGGGGAAATTAGGCGCTATCGAAGTGGCTTGGAGTGATCCTGAAGTGCTGTATGTGGTGCAATATCCAGGTTGGTGGGACAGGAAAATGGTTTGGAGGAGCAGAGATGGTGGGCAAAACTGGACGGAGATCACACCACCAATTGCCTTATTGGGCAATAATGACTGGGTGCCTTATGATGTGACGGTCAGCAGTTATGATGAAGATGTGCTGTGGCTGGCGCGTACGTCGCAGTATGGCGGGTATCCAGGCATCAATGGAAATCAGATTTTTAAATCGACTGACGGAGGCACCACTTGGGTGAGCATTTCTACGCCCACATTGGATGGCCTTTCCTTTACCAATATTGTGCATCAGCGGGGCAGTTTGGGCGGCGTTTATTTGGGGACGAGAGAAGCGGTGTATTACCGAAATGATACCCTCTCGGATTGGCAATTATTCAACAATAACCTGCCCCTCAGTACTTTTTCTACCAAATTGATCCCTTATTATAAAGAAGGTAAAATCCGCAATGGAACCAATAGGAGCGTATACGAAGCCGAATTCTACGAGCAAGCTGCTCCCTCCGCCCAAATCGCAGCGGATCGCCTCGAAAGTTTCTGTACCCGAGATACGGTACAGTTTGTGGACCACTCTGCCCTCCATCAAAGCAGTGCCACTTGGGCATGGCAATTCCCTGGTGGCATGCCAGCAACCTCCTCTGATCAGCATCCCAAGGTAGTCTATACAACGCCAGGTACCTTTGACGTGAGTCTGACAGTAACGGATGCTTTTGGTACCAATAGTCAAACGATCTCTGGCTTCATGACCATTACTGCGGAGTGTGAGCCAGATACGGTTCCAGCGTTAGCCCTTGACCTGCAACAATCAGGGGATTATGCCATAGCACCTGCCCTTGATTTAGGGCCTACCAATGAATTGACTATTTCAGCCTGGGTAAAGCCCAACGGCATCCAGCCTGACTATACGGGCATCGTCATTGGCTCCGATGGCAGCAATACCGCAGGCTTTAACGTCCGCCCAAATAACGAACTGGGCTATCACTGGCCGGGCGGTGCTTGGTGGTGGAGCAGTGGGCTTTATCTCCCCACTGGTGAATGGTCTCATGTTGCCTTGGTGGTGACCCCCACTGCCATATCAGTTTACCTGAACGGTGAAGGAAGGACGCATACTACCTCCGCCCAACAGGTAGATCTTGATCTATTGCAATTTTATATAGGTAGCTATAACGCTTGGGCGTCCCGCAACTTCACCGGCCAGATCGACGAAGTCTGCATTTGGGACCGTCCGCTCACCCAAGCGGAAATCCGCGAACAGCAGCATTTGACCAAAAAGCCCATAAATGACGCTTCCTTGGTCGCTTATTATCAATTTAACCGACTACAAGGCGATGTGGCTGACAAAGTGGGTATTCGCCATGCGGCGATGGTGGGAGGTGCTGGCCGTACCACCTCTACTGCGCCAGTTGGGGGCGGCGTCAGTTCGCGGATGACTGTGGCTAGCAGAGGCACAACGACATTTGGGCAAACGGGGCTAAGCCTCGATTTCCCTACAGGAGGCACTTATCCTGACGGAGAAGTGGTCGTGACACGCATCAATCTGTCACCTGATCAGGCACCTACTCCTGACTCCATCAGCCGCAGCTACTGGGTCATCAACAACCACGGCGCAAATGCGACCTTCACTCAACTGTCGGGGATTACCTTTGACCAGGTAGGAAGCGTCGCTAGTTGGGAAGCAGGAGACCCGAGTGGCCTTAAGCTTTATAAGCGAGGCACTAACGACGATGGCGCGACCTGGGGCAGTAGTATAGATGATGGGGATGCTGCCACGGCGGGTTCCGACGGGAGTGTCACGTTCAGCAATGGAAATGGGATCACCAGTTTTAGTCAATTCGTGATCAGTCATCAAGGCACGCCGCCCTTGGCGATTGATGGCATGACTTTCCGGGCAGATGTGATTCATGACCAGACAGTCGCTTTGCGTTGGGTGACAACAGGCGAAAAGGGCAATGCCCATTTTGTGGTGGAGCGCAGCGCAGATGGAGCACTTTTTACCCCGATTTTCCAGCAACCATCTCAAGGCGATAGTGAAACCTCCCAATACTACGAACAACCTGACCTTCAGCCGCTTGGCGGTGTTTCATTTTACCGCTTACGCGCTGTAGACCTGGCTGGAAACAGCACGTTCAGCGAGATTCGACGGGTGGTCATTCATGCGTTGCCTGCGGCCGTATTGGTCTACCCCAATCCTGTGGGGAGTGGTCAGCAGCTCACTTTCCAAAGCCAGTTGCCAGGTCGTTGGGCGTTTGTGCTATACGATGCTACGGGCCGTGAAGTCGCTCAAGGGAGCTTTGAGGGCATGTATACGTTGGAGGCAGAAAAGCTAAGCGAAGGCGTCTATTTCTATCAGGTACTGAATGAGGGGAAGATGGTGCGGGGAAGGGTCGTAATTTTGAATGATGAATGATGAATGATGAGTTGAGCATGAAAAAATGGATGATTTTTTGGGGGATTTCTTTTGGGTTAATGGCGTGCAGTACGCCCCTTGCCAATAGGATTGAAGTTCCTAACAGTGCAATATTAATCGATTTTGAGGCGAAAGCTTTTGAAGAAGAATATGACGATGGACATATATTTAAAGGGATAAAAATTGATGGGACGTTGAGGAATAGGTTGAATGACACAGTTTACTTTGTGGCGTCGTCCTGTACGGGGATATGCTCTGGGCCGTACACTTCGATCATATATGATACAAGTAAATTTGACATTGGCCAGCCTAGGCACTGCGCAATTGATGGCGCCGTTATGGAAAAAATACCCCCCAAAGACTGCTATCAATTTTCTTGTAGCGGTGAATTTGTGAATAAACAGAAGCTTGATGAAATAAGGCTTGGGGTGAATCTTCGGTTAATTGAAAAATGTGCCGCGGAAAACCCCGAAACCTTGAAAACGGATAGCATGCTCTGTATGACGGATAAGTACTGGGTGGTCTGGGGATTATCTCAGAAATTGAAGTAACAATCAACATGACCTATAGCCTAACATTACTGAATATTGTAAGCGGTGGATTGGCGCTATTTATGGCTGCTCGGATCATTTTATTTATTGTAAGAAAGGAGGATACAGGGGGAGGGGCTGCTTGGACAGGTGTTGCCTTCTTTGGCCTAATGGGCTTAGGTATTTTAGGGTTTGGAGTGGATTTCTTGATTCAGTATTTCGTGAATCGTTTTCTTCTTTCTCCTCAATTTATTTGGAAAAATAGCCTTGGATTTGTTGCGTTGGCTGCTGTGTTCTTCTACGATAGGTGGTATGCGCGGAAAGTATTTGTAGTCGTTCCAAAAGATTTTGAAGGAGCTATCGGACTGGTCTATCAGGTTCCAAGAGCCAAGCGGTTAAAGAGGTTTTTTTTCGCTCCAAATGCAAAGGTTACCCTGCCCGAATCTGGAATTATTTATACCTCCTCGAAAATGCTAGGAAACGACCTTGTTCGCACCAAATTCATCACCGAAGATGGTACGCCTAGATCATTGCTTCCTCATACGACTAGGAGCAAAAAGTTCTCAGATATTTTGCTAATAAACACCACCCAAAAACCAGCTGTCTGTAGGATTTTTTACCTCACTTTTGATAAAAAGAAAGATGGAAGTGAGCAAATGGCAGCTTGCGAAAAGATCATTAGACAAGCATTAGAAAGGGTAAAAGGAAATGGCTTGAAAAGATCCCTATAAGTGATTTTCTTGCCTTATGTTTAAAACAATCCTAGCACTAATCGGAAGCATTATCTTTTCCCTATGGTTGTTAAAATACACCTCCCCAAATCTCCGAATAGAAGGCTATTCTGGGATGATTTGGGAATGTCTCGTGCCCTCTGAAGATACAGAATATGCACCAGGATATTCGCACAAGCGGTTTTTGTGGATAAAAGAAGGAATGACTGAAAAAGAAGTAATCAGCATTTTGGGAGAGCCGCTTGTCAGATGGCAGCCCAAAGAAGGCTATGTAGGGTTTCAGTATACGAATTCCCCATCTTCTACTCATTATAGACTGAGGCAAGTCTATTTGTCAGAGGGAATCGTGAAAGAGGTTATTGGGTATTTTTATCTGGATTAATAGCCGGTTTAACTATTCTCCCTCATTTTCCCCCACTTCAAATCGTTTTTAACGTTTTTTGTCAGGAGATCGCGGAAAATTTTGTAGGGACAGGACATGTCCTGTCCCTACAAAATTTTCCGCTAAGACGATTGGGGGAGAGTGAAATTTGTTCATTTTCCTTGAGGGTATTTATTGAATTCATAAATTTATTTTTGTATTTTAGTAAAAAATAAGCCCGATGAAAATAAAGCGTATTAGGCCTGAAAAACTAGAGGAAGCTGAAATATCGCAAATTGCTGGTGGCGATGAAAAGATCATAAAAAGCAGCAAGCAGTTTAAGTTTAACTGGAAACTTGAAAAGGAAAACGATATATATAAAATTTACTTGGTTGACAATGAGGATACTATCCTTGGATTAATATCACTCATTGATATCCCAGCCGAACTAAGAATTCACATTAATTTGATAGAAGTCTCTTTTGAAAATGTAGGAAAGGAGAAGAAATATGACTGGATAGCAGGCTGCCTCATTGCATTTGCTTGTGCTATGTCAATTGAAAAGGCCTATGGAGGTTTTGTTTCTCTTATCCCAAAAACCAAGCTTATTAACCATTATTGTAAAAAATATGGATTTAAGCAATTCGGGAGACAACTCGCTGTAGATAATCAAGAATCTGTCGATTTAGTAAAAAAGTATTTGTAGTATGAATCCTCACAATAAAACATACAAAGAATTACAAAAACAATTCACAGACGAAGAAATCGCTGATGGCTATATGATTCCTGCTACCTTGACTGATAAAGAAAAGGAAGAAAGTGATAAGGAAATGCGACGAATCAGGTTTGAACGATTGGCTAATCAGACTGAAGAGCAGCGTTTGCTGACAGAGGTCACTCGGTTGCGGATAAAGATCGGCAAGTACCTAAAAAGTAAAATCTTCAGCCAGGAATTCTCCTTTGGAAAAATGCTTGGTGAATACGTTATGATTCTTCAAAAAAACAAAAAAACATTTGCTGAAGATGTTGACGTTCACTATACAAAATTGAGTAGGCTCTTAAATGATAAAGAAGAACCGAATATTAGCTTTATGTATCGTTTGGAAAAGCATTCTGATGGGATTATCCCCACCGTCTATTGGTGGAAATTAATGGTCAGAAAGCAGGAATACCTGATTGAGCAAGATAGTGAAAAACGAAAAATCGAAGGAGAAAGGGTGAAGAATTTTCTGAAATTTAGTGCGTAATGAAAATAGAAACGGGCCTTTAATCCATTGTCACCCTCGCCAAAACGAGGATTTCAGCTTCATACATTCTTAATTCTCCATTTTTCATTTTCCATGAATCCTCATTTCCCCCTGCCCTCCAGCATCACAATAATGGTGTAGAGAATAATTCGGATATCCAGGGAGATAGACATATTCTCCAGATAGAGAATGTCAAATTTAAGGCGGCGGACCATTTCGTCCACATTCTCGGCATAGCCGTATTTAACTTGTCCCCAGGAGGTGATGCCTGGCTTGACTTTGTGCAAATGACGGTAGTGAGGCGCTACTTTGACGATTTTTTCGATGAAAAAAGCACGCTCGGGACGTGGTCCCACGATGCTCATATCGCCGATCAGCACATTCCAAAATTGTGGCAACTCGTCCAGGCGTAGCTTGCGGAGGACACGACCGATTTTGGTAATCCTGGGGTCGTCCTTTTTGGAGAGGGCAGGGCCAAATTTCTCAGCATCTATATACATCGACCGGAATTTGAGGATGTGGAACGGACGGCTACCTTTTCCAATACGTTCCTGCTTATAGATAATCGGACCTGGGGAGTCCAATTTTATCCAAATCGCTAAAATCAGATAAATAGGGGAGAGGAGGAGTAAGGCAAAAAGAGAAAATGAAACGTCAAATGCGCGTTTGAACACCACTTCCCAAGGCTTCATGATTTGTGGAAATACCTCGATGAGTGGTGCCCCTAAGATGTGGGAGACTTTGACAGTTCCTACGATGTAGTCATAAATACCAGGGACAATCTTAATATTGGTATGGGTCTGTTCACATACTTCTATCACCTCGCCGATCTGATCAGCATTGTCTTTTTCCAAGGCGATAATGACCTCTTCTATCCTACGGCTGATAATGACATGATACAAAGCATCTAACTGCCCGAAGTGCTTCAATTTCCCCAAAAACATATTTTGACTCGCCTCAGCCAGGCTTACAAAGCCCTTGAAGGAGTACCCCAGCGAACGCTTCATCTCTTCCAGTTCCTGGTAAATATTCATGGCTTCAGGACCAGAACCAACAATGAGGGTTGGAAAACCAATTTTTCGCTTCCTGATACGAACTTGTGTCCGCGTGGTAAGGACAATCCTTGCCATGCTGATGGATAAAAACTGCAGGGCAAAAAATACCGTCGCCGATATACGTTGACTCCCCGAAGTTGATACCTGATCGTCCATGATAATGGAGAAGAAAAGGACGATTACCCCGATCAGGGTGTATTTGAATACCTGTATAACTTCTTGAAGTCGAGATCTTCTTAATGGCTTGCTATACAGCCCTGCGACGGCGTAAATGATGATCCAGCCTGTGGTGATGACCAAAGCATTCAGGAATTGCTGAGGTTCTAGGCGAAGCGGTTCCCCTTCCCATTGGCGTCTGAGCAATACAAAAAACAGCCAAACCCCATAGGATACCGCAAAATCTGAGAAGATATAGAAAAACCGCTGCCAGCGCCGCTGCCGACCTAAACTCCCCCGTTTGGAACGGACCGTTCCACTCTCATAAGCTGCACGTTGACCAGCTTTTAATAGGGGTTCTAGGTTGGAGGGGGAATCGTTCAAGGTTTAGGGTTTAGGGTTTAGGGTTTAGGGTTTAGGGTTTAGGGTTTTGGGTTTAGGGTTTAGGGTTCAGAGTTCAGGGTAGCATTAAAAATGCTTTCCATTCAAAATTCACTCATTCAAAATTCAACATTTACTCATTCTATCATCTACTCATTTTATCATTTGATTTCCACTATTCACTCATTCTATCATTTCCTCACCTGAAATGCACAATTCGGATATTGTCAAATAAAATTTCCCCTGTCTCCCCTTGTCCATCTGCTCGGATGAAAAGGGTAAAACGGACCGTTTCAGGGATGGAGCGGACCTCATCATTGACATCGATATAGATGGTATTCCAATCTGATTTGGCGTTAAAAAAGACATTGCCGGCTACTTCGGAAAAATTCACGCCATCGTGAAACATGCCGACGGTAAAGTCAATGTCATTCTTATACGTCACCTCAATGAAGATGCGATTATTGCCTCGTTGAGGAAGGAGAAAGGAGGTTGTACTGGTCAATTCCATGAGGTTGGAACTGGCATTGAATCGAGCAAGACCAGCGTTTTTCTCAAATGGATCTATGCCGCTAGTGGCAATACCTACAGAATTGGAAAGTGTACTGATATTATTTTTTAGCCTTAAACTCCCTCCGTCAAAGGTCTCTTCAAAGGCAAATACGAGGTTGGTATCTGGAGAAAAGTACTCAAATATCGGCTGAATAGGGACAGTGTCGATTGGCGTGGCAAGTAGGTCCACCTGTACGGTCCGCCAGAATGGGTAGGTACTTCTAAAGCCCGAAAAACCCGATAACGCGATGCCTCCGCTGATGCTGAGATTGTTGCGATCGCCAGGAAATACCGGAATGGTGCTTGGAACAGGAAAAATCCCCAGAAATTCCTCATTGCGATAAATCCAGACATCTTTGACATTGACATCTGCTAGGAAATTCTGATCAGGATGGATTCTGACCTTAGGCTTTGAAATCTCCAGGTAAACAGGAAGGTCTTCATCGGGATTGATCAGATCACAACTGGTGAAAAACATCAGGGTAAATCCTGCCAGGAGGAAAATGGAATGGAATATTTTCATTGGGCTACAAAACAACTAAGGAATCAATCAAAATTAAAATGAAAATGAAAGTCAAAAGGTGAATCTGAATTATTCTACCAATTTATCAAACTTCTTTTGGTACTTCTCTTCCTTCAGCAATTTCCGCAAACTCGCAAATCGATCACGCCCATAACTTTGTTCATAGCACAATTCCAGCAGGCCATAGACATGTTCCTCTTGATCAAATAATTGGGAAAGGTAGTCAACATGGGAGACGCGGATACAGCATTCCAAGTCTGGAATGAGCTTTTTGGCAAGCTTTAGCCGTTCAGCTTCGTCTCCGACATCAAATAGTTTCTGGGCCAAAGGCTGGATGATCCCAGGATTGCTGATCTTGGGACAACGGTCTTTATCAGCTTGTGTAATAGGGCTTTTTACAGCCAAAACAGGTTCTGCCCTCGGCACTTCGCGCCCATAATAAAAGCGCTGAAATTGCGCCACGATATAGCCTGCCGTCCAGCCGTTTTCGATAGTGTTTTTGGGAAAAGATTGCTTTACGGCCCATTCTTGTGAATTAATGGCTGTGCCACTACTCAGAACTGCTAGCCAGTGGTTGTTCTGATAACTCAGGTGAGTGATACGATAAGTCTTGTCCTTTAAAGCCGCTGCAAGGGCTTCTTGTGGGTATTTTTTCCCGTAAAAGAAACGCTGATCCTTGATGCTTGTGTCCTTTGTCATCACCATATGACATCCCGCGAGATCGACTGCCATATCTGATACATGGAATCCTGGAGGTGCTTGGGAGTCTACCCAGGCAAGAGAAAAAGTAGAGTCGAATTGCACAAATTGTGCGTCATATGCTGGGACTTTCGAACAGGCGACAACCCATTGGCCAGCGCCAAATGCCAAACTCGTCACAAATAACCCACTGTCACGCTGCGCTGCCACGAAGGCCTCGGGGTATTCCGGTGAATCTGTAAGGAGATATACCTGGTCTTCATAAGACGTGTGGTCTGTCAAAGTAACGATCCAGTGATGATCCCCGAAACTCACATCTTGGATGTGATAGCCTTTTTCTAACCATCCGTCCACTTTTTCCTTGGGAAAAGCAGCGTCCATCACATAGGTTTGTTCTCCCGCTACATGGCCTTTGGAGAGGACTAGGGCGGTTCCTGGCTGCGCTGAGAGGCCAGCCATGAGGAAGAGAATGGGAAGCAAAAAAAGCATTTTCATAGAAAAAAGAAGTTAAGGGGGTTAAGAGAGGTTCAAGGGTTCAAGCGTTCAATTAGGGTTAATAGGGCGTTTTGTGCATTGTGGATGATGAGGGTTTTAGGTTGGCAAAATGCAAAAAAGTATGCTATGTGCCCAGGTAAAAAAAACGGCATGGTTACGTAAGGATTGTGTGGGGAAATTAGACTATAAAGAGATAATCGTCCAAAACTCCATTTTTTCATGAGTTTTGGACGATTATCTTCTCAAAAAATATTACCTTTAACCTCTACCAATACCCAAAGAAAATGGCTAAGAAACTCATTGGACGCACTTTTCCTCCCTTAAATAGCATTTGTCTTTTTCCCAAAATCACGATCTTCGCCCCATGAAGAAACTTCTTGCCACACTCACTCTCATTCTCTCCTTTACCTTTCCACTCATGGCCCAACACTGGGAAAACCCCCTGATCTACGAAATGGGGACCCTGGATCCTCATGCGCATTACTTGCCCTACCAAAGCGAAGCAGCTGCGCTTACTTTCGACCAGACAAAGTCAGACCGTATCCTGTCGCTGAATGGCCAGTGGAGATTCCTATTTGCCAAAAACCCTGAAGGAGCGCCGGTGAAGATGCATGAGGTGAAGTTTAATGACAGCAAGTGGGACCATATAGAAGTGCCTTCCAATTGGCAATTACAGGGATATGGAAGACCCATTTATCTCAATATTAATCACCCCTTTCCAGCAGACCCCCCGTTTGTGCCTAAGGATGAAAACGAAACAGGCTGCTATCGAAAAGCTTTTGAAGTGCCTGAAGGCTGGTCAGATAAGCAAGTGATTTTGCATTTCGCGGGGGTACAGTCGGCCATGTATGTTTGGGCGAATGGGGAGCGCTTGGGCTACCATCAGGGCAGTATGACGCCTGCAGAATTCGATGTGACTCCTCACCTGAAGGAAGGGACCAATACCTTGGCGGTCAAGGTGATACGCTGGTCTGATGGGAGTTATATTGAAGATCAGGATACCTGGCGGTTGAGTGGTATCTATCGAGATGTCTATCTATATGCCGTGCCCAAAGTGCATATCGGCGACTTTCATGTCAAGACCCAACCAGAGTTGGGCGCTGAGGCAGGGCGATTTGAACTGCGAACGCGCTTGGTCAATTTTGCGGATGCCGTAAGTGCCGCGAAGAAAATTCGCGTGACCCTGAAAGATGCCGCTGGGACCCGCATTTTTTCACATATAGTCTCTCAGACTAATAAACTCGGCGCTTTTGTAGACATTCGCCTGGACCCCAATTCGGAACTGGTCATTGACTTTGGCATCAAAGTGCGCAGCCCCAAACTGTGGAGTGCAGAGCGCCCTTATTTGTATACCATGACCCTGCAACTGTTGGATGAGCAAGACCAGGTTCTTGAAGCCATCGCAAGGAAAATAGGCTTTCGTTCAGTAGAGGTACAAGACGGGATGTTGTTGATAAATGGGAAGGCAGTGAAGTTCATGGGGGTAAATCGCCATGAGATAGACCCGTATCGCGGGCGTGCTGTGACGGAGGAGCGGATGCTTCAGGACATTTTGCTCATGAAGCAAAACAACATCAATGCGGTCCGCACCTCTCATTATCCCAACCAGCCGCGCTGGTATGAACTCTGTGATGAATACGGCCTATACGTGATCGACGAGGCGAATGTGGAGAGCCACCAGCTCTGGAATGAAGGGCGTAGCCCCGCCAAGGATGAAGACTGGGAACCAGCCTTTGTGGCACGAGGAGAAGCCATGGCTCATCGAGATAAAAATAATCCTTCTATTATCCTCTGGTCTTTGGGAAATGAAGCAGGATACGGGCCCAATTTTGAGGCAATGGCAGACGCCATTCGGGGTATTGATCCTTCACGCCCGATTCACTATGAAGGCAGGCCGCCTTCGCCCCCGCGAACGGAAGCCGACAAAGACCTGCCCTGGCATCGCATTTACAACCGTCAGTTGCCGCATTTTGACATTATTTCCAATATGTATGCAGGGCCTGAGGATGTCTTAGAATTTTTGGAACGAGACACGACGCGCCCTGTCATCCTCTGTGAATACGCCCACGCCATGGGCAATAGCACGGGCAATCTGATGGACTATTGGGAGCTATTTCATAGCCATAAGCGCTTGCAGGGCGGCTTTATCTGGGATTGGGTAGACCAAGGGCTGTACAAGGAGACGGCTGATGGAACCCCCTTTTGGGCGTATGGAGGCGATTTTGGTGAAACAAATCACGACGAGAATTTCTGTATGAACGGGCTTGTATTCCCCGATCGGACGCCACAGCCAGCGTTGGCGGAGGTGAAAAAAGCCTATCAGCATGCAGGAATTGAACCCATTGCTTTACGCAAACGCTTGATCCGCATTCACAATCGCTATTATTTCCAAAACCTCAATTTCCTCTACATTCACTGGGAAGTATTGAAAGAAGGCAAAGTGATTCAATCGGGGAAGGTGACTGACTTGAACATTCGTCCCCAATCATCCAAACGCCTCTACGTGGCCTATACGCCGCCGGCTTCTAGTGCTACGCAAGAGCATGTGATCACCTTTAGTTTTCGGTTAAAAAATGCGACTCCTTGGGCAGAAAAGGGAGCTGAAGTGGCATTTGACCAATTTGTCTTAAATAAGGTGAATCCACCAGTCCAAAAAGGGACAGCCAATGCAAGTCTCCAAGGCATGGGCAAAGGCCCTTTCTTATTGTTTACGCGTGCCTACACCGACAATGACAAAGGGGGGGAAGACATGAGTTTTTTAGCGCAATGGAAAAAAGCAGGGTTGTTCACCCTCAGGCCCGCTGAAATGCTGGACCAGACGGCCTTAGAGGCAGGGCAGGGGAGTAGTAGTGGGGAAATGAACTTCCCTCTCAGAGAGGGCAATATCAAGGTAGACTGGAAGTATGAGGTGAAGGAGGACGGGCGTATCGAAGTGGTATACGACATTACCACATCAGGGAAAGTGCCTCCTCTTCCACGAATCGGCAGTTTCATGGAGCTTCCTGGGAAATATGACCAGCTCCAATGGTATGGCCGTGGACCACACGAATCCTATCAGGACCGCAAAGCGGGCGCACGGTTGGGCTTGTACCAAAGTACAGTAGCGTCCGAATATGTGCCTTATTCCCTGCCCCAAGAATATGGAAACCATACCGATACCCGTTGGGTGACGATCACCGATTCCCTAGGCAATGGGCTGAAAATCAGCCCCCTAGACGGCCAATTCTTCAACTTTAGCGCACACCCTTATTCTCTTCGAAACCTGACAAATGCTCAGCATCCCTATGACCTGAAATCTACCGGAAAGACCTACTTCTACATTGACCATCAGCAGATGGGTTTGGGAGGAGATGATAGCTGGAGTCCGAGGACGAGGGATGAATACCTTTTGACGGAACGGCATTATAGATTTGGGTATGTGATAGCGGGAGTCAAGAAATGAAATGATAAGATGATAAAATGAGTAAATGATTAGATGGATAAGAGTATTAAGCACATTTAATCATTTCTTTTTGTAATTCCTCGCATTTCAAAACGTCTGGTATGCAGGCTAATCTGGTGGGATAAGTAAATGATTATTTTTTGAGAAATTTCCTGCCATTTTATCATTTATTCATCTACTCATTTAATCATTTTCCTCCAACCCATGCTTGGACTTTTCATAAAAACGCACTTCCTGCAACTGCTTCGAGTCCTCAAAGAGATCGGCTGGGGGAGACTGGCGCTTTTGGCACCTGTGGGGCTTTATTTGATCCTTCGGGCGATTTTCCTCCCCATGGAGATGGCTATGTGGGGATGGCTGCCACCTGTTGTTATTATTTTGAGCATACAATTTGGACGCAAGGACTTTGGCTTTTTGCGCTTGCTCAGCCTTTCTCCATACCGCCTGCTGGCAGGACAATATTTGTTGGTTTCCTTGCCCTGGGTAATCATTTACCTGATAGATGGTAATGGGCAATATGCCTTGATTCCATTAGCGGTTGCGGTGGTAGCCCCCTTGATAAAAATAGACTTGTCACAATTGCAAAATGGTTTTGGATGGGCGGGGAATGTCTTTCCTGTGGAGGCTTTTGAGTGGAAAAATGGGGTGCGCAAAAACTTTCTGAGCCTGGCGGTAGTATATCTGCTGTGTTTGGCGTTTAGCCAATTTGTGGTGAGCGGCTTAGCCTACATCGCTGTGATGACGGGATTCATGATTGAGTTTTTTACCCAATCGGAATCACGTCCCATGATTCAAGCCATGAGTGCCTCTCCCAATCGCTTTATTTGGCAGCGGATTCGGTTGCACTTAGGGATCTTCTGGCTATTGGCGTTGCCACATGTAGCGCTCTTTATGTTGTTTCACTATACCTACTGGTATATTTTGCTCTACTTCGTGGTAATGTTTTCCGTAGTTAATGCATTCTATGTGGCATTCAAATACGCTACCTATCGCCCTGAGGCTTCGTTGAAAGGAAACACCATGATGATGGCTTTTGTCTGGGGATGTTGTTTCATTCCATTTTTTACCCCAATCCCTATTTTGATGCTCATTTGGAATTTGATGCGTGCGGGCACCAATTTGCGGTTTTATGTGCGTGCTTGAACCTTCTTAATTCTCTTCCTACTTTTGTCCCATGCAAAAATTCTTTTTGGTGGTTGTGCTTTTGGCCTTTCTCTTTCCTGGCATGGGGTGCAACCCTTTTGCACCTGCATATGATGAAGATGGCCTGGCAGACATCAATTTATTAGGAGACCCCACTTCCATAGAAGGTTTTTTCCTATTGTTTAAAAACGCCTATGAATTGCGAGATACTACGCTTTATGGGCAGCTTTTTACCCCTGACTTTGTATTTGCCTATTATGACTTTGATCAAGGTCAGGAAATCAGTTGGGATCGCGCTACAGAGCTGAATACTTCTTATAACCTGTTCCAATCCGTCCAGCAGATCAACCTCGATTGGAACTATTTCCCCACCCCTGACACCACAGAAACAGAAGCCTATGTCGTTCGGAACTTCAATCTGACCATTCAGGAAAATGAAGCGACGGCCTTTGTAGGCACAGGCCGTGCCAAGCTACGCCTCCGGCGAAGCAGTCCTGGGAGCCCCTGGAAAGCATTCTACTGGTTCGACGATTCCGACTTTTAATGGAAAAAAGCGCCTTGGCACAATCTCCAACCATTGACCCTATCCGTTCACTGTATCCTTACCTGATCATATTGGCTTTGGGAGCAATAGCCGGGCTACTTGCCTTGGGCATGTGGGGGTATGAGGGAAGCTTTTTACGCTTAAATAGCTACCATATTCCCTTTCTCGACCAGATTATGCCCCACTTCACTCATCTGGGACAAGGGGTCTTGGTAGGGGCGATTATCTCTTTGTTTTGGATAAAAAAAAGAGCCTCTCTTGTCATAGCGTTTATTTTAGCCTTGCTAATTACCCTCGTGATAGTAGGGGTTTCTAAACAAATTTTATTCGCTGATTGGTTTCGCCCTATGGCTGTATTTGGGAATAAGGGGATTGACATACACCATATTGCCCTGCGCAATTGGATGCATTTCTCCTTTCCTTCAGGCCATAGCACAGCTGCTGTGGTAGTTTTTGGCTTTTTGACCTATGGCATCAGCCAAAGGAAGGTGCCTTTATCAGCAAGTATGGGGATTCTGACATTGGCAGTCATCTACTCACGCCTCTATATTGGGGTGCATTTCCTGGGAGATATATTGGCAGGAAGCCTCATAGGTGCTACTATTTTAGTCATTACCTTAACCCTTTTGTACCCTAAAATTAAATATTGGCTATCCCAAAAAACGCCCACTTTTCAAGCCACTATAGAAAAAGCTTTATATGTAATCAGTGGCGCTACCCTAATCTTTAGCATCTACCAACTGCTCTCAACCTATTATTTCTATGATTGAGGCCCTGGACCAACTGGATCGATCGCTGTTTCACCTGATCAATGGTGTTCATAGTCCATTTTGGGATGAGGTCATGTGGGGCGTGAGCAGCAAAATAGCATGGATTCCTATTTATGCGCTTTTACTGGTGATGATTCTTCGGAAATTTGGGTGGAAACAGACATTGATGATTGTGGGGGGAATAGGCATTGTCATCTTGCTGGCGGACCAGCTTAGTGCCAGCGTGCTAAAACCTTGGATCGCGCGGTATCGCCCATGCCAGCTGGAAGCAGAAATGGGGGTTGTACATATTGTTAATAACAAATGTGGAGGGCTATACGGCTTTGTGTCCTCCCATGCAGCCAATTTCTTTGGACTGGCTACCTTTCTATCTCTATTATTCCGGAATCATAAAGCGACTATAGGGTTGATACTTGCCGCCATGTTAGTAGCCTACAGCAGGGTGTACCTGGGGGTTCATTATCCAGGAGATGTGCTTGGTGGTGCCATGCTTGGGAGCCTATGTGGTTGGGTGGGATGGGTATGTTATAATTGGGGCAAAAAAAGAATGGAGAAATGAAACTTTCATTCCTCCATCCCTTTCCATAAAACTCAAAAAATCAATCTACAAGGGATAATAACTCTTCAGCTCTTTCAGCTTCTTCTGCCAGACGGATGCGCTCCGCCAAGTCACAGTATTGGTCCATATCATAAATGGGGGTATGCTTCACAAACTTAGAAGACAGCTCAAATGTGATATCTTTTGAATTGTGATACGTGATCATTAACTCATACACTCTTCCTTCTTTTACTACTACATATTGACGGGTGTTCCCCCTTGCTGTGTTTTCCGCAGGGGTTCCATTCAAGATGCGGAAAAACTTCAAGCAGCCCAACTCAGCTGAGCGAGCAGCTTTGCGGTCTTCGAAGCTTTTGGTCATAGTGATTTGGTACAAATGCTTTTCGAAAAACTCGTACCGGAACAGGAACCCACTGAGTTCCAGCAACATAAGGTCACCTTGCTGCTCGTGGAGTACATCTACTTTAGGGTGTGAAGTAAGGTAGGTTTTTGTTTTTAGATAGGAATGATACTTGTCAAAATCCAAAAACATGATGTTCTGACCAAAGGTGGAAGAACTAAGGAGAACAATACAGATGAGAGTAGATAGATGTTTCATCGCGCCAAATTTTTGCCATGCATTAATAATACGAAATCCCTATCATATAAGCAAGCATTTCACTAAATCCTTGCAGGCTATGATAGAACAAAGCCAATTTCGAAGCAATAATAGCTTCGACGTACACGTCTTGGTCGGGGAAATCTTTTTCTTGAGGGATTGCAGGAGTAGGGCAATGTCAAGAAGAAAGCAAAGCTGGATGAATTATCTAGTGGAGGTAGATGTAATATCTATGGTAAAAATAGTAATTTTTGTGGAACTTCCATAAAAAGTTTATACTTTTTTCTTTTTTGTTGACAAAGAAATTTTCACAATCATTCTGCGCCAAAATTGTCACAGTACCAGAATAGTTTGCTAACTTTGCCACGAATCAGCGACACCAATAAGTGACATGCCCAGACCGACTAAATATGTCTTTGTAACTGGCGGAGTAACCTCATCCCTAGGCAAAGGCATCCTCGCCGCTTCTCTGGCGAAACTCTTACAACTCCGAGGCTATTCTGTGACCATCCAGAAGCTCGACCCCTACCTCAACATTGACCCTGGCACCCTCAATCCCTATGAACATGGGGAATGCTACGTCACAGACGATGGAGCTGAGACTGACCTGGACTTGGGCCATTATGAGCGATTTCTCAATGTACCTACCTCTCAAGCCAATAATGTGACTACTGGCAAAATCTATGAGACGGTGATCCGCAAAGAGCGAATGGGCGAGTACGGCGGCAAAACCGTGCAGGTAATTCCCCATATCACAGATGAAATCAAACGAAACTTTACCCTGATCAGTGAGGAGCAACATTGTGATGTGCTTATTTCAGAGATTGGCGGTACGGTGGGCGATATCGAATCTTTGCCCTATCTAGAGGCGTTGCGTCAGTTTCGCTATGACTATGGCGAAGCGCATTGTCTGGTTATCCACCTCACACTGGTGCCTTATCTTAAGGCAGCAGGGGAGTTAAAGACGAAACCCACGCAACACTCTGTTAAGAGCTTGCTCCAATCAGGCATTCAACCAGATATCTTGGTATGCCGATCTGAGCATAAGCTTCCGCAAGATGTGCGGACCAAAATTGCGCGTTTCTGTAATGTGGCGGTAGATTCTGTCATTGAAAATATCAATGCGCCCTCTATCTACGATGTGCCTTTTCTCCTTGCCAAGGAGCAGCTCGATATGGTCGTCATGCGCAGGCTCCGACTCAACGCTAAAAATGACCTGGACTTTAGCTATTGGAAAAACTTCTCTACTGCGCTCAAGAATCCCTCTGATGAGGTAACGATTGGCTTGGTGGGGAAATATGTGGAACTACACGATGCCTATCTGTCGATTTCTGAATCGCTTTCGATCTCAGGCCCCGGAAATGATGTCAAGGTCAATATTGAGTGGATTCATTCAGAAGACATTACTCAAGAGAATGTAAAAAGAGTACTCAGCCACCTAGATGGAATTTTGGTGGCGCCAGGGTTCGGATATAGAGGGTTTGAAGGAAAGATAAATGCTGTGCGCTATGCACGTGAGCAAAATATCCCCTTTTTGGGCATTTGCCTGGGGATGCAGGCTGCCGTGATTGAGTTTGGCAGGAATGTCCTGAATCTAGAAGACTGTAACAGTACAGAATTCAAGGAAGATGCTGAAAACCCTGTTATCTCCCTGATGGAGGAGCAAAAAGACGTCACTCAATTAGGGGGAACGATGCGGTTGGGAGCCTATGCCTGTAAATTGTCAAAAGGCAGCCGCCTGGAAGAAATCTATGGAGCGACCCAAATAGAAGAGCGTCATAGACATCGTTATGAATTTAACAATGCCTTTAAAGAGGCTTTCAAAGAGGCTGGCATGTTGCCTACTGGAATCAATCCCAAAAATAAATTGGTAGAAACCGTTGAGATCAAAGGCCACCGTTTCTTTATTGGTACACAATTTCACCCTGAGTATAAATGTACGGTTGAAAAGCCTCACCCCCTATTTGGTGCATTTGTGAAGTCGGCGCACAGCTATAAACTGGAAAAGGAGAAGGTGAAAGCGTGAAAGATGAAAAGTTCAAACTCAAATTCAAACTCAAACTCAAACTCAAACTCAAAGTAACTTCTTGAACTTGAACTTGAACTTGAACTTGAACTTGAACTTGAACTTGAACTTTCTCCTAAATGGCCTGATAGCAAAGCTATCTTGTATTCCAAACAATTTCCCTCCCCCATTAGTATTAAGTGCAATCCCTTATTTAGGATTATTCTAAATAAGTGGTACCTTTACGGTCCATTTTAGTATCGTGCCAATTTATAGGGCTTTTTTTCTTTAGAATACACACTCAATATGACTGAAGATCAGCTGATAAAAGAACTGGGTTCTGAACAAAAATACGAGTTCGGATTTGTTACAGAAATCGAGTCAGATCAGGCTCCTAAGGGCTTAAATGAGGATATTATCCGACTCATTTCTTCTAAGAAAAAAGAACCTGCCTTCATGTTGGAATACCGCTTAAAAGCGTATCAACATTGGCTCACCTTGACCGAGCCAGACTGGGCACATGTCGATTATCCTCCAATCGATTTCCAAAATATCATTTACTATTCTGCCCCTAAATCAAAGCCTAAACTCAATAGCTTGGATGAAGTAGATCCAGAGTTGTTGCGAACCTTTGAAAAATTGGGGATTCCATTGGAAGAGCAAAAAGCGCTAGCTGGGGTGGCTGTAGATGCGGTTGTAGATTCTGTTTCCATTAAGACGACCTATAAGGAGAAATTAGCGGAAAAAGGCGTCATCTTCTGCTCGATGAGCGAAGCCCTTCAAGACCATCCCGAACTCGTTCGGAAGTATCTGGGTACGGTGGTTCCTTATACCGACAATTATTATGCAGCGCTGAATGCAGCTGTCTTTACAGACGGTTCGTTTGTATATATTCCCAAAGGTGTCCGTTGCCCGATGGAGTTATCCACTTACTTCCGAATCAATGAGCAGAATACAGGGCAATTTGAGCGGACGCTGATCATCGCAGAAGAGAAGTCTTATGTGAGCTACCTCGAAGGCTGTACAGCCCCGATTCGGGATGAAAACCAACTACATGCTGCTGTCGTGGAGCTGATCGCGGACGAAGATGCTGAGATCAAATATTCTACTGTCCAAAACTGGTACCCAGGTGACTTCAAAACGGGTGCTGGTGGTATCTATAATTTTGTCACAAAGCGTGGCATTTGTAAAGGAAGAAATGCCAAGATCTCTTGGACACAGGTAGAAACGGGATCAGCCATTACCTGGAAATATCCTTCTGTCATCCTGAAAGGAGACAATAGCCGAGGAGAATTTTTCTCTGTCGCCGTGACCAACGGTATGCAGCAGGCTGATACAGGGACCAAGATGATCCATTTGGGCAAGAATACCACTAGCTTGATCATTTCTAAAGGGATCTCCGCTGGCCATAGCAATAATAGCTACAGAGGCCTTGTCCGAATTGGGAAAGGTGCAGAAAATGCCCGAAACTTCTCCCAGTGCGACTCCCTATTGGTCGGTGACCAATGTGGTGCCCACACCTTTCCTTATATAGAGGTGGGCAATAGCACCGCCAAAGTAGAACACGAAGCTACCACCTCCAAAATCGGTGAAGACCAGATCTTCTATTGCACCCAGCGTGGACTTGATGAGGAGACAGCAGTAGGCCTGATTGTCAATGGCTACGCGAAAGAAGTCCTCAATCAACTACCGATGGAATTTGCCGTTGAAGCCCAAAAATTGCTTTCCATCTCACTAGAAGGAAGTGTAGGGTAAGAATGGTTAATGGTAAGTGGTTAATTGTTAATGGGGAAGAGAAGAGAAATGAGTGAGGTGAAGAGTTAATAAATAAATCCAGACCAGCCATTGGATAGGGCCTCAATCTCAGCACCTAAAACTTAGAACCTAGAATCTAGAACCTAGAACTTAATACATAAAACGTAGAACGTTTTTCTTATGCTTTCAATAAAAAACCTACACGCCTCTATCGACGATAAAGCCATCCTGAAAGGCCTCAATTTGGAGATGAAGGCTGGCGAAGTACACGCCATTATGGGCCCCAATGGCTCTGGGAAAAGTACCTTGGCTTCAGTTCTTGCTGGAAAAGAAGACTATGAAGTCACCGAAGGTGAAGTACTATATCACGGCAAAGATATGCTTGATATGGCGCCCGAGGAGCGTGCTGGCGAAGGCCTATTTCTCGCCTTTCAATATCCCGTTGAGATCCCAGGCGTGAGCATGGTTAATTTCATGCGGGCATCTCTCAATTCCATTCGTGAATATCGCAAGCAAGAGCCCCTCTCAGCTGGTCAGTTTCTCAAACTGATGCGGGAAAAGAAAGAGATTGTCAACCTCGATGACAAATTGCTGAAACGTGCTGTCAACGAAGGATTCTCAGGTGGTGAAAAGAAGCGCAATGAAATCTTCCAAATGGCCATGCTTGAGCCTTCGCTTGTCCTGATGGACGAAACGGATTCGGGCCTTGATATTGATGCCTTGCGCATCGTTTCTGATGCTGTGAATCAATTTCGAAGCAAAGACAATGCTTTTCTGGTGATCACTCACTACCAGCGCTTATTGGAATACATCGTTCCAGACTTCGTCCATGTGCTTTCAGAAGGGAAAATCGTCCGCTCAGGAGGGAAAGAATTGGCGCTGGAATTAGAGGAAAAAGGCTATGATTGGCTGAAAGAAGGAGTTGGAGCCTGATTTATACTTTAATCCTGATAGACTCCCTGTTTTTACTTTGGGCCATTTTTTGAACCATATAAGACATTTAAGGGCATTTAAGCTTAAAATAGGCCATTTTCTTATATGTTCTTATATGCCTTATATGGTTTAATCAAAACGGCCTTTTACGCAGTCTAAAGTATAGCATAAAAACTCAAACTCAAGCGTATTTTTTGAACTTGAGCTTTCATAGAAAAGAAAATGCAGTCAACAAAGACGAAAGAATTTATACAACAATTCCAACCTCAGACATTACCGACCTCCTTGCCGAATGAAGTGAGGGAATTGGCCATGTCAGCATTAAATATATTGGAATTGCCCACTACCAAATGGGAGGAGTGGAAGTATAGCAATCTACGCCCTATTTTAAAGCACCAATTTCAGCCTGCGAACCATGCTGAGATTGACAACCTCGCGGCGTATTTGATCCCTGACTTTGAGGCCAATGTATTGGTATTTGTCAATGGGGTATATAGCAAATCTCTCTCCCAAATAGGCGAGTTGGAAGATACCGTTTCTGTCACTTTGCTCAGCGAGCTTGAAGGAGAAACAGCAGCGGTTTTTTCGGATTATTATGGAAAAATAACTTCACCAGAAGGGCAGATATTTTCTGCGCTAAACACTGCCTATGCGGCTGAAGGCGTATTTATCCATGCCAAAGGTGTGGTAGAACGCCCTATTCATCTTCTTCATATACAGCACGCTACAGCTGCGCAAAGTGTGCAAATGCGCAACCTGTTTTTGGTGGAGAAACATGCTAAGGTGAAGGTCCTAGAATCATTTCACAGTAGCAATGATACGCCTAGTTTCAGGAATGCTGTTACGGAGATTTTTGTAAAAGAAAATGCAGGCCTGGAATATGTGAAACTTCAGGAGGAAGGAGAAGCAGGGATGATGGTAGATCAAACTGAAATTTCTCAAGCAAGTGACAGCCGCGTCAAGACATATACCCTGAGTATGGGGGGAAATTGGATCAGAAATAACCTGCATTTTCACCTAAAAGGCCCTAATACAGAGTCTGTTCTCAATGGCCTTTACATGCTGAAAGACAATCAACATGTAGACAATCACAGTTTGGTACATCATTTTGCCCCAAATTCCTATAGCAATGAACTCTATAAAGGAATATTGGGAGGTAAATCGACGGCTGCTTTTCGGGGGAAAATCCACGTTCACCAGCCGGCCCAAAAAACAAATGCCTACCAATCGAATCGGAATATTTTGCTGACAGACACAGCGAGTGTCAATACCAAGCCTCAACTTGAAATCTATGCAGATGATGTGAAATGTAGCCATGGAGCTACTACAGGGAGAATAGAAGAGGAGGCCCTCTTTTACCTTCGTGCACGTGGTGTCCCTATGGAGGAAGCACAGCAACTGCTGATTCACGCCTTTGGCGCAGAGACGCTTGACGGCATCACCATGGATGCTGTAGTTGGATATATAGACCAGCTGATCACCGCACGTTTCGCTGGAATAACTGATTAATCAAAAACTCCTTTAATGGACATAGAAGCTATCCGTAAGGACTTTCCTGCACTTCAACAAAAAGTGTATGACAAGCCTTTAATTTACCTTGATAATGCTGCTACTTCTCAAAAACCGCAAGTAGTCATAGACCGCATTACCCAATATTATCAAAGAGAAAATAGCAATGTTCATCGTGGGGTACATTTTCTCAGTCAGACTGCCACAGATCATTATGAAGCTACTCGGACACGAGTCCAGCAACTAATCAGGGCTGAAAAGTTGCATGAAGTTATTTACACCAAAGGGACTACTGAAGGCATCAATTTGGTGGCTTATTCTTTTGGAGAAAAGTATGTAAATGAGGGCGACGAAATTATCATCAGCCAGATGGAGCACCACTCCAATATCGTCCCTTGGCAGATGCTTGCTAGTCGCAAAGGCGCTACCGTCAAGGTCATCCCTATGGATGAAACAGGGACACTGGATCTAGAAGCTTACAGAAAGCTCTTGAGCGACCGCACCAAAATGGTCGCTGTTACCCATGTTTCCAACTCTCTAGGAACCATCAATCCCATCCAGCAGATGGTGGCAGATGCCCATGCTGTGGGAGCCGCGGTATTAGTTGACGGTGCCCAGGCTGCACCTCATATGCAGATCGATGTAAAAGCGCTAGATGTTGATTTTTATGTGTTCTCTGGGCATAAAGTATTTGGGCCTACAGGGATTGGAATTTTGTATGGGAAAGAAAAATGGCTAACTGATATGCCGCCCTATATGGGGGGGGGAGATATGATCGAATTAGTACGATTTGACAAAACTACTTATGCAGGCCTGCCGCATAAGTTTGAAGCTGGGACGCCAAATATTGCAGATACGATAGCCCTATCTACTGCCTTGGAATATGTGGAATCGGTTGGTTATCAGGCTATTGCAGATTATGAGGCTGAGCTTTTGGCTTATGGGACAGAAAAGCTCCGGTCTATTGATGGAATTAAACTTATAGGAACTGCTGAAGATAAAGCAAGTGTACTTTCATTTGTTATGGAAGGCATACATCCTTATGATGCTGGTACCCTGCTCGATAGGATGGGGATCGCCGTCCGGACAGGGCATCATTGTACCCAGCCTGTGATGCAGTTTTTTGATGTTCCTGGTACCATTCGCGCCTCATTTGCCTTCTACAATACCAAAGAAGAAATAGACAAACTCATAGCAGGCTTACAGAAAGTGAAGGAATTCTTTGTTTAGAAAAACACAGAAATATATTATCTTGCCTGTTGAATATGGAATAAATATTTAATCAATTTCATATTCCTAAGCCTACCCACCTCATTTACCCTCGCCTTTAAGCCATTTTCCTCAGCCCTAGGGATTCATTTATTGTTTCACCTAATTTAAGTCTTTTATCTATGAAAAGACCTTTACTATCTGCTATTTTATTTTTTCTGTTTGTCTTTTTCTTGTCTACTGCTACCTATGCTACTCACAATATGGGGGCCGATCTTACTTACCGATGTTTAGGGGGGCTACAGTATGAAATCACCTTATCTGTATATATCGATTGCCAGGGAATTGTTCCTCCTGGTTCCTATACAGTAAATGCTAATTCAGCGAGTTGTAGTCAAAGTGCTTCAGTGACAGTTAGCGCCGTTGGTTTGCCTACGGAAGTATCCCCTATCTGTCCTTCCCAACTTGCCAACACTACCTGTGGAACTGGGTCTTTACCAGGAGTGAATGAATACATTTACAGAGGGACCGTGACCCTTGCGTCCAATTGTGTTGATTGGGTTTTTAGTTGGTCTGACTGTTGTAGAAATGCGATTATTACCAACCTTACAGCGCCTGGCAGTGATGGGATTTATGTAGAAGCCTTTTTGAATAGCATTGCCGCGCCTTGCAATAACTCACCGACCTTTGCCAATAACCCAGTACCTTTTATTTGTCAGAATCAACCTATTAATTACAATCAGGGGGCGATTGATACGGACAGCGATTCGTTGATATATTCATTGATAGATGCTCAGGAAAATGCCACGACTACCGTAGGGTATGTAGCGGGATTCAGTGGTGTAAATCCTGTTACCTCCTTGCCAGCGGTGACTATCGGTGCACTTAATGGAACGGTCCAGCTCAATCCTACCCAACTTGAGGTGGGCGTAATGGCTGTTTTGGTAGAGGAATATCGAAATGGCGTCAAGATAGGAAGTGTAATGCGGGATGTACAGTTGGTGGTGCAAGCCTGTGGGAGTAATAATTTTCCCGTTATTGGGCCTATTACAGGCCTTACAGGGGGCTTACAACCTTCTTCTCACCGAGTAGAAGTGTGCCCTGGGACTGCCGTCTCCTTTACCGTTACGGGCACGGATGCCGACATGGGAAATACGCTGTCATTAGTCACCAATAATGGAATTACAGGGGCTACCTTTTCTACGACGGGTACTAACCCTGTCACAGGTACTTTTACCTGGACGCCAACAGTGGCCGACAAGGGTTTTAATTCCTTGATTATTACCTTATCAGATGATGGATGTACTATTAAAGGGGTGCAATCGCTAGCGCTGGAAGTGTGGGTGCTTGAACGCACAGTCGCCTCTCCTGATCAGGTTGCCTGCTCCAATGGATCCAAACCAGCTACGCTAACCGCTATTGGGGGGTCTACCTTCAACTGGGCTGTGCTCAGTGGAGACATGGGAAGCTTAGGATGCACTACCTGTCAAACCCAACAGGTAAGCCCTTCAGTAACCACTACCTACACGGTAGCTTCTAACTTTGTGTGTAATGCAAGGGATACCGTTGTGGTAACGGCAGAAAGCCCGCATACCCTTGTTACTACCGATGATACCATTTATTGTGGAGTCCATTCTATTCCTTTGCTTACCACGCCATCTCCTGCCAATACGTATACCTATGATTGGACACCTGCTACGGGCCTTTCAGCCAATAATATAGCCAATCCATTAGCGAGTCCGTCAGAGCCTGAAGAGTATATCGTTGCAGTCACCTCCCCTGGTGGATGTATCGTGCGAGATACCGTAGACCTTACTGTTGGAGGGATTTACCTGGATGCCAATCCTACGGCTAGTTCAGATTTGTATTGTAATGGAGGGGATTCGGTTTCATTGTATGCCAATGCAACCAATGGAGAATGTGATGGGTATTCGGTAGCCAGTATTCCATATAGTCCGGAAACCATCACTGGGACTACCCTTGCGCTCTCAGACGAGCAGGTGAGCGGGGCCGTCCCTATCGGTTTCCCCTTTATCTTCTATTGTGATACCTATACGGAGCTGTATGTCTCCTCCAATGGATGGCTCTCTTTTTCTCCGCAAAGTTCAGCTTCGCTGACTACTCAGGCGCTCCCAAATGCCTCTACTCCCAATAATATTATTGCATTTGCATGGGATGACCTGAATCCAGGATCTGCCTCTTCTGGCCCTATACGTTACCAGACCATTGGAACAGCACCTAACCGACGATTTGTACTGGAGTTTAATGGCGTAGTTCACTTCGGATCCACCACAGACTCTGTCAATACCCAGGTCATTTTACATGAAGGAACCAATAACATTGATATTCAAAATACCAAAGTCGAACCTAACAATTCAGGCACATTAACTCAAGGGATAGAAAATCTAGGAGGTACTTCAGGGGTTGCTATTTCTGGGCGAAATGCAGCCGTTTGGACTGCAATCAACGATGCTTACCGGTTTGTCTATGATCCTGGTTTACCTTACTCCGTCAATTGGCATGGACCATTGGGGAATTCTCTTGGGATGGGCGATAGCATTAAAGTGACTCCGACAGTCCTTACGACCTATTATGCTATCCTTACGGAGATTGGGACAGACTGTAAGGATACCGTCGCTGCTGCTCAGTTGGATGTAGCAACAGTAGACGCCGGCCCTAATCAGACGGTGTTTTTTACTGGTTCAGCTGTATTAGATGCTACCTATACAGGGCCGCTGCCTACGCCTTTGTGTGACGATTATATAGTAAGCAATACCACCTATTCCCCCGTTACCCTGAGTAGCCCTACTTCTGTGACACTGGGAAATGATGCGGTCACTTCAGCTCTTCCTATTGGATTTGATTTTGATTTTTATTGCAACACATATCAGAACTTTTATATATCATCCAATGGTTGGATCTCCTTTACTTCTGCTACTTCTACCCCTGTGGCAGGGATGATACCAGATGCGGCTATTCCCAATAACCTGATCGCTTTTGCCTGGTCGGATCTCGATCCTGCTGATCCAGCTTCTAATTTTATCAGATATGAAACGGTAGGTATGGCGCCCAATCGTCAATTGGTGGTGGATATAGATATTGCTCATATTTTTTCCTCTTTTTGTACAGGAGGGTGTCAGGTGACTTGCCAGGTTATATTGTATGAAACAGATGGTTCTATCGAAATTCACAATACTCTTGTACAGCAAGGCTGGTTTGATCGCATGACCCAAGGCATTGAAAATTCAGCAGGAAACCTAGGAGTTGCTGCGCCTGGTAGAAATAACAATACAACCTGGTCAGCCACCAATGATGCCTATCGATTTGAATTGCGTCCAGCTGTAGTGGGTTTTACCTGGACGCCTGCCTTGGGCCTCAACGATCCTACCCTGGAAGATCCCACTGCTACCCCGTCAGTAGACACTTGGTACACCGTAACTGCCGATAATGGCGAATGTACGGTTATTGATTCTGTTTTGGTATCGATTACGCCTTTACCCATCAGCTTGCTGAGTTTTGAGGGAGAAGCAGTCAATGGTGCAGCTCAATTAGCCTGGGAGACCGTTCTCGAAATCAATGCAGCTTTCTTTGAGGTGGAGCATAGCCTGGATGGATTTGCTTTCAAAAAAGTAGGACAGGTAAAAGCCAAAGGCCAAAACAATGAACTGACGACCTATGACTTTGTCCATACCTTACCAGCTCAGGGGTACAATTACTATCGCCTACGCATGGTAGACGTTGATGGCCAGTACAACTACTCGGATGCTGTAAAGCTCTATTTTGATGGTCATGACCCTTTATTGGTCAAAGTCCATCCCAATCCCAGTAATGGCTTATTCCATTTTGATTATACCCTTCCTTCAGGCGGAAATGCAACTCTCCAGATTCTGAACCTGGCTGGCCAGGTGGTCAGGACCTATGCCGAAGTGCATGGCCAAGGGGGCTCATTTACCCAAAAAGTCTATATGGATGACCTTCCAGAAGGGATTTATCTTTACCAGTTTCATTTAGGGGAAAAACGATTTTCTGGGAAGATTACCCTCAGGAGGTAATAAGATATTAGGGACTTCGGCTAGTGGGGCTGAAGGAAGTGTAATCCGCACCTATATGAAAGACATCGGATATAATCACCAAAACGCAGAAGGATTCCTTCTGCGTTTTGGTTTATGGAAACCTTTTAGGACATTTGCGATTGTAAATGTAAATACCCCTAAAGAACCCTCAAAAACGCCATGGAGCGCAGAGATATTCAGGAAATAGCGGCGGAAATCATAGATGAATTTGCTTTCCTAGATGATTGGATGGATAAGTACCAGCATATCATCGATTTGGGGAAATCCTTGCCCCCTTTGGATGAGGCCCATAAGACGGATGAAAACATCGTCAGAGGCTGTCAATCGCAAGTGTGGTTGGTGCCTTCCCTAGACGGATCTCAGGTGGTTTTCCACGCAGATAGCGATGCTTTTATCACCAAAGGCCTCATAGCCTTATTGGTCCGTGTCTTTTCGGGGCATACGCCAGAAGAAGTGTTGAACGCAGACTTGACCTTCATCGACCAGATTGGGATTCGGGAGCACTTGTCTCCTACACGCTCCAATGGATTAAACGCGATGGTCAAAAAAATGAAAATGTATGCCTTGGCCTACCAGGCAATGAATAAATCATAAGAGGATGGATATCAAGGAAGTGATTATAGACCAAATCAAGACGATTTACGATCCTGAAATTCCGGTCAATATTTATGAGTTGGGATTGATATATGAAGTCAATGTTAAAGAAAATCAGGACGTACATGTCTTGATGACTTTGACGGCCCCAGCCTGCCCAGCGGCAGAAATTCTGCCGGAGGAAGTCAAGGAAAAGACTGCTGGGGTAGAAGGAGTAGGGGAGGTCGAGGTCGAATTGACATTTGATCCCCCATGGGATAAAGAGATGATGTCCGAAGAAGCCCAATTGGAACTTGGTTTTATGTGATTATGCCTCAAACCACGCTTAGCGATATATTAGGAGATCCGGCACTTCGAAGTGCGCTAGAATACAACGAGTCCTTGGACTTGTCGGAAAGGAGTATCCGTATATTGCAATGTCGTGTATGTGATGAGGTTACAGGTAAAATGAATACAGAACTTGTCAAAGGATTATTGGCCCAAGACTTTTCTGAAATTCACTTGCGGAAACTGGTTGAGCAAAAGCGCAAAGCTGCCAACCTTTCGCCTATAACTGATACCTGGGAAGCCTGCTTGAAATTCCTGAAATCCCCTGATAATAAGCAGGTTGCGATTGCTGTGAAGGATGAATTGGGGAAATTGTCTGACGATGTCATGTGGGCCTTGGTCAGTGAAATGATTCTTTCAGGCGAGCACAACCTCGCGATTGTCCTCACCGCGGACTACCTCCAATTACCCCTTGAGTCCAAAGCCCTCTTCTTGCGATTTGATCCTACGCTGGCATTTACCTACCAGAGCCAGATTGCTTTTTCTGATATCATGGTGACGCCTTTGCAAGACGTCAACCGCCGTGAAGATGGTCGATTGATTATAGGTAAAGCTGCCCAAAACCTCTTAGACATATACATAGGCCCTACAGCCTTTCATAGCTGGGAGGCCCTAAAAAAGGCCCTTATCCATGCTTTCTTGGTAGATGTAGCAGCCTTGGAGATTCCACCAGCGGCAACGCTTATTTCTCCAGAGAAACGAACGGAAAAACTGAAAAAGACTTCCATTCGTTTTAGCTCGCTTCAAGCTATTCGGTTGATTCAGGGCCTTGGTGGCCAACACATAACCGGAGAACTATCAGAAGCTAGTATCGAAGCTATCGCTCGATTTCAGAAGAAAAATGGCTTGACAGTTGATGGAGACCTGGGCCCCAAAACATTGGAGGAGATGCGCAAAGTCCTTCGTAGTATTCATTTATTTGAAGGAGAAGTGCAATTGATCATGGGGTTTTATAGTATGTGGGAAAAGGATGTCTTGGGATTATTTTACGACCCCAAATCAGAAGACGTAAGCCTAGAGATTGATCAAAATATTTCCCCATTAGCCTATATCAAAATAGGGAAAAAGGCTCAATCACAAGCTACTTCAGAGCTGGTAAGTACCTTGATGTCAGTATGTTCTCCTTTGATGGTGTATCAGGGGGAAAATTTTGATGGACCTCACCGACCAAAAATCGATAAGGGCTTTTTAGAGGCGATTCGCCGGATAGATGATCTGGCAGAAAAAAATGGGTTGAAAATAATTGTGACAGGGTCAAATGCTGCCTCCTTTCGACCTGAAGGAACGGTTGTAGGTGGGGCCATTGTGACGCCGGCGGGTCGCTCGAATCACAAGGTCGGGCATGCCATCGATATGAATTTGGAAATCGTATCGGATGGAGAATATTACAATTCGACCCGAATGCTGAAGACCAATGAAGCCAATTGGGACCCAAAGATTAGGGCTTTCTTTAAGGGATTGCAAGACGACCTAGAATTGAGATGGGGCGGAAGTTTCGTGACTGAACCCGATCCTGTGCATATAGATGATGGACTTAACTTGTTGAATGATAGCCTGAGATATGAACAGCGTTACCAGGCTACGCAGACTGCTGCTGCTTTTGAACCGCGAAGCCGGTCTCTGGAGCGGGTAGCAGAAGATCAGTGTAAACATTAGTACAAAATTTTCAAATTAATGAACGATAAGAATTCAGTAATAGGGATTAGCTTAATGGTGCTGCTCACAGTGCTCTACTTTGTGTTCATGCCTAAGCCACCTGAAACCCCCACTCAAACAGAGACGCCGACGAGTGATACAGCGATTACGTCTTCTACACCAGAGACCCCTGCTGATCCTGATGTGATTTCCCAAGGAGCCCCTGAGGAGGATGATAGCACCCAGGCGGCTGTCAACCCTTTGCAAACCAAATATGGTGACTTTGGAAAAGCCATGGAAGGGGAAGAGCAGTTTATAGAGGTGAAAACAGACAAGCTGGTGGTGAAGCTCAGTACCAAAGGTGGGAAAATGGTCAGTGCAGTCCTCAATGAGCACAAAACCTTCGACTCTTTGCCACTCCCGATCATACGAGAAGATTTACTCAATGAATTTTACTTTCAATTCATTGACAAAAATAGCCTTCAGGCGATCAATACCAGTGATCTTTACTTTACCACAACTGGCCAGCGAACGCTGACCGTCAATGGAGAAAACACACGCGAGGTGGTCATGACCGCAAAGATCAATGATCAGCAGGCATTAGAGCAGGTATATACTTTTACGGGGGATAAGTATAGCGTCGACTATGAGTTGCGCTTGCAAGGCATTCGGAAAACCATGAAAAATGGTTACCTCGATGTCTTTTGGAATGCTGAGACGCCTAAGACGGAAAAAGACATCAAACCTCAGCGTCAGAAAACCCAGGTAGTCTATTTCCAAAATGATGACACCGAAAACATAGGGGGGATGACGGGAGAGGACGACGAAGAAGCCGTCAAAGGAGAGGTAGATTGGATTTCTTATAAAAGCCAGTTTTTCTCCTATATCCTGATCCCCGAATCAGGCATACGCTCTCCTGTAATGAGCAGTGAGACGCCCTTGGGAAATGACGATATCTCAAAAAAGATGATGTCTAATTTTCAAATGGACATCAGTGGCAATAACTCCGTTTCAGCCTTTACCTTTTACCTCGGTCCCAATGAGTACGGTATCTTGGCATCTTATGACAAGGAGTTGGAAGAGGAAATGGACCTTGGCTACCTCTTCATTAGCCATATCAACATCCTTACGATCAAGATTTTTAAATTCTTTGAAGGGTTTATCCCCAATTACGGCTTGATCATTCTGCTATTTGCGATCCTCGTCAAGCTGATCGTATTCCCGATGACCTATAAGAGCTACGTCTCCATGGCCAAGCTCCGTGTGATCAATAATACGCCAGAGATCAAGGCGATCGATGAGAAATTTAAGGGAGATGCCCAGAAGTTACAGATGGAGAAAATGGCCATCTATCGAAAGATGGGCGTGAGCCCATTGGGAGGCTGCCTGCCGATGCTCTTGCAATGGCCCATCCTCATCTCGATGTTCTTCTTCTTTCCGCAGTCCGTAGAACTGCGCCAGAAGTCCTTCCTGTGGGCGACAGACCTTTCGACCTACGACTCCATTTTTTCTTGGACTACCCATATCCCCCTTTTGAGTGATACTTATGGTAATCATATTAGTCTCTTTACCTTACTGATGGCGATTTCCATCTATGTATATACTTACTATCAGCAGAAGTCCCAGCCTACCAATGCGGCGATGCCCTTCATGAAGTATCTGCCCTATATGATGCCGATCATCTTTGTATTCTTTTTGAATAATTATGCATCTGGCTTGAGCTGGTACTACTTCGCTGCTAACATTATTTCGATCGCACAGACTGTTTCTATTCGTGCCTCGTTGAATGACGAGAAGCTGCTGGAAGAGATGCGGAAGAAGACGAAGAAGAGCAAAAAAGGCGGAAAAGGAGGAAGTAAAGGAGGCGGTAAGTCTCGCCTGGAACGCTGGGCAGAATCACAGCAGAAGAAGCAGCAGGAACTGGCCCGCGCACGTCAACAAGGCAAAGGCAATTCGCGGAGCACGAGGCGGAAGAAGTAGGGGAATAAAGTAAAAATAACGAACAAGGAATTACGAATTAAGAAGGAAAGAAAAGGCGCATCTTGAAAACTCTTCACTTTTTACTTCCTTGTTCCTTGTTTTTTATTTTTACTTATTCCTAAAACTGTCAAAAACTAGTCACTATGAATAAACGATTCGTTTCCCTCCTTGCTTTTTTCCTAGTCGCAACTCTGGCTTTGTCCTCGTGTAAAATGCTTAAAGGTGATCCGCGCAAAAACTGCAATCACCCCAAACACGGGGATTACATGCTGGAGAAGCAGATGAAAAAGCTTAGGAAAAAAGGAATCGGAGAGCTTAGCGTGCCTTTTGAAGAAGCTTATCGTTTGGAGAATTATGAAACAACATAACCTGATCTTTGGGATTTTTGTAATCTGCCTGAGCCTGCTCTCAGGCTGTTGTGGAGAGTGCAACGGCGTGTATCTAGGAGAATTTGTCTTCTCTCAGGAGACCCGTGAATGGCTGAATTTTGCGAACGACCGAAGCCGATTCTTTGTCAATCCCAGTTCGCAGCCCTTATTGATGACCTATGGAGTACCTGAGTACACCGTAGAACATCAGCAGTACAACTGCCAGAGAGATGAAAAATGTGGAGATTGCTGTGATGAATATGATGTTCAGACTGGATTTGTCCAACTCGTCTCTCAAGATGGGACCATCACCTTTAACATCACCCTCCAGCGTGATTTCCTCAATTTTACCCCCCTCAACTCTCCTGATGAGGTCGGTGATTATTTCACCATGACGATGAATAATAAGCTGACAGGAGAGCTATTCCTCCTCAACCCCGTCTATCGAGGGCGTGTCACTCTCAATGGAAAAAACTACGACAACGTATTTGCAGTAGAGCTAGATCCCAGCCAGGTAGACCCCTCCCGCCGCGATCCTGCGGGTTTTTACTTCCGCAAGGCCGAAGGCATCCTAGGCTTCACCTTTACCAATGGGGAAGAGTGGAATTTGCAGTAGGGGAATAGTTAGCTGAAGTCTTAACAGATTGAGGAAAATTTGTTAGGACTTTGAGGTTCCGATACGTAACAGGTTTTCTTCAACCTGTTACGTATCCTAGCCACGCGTCCTATATTCCATTCACTCAAAAACAACAAATTTTTGGAACCCATATTCCCCCCCTAACCTTTCCCAAGACAACAAATATACCCCTGGAGGTAATGGTTTTGTATGCAACATGTAACCATTCGCAAGATGCTCAAGCCCGACAATGGAGATTTCCTGACCCGAAAGGGCTAAAAGCCTAACATAGTCCACCCTTTTTTCAGGGCATTCATCTCGCACCAATAGTTGACCAGAAGTGTAGGTTAAGTGAATGGGACAAGTAGATGGGAAATTCGGCGAAAGCGATTTGGTCCGATTTAGATTGAGCGAAGCAATAAAGAGATTTTGTTTGCTTTGAAAGGTCATCACATGGCGACCGAGCGTGTAAGTAGGTGTCAGGAAATTTCCCATTACGAGCAAATGGTTTTCTTTGGTGACAGCGAGTTCATGCAAATTCGCCCAATAATAATGAGTAGGTTGATGAGTATCTGATTCTTTGATCCACATTAATTTTCCATCTACCGCACTAAAGGAGCAAATAAAAATATCTCGAACTGTGTCACTCCCAAAGGGCTGTTGATCAATGCTATATTTTCCCCAGTCGGATCCTCCCAAAATGACATTCCCATTCATATCCTGGACCATGCTTGTCACATAAGGCCCGCTGCCTAGACCTTCAGATGCATTCACCCACAAGACATTGCCATATCGATCCAATTTGATCACACAAAAATTGCCTCCTGATCCAGCCGCGCTATTCCACGTTTTTCCACCAAAAGTGAGCGTAGTGGTATAACTGCCGAGAAGATATATCTCCTTTTGATCATTGATAATGAGCCTACTGGCAGATGGCTGGATGGCGCCGAGGCTGTGATAAGATTGGCAATTCCCAAGACTATCGTATATAGCCCAAAATATTCCTTCTTTGAAAGTGGGATTCCCACATTGTATCGTTCCCAAATTTTGAGAAACACCTACCATAAGGATACTGTTTTTATCCAAAAACCGCAGGTGCAAAGGCATCTGGGAGAGGTATGATCCAATATGTTTCCCCCAATAATTCCCTGTACTGGAATCAATCAGCGCAATATATTTTTCTGGATAAACAGGGATTGTACCAATAGGTGGGCCGAATACTGTATCATTCCCATAAATAAGGCTATCCCCTACTTGTAGACTCCCTATAATTAATTCCCGTCCCTTAGCATCAACCTGCTTGACCTGAGTCGAAAAAGGTTGAGCATCCAACCAATTTCCCTGTTCATCAATATAAAATCGATAACCACCTATGCCTAGGGTATCAAGGGGAGGGGGTTGGGAAGCAAAAGGTTTCCGAATGTTACATTGGGTAAATAAACGATTATCCATATCTCGGCCTATGAATTGGCCTTGATCCAGCCAATTAGTCCCATAGCTATTGAGCCACTGGGTATGGCCATTTTCATCTAATTTCCAAACTAACACATCTGCATCTGTGGGGTCTCTTGAAGATAATTGATGGGAAAAACTACCCACATACCAATCATCATGTATTGACAAACTTGTGTAGATAGAGGAGTCGTGGTCGATAAATATATTTGAACCAAAATTATAATAACCACCATAACCAAAAGCTACCCAGTTCCATGTGAGGGATTGAGCAGAAATAAAACCCAATCCAAATCCTAATGGGAGGAAGAAACACAGCGTTTTTAGCAATTTCATACTTCATTGGATTAGCAGTTCAATTACTATAATAGTAAAATTTACCCTAAATTCACCTCCAAAAATTTACCCATGCGATATACACTCTTCTTCCTCACGATCCTCCTTCTATTTGTCACCAGTTCTTTTGCCCAATCCGACCGCCTCACGCCAGAAAAGCTCTGGGAATTAGGCCGAGTCTCCCTCGACGATGTCTCCCCCGATGGAAAAACAGCCTTATACGGCGTTTCTTACTATAAACTAGCGGAGAACAAAGGCAATCGCGACCTCTACATTGTGCCTGTGGATGGTGGTACCCCCAAGAAAATTACAGCCTTTCAAGGCAGTGAGTACAATGCCCAATACCGCCCTGACGGCGAAAAGATAGGATTTTTGTATGGAGGTCATCTCTGGGAGATGAACCCAGACGGCAGTGACCAGCGCCAAGTCTCTGATATAGCCATGAATGGCTTCGCCTATTCACCCACGGGAAATCATGTCCTGTACATCGATGATGTGAAGTTGGAGAAAAATGTCAATGAAATGTATCCAGACTTGCCGAAGGCAGAAGCACGTATCATCGATAATTTGATGTATCGTCATTGGAGCGAATGGCATGACTATGCCTATAGCCATGTATTCTATGTAGGCTATGAAGATGGAGGGCTTTCAGGGACGCCTGTAGACATTATGGAGGGAGAAGCTTATGATTCTCCGTTGAATCCCTTTGGTGGGATGGAGGAGATCTCATGGAGTGCTGATGGGCGATACATCGCTTATACCTGCAAGAAGGTGACCGGAAAAGAATACGCAGAGAGCACCAATTCGGATATTTATCGCTATGATCTCGAGACCCAAAAGACGGAAAACCTCACAGAAGGCATGATGGGTTATGACAAGGCCCCTGTTTTTTCGCCAGACAATAAGTACATGGCATGGAGCAGCATGGAGCGGGCGGGATTTGAGTCGGATCGGAATCGGATTTTCCTGTATGATATGGCTTCGGGCAAAAAGGAGGAACTCACGAAAGGCCTCGATCGCGATGCGAATTCCCCGACCTGGACGGCCGATGGCAGTAAACTGTACTTCACCAGTGGGGAACAGGCGACTATTCAGCTTTTTGAGATGGATCTCAAAAAGCGCAAACCCCGCCAAGTCACTGAAGGCATCCACAATATCTATGGATTTAAAATCGCTGGCGGCAACGCAGTGGTAGACCGCGTTTCTATGTCTGCGCCCGCTGAACTCTATCGGGTGGAACTCGCTTCAGGCACAGCTACTCAGCTGACTTTTACCAATAAAAAAATGCTCTCTGAGATCACGATGGGCAAAGTCGAAAAGCGTATGGTGAAAACGACTGATGGCAAAGACATGCTCACCTGGGTGATCTATCCCCCTCATTTTGATCCAAACAAAAAATACCCTGCCTTGCTTTACTGCCAGGGCGGTCCCCAATCCGCTGTGAGTCAGTTCTTCTCTTATCGCTGGAACTTCCAACTCATGGCTGCCAATGATTACATCATTGTCGCGCCCAATCGCCGGGGCTTGCCTTCTTTTGGAAGGGAGTGGAATGACCAGATTTCTGGTGACTGGGGCGGTCAAGCAATGAAAGACTACCTCAGTGCCATTGATGATGCAAAAAAAGAATCCTTTGTGGATGAAGAGCGAATAGGCGCTGTGGGAGCTAGCTATGGAGGATATTCTGTCTATTGGCTAGCGGGCAACCACGAAAAGCGTTTTAAGTGCTTTATCTCACACTGTGGCCTCTTTAACCTGGAAAGCTGGTATGGCACTACGGAAGAAATGTTCTTTGCGAATTGGGATATAGGAGGGAACTATTGGCAGGACAAGCAGCCCGTAAGCTATCAGCAACATTCCCCTCATAAATATGTGGGCAATTGGGATACGCCTATTTTGGTGGTTCATGGGGAAAAAGACTTTCGTGTCCCCATCGGACAAGGCATGGAAGCCTTTAACACTGCCCAGATGCAAGACATCCCGAGTCGTTTCTTATATTTCCCCAACGAAGGCCACTGGGTCCTTTCTCCTCAAAACGGTGTGCTTTGGCATCGCGTATTTTTTGAGTGGCTGGATAAATGGCTGAAAAAAAGCTAAGGCATCATTTTTGCCGAAGTAAATAATTATCAATAACTTGTGAATTAGTGAAAAATAGCTCTATTTTTTAAGTTATTAGGTAAGTATGTAGGGAATTATAAATCGTGTATGCTTAGCTTTTACTCATCTAGTACGGGGGTAGTCAACTCTCGTAAGGCAATGGCGGAATGCCTTGAAAATGCACTTGTAGGTCAGGGGAGTTTAGATTGTGATTTGCTTGTCATTTATGCCACCATTGGCCATGACTTCAGCCAGTTATTGGAAGAAGCCCAATTACTTGCGCCCAGTGCAACGGTGGTTGGCTGTACTAGTGCCGGGGTAGTGGGGGGCGAAGGCCCCAATGAATCTATGAGAGCATTGGCCATTATGGCTATTAAGTCTGATGGGGAAAATGAATTTGCTGTTTCCTATTGTGACAATATCCGAGGGTACAATTCCTATGAAAAAGCCGAACAAATGGCCAAGGAGCTCTATGCCAAGAACTCCAATACCAATATGGTTTTGTTCCTGGCTTCTGGCATTGATATCGCTGCAGACAAAGCCATGAAGGGCGTTGAAGCTGTTTTTGGGAGTTCTGTGGGGATATTTGGAGGAACTTCTTCAGATAATGCCAAAGCCCTCACCAGTTTCCAATTTGTAGATGGAAATGTGCTGGAGCGTGGAGCCGTGCTCGTAGGATTTGCCGATCCGAGCCTAGAGGTTATGATGGGAGTCAACCATGGCAGTGTCCCTATTGGTATGCCCATGACTGTCACCCGCTCAGAAGCCAATCGTGTCTATGAATTGGATGGTCAGCCCGCCTGGCCTTACCTCATGGGAAAATTGGATCTACCCAAAGAAACCCACCCTGGATCTGTCATTCCCATTGCGGGATTGGGAGAAATTTTGCCTGATTCACTTCATGATGAATATGGTAATAAACATATCTTGCGTATCATCGCTAAGGTGGATGAAAACCATGAAAGTTTTTACATGCCAGTTGATTGCCCAGAGGGCACACAGTTATGGATGACTCGTCGTGATGAAGACCGTATCTTCTCAGGATTGGACGATCTGATGAATACAATGAAACAACGGACGGCTAAAGGAGATTTGGTAGCCGTTTTTCATACGGACTGTGTTGCACGTGGACGTTTATTATTTAACAAAATTCTGAAAGAAGAAATCGTTAGTAGAACGCAAATCCCCCTTGTCGGGGAACAAAATATCCCATGGTTGGGGATGTATGGGTTTGGAGAATTTTGTATGTTAGGAGGACGGAATTTTTTCCATAACTATTCTACTTGCATTTATGCAATTGTAAGGAAATGAGTAAGCTCAGCTATAGGGAACTTGAGGAAATGGTGAAAGACCTTCAGGCAAAAGTCGAGAAGGGCATCATCGTTAAGCAAAACCTCATTGACACCCAACACGAGCTGGATGCTGACCTGAATCGCCTCCAACTCTTGCAACATTATAGTGCTACAGCTTTAGGAGCCACTTCTTTACAGGCATTTGGAGAATTGACCGTAGAGCACTTGGTGCAAATATTCAACCTAGCCCGAGTTGCCTTTATCACCCTAAACCAAGAAGGTCATGGGATGGTTTTTTCCCAGTTTGGGATGGATGGAATGACCGTTTCAGACTTCTTCTGCAGGACATTTAGTGATCTCGGCCCGAACGATAGCATGATAATCAAGTCAGGGCACCCTCTATTCGAACCAGTCAAAGAAGTCGGATTGAAAGAAGCAATTGTGTGTATGATAAGTGATGGGGGCGATGTGTGTAGTGGGATGCTAATTGGGGGCTATACGGAAGAAGACCTCTCCTATTACGAGCCTTTGGAACCCAAGATCAATGCTGCATTTGCCCTGATGACCAATAAGGTCGGAGCTGTCCTGGAGAATCTTCGAGTCAATGAACAACTCCGGCAAGAAGTTGAAGAGCGGAAACAAGCTGAGCGTGCACTGATGGCCTCTAAAGCTGATCTCCAGGAGGCAAAAGATGAATTGGAGAAGCGGGTAGAAGCTCGAACAAAAGACTTGAGCCATACCAACGAACTCCTAGAACAAGAGATCGAAGACAGGAAACGCATAGAAATGCAACTGGCAGAGCGCGCTGAAGATCTTGCTAGATCCAACAAAGATTTGGAACAGTTTGCGTATGTTGCCTCTCATGACCTCAAAGCGCCGCTGCGCAATATCTTTAGCTTTGTGCAATTGCTTGAAAAGCATTTTGGCAATTCGCTCAATGAGGATGGTAGGGAATATATGAATTTTGTGTTTTCTGGTGTTAACCAATTGAACCGATTAATCGATGACTTACTTCAATATTCACGCGTGAATCGTTCGGACACCCATTTTGGTCAAATAGAACTCCATGAAGTCATAGAAGCTATTTGTCAAAACCTGAATTCGCTGATCGCTTCCCGCGAAGCTGTGATTACGTGTGACCCGCTTCCAGATATCTATGCCAGCTATTCTCAAATGGTGCAGCTCTTTCAAAATTTGATCTCAAATGCAATCAAATTTACCCCAGCAAATAAGAAACCGCGGATTCATATCAGTTCCAAGCTAGAAAATAATGAATGCATCATATTGGTGCAAGACAATGGGATTGGGATAAAAAAGAACTATCACGATAAAGTATTTTCAATCTTCCAGCGTTTGCATCCAACAGAGTATGACGGGACAGGAATAGGCCTCTCTATTTGTAAAAAAATTGTCGAACGACATAAGGGAAGAATCTGGTTTGAGTCTGACCTAGGAAAAGGCACCTCTTTTTATATCGCTGTGCCTGCACAACTTGAAAAAATTGCCTAACTAGCGGCATGAAATCAAAACTCTTAGCCATGTTGGGCATGAAATGCCCCCGGTGTACAAAAGGCAATTTATTCCTAAGTCGGAATCCCTACCGATTTAAACTCCTTGGCAAAATGCACCCTAAATGCCCCAACTGTGGGCAGGATTTTGTCATAGAACCTGGGTTTTATTTTGGTGCGGCCTATGTGAGTTATGGCCTTGGGATAGCCTTCTTTGGGGCAGGATTCATCCTGAATTGGCTCTTTTTTCATTTAGACTTGAACATACTTGCCTTGACAATGGTAGGGTTATTTATTCTCCTATCCCCCCTGGTATTTATGCTTTCTCGCTCTTTTTGGATAGGGTTTTTTGTTAAAAAAGATGTTTGAGGAATGAAATCATTGATAAAAAAATCATTGTGGGGAATGGTTACCTGTTTTCTGTTAATTCAGGCGACTGTCCTAGGCCAGCAAGTCAATCCCCCCAATTTATGGCTCACTTTGGCTAAGGTGAGTTTTACCAAAATAATGGACAAGGAATTAGGGTATTATATTAGCTACCCTGAATTCCCCGAAGAAATAAAAGCGCTTGATGGACAAGAAATAGAAATAAGGGGATATATTATTCCCTTGGAAGAAGACCTAGGGTATTTTGCCTTCTCTGCATTTCCCTACCAAAACTGCTTCTTTTGCGGAAATGCAGGCCCAGAAACGGTAATGGAAGTATATGCTGACAAACCCATTGATTATACCCCAAAATCTATCAAGCTCCGTGGCCGCTTAGAACTTAATGAAGAAGACATCATCGAACATTTGATGTATGTTTTGCGAGATGCTGAAGTCGTTGATTGAGGATACGGATTAACGGATAAATTAATACGTATTCACTCATTTTATCATTCACTCATTTCCCCATGAAACGCGCATTAGTACTCAGTGGCGGTGGAGCAAATGGAGCCTTTCAATATGGGGCGCTAAAGTATATTGAGGAAAAGGTAAAACCACGTTTCCCTAATTTTGATTACAAAATCATCTCATGTGTATCTGTAGGGTCGCTGAATGGCGTGATGCTTTCCATGGGAAAATTTGATGTGCTAGGAGAATTATGGCAATCCCCCCAATTGCAAAGCCATATTTTTGATGGAACACTCTCCTGGTTTCCTATTCTCAGAAAATTACTATCACTAGATAAGGCTTTTCTCGATAATGGCCCACTGTTCAATCTCCTAAAACAAAATGTACGTCTAGCTGATATTAAGAATGATCAATATGACCTCAGAATAGGTGTTGTGTCCCTTAGAGATGGGAAATTCCGAGCGCTTCGGCCCATAGATTTTGTGGAGGATTTAGCGTTTCAAAAAGCTATTTTAGCTTCAACTTCTATTCCTGTATTGTGGAAGCCTGTAGGGAAAATAGAAACGCGCTATGGGATATTGGAAGATGTGGTAGATGGGAGTATCCGCGATACCAGCCCTTTGGGCAATGTCATTGCCGACAACCCTGACGAAGTCATCATTATCAATTGTCGGTCTCCCTATCTCCCATTGCCTGAGGACAAAGCACCCTCCCGCAACCTTTTGTCAATCGCAAAACGAGCCCTTGTTGATATTGCGATCGACGAAATTTTTCTGACAGACTTGCGTGAGTTCCTCACCATCAATGACCTGCTTCGGCAGGTAGAAGATGCTGCGCCAGACTTATTGCTATACAATTATCAAAACCCCAAGAAAGAACCCATCCCGTTACGTCGATTTCGTACGGTTCTTATTGAACCCCAAGAAGACTTGGGTAGCATTCTGGATTTCACGCCAGAACGGATTCAATATTGTATTGAACAGGGCTATGCGGCCGCTGAGAATGTGTTTGAAAGCTATCAAGATGATAAGGTCAATCGATTTTATTGTGGAAGATAAGGGCTATGATGACCTTTTGGAAAGTGAGTCCATTTAGCAAGTAAAACCACTAAAAGATGTTCAAAAGGTTCAAGGTTCAATGGTTCAAAAATTGTTAAATGAGCTACCTTGAGCGAGTTGAACCCTGAACGGTTGAACCCTTAATTCTATCTTATGTATAAGCAACTCATTATTAGTCTATTAGCTTTTTCTTATGGCTTATCCGCTTCTGCCTTTTGCGGCTTCTATGTAGCCAAGGCCGATGCCGACCTATTTAATACCAAATCAGAAGTTATTATTGCTCGGAGCGGAAATCAGACCGTGATCACGATGGCAAGCGATTTTTCAGGCGAAGTCAAAGACTTTGCGATGGTAGTGCCAGTTCCTGTGGTTCTCAATGAGGACCAAATTAGAGTCGCAGATCCGGCTATTTTTGGGAAATTGGATGCTTATTCGGGGCCTAGACTGGTGGAGTATTTCGATGAGGAGCCTTGTGAGATTTATGAAGATGAGTGGGATGATTTTGATGGGGGATTCGATAGCAGCGCTGACGATTGGGGGGAATCTGAAGAGGAAGGAACGGCTGATTTCGATTTGGGGGTTACGATTGAAGCAAAATATAAGGTGGGCGAATACGACATCCTCATCCTCTCTGCCAAAGAGTCAAATGGACTCAAAAAGTGGCTCATTCAGAATGAGTACCAAATCCCCAAGCGCGCCGAATCAGTTCTTCAGCCTTATATCAATAATGGCATGAAATTTTTTGTGGTTAAAGTAGACTTAAAGGCATTTGAGGCAACAGGAGAAGCCAATCTGCGCCCGCTTCAGATCACTTTTCAGTCAGACAAGTTCATGCTGCCTATCCGATTGGGCATGGCCAATGCGCGTGGAGATCAAGACATGATAGTCTATGCATTTTCAGATCAAGGTCGGATCGAAACGACCAATTACCGCACCCTGGATATCCCCACGGATGCTGAGATTCCTACATTTGTTCAGGAAAAATTTGGGGAGTTTTATAAAGATTTGTTTGAAAAAGCTTGGAAGACGGAAGGAAAGAATGTCGTTTTCACAGAGTACGGATGGGACATCAGTGGGGAAAACTATACAAAATGTGACCCTTGTGCCTCCACACCTCCTGCTTATGCGGATTTGAGAGAAGCAGGCGTATTTTGGGTAGAGGGTGCCGACCATGGAGCATGGGGAGGCTCAGACTATGCTGGAGATTTGTTTATCACTCGTCTTCACGTTCGTTATAGTCAAAAAACCTTTCCGCAAGACCTCATATTTCAAGTGACCCCCAATACAGACCATGTTCAAGGGCGCTATATCATGAATCATCCAGCCTCAGGAGACATGTCATGCCAAGGAGCACAAGCCTACCTCAAGGGACTAATTGAGCGACAAGAGCAAGAACTGAGAAACCTCGAAAAACTCACAGGATGGAACACTGCTAAATATCAGTCGTATATAGACCCATATCGGAAACAACTTAACAGCGGCCAATGGTTAAAAGCTTTACCTCAAAAGAAAGAAAAAGACAAAAATGTGCCCCTGCCAGTACTACCTGTATGGCAAGGGCCATTTTTTTGGTGGCTATTAGTGATTTTAGGTAGTGGCCTGTTTTTTTCGATAAAATTAAGAAGAATGCCCAAAATTTGGTATTTTCGATAAATAGAAAACCCATAATATTATGTTGAGAACCCTCATCCTTACCCTTGCCCTCGTGGGAACCCTCTCTCAGGGATTCAGTTTTTGTGGCTTTTATGTAGCCCAAGCAGACGCAAGCCTGTACAATAAGGCTTCACAAGTCATCCTGGCTCGTAGTGGTAACACCACGACCATCACCATGGCGAGTGACTTCCAAGGGGAAGTCAAAGACTTTGCCATGGTAGTACCCGTCCCTGTCGTGATTCAAAAAGATCAGATTCGGGTCGTAGATGCAAGTATCTTTGATAAATTGGATGCCTATTCCAGTCCTAGATTGGTAGAATACCGCGATGACAACCCTTGTGGCAACCATGCCTCAAAACCAGATTTGATGGCTTACCAGGCAGCGGAAGCTGCTGGAAAAGGAGAAACTTCAGCAAGAACAAATGAAGCCCTTGGCATTGAAATAGAAGCGCGTTATGCAGTAGGGGAGTACGATATCATCGTACTTTCTGCCAAAGAGTCCAATGGCCTCAAAACTTGGTTGCGTGCTAATGGATATAAGATTCCATTGGGTGCCGAACGCGTCCTTGATCCATATATCAAGAATAAAGTGAAATTCTTCGTTGCCAAGGTTAATCTTAAAGCCTATGCCAATGAAGAGTTGACAGATCTGCGTCCATTACAGATGACTTTCAATAGCGAAAAATTCATGCTGCCTATCCGCTTGGGTATGGCCAATGCCATTGAAGATCAAGACTTGATCGTCTATGCGTTTTCGCCCATCGGGCGAGTGGAAGCAACCAACTATCGAACGATTGACATTCCTACCGACCGCAATATCCCTACTTTTGTGGAAGACAACTTTGGCAATTTCTATTCTGCCGTTTTTAAACATGTATGGGAAAAAGCAGGGAAAGACGTAGTCGTATCAGAATATGGATGGGATATCGGTTCGGATAATTATTTGAAATGTGACCCATGTGCGGGAGAACCTCCATTGTTTGCTGACCTGAATGAGGCAGGCGTATTTTGGCTGGAAAATGTCAAAACTGGTGGGGCAGACTACCAGGGAGATGTCTATGTCACACGGCTACACGTCCGCTACAATGAGGAAACATTTCCGCAAGATCTCGCCTTCCAGGCGACCCCAGACCACGGCAACTTCCAAGCACGTTATGTCATGCAACAACCTGCCGAGGGCAACCTCGACTGTGATCAGGCCAAAGATTATATCAAAAAGCTGATCCAGCGCAGACAAGATGAACTGGAGGAGTTGGCCTCGCTGACAGGATGGGACATTTCCCAATACCAAAATTATATTGAAAGATACGAACGTTATCTGGAAGAGGGAGGACAAGTGGCGAGTCGTGTATCAAAAGCAGTACCTGGTGAAGGTGCACCTGAGGAGGGAATCCCTCCTTATATGTATGCATTGATGATCTTAGGTGCAGGAGCACTTGGAGGAGCTGTATATTATGGGCTAAAAAACAGAGGCGGGGGAATGGCTTAAATCAAAGGGGCCAATAATTGATGAAATAAGCGCAGTGGAATCACCTTTCCACTGCGCTTATCGTTTGTACATTATGATATGGCAAATGCCTTTGTTTAATAAAGAGAAAAAGAGAATCTGCCTTTTGGAAATTGGGGAATCATTCTATTTCTTTATGCCTTGATATTTTCACCTTCATCTAATGCTCACAAATACCTTCTATGTCAGATAGTCTCGTCATAGTTCCGACCTATAACGAACGCGAAAACATAGTCAACCTTGTCAATAAGGTCATGTCTATGGATGAGGGGTTTCACATGCTGATTGTGGAAGACAATTCGCCTGACAAAACTGCTGACCTTGTTCGCGAACTTCAGGAGACCTATCCTGAACGCCTCTTCATGGAAGAGCGCAAAGGCAAACTTGGACTTGGTACTGCTTATCTCCATGGGTTTCATTGGGCACTGGAGCGATCCTATGAATACATTTTTGAAATGGATGCTGATTTTAGCCACAACCCAAAAGCTTTGCCAGCCCTATTGGCTGCTTGTAAAGAGGAAGGGTTTGATTTGGCGATTGGTTCCCGATATGTCAATGGCGTAAACGTGGTCAACTGGCCCATGAGTCGTGTGCTCATGAGTTATTATGCCAGCGCTTATGTGCGATTGATCACTGGGATGAAAATCCGCGATACCACGGCAGGGTATAAATGCTATACCCGAAAGGTGCTGGAGAAGATTCTCCAGCGACCTGTGAAGTTTGTGGGTTATGCCTTTCAGATCGAAATGAAATTTCGTGCGTGGAAATATGGCTTTTCCATCAAAGAAGTGCCTATCATCTTCCGCGACCGTACCATTGGCGAATCCAAAATGTCTAGTGGCATCTTCAAAGAAGCCATCTTTGGCGTCATCAATATGAAGGTCTCTTCCTGGTTCAAGAAGTGGGATTAGTGTCGAAGGCACTAAGTATCTAGTGGTTTTACTGAGGCACGGATTACCCACTAGCCATCGCCACAAGTCCGGAAATCCGCGCCAGCTTCCTAAAGAAAGTACTATGTCGCGCATAATAAAATGCGCTGGGCCGGATTGCCGGAGGCTCTGCCCTGAGCGGAGTCGAAGGGGTGGGTTGGGTTTGTGCGTAATCCGGCCCCAGGATCAAAACAGATAAGAACTTAGTGCTGAAGACACTAGGGAAGAGAAAGGATTGATGAACAAGGATTTTTGAAGGGAGAAATATATTTCCCACTTATCTGAAAATTCGACCCAATCCTTAAAAGCGCACTCTATTTTTGCTTGCGTTTGCAAGCTGGCGCGGATTTCGGCTTCGCGACCATGGATTGTGGGTAATCCGCGCCTCTCCTACAATTTGGTTTTGGTGGCTCCTAGCGCCTCCAAGTATTCCTTGACCTCTCGGGCATCCTCGCCTCCTCGAATCGCATGGTGTAATGGGGTAAACCCATGTGGCCCTCTCGCTTCCAGCTGATTGGGGAAAGCGGTAATCAGCGGCTTTACAATATCTATTTTCCCTAAGAGACAGGCAGTATGAAGGTTCATTACAGCGCCCCGCTCTAGAAGGTACTCCACTATCGGCAAATTGCCCACATGGCTAGCAGCGCCTATCGACAATTCAAAGTCGCCGCCTCCCCAGTCCCAAGCGCTGTGAATCAGCGCAGGCGTTTCTTCATACATTTCCTTTACCTGATCAAATTTCGAATGAGACGCGCCCACAAAAGCTTTAACCTTTTCAGGCGATAATTGTGGAGGCCTTTCTTGAGTTATTTCTCCTTTACTGGCAAATGGCAGTAATAAGAATGCTGCTGATCCTGCAATGGATTGACGGATAAAACGCGAACGTGTGAAGGATTTCATCTGTGTATGTTTGAATGAAAAAAATAGATTGATTATTCCCAAGGTATCTGTCTCAAGCAAGAAACGCCACAAGTCTTCAGGCAAACGAAGAAGAATTGGCGTAATAGCCCTATAATTGCAGGGAACCTCCAGATTGCTACACATAGGTGTAGGAACATGCTAGGATTGTAAGCGTACCGAAAATATGGATTATTTCTCTACGACTGATCGTGCTATTGCGCCCAAACGCTCATCGCCCTTGAAGAAGGTCCTGTTTTATTTATTGGTTTTTGGGATAGGCGGAGCAATGGGCTATTTAGTGGCAAATGAAGGGAAAGCTCCTTTGTTACAACAATTTTTCACCAAGGCCTCTACCCCCCATCAAGAATATTCGCGTCGGCTAAAGCAATCTGGCCTCGCCAACTCGGGATTTGGGAAATCCTGGCTGGCAGTTGGCCAAGAAGCCTTAAAAGATACGGTCACGCAGGAACTTCCATGGCGAGAGACAGGCTATTTTGAACTAGCTGAAATCAGGGCTGTAAGTGTCCGTTTTTCTGCAAAAGATGGGGAGAATATCGCTGCAAAAATGGCCATTACGGGGGGAACTAAGGGGCAGGTATTTCTAGATTTATACAAAATGGACGATAGACCAGACCGCCCACCAAGGCATGTGGCAGCGACCGACAGCGGAGGCTTAGCACTTTCTTACCTGATACGATCTGACGGAGATTATCTCTTGCGTGTCCAACCAGAACTCAGTAAAAGTTTTAGCTACGATTTGACCATTGAGAAAGCGCCTAGCTTATCATTTCCGGTCGAAGGAAAGTCAGACAGAGCCATCCGAAGCTTTTTTGGGGCATCAAGAGATGGAGGTCGTCGACGCCACAAAGGGGTCGATATATTTGCCGCAAAAGGGACACCTGCCCTCGCCGCTGTAAAAGGAAGAATCACACGCGTTTATGAGCGCGGGATAGGCGGCAAAGTCGTATGGTTGCGTGCCGACAAAACAGGTGATAACCTGTATTATGCTCACCTAGACAAACAACTGGTGAGACCCGGGCAACGTGTCGAAATCGGAGATACCGTGGGGCTGGTGGGAAAAACAGGCAATGCGCGGACAACGCCTCCTCATTTGCACTTTAGCGTCTATCGCAGGGGTAGGGGCGCAGTAGACCCTTATCCTTTTATTCGTACCGAATATCCGCTAAACGCCTCTCCTACAGGAGACACAACATGGGTGGGGCAGTGGGTCAGGAGCCGTATGGACAAAACGTTTTTCAAAAAAACGCCTACCAAAAAGGCACTTAAATTAGCCGAATTACCTAAACATTTTCCCTTAAAAATTCTGGCAGCCTACAAGAATTTCTTTCGTGTGGAGCTTCCGGATGGCCGATTAGGCTATTGTGAAGGGAAAAAATTGGAAGCGCTGAATGCTGCCATTTCTCAAACTGATTTGCCGAAAACATTTCACCTGAAAGAATCAGCTGCTTCGGCTTCTACTACGCTGGAAAAATTGCCCAGAAACGCTTCCTTAGATTTATTGGCTACGGCAGGAGACTGGTATTTAGTGAAAAATGGTAAGAATAGGGTGGGGTGGATAAAAATGAAATAATGTGTATTTTTTTTCTTAGGGAGGAGAGTTTGACATGCTCGCCAAAACAGCCAAACTGTCATTTCGACAACTGGAGGCTTTGCGGAAGGAGGAGAAATCTAACATTCTATTTTGTCCTAAATTGAGGTGCTTGGGCCAAACGCTTCGACTTAGTTTCTAGACCGGAGAGTTGGATTTCTCCCTTCCCTTCGACAGGCTCAGGGAGAGGTCGAAATGACAGCTGTGCTGTTACCATATTAATTTGATACTTTGAATAGTCCGTCGCAATAGTCAAAAAACTAAACCAATTTATCCTTCATCGCCTTCTTCACCGCCTCTGCGCGCGAATTCACGTGAAGCTTCTTGTAGATATTCTTGATATGACTCCGAACCGTATGCCCACTCACAAATAAGGCATCTGCGATTACCTTATAATTTTCGCCATCACACAACCTGCGAAGAATCTCCGTTTCTCTTTCAGACAACGGAGAGGAACTCGCAATACGAAACGAACTCACCACGCGCCGCGCAATCTCAGCGCTCATGGGCGAACCGCCTTCGTGGACTTCCTGGATGGCATGGAGCAGTTGGGTAGGGGGCGTACTTTTCAGCAAATAGCCTGTGGCGCCTGCGCATATAGAATCAAAAATAGAAGCATCTTCACTGTGGATGGTCAGCATGATGAAATCGGTGTCAGGCATGGATGCCTTCAATTTTTTGACCCCTTCTATTCCTGAGATGCCTGGCAAGTCAATATCCATCAAAACCACATCAGGTTTGTCTTTTGGTAATTCTTTAATGGCGGTTTCGCAGTCATTAAATAACTGTTGGCAACAAAAACCGTCCGTGCTATCGATGATCAGGCCTAGCGTGGTGCGAATCTCGCTATCATCTTCTACTATCGCTACTTGTAACATGAGGGAAGGGTAATTTTGAATGATGAATGTTGAATTTTGAATGAAAATTTGAAAGGCCTTTTGAGCAAATTTTTACAAAGAAGTCGTTTTTTGGAGTAGGTTGCTATCCCGCAGATGAGGGATTTGTAGGGCGAGCTGGATGGTGGTGCCTTTTTGAGGTGTAGATAAAATGTCCAACTGAGCATCCATTTTTTGTGCCCTTTGACGCATATTTTCCAATCCATACCCTCTGCTTTTTTGACCTAAATCAAATCCAACTCCATCATCTGAAAATGTTATGGTAATGCCTGCTTCCGTAGTTTTTGCTTCAAAAACGGCATGCTTGGCTTGGGCATATTTTAGGGAATTATTCATGGCTTCCTTGAAGATCAGGACGGCTTGCCTACGATTGTCCAGCGGGAGCCGAAGGTCCTGCCAGGAAGGGTTAATGCCTTTCGTCTGAAAAGTGACGCCACTCATTTCAAAGAGATTCTCGCCGAAGTCTTTGACGCGCAAGAGCGCATCGTAGACAGAATCTTTGCTGGGGTCAAGGACCCAGATAAAGTCGCGCATGCCATCAGACAAAGACCGCGCATTGTCTTCCACCTTCTGAAGATATTTCTTCAGGTCTCCCTGATCCCCTGCGATGCGCCGCGCCAATTCGATGAATAGAGAAATTTTGGTGAGCTTATTCCCCAACTCATCGTGAAAGTCAGCGGAGCTTTTTTTGCGCACCAATTCCCGCTCATCGTGTTTGGCCTGCTCGATACGTGCTAGCGTTTCCAATTCGCGGCGGTGGACTCCTATGCGGTATTGGATATAGGCATAAATACCGCCAATAATAACCAATGCATAAATCAAATAGGCCCACCATGAAAGCCAAGGAGGAGGGGCAATGTAAATCTCCAATGTCCGTCCAGCTTCATTCCACACGCCTTGGTGATTGCTCCCTTTTAAGCGAAAGGTATAATGACCAGAATTGAGGTTGGTATAAGTAGCAAAATTGTGATTGCCCACATAGTTCCATGTTTCATCGAAGCCTTCCAGCATATAGGCATATCGATTGCGATTGGGTTCTATATAACTGAGCGAAGCGAAGTGAATCGTGAACACATAATCGCGGTGGGATAGGTTGAGGGTGGGAGATTCATTGATGTGTCGGGGTAAAGGGACATTTCCATAAGGCCTTTTTTGGCCTGGGCGGATAGGCTCATTGATAATGCTCAATCCTGTGATCGCTAGATCCGGCGCCTCCGACAGGAAGCGAATGCTGTCGGGGTGAAAACTATTGAAGCCATGCTGCCCCCCAAACCAAAAACGCCCATCTGAGCCTTCCAAGGCCGAATTCATATTGAATTCTAGCCCATTAAGCCCATCCCCTGCATCAAAATTATAGAACAAAGGACTACTCCCTGGCTCATCTGCCGAAGGAGGTTGCAAGCATGACAGCCCGTGGTCTGTACTCATCCAGAGACGCCCCTGGCTGTCTTCTAGAATGCAATAAACGGTCTCATTGGGTAAGCCGTCTTGCCGATGATAACGGGTGATTGTGGAGTTGTTTTGTTTATCAAAGACGATATGATTGACTCCACCCCCACTGGTTGATACCCAGAGGCTACTATCCTGGGCTACATGGACCACATTAGCGAAATCTGAACTCAGACTGTTGGGGTCTGAGGCATCATGACTTAACGATTCAAAAACGGCTTCGCCAGTTGAGAACGTCAAATGGCAAAGCCCATGATCTGTTGTCAGCCAAAGTCCGCCCCTTTTATCAGAACAAATATACCAGACATAGTCATTACACAAGCTATTGGGGCGGCTATTGTCATTCCGATAGGTGAAAAATGATTCCTTTTTTTTGTCAAATCGATTAAGGCCACCTCCCCTTGTCCCTAGCCAAATATATCCATGATCATCTTCATATATAGCAAATATGTGGTCATTGCTTAAGGAAGTACTATCTCCAGCGATATGCTTATAGTGTTTGGATGCATGAGTCTTCGGATTTAGCCTGGTCAACCCGCCAAAAGTAGCAACCCATAAGATCCCATCGTCATCCTCCATGATATCAGTTACAATCGTGTGGGCAATATCTCCTAAATTTGCGCTGTAATGATGTAGAACTCCTTGGCCCTCTTTATACTTAAACAATCCGCTCCCCTCGGTACAGAGCCACAGGTTATGGGACTTGTCTTCGTGAAATCCCGTGATAAACTGATTGGGAAGAGCGCCAGAGGGGTAGGGAGGAAGTAGGTAATGGTCGAATAAAGGCTGGGGGAGTTCTGCACGATAGATGCCTCTACCCGTAGTTCCGATCCACAACATGCTTTGGCGGTCTTCGAATATCTCCCAGATGATGTCGCTACCGAGGCTACCTACCTGATCAGGACTAGCAGGATAGCGAAAAAACGAAATCGTATCTCCTTCTTGTTGCATAGACGCAAGCCCTCCCCTGAATGTCCCTACCCAGATAGTCCCTTGACTATCGCGCTTCAATGCCAAAAGCCGATTGGAAGGGAGAGAGGTGCTGTCCCCCCGTTTTCGCTGAAAATGATCAAACTGATTGGGCGGAATGGAATCCTCGTCTAACCACAATCTGTCAAGGCTTCCAAAAGTCGCTATCCAAAGACAGGGCCGATGGCCAAAAGTATCCAGAAGCATATCTTTTACGATATGGCTGATAGGTGTGCTAGGATGATCTTTTTGGTGGGGATAGTGGACAAACTCGCGGGAACGAAGGTCATAGCGGTTAATACCCCCTCTGTCTGTGCCTATCCACAAAACTTGCGGCGGGTACTCTACGATAGAGGTGACTTCATTATGACTAAGGCTGTTGGGGTTATCAGGAAGGTGGGCATGATGGGAAAATGTCAAGGAATCCCCCTTTATTTCCAATAGTTCTAGTCCCCCATCAGTACCAATCCATAAGTTGCCTTGTGTATCTTCATACATGCAATTGAGGTAATCATGTGCCAAGCTTTTGGGGTCGGGAGGATCCTTTCTATAGGTGATAAATCGATCTTCTGATCGTAGATAACGCCCAAGTCCCCCTGCCCGAGTCCCGACCCATAACCGATGATGACTATCCTCAAATATAAAACTGACAGATGTGCTGATCAACGAGGCGGGAACTTCTTCTTCCGTATACTCCTTCAGGGTATGGCCATCGTACCGAAAAAAACCGTCAGCCCCTATCCAGATGAATCCCGTATGGTCCTGCATGATCACGCCAATACTTTCATAAGCGATTTCGGGAAATTCATCTAACTGCTCAAAGACCAAGGGAGGAGATTGTCCGGATACATTTACCCATAACAGGGCCTGCATACAAACGCCAATCAACGAGAAAAATCGCAATGGAATTAGAGAAAGTCGCATGTAGCAAATTAAACATTTCAAAAAACAATGCCTATTTTGCAGCATGCTAAACAGAAGAACTTTCCTCAGTAAGTCAGCCCTTCTAGGGCTGTTTGCCTTTGCCCCTTTTGCCAAATCATGTGCTGATCCTGAACAATCTGCACCTTTAGCTACGCCAGAAGGGCCACCGCGATTTCCAATGCTGATCACAACCTGGAATCATGGAATCCCTGCAAATGAAGCTGCATGGGAAGTGATCGCAGCCGGAGGAAAGGCGATAGACGCAGTTGAACAAGGCGTACGTGTAGTGGAAAATGATCCAGAGGGACATTCTGTTGGATTGGGAGGCGCCCCAGACAGGGACGGTCATGTGACCTTGGATGCCTGCATCATGGATGAGACAGGGAACTGCGGCGCCGTGTGTTTTTTGGAACATATCAAAAACCCCATTTCCGTGGCACGGAAGGTGATGGACGAAACGCCTCACGTCATGTTGGCTGGGGAAGGTGCCCTGCAATTTGCTTTGGAACAAGGGTTTGAGAAGGAAAACTTGCTGACAGAGGAATCAGAAAAACTATGGAAAAAATGGCGGGAAACCTCAGACTATAAACCGCTCATCAACATTGAAAATCACGACACCATCGGCATGCTCGCGCTAGACAAGGAAGGCAATATATCTGGGGCTTGTACGACGAGTGGTCTGGCGTACAAAATGCGCGGTAGGGTAGGAGACTCTCCGATTATCGGTGCAGGCCTCTTCTGTGACAATGAAGTAGGCGGCGCCGTAGCCACAGGCATGGGAGAACTGGTCATGAAGACCTTGGGGACATTCCTCGTCGTAGAATTGATGCGCCAAGGGCGTAGCCCGCAGCAAGCCTGTGAAGAAGCCGTCGACCGCATTGCAAAGAAGCTCCCCAATTTTGATGATTTTCAGATTGGATTTTTGGCCATAAACAAAAGAGGAGAGCATGGTTCCTACGCCATCCACAAGGGATTTAACTATGCTTTACACGATGGAAAAAGCAATGAATTGATAGATTCTGACTTTTTGATGGAGTAATTTTCAGGATGAAGCTGTAAGAAGGTTTGTTTGTGAGGAAAACCTAGGTGCCGTTTGGGAAATGTAGGATTTTGACTTGAATCTGATATTGAGTGCTATTCTTAGGCCTGATGAATAATCAGCTTTTTCCTTCAACATCTAAGATGTCATTCCGAATGAAATGAGGAATCTTACTACCTTTAACTAGCTGATTATGAGTTCGATAAGATTCATCGCGAGCTCAGAATGACAACTTTGTTGTTGGTATTTGTTCACGTCTCAAATAGGCAATTTTTACGCCCTACGGTAAAAATAAAGGCTAAAAGCCTCTTCTAGGTAATTTTCCTTACTCAACTACCGATAAATTGGTATGTAATATTTTGGCAAGTGCTTGTTGCTTTTATAAAGTATCTGGTTTTACCCCTACCCCTTTGAACCCGTATGGTGTGGCAAATTTATCCGTTGAAGGAGCTCAAAAATAATCCCCACCTTTGTTCCATACCAAACGAACAACAACTAAAGTCATTTCGAAAGAACTAACAAACACTCTACTAACTTTTTATTCGTTACCTACCAATTCTTTTCATTTACAAAGGCACAATCAATCATCGAAAAAGTGGCCCTTTTGGGAGTGACTTCTGCTCCAATGAAGCCAACGTAAGGACAACCTCCTTTCTAATACCTTCCCCTAAAGGTCTATTTCGCTCAGGTGTTTTCGTTTCCTAAGGCGCTACAACTACCACCCAGACCCTGAGCACCGTTTCCGTATAGCTACAACACTTTCTTACACCTCCCTAAAGAACCCGCTTTTCGATGGCGGGTGCCTTTGTTTTTAGCCAAAATTTCCAGACTTTCAATGCCCAAATGATAAAATTATTTCAAACAGGCATTTTGGGCCTATTAGTGAGTCTGGGAACTATTTGTTTAGCTCAGTCCTTCCCTCCGGGAGCCTATCTACAAGGCTACGCCCATCAAAATGACACGACCTATTTTCTTTTTGACCAATCGCTATACGGCGATTCTCAGCCTACGAAGGTGGTCGTTACAGGCAGTTTTCGCAACTGGAGTCACGATATGGAGGAAATGGCTTGGACGCTTTCCCCACATATAGCGATTTACAATCCCGATTTTTCGATTATTCCCCCACAATCCGAATTCAAATTTAGGATCAATCAAGGCGAGTGGCTTTCCCCGCCTGCTAATGCGCCTAATGTGAAAGGCGGCAATTTGGTATTTATGAAAGACATTACCCCTCCCACGATCAAAGCAGAAATCAGCCGGTCAGGTACGATATGGATCACTACGGATGGGTTCCAACGCCCGCTTTTTCCACATGCCTATCGTCTGACAGACGCGCAAGGTCATGAAGTACCTATCGGACAAGTTCTGCCACATGAGACACATTCAGCCATTCTTTTGCCCAAAAATCCGATAGACATTCGGCGGATTTATTGGTTGGAGGTACCAGCGGTCAAGCTCAAAACGTGGTGCAATTTTGACGGCTATTTCCGAGAAATGGCTTCCGCTAAAGCATTGGGAGCTAATGTGGATGAAGAAGCTAAACAAACAACATTTCGCATCTTTTCACCTCGGGCCGAGGCCGTAAGGCTTTACCTGTATCACAACCATGACGACGAACTAGCCTATCAAGAAGTGCAAATGGAAGTAGATGGGCAAGGGGTATGGGAAGCAACCTTTGAGGCCAATTTGAAAGGGACTTATTACGACTTCACCGTGCATGGCGCGACAGATGAAGGAAATCATTTTTTCGAAACCCAACCTGTCCATATCTCTGATCCCTATGCCCGTGTCAATATGGATGCTTGGGGCCGCAGCCGTGTATGGACAAAAACAAAACCCGCCAAACCGCTGAAAAAAGGCATCCCTGCCCTTGAAGATGTGATTTCTTATGAAGTCCATATCCAAGATTTTACCGACCGATTGCCCATAAATGATGGGATTAAAGGGACTTTTGAAGGGTTTCGAGCAAAAGGATTAACCAATTCTCAAAAGCAGCCTATTGGCTTTGATTACTTAGTGGACTTGGGTATCAATGTGGTTCACTTGATGCCTGTCCAAGAGTTTATGCATCATCCGGATGATGAGTGGCGCGCAAGTTTTGAGAACGATCCTTTGATGCAATCTCAGGGAGTTCATTTGGAAAATTACCAATGGGGCTATCGCACCTCACACGCCTTTGCGGTAGAGAATCGGTATCGAACGGCGGGCACTGAGCCTGGCGCTGAACGCGAACAGTTTCGCGATTTGGTACAAGCATTTCATGAGAAAGATATGGCTGTGATCATTGACATCGTGCCTAACCATACGGCAGAGGACATGGACGGCGGGCCGCATTTTTTCCACTGGAATGTATTGGACAAGCTTTATTATTATCGTACCAAAAACCTCAAACATATCGGTGAATACGGCAACGAAGTAAAGACGGAAAATCGTCCGATGGTCCAGCGCTGGCTGATAGACCAATGTTTGCATTGGATTGAGGAGTTTGGCGTAGATGGCTTTCGCATCGACCTGGCAGGGCAGATCGACCGCCAGACCTTGATCAAATTGCGAGAAGCGATAGGCCCAGATATCATTCTCTATGGTGAGCCTTGGATTGCCTCCAACGACCCTGAATATGAAAATAATCCTTCGTGGGACTGGTATAAGCACAATTCGCCCATTACCTTTTTTCAAGATGAAACTCGCAATGCCTTCCAGGGATCTCCCTTTATTTTGGAGGTTAAAGACAGTGACCGAGGCTACGCAGGAGGAAATTATAAGCTGAAAGAAAAGGTCAAACAAGCCCTCTCTGCTAGTTTTGAAGATGACAAATCCCCCCTTAGTGGGATCAATTACCTTGATATCCACGACAATTGGACGCTGGCGGATCGATTTGCTGAAAAGAATTGGGACGGTAGAAAGGGGGTCGACGAGATTCGGTATAAGATAGCTGCTGTCCTGCTCTACACTTCTTTGGGGCCGATCGTGACCCATGGAGGAAGTGAAATGATGCGCTCCAAGGGAGCAGCTCCCTTGGATGAATCAGTTAAATCGCATCAAAACGGAATGGAGGTTCACATCAAAAGTCGTGATGACACCTACAACCTCCGTATCCCGAATCAGTTCATCTGGGAAAATGTAGGCAAAACGAAGCGAAGCAAAGGTAGCTTGTGCGATTACAAAGGCATGCATGCCTATTGGCGGGGATTGAACAAGTTCCGGATGAGTGAGGCTGGAAAAGTGTTTCGCCAAGCAGAGACTGTTTCTGAGAAATATTTTCAGTGGATTGAAACGGTGAATCCTTATCAACTAGGTTATTTAGTAGATGAGAAAGTATTGGTTTTGTTAAATGTAGGGGGGGAATCTCACCTATTTCCAAAGGTTTCTTTTCCAAAAGGCACCTGGCGATTAGTAGCTGACAACCTAACAGTAGATATGGAAAAGGGTGCTAAAGGCCCTTCCAAAACGTTACGAGTAATAAAAGGAGGTGCCTCACATCCCATTCCGATGGATGGGCCTAGCGTATTGATATGGGTCAAGGAATAATCCTTATATTTGTATTACCTATTCTGAAAGCCAATTTGCATGAAAAGGACCCAATTTATTGCAACGATCTTACTTGCCTTGTGCTCCCTGACCCTGAGCATACAAGAGGCTCATGCGACGAGCCAAAGGTACAGGATTATCTGGAATGATGATCCCTCATCTACTATGGTGATAGGCTGGGAGGCTGTCACTGGCGTACGCCACTTTGTCTATTATGATTTGACAGACCATGGCACTGACACCAGTCTGTACAACAATCGACGAGGGGTGACATCGGCCAATTCTCATCGTGGGATGAATAATCGTTTCGTGAAACTAACGGGCCTTTCTCCTAATACGATCTACTATTTTGTGGTAGGAGATGAATTGGGGAGAAGCCAGCGATTTTGGTTCAAAACGGCCGATAATACACCGAATAGCCGCCTTTCTTTTATCGCTGGAGGGGACTCCCGAAACAACCGTGCCCCACGTCAAAACGCGAATCGTTTAGTGGCGAAATTACGTCCACATGCGGTGTTGTTTGGAGGAGACATGACGGATGGCGATAGCAATAGCCAATGGGCTGCCTGGCTAGATGACTGGCAATTGACCATAGGTACGGATGGACGGATGATCCCCATCATCCCCGCTCGGGGCAACCACGAGTATTCGAGCCAGACGATTAAGAATCTTTTTAATACGACTTCAGATGCTTATTATGCCATTACCTTTGGGGGAAATCTGGTGAGGGCATACACCCTGAATACAGAGATAGCGATCAATGGAAACCAAACCTCTTGGTTAGAAGAAGATCTTGCTGATAATTGTGGGGTATTGTGGAGGATGGCTCAGTACCATAAGCCGATGCGACCACACGTAGCCTCCAAGGGAGAAGGGTGGAACCAATACACCTACTGGTCACCGCTTTTTTACGAATTCAATTTCAACCTGGTCGTGGAGTGTGACGCCCATACAGTGAAGACTACCTGGCCTATACGGCCTTCTACGGGCTCAGGCCATGATGAAGGCTTTGTGAGAGACGACGAATTCGGAACGACATTCGTTGGAGAAGGGTGCTGGGGGGCACCTCTCCGAGCCAATAATGACAATAAAAACTGGACGCGGGAAAGTGGATCTTTTAACCAAGTCAAATGGATTTTTATTGACCCAGATAAAATTGAAGTGCGTACCATCTTGGTGCAAGATAGTGCCCAGACCGCAAGTGTCGGTACAGTGAGTGATGCCAATATTTTTACCCCTCCTGCCAACTTGCAATTGTGGACACCTTCTTCTGGTCAAGTAGTGACGGTTACCCGCCCAAAACTGACTACCAGTATCCTGCATCCGATTTCAGGTAATCATTATCCTAGCCTTCCAAAGACTATTCAGGTGGATGCTACTGCGGCAGATACGAACGGAAGTGTCTCCAAGATAGAACTGTACCTGGATGGTACGCTTATAGGGACGATGACTTCGCCTCCCTATAATATCAACTGGACCTTAAGCGCACCAGGGCAATATACCTTCCAGACGATCGCATATGACAATGCCAACAATAAGCGCTATTCTTGCCCTGTAAAAATCACAGCTGACAATACAGTATTGCCTCCAGCGTGGAATTCATTTGAGGCGCGCCTCAATTCCAATAGCCACGTGGAAATTCGATGGGAAACAGTCGCTGGGATTGACCATGATTACTACTATGTGGAGCGTTCAGGAACAGATCAGAATTTTGTCAATTTAAAGACTCAAGATTATTTGGGGGGGCAAATTCAAGGGGTAAAATATTTCTATATCGATAAAGAACCCCTGCCTGGCAACTCATATTATCGGATTCGGGCTGTGGCTCAAGATGGTTCATATCAATTCACCAATACCAAAGAGATCATCCGCCCAGGATCATCAGAAAGTAATTTTAAGGTTTACCCTAGTCCGGTACCTCATCCACGGAGCTTGTCGATTGATTTCTTCTCTGTAGAGGATCAGGAAATTACGATACGGCTATTTGGGGGAGGTGGAAAGGAAGTAGTGAAGATGAACAAGAAGGTAGAAAAAGGCCGAAATTGGATACAAATGAAGCCTGGTCCGATTCCAGGGGGTATTTACTATTTGCAGATTGATATCAAGGGGAAAGCCAATGTGAGGAAAGTGGTATTTAGGTGAGGGTAAGCTACAGCAAAGCTGTCATCCTGAGGATTGATTTTGGAAGCCAAAAATATTATTGGCTTATGAGAGAAGGCTTCGTCCTTTCACTGTTGAACCCACCCTTTCGTTGTGGCGCTCTCTCCTTCGGCTAGGCTCAGGACATGCCTTGGAGATGGAGGGCTAACGAGCCTCAAAATGGCTCCGCCTTTTTCGAAAGTCCCCTCTTGAGGGGACGCCAAAGCCGAAGGCTTTGGCAGGGGTTCAAAACGGCGAAAGGCTACTTTCATAAACAACTGATAATCAACACAGTGCAAAACGCTGTCATAAGTAGCCTGCGAAGAATCTTGCTATCTTGATAATCAGTTCATATTTTAATTTCAACTTTCATTTTAATTTTTATTCATTCCTAAATGGATCGTATAAAGGTTTTTGCGCCAGCATCTGTCGCGAATGTTGCATGTGGATTTGATACCGTTGGTTTTGCATTGAACTTTCCTGGTGATACCATCACCGTTCAAAAAACAGAAGGCACTGGCCTTTCTATAGCGAAAATTACTGGTGATCAAGGTAAATTATCTCTCAACCCCACTGAAAATACCGTCACCGTTGCAGCCCAGTCTTTATTGGACCATTTGGGCTATACAGGCGGGATTTCCATAGAAATAGAAAAGGGTTTGCCCATAGGGAGTGGACTCGGCTCCAGCGCAGCTAGCGCCGTCGCAGGCGCATTCGCTATCAATGAACTACTGGGTAGTCCATTGAAGAAGGCGGATTTATTGCCATTTGCCCTCGACGGCGAAGCCCTCGCCAGTAAAGCAAGGCATGCAGACAATGTCGCTCCATGTTTATTAGGCGGCTTTATCTTTGTGAGAGACCACGCCTCTCACGACTTTTTTTCCCTTCCAACCCCACCAGACCTCTATGCTGCCATAGCGATGCCTGAAGTTGTCGTTCTGACGGCAGATGCGCGGGCTGTTCTCCCTCGGGAAGTTCCCTTGGGTAGTGCCATCACCCAGTGGAGCAACCTAGGGGCTTTGGTAGGTGCCATGTTCTTGTCAGATTATGGGTTAATCGGGCGGTCACTTCAAGATGTCATTATTGAACCTGCGCGTGCCGCGCTGATTCCGCATTTCGACAAAGTGAAGGCCGCTGCCCTATCAACTGGCGCCCTTGGCTGTAGCATCTCTGGGGCAGGCCCAGCCGTCTTTGCGCTATGCAAAGGCAAGGCCACTGCTGAGGCTGTGGCTCAGGCCATGGGCAATGCCTTCCGCCAACACGATGTGCCTTCGTTTGAGCTTATCTCGCCGATTAATGGCGAGGGAGTGAAGGTGGTGGGGGAGTGATTGCAGAATGATGATTGAAGAACAAGGAATGGAGAAGTGAAGAGATCATTCTCCATTTGAGTTATTTTCTATAGGCAAACATCATCGGAATCTATAAGCGCACAATCTTTTTCCTGAATTTCTTTTCTCCTGACTTGATGAATATTGTGTAAACACCAGCGGCATTTTCCGCTAAATTATATTGAATGATTCCATTTTGCCCGAAATGGCTTATGTTATCCTGTATGAATATACGCCCTAATGGATCCACAATATGGACTTTTATCTCCTCTTTCTGGTCGGTAATTTCAAGGATTAAGATTCCGGATGTAGGGTTAGGGTAAAGCTTAATATTTTCCAATAACTGTTCATCATCAATCCCTACCCCATGTGCCTGGACTTCCATACACTGCGTAAGCGTATCGCAGGCATTACTGATGGTCAAACAAACCTGGAAAACATTTGTGGGGTTTGAGGTTGGGAAAGTGTGAGAAGCATCTTTTGTCGTAACAATGGGGCTGCCATCTCCAAAATCCCAACTGTAGGTAATATTTTCACCCGTCGAATTGTTGGTGAAAACATAATCTGCCAGATTTACAGGGTCTCGCGCCCCAGAAAAATTGACCATAGGCTGGTCTACAATATTTACCTGAATGGTGTCCCGGCCAAAACAGCCATTAATATCCGTAACTTCTACACAGAATTGACCCTCATTAGCATTTGTGACGATTACTGTTTGGGAAAGGTCTCCTGAGCACCAATCGTATGAAGCGCCAGGATTCCCACAATCCAACGTCAATGACCCACAATAATCCCCATCTGGCCCCAAGTCTACCGTAGGAGAAGGGTTAATCGTCAAATGGACAGTATCCTGGCTTGCACAATTGGTGGCTGGATCAGTTACTGTTATCGAATAGGAGCCTGAGGCTGATATGTTCCTGCTTTGCATGGTTGAGCCATTATCCCAAAGAATCGTCATCCCAGGACTATTGGCATGTAAGGTTACACTATCACATTCTGCCCGATCCAATCCCAGATCGATTGAGGGTTTGGGGTCGATGATGAGGTTGATGGCAATGGTACTATCACAGCCAGCCTGATTCGGAATTGTGTCTGCATATACCCCAGAGCTTGTCCATACTAAACCACTAGGTGATGTATAGGAATCACAGGTGTTTACGGTAATGATTGATGAGGTAGATTGATTGACGGTAAGCTGTATGGTAATGATGCTGTCACAGCCAGCGGCGTTGACCAGCGTATCGCTATACAGTCCAGAGGTACTCCATGTATACTTCCCGCTAGGCGAAGTGTAAGGGGTGCAGGTAGAAGGGACAAGTGAGGAAAAAGTAGGGGGAATAATAGATAAATTGATGGTAATTAGGCTATCACATCCAACTGCATTGACCAAGGTATCGGCGTAGGTTCCGGCTGAACTCCAGGTATATTTACCGCTGGGGCTTGTATAGGTATCACACGTAGCGGCATTGACCGTTGCAGAGGTTGCGATACCTGGGGCAAGGGTCGCTCCAGTCACCCAGTTTGACGTGCTGCCTGTCAGAGCAAATGAGTTTAAGGTCCCCGAATAACTATTTCCCGAATCATCAGTAAGGGTAGTCACGCCAGTATTACTTCCGCCTGCTGTCCCCTGATTGAACTTATAATAGGCGAGCAAGCCAGTTTGTCCAGCACACAACTCATTATTCCGACTTGCCTGAATTTGACTTTGACTCAGGGCTACATTCCAAATTCGCACCTCATCAATAATCCCAGGAAAAGGGATACTACCGCCAGCAACTCGTTGCCCAATTCTTACATCTACCCCTGTGGTAGGGGTATTAACGTTTGATAAATTACCCGTACCTACTTGGGTTCCATTTACATACAAAAACCCAGTTCCACTATTCAATACAAAGGCTACATGAGTCCATTGGTTTACGGAAATGACATTATTGCTGGAACTGATATTGGTATTTGTCCCACCAGCAATAAACATGATTTGCCCTGAAGAAGGCCTGACCAAAAACGTATTTCTCGAACCAGCAATGTTTACCCCATAATCCAGAATGGCTCTATTTGTGGCGGTGCTAGCACTGGACCTAATGTTTATCCAGGCCTCAAAAGTCCTGTTTGCAGAACCAAAGACCCCTGGGCAGGTTGTTTGAACATAATCATTCGTGCCATCAAAACTCAATGCATTCTGGCTGCTTCCTGAGGTATAAAAACAGAGGGAAAAAATAAGGAGGATAACCAGGGTAATAGGATTGGGTCTCATTTTGTGAAAATTTAAGGTTTATCCTAAATGTAGGAGTTTTGGGGTAGGATAAAAAGATCATTCCTATTTTCCATCAAAACCGTGGGGTAGCGTCAGGGCATGCCCTGACGCTACCCCACGGTTTTGGTCACCTCCCAATCCCAACTCTCCTCCCCACATTACGCCCAAATTTCACCGGCACATACATCATCTCCACCCTGGCGGGGTTGAGCTGATAATGCCCTTCAAATCGCGCTTCTAGTGGGATACGGAATTTGCGCGTGCCGGGCGGCAGATTGCGCAAGTAGATGTTCACACGGTCTTTTCGCCTTTCGCGATAAGATTCTATATAGCTACGAACCAGGCCCTCTCCATGCACACAGCCCGCTGGAATCGGCACTTCTAGCACGACATAGCCTGCAGCTTTTGTGGTAGTGACCGTCACTTCTAGGCTGAACGATTCACTCGTTTTGAGGGAAGTAAGTGTATCCTCTTTTTGGAGAAAGTGCGTCTTTACCCTAAACAAGCTATCAACGGCTTCAGGCTTATCGTTCCAAAAGCGTTGGAAGCAGGTGAGGTAAACGGGGCCGCCTCCTTGTTTCTTGATTTGAATGGGTTCTGAGGAACCGGAAGAAAGACTGATGTCCAATGGAAAGCTGTCAAACAGCCTTGCATCATCTCCTTGTGTGATGGACAAGGTGCTTTTGAGGGTATTGACGGAGGTCTGTTCCAATAAATCGGGAATTAAAACAGCCAGAATCCGCGCAGACTCCACGGTATTCTGCCAGCGGGTTAATCCCCTTTTTTCCAATAAAAATGCCCGAATTCGCTGCAAGAGCCGCTCATAACCTCCATGCTTTTTCAAAATTTGATACGCCAACAAAGTCGTCTCTATTTCACCGCCGTACCAGTACCAACCACTTCGTCCCCAATAGGTTCCACCAAGCATGGTGCTTTTTTGATACAACAGTAGCGTATCGAGCGAGTAGGGCAGTCCCAAAACTTGCTGGGTGCGGGTGAGCAGGAGTTGCTGGTAAATGCTTTTGGGCAGCGTATCCGCTTCCCAGCGGCTGAAAAAATAGTCATAAGGCATGTCAATGCCCATCTCGGCAAGGCTTAAAATGCCTTTCAACTGGCGCGTATAGCCATTTCTGAAAAAGCGCTGATCCAGCGAGTCCCTGAGGTATTGCTGACCGCGCCGTACAAAACGGCTGTTTGAGTCTTTGCGCGCTAGCGCTTTTGTCACATAAGAAGTCATCCAAAAATCGCCAGGGCGATCTTTCCACCAGCCCCAGGAACCATCATCATTTTGCGCCTTTTGTAGCTTTCTGGCGAGCTGGTTGAGGTCGCCTTGTTGGGCAAAAGGCTGGCCAGTGGCCTCTTTTGCTTGTTTCATCAGCAAGAAGGCCGTGAGCTTAGAGGCCATTTGCTCATTGCAATCATGGGGATAAAACGTCAGGTGACGCGCATCATCCAGCAGCAGTTCCAACAAGTCTTCTTGCGCCATCAAGGTAATGCTTCCCATGCCAGCTTTGGGCGTAAACACCAGACTCGTATCGCCCTCTAAATAGAAAAAGTCTCCGACCTTTTCCTCCACCCCTTGCCGCAAAATGGGGATTTCCCGTAGCTCTCCATCAGTTGCCCCTGTTTCCAATGTTGCAAAATAGGCGAGTTTCAGGCTATCAGAATCCGCATTGCTCGGCGCAACAATCGACTGATAATCAGTACGGTAGTCCGTCAATATGCCTCGTTGGCTGGGAAGATTCTTGCCAGCCTGCTGAAAGGTGGTTTCCACCTGTAGGCTATCGCCACCGCGATTGACGACCTTGCCGATCAGGACGGAAGTGTCTCCTTCAACAAGGAATCTCGGCGCATAGAGCTGCGCCGTGACGGGCTTATAGGCTTGCACAAAGCCTTCGGCCATGCCCTTTTGCAGGGATTCATTCATCCCAATGACGTAGGTCTTCCAGCCTGTGATGTCTTCGGGATATTTGACCTGAAAACGGACTTTCCCGTCTGGGCCAGTGAGCAGATCGGGCTCCCAAAAGGCGCAGTCGCGAAAGTCTTCGCGAAGGGAGAGGGGGGCAGGATCTTGTGGAAATTCATCGTTAAGGTCAGGGATTCCATCTCCATCGAGGTCAAATGAGATACTGATATTATCAACAGCCATTCCTTCTGGCGTGTCTGGTTCTTCTTCATATTGGGTAATCAATCTGATATCCCTATTCCTTTGCGTTTCTTCAATAAGCTTTCGAGCGTCTGCCGCTGTTTCATATTCTTGACTCAGTGGATTCCCCCACCAGTGTGATTCCTTTCTACTGCGTTTTTTAGTTCTAGAGAATAGGCCTCCTGAACTCGTAGTCTGCAACCCTGACACTTTTCCGGCTAACAAATAATTCAAACTAAAACTTAACCTAATTTCCATATATGGATAAGGCCCTAGCGGCATCGTGTGCTCTGGATACCCAGGATAATACACCTTAATCTTCCTCGCCAAAGGCGGCACCTTCATGGTGAATTTTCCACTGATCTTTGTGAGGGTGCTGCCTACGACACTGTCTTGTTGGCTAAGTAAATAGATTTTCGCATTGCCCAAAAAACTTCGAGGACCATCTGCGATAACAGTACCAGTCAGGGTGCCCTGAAGGGACTCATAGCTAAAGGATTGCTTGAGGTAGGGTTTCCGGGAATGGGGATTTACCTCCCGCAAGCTGTCAACTCCATATTGCCCAAAATATATCCTGTGTTCCCGGCTATTAGGGAGAAGGGGCAGGAAAAAATCATCAGGTTGAAAGAGAGGAATAGAAGAATCTGTATAGGCGATGTAGGCTGTTTTTTTATCTAAATCCTTGATTTTTACGTCGAATGCACCATTTAAAACCCGTGCTACTAAGCCGTGTTTATCAGAATTTGGAGGGAAAATGGGTAGTATTGGCCTATGCAATTTATACCAATCCTCATGCCCTGCCTCGATCAATGTAGGGGGGAATTCAGGATGCAGTAAAACGACATGATACTTTTCTTCATAGAACCTTTTTAAGCCAGGAAGATTAAAAACACCATTGCTATCCGTGAAAAGGCCCATTCGAAGTCGGTACCCTCTAAATACCAATACCTTGACATTGGGAATAGGATTGTCCTCTTCATCAATGACACGCCTATCTATTCCCAATGTGGGCTTCCCATTATGCTTCTCTTTAGGGATAAATATATTGTTGAAAAAGAAAGGTCTATCTCCCTGATAACCAATTGAATAACGACTATCCCACATGCTGTCCGTAAACACAGAATCACGATAAGGAATCAACATTTCAGGAAAGGCCAGCAAATGATCCTTTTTGATCCACACCGAATCCAACTCCGCCATTTCCCCATTTTTCGCCCGATGGCGAAAACAGTAACAGCCTTCAGGCAGCCTGGTCGGACTGGCCACCCAATAATTGTGTGGGTCATCACAGCGGCGGAATGCCACCTGAGCTGGAGGCACTTTCCAGTGAAAGCGCAAATCTCCACCTTCCGCTACATAATCCACCTGCGCATAAGGCTGCTGATAAACAGCTTCTTTCACTGCCAACTTCACATCTGACGCCTTTAGCGCCCGTTGCCCAAATACATGGAGGGGCGGATAGGGCAGGGGCATCTCTTTGGCAAATCGCCAAACGAGCCCCTTGGTCACTGTCCTTCGCTCAAATTCATACGCTTGGCTGCCTTTCACCTCAAAATACCGCCCAAACTCCCCTGGAATCACAAAGGCAGCTTCGCTCAGCGGCAGCGGCCCCACACAGGCGTAGCCTTTATTGAATCTGAGCGAATTCCCCCTTTGCACCTTTATGGCGCGTCCCGCTTGCCAGACAAAGGCAGATCGGTCCGCTGGCCAGTTGGCTTTCACCCAAATAAAGCGCTCGTTGAGCTCCTCCGCCTCTGCCTGCGTCAGGGCAGATGAGGAAAGGCTGCTGGACACCCCGGCCGGTAGATTGAGCGCATTGAGGGATAACTCTAATTTATGGCCCGCTTTCAGCGTCACCGCTGGCAAATGGAAGGTCTTATAAGACGTCCTGAGCGTAAAAGAGTAGGTGCCTGCGGGCAAACTGAAAGCATAAGGATCATCCGAATTGGCCCCCGCAAAATAAATCATCTGCCCATTGCAGTAGATAAAGTAAATGGGGTGGACATTGCCTTTGGCCAGGACAAAGGGCGAAAATTCCGCCATTTTGGTATCATCCAAGGGGATATAGTTCAGCTCCAGCGAGTCTGGATAGCGCATGCGATAGGCTGTGAGGCTATCGAGTTGCAGGTAATTGACGGTTGCCGCGTCTAGGTAGCGATTGCGGTGATAGCTCGTCTGGGAATTGAGGCGCTCCCAGTTAGATTTTACCTTTATGCGTTTGGGATTGGCAGGGGTATACAGTTCGGGCAAATGCTGCTCCGGAAAGGTAACGTTGCGGCCCATTGCTGTCAGGTCCACATTGGGGACAGGTTGTCCCATTTCATCCGTGACGGTGACAGTCATGTCCACCGTTTCGCCAGGATGGATTTTCTCCGGTTGATCGACCTTGATAGACAGGCGTTTGTCAAAATAGGGCAAGTGCTGGCGCATGGTCTGTAAGCGTCCCCCCCAATGACCTTGTACCATCGCCGTCACATGGCTGCCTTTTGGATCGTAAAAAACCAGCGTTTTTGTGTCTGTATTGATGCCTTCAGCCAGCACTTTTTGGGAGGTATTCACCTGATAGTTGAGGTCAAAATGGTTGGGATTATTGATCTGAACTTTTACCGAATCGCCTTCCCTGAATAGCCCCACATATACGTCAGGCAGATTTGGGGTATTTGGGATTGACCATTTTTCTTTGCCTTGCTCCAGGGAGATACCCCTAGCATCTGAATAGACTTTTAGCGCAGTTGGTAGGACGATAGCTTTTCGTTCCAATTCCCCATGCCTTCCCCTAAAAACCACTGTCACAGGCACTTTATCTGTCCAGCCAAAGCTTGGGGCTAAGAGCAACGTATCACCTCGCCAACGATGGGTAAATGGCAGTTTATCAGGCGGTTTTATACTAAAGCTAGTACTCAATTCCTGCAATTCATTATTGCTGTTGCGGAATTTGGCCCGGATATAGTACAAGACTTCTGCTTTGGGAAAAAGGCTGTCAGGCAGGGTAATTTGATGGTTGGGGTCCTGAGACAGCGCTTCTGAGCGTTCAGTAATCAGATAAGGAATATAAACTTTTTGATCGGGTGCAGCGAGCAAATTTCCATAATTCACCGTGAATTCCACTTCTCCATCTGCGATGGGAAGTCCATTGGGGTCCAAGCCACGTGCAATCACCTGCACATCCTCTCCTGGCGCATAGCTAGCCTTGCTGGTCCGCAATGTATAGCTGATTTCATCCAGGAGGTAATCCTCGAATTGGAAAAAGTGGCTGGTGACAAATTGCTTTTTCTCAACCGTAAAAGCCTGAAAAGTATGGCGCGTATCCAACCGCCAATCCAATGAGTCATGGAGCACCATCTCATAGCGATAAGCGCCTGGGCGAAAGGGATTCAGGCGCCCCAGCAGGGTCCGTCCAAACTTCAGGTCCAACGGTTCTTGGAGGGCCTTGCCCTTTCGGCTAACAGCAAATATTTTGAGCTTCAGGGTGTCTCCTGGGCGATAGCGGGGCTGGCTGAAGGCCATGTAGGCGTGGAATCGGGGCTTGCTGGGATAGCGACGGATTTGATCTGTCACTTGGTTTTGATGATGCAGATAGCCGAACTGGTGCCACTGTTTTCTGCCGATCTTTTTTTGAAGGGAAAAAAAGAATCGACCTTCTGGACAGGTAACAGTCAGTAGTCCCTTTACGCGCTTTCCCTGTAGGAGAAAACTGCCCCTATCGGGCTGGAATTCTAGCTTTTTTTTGCCCAACCTCACTGACAAATCTGCGGAAGGCGCGTCAGGGTGTGTGAGGAAAAAATCACTTTCTCGAGTATTTGGGAGGATTTGAGCCTGGGTGAAAGGATGGCGCTGGTCGTAGTAGTACGCCATCATTTGCGCCTCGGCATATGCCCGAACATAGTGGCCTGACGGTAAGTCTGCCAAATGGAAAGGCGTTTCCCGCTTGATCGTTTTTATCGGTTGCTTAAGGCGGATATACGCCTGTTTTCGAGGCGCTTCTTGATGGGGAAGGAGAAAAACAACGGTCTCCTTGTGCAGCAATTCCGCTTCTTCATCGGTCAGTTGATACAGGAGAAAATCAGGGGCTTGTGCAAAGAGGGAGCTGCTCCAGCAAAGGAGGAGCAAGTAGGGGAGTAGGCGTGTGAATACGGACATGGGCGTAGGAATTATTAATTGAGGTTGATCGAGACATTTAATGAAATGATCACTTTACCCCTAAAATTCACCACGGATTCCACAGATTTGCACGGATTAAAGAAGAAAATCTGTGGGAATCTGGGGAATCTGTGGTTTTTCTTCCTTCCTCCTCTTATCATCAGGTTTATTCAACCAGATAAAGAATCAGTAATCAGTCAATTAATAATCAATCAATCTCTTAATAAGATCACTTTTCTGTGCTTAAAAAAGCGAATATTATGCTGCTGAAAAACGCCCGGTTCTATTAATCCAAAATCATCTAGTTCAGTACCCGTCAAAATCGCTAATGCATATAGCCCTTCTGGAAGGCCCTCAAAATCAAACTGCAAGCGATTGAGCCCTTCGGAGAGGCCGCTGTAATGTTGTGAGCGCACTTCTCTTCCTATCCGATCATAAGCAAAAACTTTTACTTCCTCTCCTTCTACTACCTCTATATTGATAAATACTTGAGGATCATGGGAAGGAAGGATAGGGTTGGGATAAATACCTACCTCAAAGTCTTTTCGAGGTCTCGATTCTATGGTAATAAGGTGATAGATAGAGTCTATACAGCCAGTCATAGAATTGAAGGCCGTCAGCCAGACGGTATCTTGTCCAAAGGACCTGAAAAGGTAATTAATCTCCTGGTCAAAGGACATCGTGACATCATCCAAGGCAAATCGGAGGGTATATATGTCTGCTGTAGAGGTATCTGAAAGGTTGGTGAAATAGGCAGAATCCCCCAGGAATACAGTCGTATCGCCAGTAATCGCTAGTTTGGGGATGTCCAAGACATAGGCAAAGCCAAGGGCTGTATCCTTGCATTGCTCCAATGAGGCGATCATGCTCACCTGGTAGGGACGCGGCTCATCGTAGACATGTCCAGGGTTCTTCACAAAAGCGCTGTCTTCATCTCCAAAGGCCCATTGGTAGGTGTATGGAGGCCCTGAAGGGAAGGTGAGGTCTTGGAAGAATGATGGCTCTCCCAGACACACTTCATCTACCATGAAAGCAGCATTGGGCTTTGTCAATACAATCGTGGTATCTGAGATACTATTTTCACAGCCGATCCCATCTGCATAGGTATAGGTGATGACATGGGTCCCTATGCCTGAATTGGTTGGAGAGAAACGGAAGGGCGAATTGATAATGCCGGCTCCAGCAAAGAGGCCCCCACCAGGGGTGCCAAATAGCGGATCTGGTTGCTCAGTAGCGCAATAGGAATCTTGAAGACCAGAAATACTGAGGCTTGGTCGGTCGCGGACCGTTACAAATTCATAGACAGTATCGAGGCATCCTTCATATTCATAAATAAAGCCCACTGTATGCGTGCCAGGAAGAAGGATAGAAGGCCGGAATATGGCGGCTGATCCTCCATTGATAAGATAGCCTTTAGATAGGCCTCCCTGTGCGGAGGCAGAAAGGGCAAAATCAGGCGCCGAAACACAATATTCTTCTGCCAGATCATGCCAGGTGACAGGTCGACCGCCAAAGACAATCACTTGTGTTCTGGCCGAGTCTCTACAGCCTACTACGCCATTGTCAAAGATATATCGTATCTGAGTCTGACCTGTATCTGCTAATGCAGGGAATAAAGTAAAAGTAGAAACTGAATCCGTATTCACAGATACGGTCGTTCTGGGTTTCCTCAACCAGAAACTTCCTCCGCTAGGATCCCCCACAAATGTCAATGGAGGATCTGAGGGACATAATACTACTAAGGAAGAATCCTCCCAACCTATGATACTCACAGGCGGCGGCATTTGTATCCCTACAACGGTCGTAGCTGTGTCTGAGCAGCCACTTAACGGATCGATATAGACATAGGAAATGGTATCCAGGCCTGGGCCTGGCATTTCGGCAGGGTTGAAAATATTGCCTGTGATGGTTTGCCCTGAAAACGCACCTCCAGAAGGAACTCCTATCAATCGCACAGCTTGCTGTGACAAGCAGAAAGCTGGGGACAGGGGACTCATTGTTGAGTCATCTACGTGAAAACTGGCTACAGGGGCTGAAGCTACTTCAATGGTAGTATCAATGATCACGAGGCAACCTCCACCTGGGGTGGTATAAGAATAAGTGACTGTATGGATTCCCAAACCGCTAGAATCAGGCTCAAAAAATCGGCCTGCGAGTACTCCGGTCCCAGAAAATGTACCTCCTTGAGGCGTAGCTGTCAAGAGAATTCTCGATTCATTCTCACAGATGATCGGTGTCAAACTCGTGACTATAGGAATAGGGACTGAGTCGACGGTAGCTGTGAGCGAATCTACTCCCACACACCCATTCATATCAGTGACACTGTAGGTGATCAGGTTAGGGCCAATTCTGGCAATAGAAGGATCAAAAATATTGCTATCACGGATGCCAGGGCCACTGAAAAAGCCTCCTGGAATATTGGCATTGAGGACTACTGAGTCGTCTTTGGGGCAATAGGGAGTAAACTGAATACCGAGAATACGCGGTTGGGGGAGAGGGTCTACATAAAAGGTATCGGAGACGATATTCTGGCAATCTGTATTGGGGTCTTCATACAAATAGTCCAAAATATGCATGCCTACAGACACCAATTTAGGATCAAAATGAGAATTGTTCACAATCCCATTTCCAAGAAAAGTACCTCCAGCAGGTATGCCTATTAATGGAATAGGAGGCTCGTTTTTGCACAAATGGTGGTCAGTGTTTCCAAAACGTATTTGCGGTCGGTCAAAGACCTGAACGGTTTTGGAGACCCTACTTGTACAAGAAGCAGTAGGTAGGTCATAAGAAATGACATGTGTCCCTATTCCTGCATTGCTGGGAATAAATCGGCCTGCTATCAGCCAGGAACTTCCGCAAGTCGCACAATCAGATAGTCCGCCAGCCGGAGAAAAACTAAAAGGGTCTGCATTGGCATCCACGCAATAGGTAGAATCTAAGCCTGTGATATTCAAAGGAATCGTAGGAAGGATATAAATACTATCTCTGGTTACGGTATCGCACGTAAGCCCTACATCATAGGTATATTTTAAATAACTCCAGCCTGGCTGAAGGGTATCTGGATTGAAGGAAAAATACAATCCATTGCCAAAGCTTGAAATCCCCAGCCCTTCAAATTTACCCCCAAAAGGAGTTGCTTTCAGCGTGTCAACCATGACATTGTCACATAGGGTATCTTTAGGAAGGTGAATGACTGGTGCCACCCCCGCAGGGAATACCCTTGCAAGCTTACTAACTGAATCTTTGCACCCAGTCAACTGATCTTCCAGAATATAGGTTATCGTATGTACCCCAGCTCCAGCCACAGAAGGATTAAAAAAGGTGCCAAACACAATACCTGGGCCAATGAAACTACTGCCTTGTGTCATGGTGACAAGCTGTACCAAATCAGTGTCATTGTCACAAAAAGAAGCCGTGTCAAGCCCCGTGAAATTGGCAATGGGAGATACGTGAACTGTAATAAAGGCGGAAGCAATTTTTTGGCAATTATTAGAGTCTGTAGCAATAACCGTATAGAGGTTAGAGCCAGGAAAAGGGTGAATTGTTCTTGTTGTGTCAGTGGTATTCCAGGCGAAATGGGAAAAATTGCCAGTGACATTTAGGGTAATAGAGTCATTTGAACAAGCAACACTCACATTGGCTGGATCTGTCACAATAGACGCTGAATCAACTGAAAAAGCATTTACCTGGACGGACTGGGTCGCCTTGCAGCCATTTAGATCAGTCACGGTAAGGGAATATATACCAGGGTTTTGACCCTGAATGGTGTCTCTGCGCGTAGTCTTGCCATTGGACCATTGATAGGATTGGAAAGGCCCTGCATCAAAAATAACACTGCTTTCGGGGCAAATGGTAACTGGACCAGATGGGGAGATGTGTAAATTGGGGAGCGGTTTAGAGTTGACCATTACCGTATCTCGCCCCTCACATCCACGCGAATCAGTCACGTTTACCCAATATATCCCAGTTAGGGTATCATTAATAGTCTGTGTGATGTCCCCATTGGACCATAGATAGCTACTAAACGTACCTGTAGAGAGGGTGAGAGTATCTCCCACACATAGATCAATAGGGCCGCCTGGGCTGATCTGAGGGATAGGGTTATTGTAAAAAGTTAATTGAATGGTATCTCGCCCAATACACCCATTCGTATCAGTAACTGCCACGTGATAGCTGCCTGTATTTTTTACATATATACTGTCGTCAAATGAGTTGGTAGACCACGCAATCACAGGGTAGGCCCCTGCATACAGCAAGACTGAATCCCCATCACAGAATTCCGTAGATGCTACCCCAGTAGTGATTCCTAACGTAGGGACGGGATTGAATTGCACATTTTTGGAAACACGGCCTGTACACCCATTCGAATCTTCAACCACAACAGTATATAAATCAGTTTGCGTAACCTGAATCGTTCGCGTAGTGTCTCCCGTAGTGAGCCAGTCATATTTTGCATAAGGCCCTCCTGCATCTAGGATAACAGGGGTACCATCACAAACCGATATATTTCCCGGCGGGGAAATCGTCACATTTAATTGCTGGACGACATTGATCTGAATGGTATCAGCCCCCGTACAGGCTCCATCTGTCACCTGTACCCAATAGGTCCCAGCTTCAAAAATAGGGACGGATTGTAGGGTACTTATTTGGGAAATAGTCCCTCCAATGTCCTTAAACCATGCATATGTGGAATACATGCCCACGGAGAGGTTCACCGTATCACCTGCACATAGCGTATTGCTACCACCACTTACTCGAATTTTTGGAGCGAGGATATTGCTGACTGTGATGTTGACGGAGTCGGCACCCATGCATCCATTTCCATCCGTTACGGTCAGGGTTATTAGCTGAGCAGAATTGACAAAAATGGATTGCCCCGTGGCACCTGTGCTCCATACTGTCGAGCTATATGCTTTATCAGCACTTAGTTGAACGGTACTTCCAGGGCAAAGGTCTATTCTTCCAGTTGCGATAATGGTAGGGTCGGGATTTGAGTAAACGATGATTTCGATGCTGTCTCTTCCCACACACCCATTGGCATTTGTTACCTCTACCCAAACTGTTCCTCCATTTTTTACGGTAATACTTTGGGTATTTTCATTAGTTGACCAAAGGTAAGATGCAAAGCCCCCGTTTGCAGTTAACGTAACAGAGTCTCCATCACAAAAAGCCGTATCTCCGCCTGCTAGAATTATAGGGATAGGTTTGGGAAATGCACGTACTTGAACGGTATCTTCTCCGATGCATCCATTGGCATCTGTGACAGTGACCCCTACTATGCCATTTTGGTCTACTAAAGTAGTCGGTGTCATGTCACTGGTAGTCCAGTTATATTGGGTGTAAGCGCTTTGAGTCTGTAAATTGACTGTGCCACCTGGCAAGCAGATAAAGGGACTCAGCGGTAAAATAGTAGGGGTGGGATTTTGAAAAACGGTTACTCCCAGACTATCAAGACCTAAACAGCCATTTCCATCTACAACCTTCAGGATATAGAGTCCATCCACTTTTGCCGTGATTTGCGAAGTTGAATTTAGCAAAGTAGTGGTGTCAGTCAGGAACCACTCATAGGTCGGTTGACTTCCCCCATCTAATTGCACAGAATCCCCATCGCAGAATTGGATATTTCCCAAGGGATTGATAGCGGGTTGAGGATTAGGATTAACTGTCACCTGGATGGAATCGCTCCCTTCACACCCGTTATTGTCAGTGACTGTTACTTTGAATTGACCAGATGTTCCGACCGTAATTTGGCGAGAGTTAGCTTGTGTAGACCAAAGATAGGCGGCATAGAGTCCCGCATCCAGTAGAATGGTATTCCCATCACAGAAAGTAGTTGACATGTTCAACGTGTCAATTTGCGGGACGGGAAGGGATACTTGATTTACGACTACCGTGTCACGGCCTACACAGCCATTAGCGTCTGTGACAGTCACTCGGTAAACACCCCCAGTCGTCACATCAATATTAAACGCATTTTGGGAATTGGACCATAAATAAGTACTGAACCCTTGTGCTACAGAGAGGTTGGCGGTATCGCCGATGCAAAGCGGATTTTGGTGGCCTGTTATACTGGGTAAAGGGCCTGTAAATTGATTGATCTGGAAACTCACTGAGTCTACACATGAGGAAGGGTACGTAACTTTTACCCAATACAATCCTCCAGTACCAATCTTGATCCTTTGGGTGAGGGCACCAGTGGACCATTCATAGGTAGAGTTGGCAAATAAGCCAGCGTCCAACGTAGCGGAGTCACCAGAACAGAATACAGACCTTCCGGGTGCGAGAGAAACCGTAATACTTGCTTGGTTGGTTTCTTTCTGGGTGACAATCGTATCGCTTGCCATACAGGTATTGCCATCTGTGACTTGGACCCAAAAGGTACCGGCTGTATCCACTCGAATAGTGGAGCCAGTAGCCCCAGTAGACCATAGATAGGAAACTGAGGCGTTAGCATTTGCTAATAGATCCAGCGTATCTCCTTTACATATAAAAGTAGTTCCAAAAGTGTCAATTTGAACTGTTGGATTCGGATGCACAACTACATCAACGCTATCCGCACTTATACAATTAAAGGAATTGGCGACTTGAACTTTATATCGGCCAGTGGTATCTGTCGTAATGGTTTGCGTAATTTCTCCAGTAGACCAGAGATAAAACAGGATGCTAGGATTGGACCCCGCATCCAAGGTGACTGAATCCCCTTCGCAGAAGGTAAGAGGCCCAGACGCTGTGATGGGATCTAAAGTGGGGAGGGGATTTACGGTTACCAATATTGAGTCTCGTGCGATGCATGAATTGCTGTCAGTCACTTGCACCTGATACAAAGCGGTGGTATCTACGGTAAGAAATTGATTGGTAAACCCTGTCAAAATAACGGAGTCCGCAAACCATTTGTAATCAGCATAAGTCCCTGCATCTAACTTTATGTCATTCCCCTCACAGAAAGTTGTAGCGCCACTTGGGATGATCGTAGGGGTAGGGTTTGGGAAAATATGGACGTCAGTCGTATCGTATCCCGTACAGCCGTATTGATCGATGACAATGACGCTATTAGCCCCACTATCCGTCGTTCCCAGACGGTTATTTGAAAAAGTGGTGACCCCAGTAGACCAAATTATCGTATAAGGCGCAACAATATTTGCCACCCGAAGGGCAAGGACTTCCCCTTGGCAGCCTACCGTGTCCATATTTTTTCTGGTAGAGTTACCAGAAATTAACAGGCTGGGAGTGGGTATAGAGCGGACATTGAGATAGATTGTATCTCTTGCCACACAGTTCGTAGAATCTGTCACTTCTACCCAGTATTCGCCCTGGCCCCCCACTTTGATGGAGTCATCGGTACTAGTTGTGGACCATAAATAACTGGAATACCCGCCCGTTGTCGTAGATAAAGTAATGGAGTCTCCGTTACATACACTGATCGTATCCTGACTAAATATCTGGTTACTGCTACCTAGTGGATGGCAAAGACTAAACATTTCGTAAGCGCCTAAATCTACGTTTATATTTTCAACACGCTTGCTTAATTCAAAGTCAATTTCCAAGACCTCTAGCCTATTATTATCCTCATCTAAGTCCGTTACATCCATTGGCAATAATAGATTATTACCAGCATCTATGGCGATGGATGAAGGGACCAGACGAAAATCTCCATGAGCAGCTGTTGGGGCACTGAGAGGACTTATCCCATTATAAAATTTAGGATCGCCTGCAAAACTCGCAACGCCATTGCCAGCCATCAGGTCTTCTACCAAACAATTGATCAAATTATTGCTAGTGACACTGATCTGTTGAGAAGCGATATCTCCAGGGTTGACGACTGAAGAGGTATCTCTATTATTATATAAAATACTATTGCACACAGACCAGAAAGAAGTAGCATCAAGGAAAATGCCTCCTACTGTATTGGCAAAGTTCCCAGAGAAGGTGCAATTCGTAATTTCTGGCCTGGTACTGGCCAGGAAAACTGCCATAGCTCCCCCTTTGTCACTGGCAAAGTTCCCTGAGAAAAGGGATTGATTGATTTCTGGCCTCGCTCCAGAGGTACAATGAAGCGCACCGCCACGGGCGGCCACATTTCCACGAAAAGAATTATTCACCAATACTGATCGAGAATTGGACCGGAGATCAATAGCCCCTCCTTCTTGCGCATAATTCTCTGTAAAAGTGCATGATGTGATATGAGGTTCACCCATAAACACATGGATAGCTCCCCCGTATGACCACGCACTATCTTCGGTGAAAAAGCAGTTTCTAATATCAGCATCGCTATTATTGCCACAAAAAATAGCGCCTCCTTCATTGGCAGTGTTATGGATAAATCGGCAATTGATCACTAAGGGGCTATTCTTGAAATTATACATTGCCCCTCCATTAAACCGGGCAAAGTTTTGACTGAAAGTACAATTGGCGACGATTGCTCCTGTCGTATGAGTAGGGGTATCATCATTGTACATACCTCCGCCATTCACCCATCCACCAGCAGGATCATTTGCATTTCCATGTGATATGGTAAAGCCGTCAATAACAGCAGATCTGTCAGCATAGGCACCTCTGACTACGCGAAAAGAATTGTCAGAAGTATCTCCCTTAACCCCAATATCTCCACTCAAAGTTGTGGTATGTGTGACGTAGTTTCTTTGAGAAAGTGCGGTAGCTCCAGCCAGAAAACCTCCATATATCACCAGGCCATTGCGCATATTAAAGGAAGAATCACGCTGTAGGGTAGTGGTAGGGTAATAGGTGCCTTTAGCGACCCATACTGTATCCCCAACGGCATAATTTCCGACTACCAAAGCCTCAGAAAGGGTATTATAGGCAGTGCTCCAAGAGGTGCCATCACCTCCAGCAGTAGCAGCAGAATCTACATAAATAATATCTCCTTGACCTAGACTAGCCGAGATTCCTCCTAAGCAGATGCTCAGAAAAAGGAGGTAGGGGAGGGATGCTTTTGGTAGGTAAAGGTGGGTAAATCGTTTTTGGAAGTAATAGGGTTTCATAGGCTATTTCAAGACAACAGAGCAGGGCTATCGATTCTTTTTCCACTCGTTGATAAGCTGATCGTATTCATCACGGTCTATTCTATGGGTGCGAATCAACGTGTAGGTCCGGCGCAAAGGAATATTGACGCCCATATTTAGGAAAACGTCTTTTCGCAGATTATTGTACCCTACTTCAAATTGCACATAGGGCCAGACGAAGGCCGCACCAAATAGAAAGTCGCTTGTATACAGTGGGTTTTTGTCGATAGCATAATAGGCAGATCCATTGGCAGTCACTAAACCTGGATAGTCGCCTGAGTAATAATCCCATTCAGTGCCTCTGACAACACTGAGTCCCGCCATTAAGTAGACATGGCGAACTGGAGAAAGGTACACGCCGAAAGAATAGTTTTTGAAATTACCTCCTGAGGACACAAAGCTCAGGGTATCGAAAGGCTCATTTTTAGCAATCAGCTCACTCTGATGATTGTCCACTTCATATAGGCTATACGCATGATCGGGGATCTCATCAGTAGCGATGCTCCCCATATTGTTGAAGAAAGCACCTACTCTGTAATATAGGGAAAGCCCAAACTTCTGGAAACCAGGGTTATTATAAGGGGGAAGGGTGCCAGCCCGTAGCTGAGAACTATTGAAAAAATTGTAATTGAGTCCTAGGTAGGGGGCATTCCACCTACGAGTCGTAAGGGAACGCTTGACCACAGAGTGGTACGCTCGGTTCACATTGTGATTGACATCTACCGCTACTTTATTGGCGGTGTTATAAGCTTCTTTGGTACTGGTGAGCTCGCGATCGGCATCTTCCAGATAATCGCTTACCAAGCTGTTCTCTGCAAATGCGGCTTGCTTGTCATTTCTCAAAGACTCCATGGACCGCTTGGCGGCTGAGATCACTTGTTCAGCTCCACCTCCCACAAATTTGGCCCGCTGGAGTGCCTGTCTCGCAGAGCGGATTTCAGCTTCTGCATTGTGCTTGAGCTGGATGATTTGTTCAATCATATCACGCGTTTTGCTATCCATTTGGCTAGCTTTCTGCGCATCATCCATCGCTTTTGTAAAACTAGGTTGAGCCTGATCGACCTTATAAAAAATGTCCCTTGCCAGGTCGATGACCGTCCGCGCCTCCTGAATGAGTTCCTCATTATTGGTCAGGATGGCTGCCTCATTGAGCAATTCTGCTCGATTCTGGGCCTCGCTAGCAGATAGGCGGAGACTGAAAACCTCATCCGTGATTTGGCTGCTCAAAGCATCCCATTCGAGCTTGCTGGTTTCGATATTTCGAATAGCAGGGCCTACCTTTTTGTCCATTTGGTTGACCGCACTGTCAGCTTTGGTGAGCAAGGAATTGATGCCACGATTGACATGTTCTGCCCGTTGGCGGTCTGCTAAGGCAGCCTCAAGTGAGGTTTCAACCTGTCGTTGGTAGCTATTAGCACGTTGTTGTGCTATTTCTGATCTTTTTTTGATCTCTCTCATCTCATTGATCGACTCATTGATCATCTTGAGATTTTCCAAAGCCCCTTTTGCGGCACTTTCCACCTCTTTGGCACCTGCACTTGCTTTGTCATAATTGGCAATAATTTCACCAATAGGGGCCTTCTGGGGGACGGTTTTGGGTACCCGCTTGAGGAGTGTATCCACAAAATAAAAAGCGACCTCTGCCTCTGCCTGATGTTCTTGGGCATTTTTGGCAGAACCAGCAATCTGTTTGAGTTTAGATTGATAGGAGGTAACTGCCTTTTTGACAAGGTTGATCTCAGCCTTTTGAAGGGTTAATAAAGAGTCAATTTGTGCAGCTTTAACCTTTTGAATGGCGATGTGGTAGTTGATCTTTTCGCAATCCTTCTTGGCTTTCGCTGCCAAAGAGTCAGCTTCGGAAGCGTATTTAGATGCTTCTAAGTAGGTTCTATTGATATTTTCAGGAGAAATTTCTTCGCTTGGATTCCTTTCATTGATTTGCTTTAATAATTTATCAACGCGCTTATCCACTTTAATCAAATCCTGACGCATCTCATCTTGAGCGTCTTTGATGTCCTTGATTAGCTGGAAGCTTCTTGTGTCGGGGTAGACTGTTTTGATTTCTTGTTCTGAAGCAAAAGATACATGGGCAATCGTCGCCCGCCACCCATCACTGCTGCGAACCGCACGAATCTCAGCTACCCTCACATTGTGCTTATATTTCTTATCACTTTCCCGCTTATATGCTCCTCCAAACTTGCTCCAAAAAAATACCCGGGCAAATGGGTAATCTCGCCCTTGTTCTACTTTGATCACACGAGGATTGGAAAAGCGAATAGACTTCTTGTCTCCCAGCGCATCATAGGAAAATAGAAACCTATTTAGATAGACCGATAACTTCATCGCCGAGCCAAAGTTCGTGGTATAGAGGGGATCTATATCATCAAAAACATTGACATTATGGTCAAAAAATATTTGAGAGATGCTATTGTTCTTATAGCAATCGCGGATCATGCGCCGCTTTTCCGCCTGGGTCCGATTTTTATCGGTCAGGGTGTTGAGGAGGATTTCCAGTTTAAAGATGACTTGCTCTGCCGCAATTTTGATGTCTTGCTTGTCTCTTTCAGTCAGCGTCTGCGCTTGAAGCGCTGGGAACGCCAATCCTAAAATGACAACGGTCAACAGGAATTTCTTGGCCTGTTGACTAAAGGAAAAAAGGGGCAATGAAAAATCAATCCAGTGGAAATTCGGTAAGAAGCTAGGTAAATCTCGCACCATGATCACTTGATGTTCAGTCGTTTTCGCTTATATCCTTCCTTTTTGGGAGGATCAGCACGTAAAATATTACTAATGAGTATGCCTGAGTTTGGCAAGTTACGATTATAATATTTAAGGCTCACAATCCAACCGTCAATTTGTAGGAGGTGATAGGTCACATCTTTTACCGTCTCTAAGCATAAGGAGCCATTCATCATTTCTCTCAAAAAGACATAGAGCTTGGGAGACCATTGATCTTTACTGAAATAATTGGGAAGATTAGGCAAGTCTTTGAATGCCCGGTGTAGGGCTGCGAAGTCGGTCGCATGGCTGACAGGACTGAGGATTCTTTCAGGATTGCGAACGGCAGAAAATAAGTCATCAGGAGGGACTGCGTCTCCTGCTGGAAGAAAATCAGCTACGACTGTGACTATCTGCCATTTGGAAGAGTTATTCCCGTATTTTTTGCTCTGAAGAATCAAACTGCCAGGATATTGTCTACGATTGTATTCAAATAGGCAACTGACCTCTGCATACCAAGATTCATCATAGAAGTCAATGAAAACAGGGTCGTCTTCATCAATCATTTGTTCGATGAATTGATCTACAACAGAGGGATCCCATTCAGGATCTTCGAGATTAAAAAGGGAACGAAGGAGCATGTCACGGTCCAATTCGTGACCAGGGTAGTTTTCTTGGAACCATTTGACAATTACAGCATCTGAATCAAAATTGAATCGCTCAACAAATTCTTCATACTGCTTAACAACAAATGCCTCTTTTTCTTGATCCCAATCTGTGCCCATGCTCTGGGCATTTAACGCTGAAAGGCTCAACAACCAAGTGAAGGCCCCCATCAGCAAATACTGTATCTTCATGGTGACGAGCTTGAAGTGGAGATTATCCGTTTCCTTTTGTTCTCATATCCTTTACCCCGATATCAGAGAGATAGACTTCACAATCCAGATCTATTCTTCCTTCTCGGCTGATAGTATATGTCTTTAGAATAACTTCAATATTTTTCCGCGTGACGTCTACGTACTCGGGCTCTTGGCTTTCTTTATTATATCCGCGAAACACCTGTGTTACGGTGACCGTCCAATAGTAATGGCCATCAGGACCTTTTTTTACATCACTGACATACCCGATGTCAGACCAAGCGATGTCCACTTTTCCGTAGGAATAATTCTTGATGCGATTGAGGTAATCGCGAATGGTGAAAAAATGGCTATTGGAGCCGACAACTTCAACTTGGGCATCTTCACTGACAAAAAGCCTCACGGCATCGTTGATCGCCGTATCTACTTCCGCAGAAGCATTCGCTGCTACACTTTTGCCTGGGCGCTTGTCTAGTATGACGGAAATGTACTCATTGAGCAGGCGTACTTTTTGTAGGCCACGTTTTCTGTATTCGTCGATAGGGAATTTGCAAAGTTGGCAATCGGCGCTATTGTCTATCGCGATTCCAGCACATTCAGCTACACATGCGCTTAGGTAGACTTCGCCGTCCAGCCCACATACAGGGTCTATGACCTCCCCACACTGTGCCGCACAATTGGCAATCCGAACACCACTAGGCCCATCATCTTCAGTGCCAATGGGATCACTTCCCTCTCCTGCACAACCAGCGAGAAAGAGGAAAAAACAGACAATTATGGGGAAATTAATATAATGCTTCACGGAAATTTTTATGTAGGAGTTAGGTGCAATCATGGTAGATAAGTAAATTGCCGACTCATAATTGACTGACAAATTAAAACATAATTTTTGAGCAAGCTTTGACTATCCTGCTGCTTTGATCGCAAAAACTATTCCTAGTCGCTAAGTTTGTTGAAAAAATTGTTCTTTTGCCTTAAATATCAGCCTTATATCACCTGAATGGACAAAATTTGCGGTATGTTTTTTGTTGAATAGAATAAAATTAACGAAATTCCTTGCAGCCTTAAGTATTGATGAAATTATTAATCAATCAAGTTAATAATTAAAAATTCCTAGACCATTTACCCTGTTTAGATGCCCGAAATTAGAATTAATTCCAAACCATGCCCCAACTGTGGTTACAGAAATGTAACAGAGGAGTCTCGAAGCTGTGAGCGTTGTGGCTATTCCCTTACCAAAGTTCGAAACCGTCGTCTATCTTTAGGGATGCTCCTGATAGCAGTATTGCTGCTTGGCGGTGGAGGGGTGTTTTATAATATTTGGAAATCTTCCAATCCTCAACTAGGCGGCCCTGACCGCCAACCAGTGCGAAATGAGGTGAAGCCCAAGACGCCTGAAAAGCAAAAAAAGGAAGAGGAAAATAAAAGAAAGACTACCGCTAAAAAGTATGTGGCCCAAACGGCTAATACCTCTGAGGAATCAGATACAGAGGTTGTCCCATCCTACACAGCCAATAACAAGCTCCCTGCCCAATACAACAACCTGATCCAGGGAGCGGAGCAGTTGTCCAATCAACTTAATATCAGGGTTTGGGGAGGAAATATTGATGAGTTTGAGAATGAAGACTTAAAGAAACTCGCTGATAAACTATCCAGTCCACAATATCTTACACAGGACCTTCATATCATCAGCTTTGCTGGAAGTGTGGGAACTCCTTTTATTGCAGAAAAGCGTGCTGAGTTCCTTAAGAAGGTATTTAAAGAAAAATACAAACTCCCTCAAAATATCTCCATTTATGGCTTTGGTCCCTTGGACGATGAGTCCCCCACTGGAGAACCCGTCATTGAGGTCTGGGCGAAATAATTTTTGTGGTCTGTAGAGACGTAGCACTGCTACGTCTCTACAGACCACAAAAATTATTACCGAATGACCGTAATGGTCCCATTTTTTACATATTCTAATCCATCTTCGCCTAGCGCAACCAATGTGTAAGGGTATACCCCTTCTGGAACAAAGGTACCTTGGTGCCTGCCATCCCATGAAATCTGACCTCCTGTCTGGGTGTAGATTATTTGCCCCCACCGATTGTAAACTTGGAAGCTAAACTGTTCCATACCATAGCCAGAAATGGTAAAGTGGTCATTGAACCCATCGTCATTGGGGCTAAAGGCATTTGGCACAAAGTAGCGGACCTTGTCCACGTAGAAAGTGTATTTGGCTGAATTGGTGCAGCCAAGGAGGTTGGAAGCGATGAGCCTGATGGTATAGGTCCCCGAATCTTGGTAGGTGTGGAGGGGATTCTCCTCGATAGAAGGATCTGTGCGATCACCAAAATGCCATTCGTACGATGTCGCATGCTGGCTGTGGTTGATGAGTTGCAAGTTCATGGGGGCAAATGGTCCACTCGGTATAGCCGTGAAGCCTGCTTCTGGCCAAGTAAAAACATTGACATACACTGAATCCCATTTCCAGGCACACGTGCCATTATATGCACGAACCCGATACCACCGGCTCTCTCTTGGCCAAATCCGCAAAGTGTCTCCTGTATAGGAAGTGGCATTCCATTCATAATGCATGCCGCCAGAAGCGACAAGCGTCACCAAATGTCTTTCACAAACTTCGGTTCGAGAAGCTGTCAATCCAGTCTCTGGCACATCAAAAACAGTGACTGTTAGGGAAGCTGTATCCCTACACAGGCTATCAGGATCTCCATAAACGGTATAGGACGTCATTTGGTCGGGCATGGCAAAAGGACTGGCAATGTCTAATTGAGATAAACTACTGTCTGCTGCCCAGCGATAGGTAGAAGCCCCTGTAGCTTTTAGCCAAAATCCAGTACCCTTACATATGGCGGTATCCTCAGTCAATTGCAGGTCAATTACCTTTTTTACCCTAATCCACACAGAATCTGAACTTGGGCATTGGCCCCTGTCATGCGCATCAAGGACATAAAGCTGGTCCTGAGTAGGGTTGACAAAAGGGGTAAGTGATTGGGGATGGGATAGCCCATCTGCCGACTGCCATTGGTACTGAAGGGTTCCTTGGACATTGGCCAGTAGTTGGGTGGAGTCACCTTCACACAGATAGGTGTCAACACCCGCGTCTACCGTCGAACTCGCATAGACTTTGATCACCTTGGTGAAGGTATCTGCTTCATTGCAGGTATTGGGGTCGGCGACGATCAATTGGACTTCATAGGTGCCTGCCTGGGCGAATGTATGGGTAGGAGAAAGGGACGAATCTGCGGGACTCCCATCATCAAAATCCCAGTGATATGTCGTGCTTGCCAATCCTGTGCTGGTATTGTTGAAGTGCAGTTCTAAGGGACTGCATCCACTTGTGATCACCTGAAATTCTGAATTCTCGGGAATAAACTCGGCATCCACCGTGGGGAGTTGGAAATCCATTTTGAAAAGCCCCAAATTACATCCACCGGCACCTCCCGCACTATTGCTTGCATTGTTGGTTCGGCTATAGGCGCCTGGGGTTGTGGGAAATCCTGATGTGCCCCCACAGCTAGCGCATACGGCTTGGTAGACGATGCCTTTTTTGTCAAATCTGCTTGTGCCGCCATCGACATGCTCTTGAGAGGTTTGATGGTATTCCCCAAAATATGTCCCATAAATCAGGGAATCCATGTCCTTTTCAAATACCGCTAGATAGAAATGTGTTCCATCGGTGGAGTCTTGAAAGGCATCTGGGGATAAAGGCATTCTGCCTTGAAATTGATCCAATGGGCCCCATCCAGACACGTAGATCCTTCCACAATTGTCTACCAAAAAGGCTGTTGGTGATATGTCAGGCCTGGGCGTGGCGAGGGTTCCAAAAACCGTCTGAATCAGGATTGTGTCCAGGAGGGGATTGAGTTTTGTGATAAATTGGCGTGCTTTCCAGTTGAAGAAAGGATTGCCAATGATGGGGATATCTCCTTCTGTTTGACCAAAGACAAACACATCTCCATCCCTATCTAGTTCCACAAAATAAGCCTGATCTGTGGTTCCCGTTCCTAAAAAAGTGCAAGCTTCTATGGTGGAGGTAGTGAGGTTCAAGCGTGCGACGAATCCATCATTTGCACCTAGCGGAAAGGGCTGCGCGCTTTCAGGGGTGGTCGGGAAGTCTACGCTTGCTGTCCCGCCCGTTATGTATAAAAGATCTTCCTTTGGTACATCGATAGAATAAACCGCATCATCGTTAGCGCCCCCAAAATAGGAAGACCAGAGCAGCTGGTCGAGGTTGGGGCTCATTTTGGCAATACAAGCATCCAGGCCGCCTTCATAAGCCCCTACCGGGAGCGTGGCTATCGGAAAGTCCTGTGACCGTGTCACAGTCGCGATATAGCAATTCTTATTTTCATCCAGTACGATTTCTCCTCGTGCATCATCCCCATAATTATAATAGAGAAAAGAGGGCTGCCCCCCCCCAAAGAATGATCTATCGATTACCCCATCTGCATTTGTGCCCCCCAAGAACGTAGAAGCCAGGATAGCGCCAGAAGAATCAAGCTTGGTGATATACAGGTCTCCACTGCCATTATAGGTGGTATCATAGGCAAATGGGGTAGTGGGGAAATTGGGGGAAAAAGTCCTGCCATAGAGGTAAAGCTCGCCATTAGGCCCAGCAACCATGCTGTGCGGCTGCTCCCCTTCCTCGCCACCGAGGTAGGTGGAAAAGAGGAGCTGAGACCCATCAGCACTAAATTTGGAGATAGTGATGTCACGATTTCCCCCCCCATAAGTGGTCTGAAAGGCACCTGTCGTAGTAGGATACCCTTGACTGAAGATAATCCCACCCCCAAAGGCATTTCCCCATTTGTCATAAGTCGCTGTGAAACCCCAGTTGGTAGCCCTCGCTCCTGAATAGGTGCCAAAAACCAGGACAGGGTCTATGACCAAGGGCAAGGTTGGATCGTATCCATCAGGGAATTCAAAGGAGAGGATGTCTCCATGGAGCTGGAAATGGCAGGGAATTTCTACCTGTCGATCCGAGTGAAGCTGGTAGGCAAAAGGGGCTTTTTCAATCACAGCGCCCACACTGGTCTGGATGATCAAGTCTCCGTTAGGAGAAATACTTAAGTGTCTTGCTCCTTCATATTGGAGTTGGCAAATGTCGGGTGAGACGCCAGCTTCCAACACCATTTCATACTTCAATAAACCCTTTTGACTAAATACTTTCATATCCACGCCAGGATATAGACCAGCATAAGCGACTTCCTGGAATAAGGGAACTTTGCTCGCCCATTTCTTCCGATCACTACCTAAGTAGTAATTGTGATGAGTGGGAAATGGGACATTTCCTTTCGCTATCGGTTGAGCGCTTGCGCCAAGAAAATGAACGCGGATCGCATGGGCTTTCAGCGAAGTAGCTGTTTCCGAATGCTCACACTGAAAGTGGTTGCAGTTTCCATTTTCTTCAAATATATAAGAAAGATGATTTTTCGAAAGAAATACAGCCCCTTGCCCCATTTCTGCACGAAACCATACTTCTGGTGCCCACTGGCCTTGGTTCTCCACAAATTGAAGGGGTGGAAACTGAACAGGACTTGATTGGCTAAATAGGGCTATTGGTAAATAAAATACACTGATAATCCCCCATCTACTTATGGAAAAAAAGTGTTGAATGGTTTGCCCAGAAAATCTGATTTGCATCTTAAATGGTGTTTCATGCTAAATTAGTTTTTCCATTGGAAAAACTAGGAGACAAATTCGCGGACTTGTTACGCAACAAAAAAGCCTATATTTGCGCCATGCTAGTTACTCAGGAACAAATAGCAGGCCTAGCTGCCATGTGTGATGCCTTGCTCCCCAGCATTGAGCGGGAAGAAGACCCCGATGGTTATTGGCGCAGGACTGCAAGTGATCTGGATATAGCGGACAAAATGCTGGCAGTAGTGGCTGGCCTCCCCAAAGAAAACCAGGACGAATTCATAGATTTACTGGATTTTCTGAAGAGCCCCACGCTAGGCCTTTCAGGGTTTGAGCCCTTGAAGCCAGCGACAGAATTGACTATCGCTCAACGGCAAAGCGTCCTCCAGAGCTGGTCAAAAAGCCCTATCAGTAGCCTGAGGCAGGCCTTTATGAGCCTAAAGCGGCTATGCTGCTTCATCTATTTTGGTTATTCTAATGCCTGGGTAGACAATCCCAATTGGAAGACCCTAGGGTATCCAGGCCCTCCCAAAGGAGAACGCCCTTCCTTACCCGAAATGGAGACAATCGCCATTCACTCCAAGTCATATTTGACGTGTGAAGTGGTAATTGTAGGGAGCGGGGCAGGTGGCTCTGTGGCTGCCGCCCACCTGGCGAAACAAGGCCTTGATGTGATTGTGGTGGAAAAAGGGCCTTATGTAAAAGAATCCGAAAATGGGTTGAGGGAAACAGAGGTGATTGGGAATGCTTATGAGCGGCACGGTGCCCTCACTACCTTAGATGGTGCTATGACCATCTTTGCAGGGAGTTGCCTTGGAGGGGGGACCACCATCAACTGGTCCGGCTCTTTCCGAACACCGGATTATATTCTGGAAGAATGGGCCGCCAATCATCACAATCCGCAATTTCTAGACCCTGCCTACAAAAAATGCTTTGATACCATTGAGCAAAAGATGCAAGTTTCTACCAATCTCCCTTTGCATAATTTGCAAAATAAGGCCTTAAAGCGAGGGGCAGAAAAGCTAGGATATCATGCGGCGCCTATTCCCCTCAATATGAACTTTGATGGCCTCGATACGCCTAATGATACATGGAAAGGAATGGGGTTTAGCATTTTGGGAGATGTGTATGGGAAAAAGCAAGGAGGTCAAAGGTACTTCCTTCCCGAAGCAACGGCCCATGGCGCGCGGATTTTGGTGAATACAGAAGCTGATCAAGTGATGATTGAAGGAGGGAAAGCAACGGGCATTCGCGGATGGCAGACAGACAAAGATGGCCTTAAACACACGTTAGAGATTCGTGCAGATAAGGTGATCGTAGCTGCTGGCGCCTTGCATACGCCGGCGCTTTTGCTGCGGAGTGGACTGGAGCATGAGATGATTGGGTATAACCTTTATATGCATCCTACAGTTGCAGTATCAGCGGTGTATCCAGAACGCATGGATCCGTGGCACGGACCGATGATGTCAACGGTGTGTAATGAGTTTAGCCGGTTAGATGGCAATTATGGAGTGAAAATTGAGGTGCCTCCCGTTCACAGTGGTATGTTGGGCTTAACCTTGCCCTGGATGTCGGGTGAGCAGTTCAAGACAGACATTTTGAAGGCTCCCTTTTTGGGGTCATTCATTGTCCTTACAAGAGATAAATATGCGGGGCATGTGACCTTGAGTCGACAGAAACGACCTTTGATCCATTATACCTTGCGAGATTATGACCGAAAACACCTTCAGCGCGGTATGCAAGAAGCTATCCGACTCCATGCAGCAGCAGGTGCCGAGGAGGTGCTAATGCTCCATAATGAGATGGAGTCGTATAACCCCAAAACCGATGACTTGGAAGGATTTGTAGAATTAGTAAAAAAGAAAAAGTGGAGTCCCAATCGCTTTATGGTTTTCAGTGCCCATCAGATGGGTACTTGTAGAATGGGCGGTGAAAAGCACCGTCACCCCATCCGACCAGATGGCGAAAGTTGGGAAGTAAAGGGCCTATATGTCACAGATGCGAGCCTTTTCCCTGAATCTAGCGGCGTCAATCCCATGTTGTCCATTCAGGCTCTTAGTCAATATGTGGCAGAACAGATGAAGTAAAACAAACATTATTAATGAAATTTGAAGATTTTAACCTGGACCCAAGCATTTTAGATGGAATATTGGGCCTGGGATTTGAAGATGCTACCCCTGTACAAGAGCAAGCTATTCCCTATATATTGGAAGGACGCGATTTGATCGCTTGTGCGCAAACTGGAACAGGCAAGACAGGTGCCTACTTGATTCCTGTTATGCAAAAATTGCTAGAAACATACAGCGACAAAACGAGAGTACTCATCATTGTCCCTACCCGCGAATTGGCCCAACAAATCGACCAAGCCTTGGAAGCCATGGCTTATTTTGCAGGGATTTCCTCTGTAGCTGTGTATGGTGGCCGTGATTCTAAGGGGTGGGATCGGCAGAAAAATGCTATTCAAGGTGGGGTAGAGATTATTATTGCGACCCCTGGCCGATTTAAACTACACTACTCTTTGGGCTATATGGACCTGAGTGGTATTGACTTTGTGATTTTGGATGAGGCCGACAAAATGCTTGATATGGGGTTCCATGGAGACATCCTTGAGATTACCTCCTATCTAAGTGACCGACCGAGGCAGACTTTGATGTTCTCTGCGACTATGCCTCCCAAAATCAGAACACTCGCCAAGAAAATCATGCGTGAAAAACCGGCAGAGGTTTCACTCTCTATAGCAAAACCTGCGGCAGGGGTTACTCAAGAAGCTTATGTCGTATATCCCGCACAGAAGTTCAAAGTTCTTGAACACATCTTGAAGACGCGAGAGATCGAAAGCATGATCATTTTTGCTGCTAGCAAGGCAAATGTGGACCGTATCGCTGAAAACTTGAACCGCCTTAAGTTTGATGCAAGGGCCATCCATTCTGACCGGGAACAGACGGAGCGGATGGCAACGCTAACCGCTTTTAAGAATAAGCAATTCCCGATTGTCGTGGCGACAGATGTCCTGTCGCGGGGGATAGATGTAGACAACCTGAGTCATGTGCTCAACTTTGATGTCCCCAGAGATGCAGAAGACTATGTGCATAGAGTAGGACGTACTGCACGTGCCAGTTCCACTGGAGAGGCAATCACCTTCATCAGTCCTGATGACATGTATAAATTTGACCGCATTGAGCAGCTGATAGAGCGCGAAGTGCCCAAACCTGACCTCCCTAAGGAAATCGGAGAAGGCCCTGCTTATAATCCAAGACAAAGGTCTTCCCGAGGGGGAGGTGGTCGTCATGGTGGCGGCGGAGGAGGAAGAAGAGGCGGCGGCGGCCGAGGCAGAGGAGGGCACTCACGGGATGGCCGGAGGCGTAATGGAGAAGGAGGTAATCGAGGCAAGCATCAAGGAGGAGGTGGGCGAAAAAAATCTCAAAATCGTTCACAGGGTAAACCCAACAACCAAGGCGGCTCAAAACCTAAGGGGGGAGGTAGATCAGGAAATCCTGCATCACAGGAATCCAAAGGCCCTCGTCAGGAAGGAAATGCTCCTGCTAACAAAAAGAACCGCAACAGACGTCGTAGACGCAACAAACCCAAAAGTGGTGACGGCCCTAACACCCAACCCCCCAAGGAATCATAAGAACCATTGATTAATTGAAGCAGTCGCTGAAGATCGCTTGGGCGCCCAATTACCGCTACAAAGTCCCCGAAGGCCATCGGTTTCCGATGGAAAAGTATGAGTTGATCCCCGAACAACTTGTCTATGAAGGGACGGTGAATGAAGACAACTTCTATATGCCAGATCTACTCACGGAAGAGATGATCTTGCTCACGCATACGGAGGAGTATTGGCATAAACTAAAAATGGGGACGCTTACCCCAAGAGAAGCCCGTCGCACGGGCTTTCCTTTTAGTCCTACCTTGGTGGCACGTGGCCGCACTATCTCTATGGGCACCTTGATGAATGTCTTTCATGCCCAACGCGATGGCATCGCGTTGAATATCGCAGGAGGTACCCACCATGCCTATCCAGATCATGGCGAAGGGTTTTGCTTGCTCAATGACATGGCCATTGCTTCAAATTACCTCCTTCATACTGGGGCTCTTAGCAAGATTCTCATTGTAGACCTCGATGTCCATCAAGGCAACGGAACCGCCTTTATTTTTCAAAATCGCCCAGAAGTTTTCACCTTTTCCATGCACTGTCAAGCCAATTACCCCTTGAAAAAAGAGGCTTCTGACTTAGACATAGGCTTGCCGGTAGGTACAGGCGATACAGCCTACCTCAAGACTTTGACAGATATTTTGCCGAGGTTGATAGAGGAAGAAGAACCAGAATTGGTGTTTTACTTAGCGGGGGTTGATGTCCTGGCCACAGATAAACTGGGCAAGCTCAGCTTGAGTATTCAAGGCTGCAAGCAGCGAGATGCCCTTGTCTTCCAAACATGTAAAAGCTACGATATTCCTGTCGTTGTATCCCTTGGAGGTGGCTATTCCCCAAGAATTCGGGACATTGTGGAGGCACACTGCAATACCTTTCGATTGGCGCAGGACCTGTGGTTTTGAGACCGCTCAGGCTCGAAGACTCGCCTTCGCTGTCAGACCGTTCGGGCTTCGGCAAGCTCAGCCCTCACTGTCAGATGAGAGACCGCGCGGCTCGAAGACTCGCCTCGCTGTCAGATTAAAGTCAAGGCTTATAGCCTTCAGGAAGTCTCTTAGTCTGACAGCGAGTCTTCGAGCGATCTGACAGCGAAGGCCGTCTTCGGCCTGAGCGGTCTGACAGTGAGCCCATAGGGCGAACGATCTGGCAGTGAGGGCTGTCTTCAGCCCGAACGGTCTCTACTCCTTCTTCGACGTATGATAGCCGTAAATCCAGCCTTGCTGGCCTTCATGAGAGATCTTGTACCAATTGGCGGTCATGTCGCGGATGGTCTCTTCTGCGCCTGTTTCCAAAATGTCTACGACCGTATTTTTATCTAGCTGGAAGAGTACATTGCCCTCTTCTACTTTGGCTTCGCTGCGGACATTGACGCGGTCAGCGTTGACCAGTAGTTGGTTTTCCCCAATTTCTGGAGCGACTTCTTCTGGCTCAGCTAACGCTTCATTGACCAGGCTCATGAAATTGGAAACAGCCAAGGCTTTGTTAGCAGCAATTGCGGATAATTGCTCTTTTTTCTTGCTACTATTTTCTTCTTTTATGGCGCGCTGATATAGAACAGCGACAGTGACATCTTTTTCGTCTGTGGTTACACCAGCATCAGCTTGTATCCAGCCTTCTTTCTTTTTTTCGTATCCAAATACTTCTCGCCAACCGTCTTTTTCTGCCCCTAAAGCGAGTACCTCACCTGTCTCAAAAGTGCTGCCTTTCAGGGTAGCGAGGTCAGGGCGCTTGTACAATTGCAAAGTGGAAGTAACGGCAGCCAATTCTCCCGGATTTGCCAGCAGGTAATTGTTTACCCAGCCTACTTTGCCATCTGAAAGAGAGACCTCCACATAGGTACGCTCTTCGTCTTCAATCAATTCTTCTTTACCAGTAGGTGTCAGTTTTTCCCCAAAGTAGATGGTCGTCATATATTTGACATCCTTCATGCCAGGGCCTGACCGCAGGCCAACTTTGCCCCACAGGCAGATGGCTTGGGTCTCAACTGCTGCTGCTTCAGCATCGGTATTACTGGCTGAGGTGGCTGTCGTATCGGCAGCAGGGTCTGTCCCAGCGCCATCGCCTCCTTCATTTCCACAACTCATAAGTAGAGTAGCAAAAATAAGGAGTGTTAGAGAGAGGTAAGTGGTTCTCATATGATTTGAAAAGTTATTTTGTACAAATTAAGAAAAAGCTCCCTATGGGAACAAATCAAGAGACAAATGAAAATTAAAATGAAAAGTAAAATGAAAATAGAAATCAAAATTGAAAGACAGCTGATATTTTCATATCGATTTTAATTTTAATTCCAATCCTCCTTTGTAACTTGCGCGCCCAATGAAAAATCTGAAGCAACATATCCGCGTATTGATGCTTGGGTGGGAGTTTCCTCCCCACCTCAGTGGAGGTCTAGGCGTAGCCAGTCAAGGATTAGTAGAGGCACTAGCATCCCAAGTCGACCTGGACTTAATTTTGCCTGATTGGGAGACCATCAAAGCGACACATAAGCTGGTGACGGAACGCGCTGATTCGCCGATAAACCCTTATCCTATAGGCATTTCCCCTTATGCGTCTGAGGATCAGCACTATGGGGCTCATTTGCGAGAAAACATAAAAGATTATACCCAGCATACGCTTGAAGTGGCTGCTGAAAAAGAATACGATGTGATTCACGCCCATGACTGGATGACCTTTGGGCCTGCAATGGAATTGAAAGCCCGTTCGGGCAAACCGATGGTTCTTCATGTGCATGCTTTGGAGACAGATCGGAATAAAGGCGGTGACAAAAACTGGGTATATGAGTTGGAGCAAAAAGCGCTTCAAGAAGCGGATCTCATTTTGCCTGTTAGCGAATATACAGCAGAAGTTATTCGCTCTGAATATGGCATTTCGGAAGAGAAAATTAAGCCCATTCACAATGGCTTGAAGCCATTTGAAGCCTACCAAACCGATCGCCCATTTCCAGAAAAACTCGTCGTATATGTGGGGCGCCTTGCCCATCAAAAAGGCCCCGACCTCTTTGTGGACATGGCCATAGAACTGCTCAAAAAGCAACCTGAACTTCGATTTGCCTTGGCGGGTGACGGCCCGATGGAGTTTGAGTTGATGACGCAGGTAGCCGATTTGCGCTTAGGGGACAGAATTCATTTTCTGGGCTTTATGCAAAGAGAGGAGGTGTTTGATCTGCTGTCAATGGCAGACGTCTACGTCATGCCTTCTCGCTCTGAGCCCTTTGGATTGGCGGCATTGGAGGCTGCCTATTTTGGCGTGCCGAGTGTCATTTCTCATCATGCAGGGGTGAAAGAAGTGTTGCACCCGGCTGTCTATGTAGACCCAGAACAAACGAATGACCTCGTCGCAACAGTAGCGTCCATTTTGGCAGCACCTGAAAGGGCTGCCTCGATGGGGCAGCAACTAAAAAAGTCCAGCCAAGGGCTGGACTGGGAGCAGGCTGCAAAGCATGTGCTTGAAGCCTACCAGGAATTGGTTTGAACCATATAAGGCTTATAAGTTCATATAAGATTCGCTTTCTACTTAAATGCCCTTCTATGTCTTATATGGTTCAATTCTTTTACTCCTTCACAATTTTTGTCCGATAAAAACCCCCATCGGCAATAACTTGCAAAAGGTAAATGCCTTTGGATAAGTCGCTGATATTCAGTTGGTGGCGTTCTGTCGCTATCTGATTTTGTTCCAAAACTTTTCGCCCCAATTCATCAAATAATCGAATCTCAACTTGCTTTCCTACAAGATCTTGCAGATTGAGGACAATCGCTTGGTCAGCGGGATTAGGATATACTTCAAGCGTTTGCTGGGCAAAAGGGGTTAGCCCCACAGCTACCATAATGGTGTCACATTTGGTATCCATACAACCAAAAAGATCGGTAACCGTCAGGCAAACAATAAATTGGTCATTGCCCTGAAACACATGCGTATTATTGGGGTTGGTACTAGAGTTTCCATCTCCAAAATCCCAATCCCATGTGAGGGCATTGGCACTGGAAAGATCCATGACGGTAAGGGTGTCATTGGAAAGTGTCAACGTATAATTGGCAGTGACGCCGCCGTCGGTCCCAACCTGGAAAGTGTCTTGCGAAATACAGCCTGCTGCGTCCATGATCGTGACGATATAGGTGCCACTGTCTAGGAATGTTAGGTCTTCTGTGCCTGCACCATTTGACCAACTATAAGTAAACGGATTCACCCCACCAATCAATGTCAGGTCAATCAGCCCATCCATATCGCCTGGGCAGGTCTGGTTCACGACACGGCCTGTAATACTGGGGGGAGCTGCCACCGTAAATGGTACGATCATAGTATCTGAGCACAAAGTACCTGTTGCGATCAGGGTGACAACGTAATTGCCTGTATCTGGAAAAACATGGGAAAAGTCTGTTGATGTTGCCAACTGCTGACCATCCAAAAGCCATTCAAAAGATTTGCCTCTGACGCTCAGGTTCGTGAAATCGACTGTGTCTCCAGGGCATATCACTTGGAGGGTATTTTGAGAAAAAATGGCTGTGGGAGGATCTTCTACATACACAGTACCAGTAGCTGTATCTGTACATGCTCCGCTGAAGCTCACAATCAGGCTCACCGTATTGAATCCCGTATCTATCAGGGCAAAACTGGCCATCTGTGTGGTTGCCTGTGATTGACCAGCCAATTGCCAGTCAAAGGTATTGCCGCCCATACTGGTACTAGTAAAAGTGACTACATCTCCGGGACAGATCGCTGGGACACTTTGGGTAAAACTCGCCGTAACTGGCGGTCCACTAATGATCGTGATAGAATCAATGGCTGCAGGACATCCTAAATTGTCAACGACTGACACATAATATTTCCCTGCGCCCGCCATGCTCAAATCATTGGTGGTGTCCCCATTGGACCAAGTGACGGAATAGGGAGAATTGCCGCCTGTCACGGTAAGGGAAGCCCCGCCATCGCTGCTGCCCGGGCAGGTCTCAAACACCGGATTGGAAATGGTGGCTTGTGGCAAAGTGGAAACCGTGATCATTTTGTCTACAGAATCGGAACACATCGTATTGCCGACTACCAAGCTCACAGTATAATTACCTGGCTGCGTAAATGTCTGCATGGAACTCGCAGTTGATGAAAAGGTGGAACCGTTGAGCTTCCAGGCATAGCTATTTAGCGTTGTATCATTAGCCCTAAAAGAGATACTATCCCCAGGGCATATCAGGGTATCTGAAACCGCAAAACTAGGGCTAGCAGCACAGCAAGAGCCAATAACGATAGACCTACTGAGGCTATCTATGGGTGAGCCATTCAGGACATATCTCCCTACAATGGTATAACTTCCAGGGGGGATGGTATTTGCAGCAACCGTGCTGGTACGAGACCATGCAACAAGTGCTGGCAGGCAAATAAAGGGTTGAGTTACAAAAATATTATAATGAATTCTAGATCCTGAAACCGTGACAGAACTGCCAGTTAATGAGGCATTGGCACATCCATGCCATCCGCTGGCTGAAACGGTGAAGGTGCTACAGGCCAAGGACTGAACAGGAGCGGTAAAAGCATCTAGGGGTGACCCCTGGGCAAAGGAACTATGAGCTAGAAACGCAAAAGAAAAAAATAAGAGGAGTTTTTGAAATGTGTAAAATAAATGTTTCATGTGTAAAGAATTCGTGTTGGTGTAAAGGTTCAGAGAATGTAAGGTTGATTTGATGGCGGAAAATAAACATTTTGGGATTGATTTGGAAGCAATGTATTTTGAATCTATGATCCTTTAGCAACTCATTTGATAAAAAGAAATTAACAACACATTAACGCTACTAATAACAACCTGCCTATGAGGATATTACGTCTACCCTTATGTTGGATAATTTTAGGAATTTGTGGAAATGTATTTGGGCAAATGGATCCAGCAGAAACTGCGGGCAACTTTTGGCAAGTTTCCCCCAATCAGACCTTTTCTGCATCCCAGGGCCTGCAACTTCCTGCGGCCTATGAGCGCCTTGACTTAGACTTGACGCGCCTGCGCCAATACTTGCAAGATGCACCTCAAGAAGCCTTTCAGCCTTATCCTTTTATCCAACCCTCCCTCCCTCTGACCGTCCCTATGCCTACTGGAGAAATGCTGGTATTTAACCTCTACCAGTCCCCCATCATGGAGACGACCCTTCAATTAAAATACCCTGATATTCAGACATTTGCGGGGGACTGCCCTACGGTACCTGGCGCGTCTATCCGCATAGATATCGGAAGCAATGGCTTCCATGCTATTATCCTTTCTCCCAAAGGTACGGTCTACATAGATCCCATGACCGTCGCGCCTCAATACCTGAGTTATTTCAAGCGAGACGTACGTCGGTCGCAGGCTTTTGCCGAGCGACTGATTGGAAGACAACACCGATCTCGCAGTCCTGTAGATGTGGGAAGCCGCATCGCGAATGGCGCAGAATTGCGGACTTACAGGCTTGCGCTGGCAGCTACAGGCGAGTATACCCAGTTTTTTGGAGGGACTGTCATCGGTGCCCTTTCAGGCATGGTCACCACGATCAATCGTGTGAATGCTATCTATGAGCGAGAACTTGCCATTCGGCTAGTTTTGGTAGGAGATAACGATAAACTCATCTTTACAGATGGTATGACAGATCCCTATTCAAATACCAATCCGATTGCCCTATCTAACCAAAATCAAACAACCATTGACCAGGTTATCGGAAATACTCGATATGACATAGGCCATGTTTTCAGTACGGGAGGAGGAGGCCTTGCCAACTTGGCCAGCGTATGTGACCCCACCGACAAGGCCAAAGGCGTGACGGGAATTGCGACGCCTACAGGTGATCCTTTTGATGTTGACTATGTGTCTCATGAAATAGGCCACCAGTTTGGGGCACAACATACCTACAATGGCCAACGCTTGGTGTGTGGTGGGCAACGCGAGATGGATTCTGCCTATGAGCCAGGGAGTGGCTCTACCATTATGGCCTATGCTGGGCTGTGTGGAGACGATGACTTACAGTTCAATAGTGATGCTTATTTTCACAGCCACTCTTACCAGCAGATTTTGGTTAATATCACTTCGGGCATGGCCAGTACGTGTGGAGCCATCACCCCTACAGGGAATACCCCGCCTGTGGTTGGCATTCCCCCGATGGACCACACCATTCCCATATTGACGCCTTTTGAGCTAGAAGGATTTGGCCAAGATATAGATGGCGATGCTTTGAGCTATTGTTGGGAACAATACGATTTGGGGCCTGCGGGCGGCCCACAAGCGCCTTCCTTGAATGCCCCTATGTTTCGATCCTATCCGCCATCGCCCTCTCCGATAAGGACCTTCCCGCGTCTTCAGGACATCCTGGATAGTACCAGTACCAAAGGGGAAGTATATCCAACCTATACCCGAAGCCTTACCTTTCGGCTTACAGTTCGCGACCAGCGGATTGCTGGAGGAGGGGTAAATTTTTCTGCCGCATCCATCGACGTAACTGCCTTGTCAGGACCATTTACGATAAGCCAGCCCAATGATGGAGAAGTGACTTGGTGGCATGGAGATTCTGCGGAGGTAGTCTGGGACATCGCCAATACAGATATGCCACCTGTGAACTGTCAGGCTGTCAATGTATTGCTTTCATTAGATGGGGGGTATACCTTTCCTGACAGCCTGGTATTAGCCAAAAATGTCCCTAACAAAGGGCAGGTCAAGGTTAATATTCCCAGTGTCAGTACAAGAACTGCCCGCGTCAAAATAAAGGCCGCTGACAATGTCTTTTTTGATATATCGAATAAAGACTTTAGCATTCTAGGCAATGTGGGCGCTGAAAAGCCTTTGCCTGATCTAGGGGTACATATTTATCCAAATCCTTTTCAGGATAAATTATGGCTGGAAATGGTGCAGCCGGTAGATTTTACGTTTGAATTAATTGATATGAAAGGAAGGGTTTTATTCCAAAAAACCTTCAAAAATACAGGGGATAGAAGGATGGAAATTCCTATTCCTGATTTACCTAGTGGGGTTTTTTGTTATAAAATCCTTATGGAAAAAGAGCGGGTTTTGGGGAAAATTTGTCATTAAATTTCACCCCCGTAGCGTCGTTGGACTCCAACGACGCTACGGGGGTATAAATTATATTACCCGAACAATCATCACCACCCCAAATACAATCAGGATCAGCCCAATTAGTCGATACACCCGACTGAGGAAACCAGGTTTTAGGATAAGACTGAGTTTATGGGCAAATAGTGCCTTAAGGCTGTCTGTGGTAAGGATGCCTAATAAGGCAGCAGATAGGTAGACTAGGAGGTCTGTACCCTCTCCAAAGCGCCCAGCAGCTTCATTGATGATGACAATCCATACAACAAAGACAAATGGGTTGACAAAATTGACCAGGAACCCTTTGACAAAAAACCCCACGTAATCAGTCGATTTCAAGGTGAGGACTTTCGCCTTTGGGAGAGCAGGTTTGATCAAATAGCGGATGCCTAGGGTAATGGCGATCACAGCGCCTGCCAGGCCTACATAGAACTTGTTTTCTGGGGATTCAATAAAAGAGGCGACGCCTAATAAGCAGAGCGCAACAGCGATCACATCGCTGATAAATATCCCAACAGCCACCGTGAAACCGGCTTTAAAACCGTATTGCAGCGCACTTTTAAGGAGGGTAAAAAAAACGGGGCCAATAAAGATAATCAAGGCAAGGCCCGTCAAATAACCTGAGATTAACGCATTCAAAGTTTAAGGTGTTATCATTTCGATATGGGGAATACCGTCCTCAAGGTAAGCTTTTCCTGTGAATTTAAACCCCAATTCTTCATAAAAGGCTTGTAAATAGGTCTGGGCAGAAATACAGATACTTTTGTTGGGAAATAAAGCGTTAGCGTGAGCCATTCCTTTGGTCATGGCCATTTTACCCAGGCCCGATTTTCGGGCTTTTTTTACCGTCAACACCCGTCCAATTACGACGGCTTCTCCTGTAATTCCTGGCGGTAAGATGCGAAGGTAAGCGAGGAGGGTGTCTCCCTCCCATCCCATCAAATGATAGGCCACTTCATCCATGCCATCGGCGTCCAGATATGGGCAATACTGCTCCACGACAAAGACCTCCTGACGGGCCATCAGGATCGCGTATAATTGAGCGTTGCTCAATTCGTCAAAAGTTGCCAGTTGCCAGGAGAAGTGCAAAGCGTTCAATGAAGTTTAAGTCGTCCAATGGCGGTTCATGTCATCCAAAGTATCCCATTTACTCATTTATTCATCTACTCATTTTATCATTTCTTTCTTCCCCACAAACAACCGCCGATAATACTCATCAGCCATTCGATCCGAATCAAAAAACGGCGTGACCTCTCGCATGCTATTTTTGGCAATGGTAAGCCATCGGTCAGGGGTATCGTAATAGCAAGGCATGATTTCTTCCTTCAAAATCCGCATCAGGTGGGTATAATCATGCTCATCCTGGGTATGTTCGGACGCACGGACATCTGCATGTGGCAGGACAAAAGAGTTGTGGCCGTGTTTGCCAAATTCGGGGACCCAGCCGTCGTCTACTGAGAAGTTGATGGAGGCATTCATGGCGGCGGTCATGCCGCTGGTGCCAGAAGCTTCCTTAGGGCGACGCGGGGTATTCAGCCAGATGTCAGAGCCTTTTTTGAGCGCAGCTGAGAGGTTCATCTCATAGCCCGTAACGACTGCGGCGTTTTTACAATAACGCGTCCGTTGGATGATAGAATTGAACATGTCCACAGCCGATTCATCCTGGGGGTAAGGTTTGCCTGCCCAAATGATCTGGATGGGGTATTCTTCCTGGTCAAGAAGGGTATAGAACGCCCTAGCATCTCGCATGATCAAATCTGCGCGCTTATAGCCAGCAAATCGCCTGGCCCAAACAATCGTGAGCACTTCGGGGTCAAATATCTTTCCCGTCTGGTCTGCGACCCATTCAAAAAGAGCTGCTTTCAACTCGCGTTTTCGCTTCAGCAAGGCCTGGTCATCATCTGCCTCAAGCGCTTCTTGAAGCCTAGCATCTGCCCAGAATCGCTTGTTTTGGGCATTGGTGATGCCGAGGATTTCAGGCCGATTAGGGATGTGCGCCCACATATCATTGGCGACAGTAGCATGAAGCTGAGAGACCGCATTGGCGTTGCCTGAGAGTTTGAGGGCAGCAGGGGTATAGCCAAAGCTGCTCCCTTGGCAATCGGTAATCTCACGGACCGTTTCTAGGGGCACATCACCAAAAAAACTCATTTTGTTGAGGAGATGGATATCTCTTTCCTCATTTCCTGCCTTGACAGGTGTATGGGTAGTGAAAACTAGTTTTTCCTTTACCTTTTCTACCGATCCTAGCTGATCATACAACTGAAAAGCAAGCGGCAAAGCATGTGCTTCATTCATGTGGTATCGATCAGCTCCGCCAAGGGCTTGGACTACTTTGAGGCCTCCTACGCCAAGCACAATATTTTGGGCGATCCGAGCGGCTGTATTGGGGTCGTAGAGGTGGTGGGTAATGGTAGAAGAAAGGTAGTCGTTTTGGCTAATATCTGTAGAAAGGAGGTACATGGGCACAGTGCCAAATACTTCTGGGGGAAGATAAAAGGCTTGGACAGTCACCGTATGGCTGTTGACATTCACGGGGAAAATCAAATCTGTGGGTTCCAGAAATGAATAAATGCGTTCGCGATAGAGGACTTTCATTTTGCTATCACTGTCTCGTGTCTGGTCGTAATACCCATATTTCCACAACATCCCAATGCCGATCATATTTTGCTTCAAGGCATAGGCTGAGCGCATGTGAGAACCTGCCAGATAGCCCAATCCCCCTGAATAAATCTTCAGGGCTGGATCAATGCCAAATTCCATGGAAAAATAGGCAACACGAGTCTGATAAGCAGGAGCAGGGGTATATGGATGGGACCAGGTAGAGGAATCTTTCATTTAGTATTTGTGTCAATTTTTTAATAGTAAAGAGGTGTTTCAGAAAAACCTCAAGTGCAAAATCAAATTCAAGTTCAAGTGCAAACTCAAGTTCAATAAGAAACAGTAAACAAGCCCCAAAATTAGCCGCTTTTCTTTATTATCCAATTGCCAATTTGCCCAAAAAGGTATCCGTAAAAACCCTTATATTTGCAGGCTAATTTGTCAATTATTATTTACCATGCGAAGCTTTTTTACCATTTATCTTTTACTCTTCCTCCTCCTACCAATCCCTTCAGCCTTTTGTCAAAATTCTGCTCCAGAACCAGCTGGTTATCAGTTTGAGATGCTTACTTCCATAGAAACCACAGCGGTCAAAGACCAGCACAAAACAGGTACTTGCTGGAGTTTCTCTTGTGCTTCCTTTTTAGAATCAGAAATGATGCGTGAAGGCAAGGAGGCAGTGGACCTCTCAGAAATGTATGCGGTATACAAGATCTACTTGGACAAAGCGGAACGCTATATTCGATTAAGGGGAAAAGCGAATTTCAGTGAAGGAAGTCTGGGACATGACGTGATCAATGTGATGGACCAATATGGGGTAGTCCCCGAGTCTGCCTATCGTGGGATGCGGCAAGAAGATGGAAGCCTCGATCATACCCAACTGGTCAAGGAAATGGAAAAATTGATGAAAAAACTGCTCAAACTGCAGAAGAAAGGGGATTTGCCCGAAATGTGGAGAGACCAAGTAGCGGACCTTTTAATTACTCATTTGGATCTCCCACCTGAAGAATTTTATCATGAAGGGAAAATGTATTCGAGCAGGGAATTTGCAGACGAAGTGGTAGGATTGGACCCTGAAGATTATGTTTCCTTTACCTCTTTTTCTCATCGTCCGATGTATAAATCGTTTGTCCTGGAAGTGCCAGACAATTATTCTCAGGGCGCTTTTTACAATGTCCACATAGATGAACTCAAAGAAATTGCGATGAATGCTTTGCAAAAAGGATACACCATCGAATGGGACTGTGATGTGTCAAATGGGGGGTTTTCTGCACGTCGTGGCATTGCCATCGTCCCTGACAGAGACATGATGATGGCTGAAGGGATAGAAGATCAATGGAGCGCGCCAGGGCCAGAAGTCCAAGTCACTCAAGAGATGCGCCAGGAAGCTTTTGATAGTTTTGTGCTTACTGACGACCACCTCATGCATATCGTAGGACTCGCCAAAGATCAAGAAAATAACTTATATTACGTTGTAAAGAACTCATGGGGAAGTATAGGGGAGAAAGAAGGCTATGTATATGTATCGGAAGCTTATTTTAAAATGAATACCATCTCTATTCTTCTCCACAAAGATGCTGTCCCTGCTCATTTGGCTGAAAAGATTGATTGGTAAATTTTTTTGAAGACAAAAAAATTATTAATCAACAAGGGGTAATAACTGCCTTCATATTTTCATTTTCATTTTCATTTTCATTTTCATCCCTCTTTTATGATCCGCTGTGTAACCCTAATCTTCTGCTTTTTCGTTTCCTCCATGCTGTTTGCGCAAACCAATGAAGGCACAGACTTCTGGATGGGCTTCATGGACCATGTCGACAATGACAATGAGATGGTGGTGATGATCACTGCCCCCAAAAACACCTCCGGGACCATTGAGATTCCCTTACAAAATTGGTCGATGTCCTTTGATGTGACCGCCAACCAAGTGACGGTCGTCGAAATGCCCGCCTCTGTTGAAACCAAGATTTCGGAGAAAAAAGATGATACAGGCATCCATATCACAGCCAATTCGCCCGTATCTGTCTATGCACATCAGTTTCATAATGCACGTTCAGAGGCGGCGATGATTTTGCCTACGCCCTCATTGGGGGATGAGTACTTTGTCATGGCCTATCAAGGTAGTTTTCCTACGACCAGTGTCAGTACGATCAATCCATCCGAATTCATGGCTGTAGCCGTTGAGGATGGGACAGAGATTACCATCGAGGTGAGTGACTTTACGAAAGGAGGGAAATGGCCCAATACGGTCTTTACGGTGCGACTGGACAAAGGAGAGAGTTATCTAGTCCAAGGGAAAGAACCGATTCACGACATGACAGGGAGCTGGCTCAAGGGGAACAAACCCTTTGTGGTATTTGGGGGAGCTACCTGGACAGAAGTGCCGGTGGGCTGTGGATTTCGGGATAATTTGTATGAACAAATGTATCCGCTTTCGACCTGGGGTAGGGAGTTTATTATGGCACCTAGTGCGGTAGCCCCTTTCGATCTTTTGCGGATTCTCGCTGCAGAGAATAATACTCGCGTCTTTATCGACAATGTCCTGGCAGCAACGCTGAATCGTGGGGAATACTACACCACCCAAATTCCCCGAAGAGCTGCTTATATTCGGGGTACCAAGCCTTTGTTAGTCGCTCAATACAATATTGGGAATACCTGTAATACGGTGGCACCTGATCGCCTGGGAGACCCTTCCATGGTCCTGCTCAATGCCATTGCCCAGACAAGAGAGCAAGTGACGCTTTACGCGTCGGAGTTCGAAAATATTACTGATAACTATATCAACCTCATCATCCAAGCAGGGGATACCGCCTCTGCCCGATTGGATGGGGCATCCATCAAGCAATTTACTACCGTTACGGCCAATCCCGATTTTGTCTACAAATCCCTCAAAGTAAGCCCTGGTTCCCATACGGTCAAGGTGGACGGCTGTGGCCTGATCGCCACCTCCTATGGCTATGGCGACGTAGAGTCCTACTCCTACGCAGCCGGGGCAAGTTTCCGTGAAATCAACTTAAGCCCCATTCCTGAGGGGGCATGTCTCAATGATACGGTACTATTTGATTCGGGCCTCAAAGGGCGAGATGTAGAGGTGTTTTGGGACCTGGGTACGCGCCAGACCACGGCCCATTCCTTTACCCATATCTTTACCGAACTGGGGATTCATCCTGTGACATTGATCATTCATGATCTGTGCCTCGATACGTATGATACTCTTCAGCAGAATATGCTGGTGACACTCCGGCAAGCGGTGACAGCTACTGGAGATACCTCTCTGTGTGAAGGAGGAACCGTTCAGCTCTTTGCCACTGACCTGGCAGGCGCTCGATACGAATGGACAGGCCCTCAAGACTATTTTTCTACTGAACAATATCCTGTCATTTCTGCTATTAATTTCACTCAATCTGGCCTGTATAAGGCCCGAGGGATTGTCTCTGGTTGTGCGACACACCCTGCGAGCGTCTTCGTAGATGTGCGTGCCCCTCGCGTGTCCTTAGGAAATGATACCACTTTTTGCCCAGATGACCCTTGGCGTATCCACCTGGATGCAGGGGATGTAGTGCATTATATTTGGGAAAATGGAATAGGAGCACCCAGCCGAGAGATCAAAGAAGGGGGCTTATACTGGGTTGAGGTTCGAGATGATATTGGCTGCACGGATAGAGATTCATTTGAAGTTTCCGAACTTTGTCCGTCAGAGATTTTTTATCCCAACGCTTTCTCCCCCAATGACGACGGCGTCAACGACGTCTTCCGCCCAGTCCCCACTGATGTCTGGAACTATGAATTGAGCATTTACAACAGATGGGGAAAGCTGATATTTCGCTCCAATGACCCCAATGAAGCCTGGGATGGAACCTTCAAAAATACCCATGCCCAGGAAGGGGTATACGTTTGGATGGTGAAGTTCTCGGGGGCTGATCAACGACTCAATGCCTTTACTACGCAGCGGTCAGGGACTGTGACGCTGATTAGGTAATTGATTGCAGAATATCGATTGATGAACAAGGATTTAGGAAGTTGAATTGCCTTTTCCTTATTTCTCCAATCATCAATCCTTGTTCGATATTCATCAATCCTTCCCTTTCTTCCAAAAAAGCGTCAAGCTCAACCCCGAGATAATGTGCCAAATCCCCCACCAGGCGGCGATGATGGCCATACCGCCCATCCCATCAAAGAAATTGAAGATCAGGATCAGCCCCAGGCCCGAGTTTTGGATTCCTGTCTCTACCGTGATGGCGCGATAATTTGCTTGATTTAACCCAAAAATCCGCGCTACCGAATAGCCTGTGAGGAAGGCGATTGAGTTATGGGCCAGGACAAGCAAGAAGATCAAACTGATGTATTGGAGGAAAAAATCATAATTTTTCCCAAAAGCAATGACCACAAATCCTATAAAGATTAAGATAGAAAGGTGACTGATAGGGCGGGTGATCTTTTGGGTGAAATGGGGAAAGCGATGGGAAACCCACATGCCCAAGATCAATGGCAACCCTAAGAGTAAAGCCACGGTTTGCACCATGTCCACAAAATCCAATTGGATTTCCTGAAGAAGGCTTTCAGCCCCTGGAACCATACCGCCCCAAAAAGCAAAATTGAAGGGCGTCATAAAAATCGCTAGAACAGTAGCAATAGCCGTAAGGCTCACCGAGAGAGCCGCATTTCCCCCCACAAGCAAGGACAAGAAGTTGGAAATATTGCCACCTGGACAGGCCGCTACGAGGATCATCCCTAATGCCAACCCAGGCATAGGGGCCAGTAACCACACCAGCCCAAAGGTGACCGCTGGCAATAACAAAAACTGCGAAAACACCCCTACAAGCACGGGTTTCGGTGCTTTGAAAAGCGCCTGAAAATGACTCACCTTCAGCGATAAGGCCACGCCAAACATGATAAATCCCAGGGAGATATTGAGAAATAGTAGGCTATCTGGACTGAAATTCAGCCTGACGAGGTTAATGTCTTCCATTAAGACAAACTTATGAAAACATTTGAATTTTGGAATTCTGGCATGAACGGCGTTATTTTAGACCGTTCGCCCCAAGGGGGCTCACTGCGAGACCGCTCGGGCTTCGAAGACTCAGCCCTCGCTACGAGAAGCGAGACCGTTCGTCGCGGAGCTCCTCACTGCGAGACTTGTCCTGAGCTTGCCGAAGGGCCACTCGAAGACTCGCCACGAGACAAAGGCATAGACTAACTTAAAACCTAGAACCTAAAACTTAAAACCTTCTTCCCCATGTATACCGGACTCCTCCACACCCACCGCTTGACTGTTATCCTCTTTCTCCTGTTGTTTTTGGTCAAACTGATTCTATTGTTGATGAATAGGAGTGAAACACTGGAAAATTTTAGCAATAAAACGAAGATTCCTGAGCGTGTAATTGAAGTCCTATTTCTTGGAACGGGTATCTATTTATTGGTGATGGCGGCAGAGATCAATATGATGATGATTCTCAAACTGGTCGCTGTTTTTGCCTCTATTCCGCTTGCGATTATTGGCTTCAAGAAAAGCAATAAGCTATTGGCCACGCTTTCAGTCGTACTGATCATAGCCGCATATGGTCTTGCGGAGATGAATAAAGTCGGCGTCTCCGATGAACCCTTGGCTGCTGAGATCGTGACTGATGCCAATGCTGCGAACTTTGACCAGATGGCGCTTGGTAAGGCCATTTTTGACCGAAACTGTCAACTTTGTCATGGGGCAGATGGTAAGCTTGGTGCTTCGGGTTCTAAAGACCTGACAGTCAGTGAACTATCAGATGCGGAAGTGACGAGCCTGATCAATAATGGCAAGAATGCCATGCCTCCCTATAAAGACTTATTGTCTGAGACGGAGATCTCAGCGGTCCAAGCATACGTGAAATCGTTTAGGAAATAATTTTCCCCTTAATCCCAGCCCTTATGCTAATCTCTGGAAGCTTATCTGTGCATCTAAAAACTGAACGGTCACGGGTAACTTCCTGCCCCAATTGCCAAGCCAACGGCACGCTGGTCAACACCATTTCCAGTAAGCATTTTCATATCTATTGGATTCCTATTTTTGCCTATAGTAAACCTGGGAGTACCAAATGCGAAAGTTGTGGCCATGTCATGAAGGGGTATGATATGCCTGAAGATGTCAGAGATGCCTATGAGGACTTTAGGGAAGGTACCAAACCGAAGTTCTGGCAGTTTACAGGCACAATGATTATCGCCGCCATATTCCTTTATCTCTTTGCTGGTCATGTTTCTATAGAAGCCCAAGAAATCGCTTATATCAAGGATCCCATGAAGGGAGACGTGTATTATTTCGAAGCTGGCAATGGCGACTATTCTTCCATGATCGTCCGTGCGAGAATGAGCGATAGCCTATTTGTCTCAAAGAATAAATTTGAATCCTCTTATTCGTCGGGCGTAGAAGAAATTGATTATGAGGAAAATTATTTGGAAGAGCGAATGGGGTTTGACATAGCCACCATCTTACATAGGTATAACAAAGGGAAAATTTTCAAGGTGTATCGATATGAATAAATGAGCGTGTTGTTTTTTGGATAATCCTATGATTTTCTTTGGAACGAAATCCGTTTACCTGAAGGCTGAAAAAGCAGAGATTAAGTCTTGCCCAAAATGCAATGCTAAGGAATCTCTGGTCAATCATTTTTTCAGTAAATACTTTTATATTCTAGGGATTCCCATTATTCCTGCCCCACTTCATAAATGGGGAAAAACCGTATGCACCTCTTGTGAACATATTTTGAAGGGGAAAGCGCTACCATTGAAAGCTCGAAAAGTGTTTCAATCACAAAAAGATAAAGCTAGGCCTAAGTGGTGGGAATATTCGGGCTTACTCCTATTGGGAGGATTCCTCATTTGGAATATGGTGAATCATAGCCTAGCGGCAAAAAAGATGATAGCATACCTTTCTGATCCAAAGAAAGGGGACGTGTATTTCTATGAAAAAGAGAATGGTAGATATTCTACCATAAAGGTGAGAGGGAGAAAAACAGATAGTATTTTTGTTTCATTCAACCAGTATGAAACGATAGAATTTTGGGCTGTATATGGATTGGATGAAAACGCCAATTATTTGTCCAAACATGGAATGCGAATTGAGGAAATTATAGAAATGTATGAAGCAGGATTTATCCTCGATATGAAAGGAATGTAGCTATTACCCTAAAAATGATGTACTCCCTCAACCAAATCCCCTTTTTCCAAGAACTCGCTGACAGCGAAACCATTCTTCTGGCAGGTGCAGGTGGCGGATTTGACATTTATAGCGGCATCCCGCTCTATTTTAGCCTAGTCAACCAAGGCAAAAAAGTCATCCTCGCAAACTATTCCTTTACCTGGCTCAGCAATACCACCTCAGAGAAAATATGCCCATTTTGCTATCAAATCAGAAGTGGAGACGGGTCATTCGCACAGCAGGATTATGTTCCTGGTTATTTTCCCGAAAAATACCTTCACCAGTGGTTTGCTATCCAAGGCCATGACGTTGACATCTATGCCTTTGAGCGTACAGGCGTCAAGCCGCTAAGGGATGCGTACAAGTTTTTGATCAAAAAGCACAATATAGACACAGTCATCTTGGTGGATGGCGGAACAGATAGCCTAATGTTCGGAGATGAAGAGGGGCTGGGTACGCCACATGAAGACATCTGCTCCATGGCTGCGGTCTATCGCAGTGGGATCAAAAAGCAATTCCTCCTAAGTATCGGTTTTGGAGTAGATCACTTTCACGGCGTATCCCATTATCGTTTTTTGGAAAATGTGGCTGAAATGGCACGGGAGGGCGGCTATTTGGGTTTATTCCAATTGACCAAGGAAATGGCAGAAGCTGAGAAATATCTGGATGCCATCCAGTATGTCAATAAGCGCATGGACGCCAATCAAAGTATTGTCTCGAATTCCATCGCGAGTGCACTCGAAGGCCATTATGGCGATTATCACAGGACGCCAAGGACAGCAGGCAGTGAGCTTTGGATCAATCCCTTGATGACCATTTATTGGGCTTTTGACTTGCGACAAGTCGTGCGAAAGATCAAATACTATGATGCTGTCAAGGACACCCAGACCATGGGTGAATTCAGTGGAAAATTGGGGGAATACCGCGGGGGGCTTAATTGGGAAGAAATTCGGTTAAAACGCCAAATGCCTATCTAATTATGGAAGATAAAGGAATCAGAACCATGATGATCATGGCCACCGTGATCTCGTTTTTGGGATTATTGATATGGCTAACTATCGTTATTCCCTATCATGCAGAGCAGGAAGAGATGGCGAAGGGCGCATATGTGTCAGTTTATTACGGCGAAGCAGTTGAAGACTTGGAACGAGCCGAATTAACCATGTGTGACAGCCTATTTCGTTTTTCTCACGCTGAAATTACAGACTCAATTTCTGATCTCCTTCACATCTCAAATGCCCATTTTCCCTGTTTCGTCCAAATGAAGTATGTTTTTGGCGATGGCCGAGAAAAGATCATGGCAGTTGATAGCTTTGACTGTGGAGGGTGTTCAGGGACGAATTTCTTCGTTTTGAAGAATGATAGCGTGAAGTATATTTATCACCCTTAGATGACTTCCAATGAAAAGCCGACCCATCCTTAAAATAGCGATCCTGATCACCTTGCTGGTCCATTTGGTCTTTATTTTTGCGTTGGACAGCCTGGGGGCTGATTCCGTTTTGCCTCAAATGGGCAAACTCTTTTTGCAATTGATCTTGATATATTTTGTCCTTGAGCGCAAATCTAAATTTGCACTTTGGCTACTGGCGGGCTACCATGTGTTTGTAGGCATTTTTCTGGTAGGGTCTACTGTGTCAGCTGAGTTTATTGGGCAGGTGTTTATTGTATTCCATTTGATGATGGCGGTCGTCATCTATTTCCATGACTATATCGAGGAAAAATTCAACTTGCCGTCAAGGTAAGGTGCTACTTCATCCGTTTCAACACATAAGCAGCCTGCTGCTGATAGGGATGACTCTGAACCATTTCTATATCTTTTAGGGTAAAATAAGCATTGCCACGGTCACCAAGCTTCATATAAGCCAGCGCAGTATACCAATTCGCTTCACTGTAATAATAACTCTTAACCCCTACCTTCTGGAAGCTTTCTAAGGCCTTCTCAGGCTGCTCTGCCTGTAGGTATGTAATTCCTAAGGAGAGATAAGCCTTAGACTTTTGAGTGAAAGCAGTATCAGCCACAAGCCTTTCTAACCGAGATATGGAAGCAGCGAAATCTCCTTGGGTAGCAGGTGCCAAAGCTTGCTGTAAGCTGATAGAAGTGGAAGAGGTATCCCCTCTAGTTGCGGTGATTTGGGGATCAAACACTTCCGCGTAGAGTTCTTCTCCAGACATTTTGTCGGGCTGTAATGCCTGATAGAGTAGGGGGCCTACAATAAGCAAGATGATAACTGCCGCCGCTACCATATGGACGCGCGTAAAAGGATGCTGGCGAACTGGCGCAGCTGGTTTTATGTCTTTCAACTCTTGCATGAGTTGCGCTTTGAGGGCATCCTTGGCCGAGGCACGTGCAGCATGCCGTGCCTGGGTCTGAAGGACCACCTCAGCCGCAAGCGTAGGATCTGCTTTTACCTCCGCCTCAAATGCTTGCCCTTCTTCAGGCGTCATTTGGCCTGAAAGGTAGCGGTCAATCCGGTCATATATCAATTGTTCTTCCACGTGGATTCTTTTGTTTCTGAATAAGCTTTCTAAGGCGTTCCATGCACTTGTATTTGGCAGTAATGGCGCTTTTGGTTGTTTTGAAATTCATCTTTTCCGCAATCTCATCGGGCTTATACCCCCAGTAATCTGCAGCCCAGATCAACTCTTTACACCTTTCTCCTAACTGCTCCATGAGCCCCTTCACTTGATCAAATTCTTCCAATTTGATCAACCGATTCAGGAAATCCTTGGAACTGTCTGGCAAGTCTGGAAACTCATGAGTCCAGTCTTTCTCTTGTTCACTTTTGTAAGTCGTATTTCTACGAACCTGATCAACGCATTTATTCGAAAAAATCTGAAAAAGATAAGTAGACACTTTGCTTCTGCCCTCAAACCTGCCCGAAATGACGTGATCTGTAAGCACGACCACTGCATCTGCATAGGCATCTTTGGCCTCCAACTCTTGCAGGCGATATTGCTTGATGCCTCGAAAGATAAAGCCTGTATATTGACGAAAAAGCTGATTGACAGCCCGTTGACGGCGAGCACCACCGGCTTGTATGTCGGCGATCAGATCTTGATCAGAATGGTTGGAAATGCGCTTGAACATTTGATTGAGGCGTCTGCTTTCACCAAAATTAACCACAGAAATGGGAGAAGGCAAATAGGGCCATTTGATACAGAAAAAATCTTTTCTTTAACTTGAGGACCAATCAGACGACCTAGATTCAAGTTACCCTTACCTTCTATCTCCCGCATATGATTTCTCTTAGGATACCTGTTCTGATGATTTGCCTAATTCTGGGGGGAATGGGAGAGTTATTTAGTCAAAATGGAGATACCTTGGAGGCGACAAAATGGTATCAGGCAGGGCGTGAGTATTTGGAACAAAACAAGTATGATAGTGCCGTGTATAGCCTTGAAATTGCTTCAGAGGCTTACGAATCTGCATCTGCTTGGAAAGCATTGGTAAAAAGTCAGCATGCCCTGGGAAATGCCTTGGTCTTTAACGGGCAGCGAGAAGCTGGCAAAATGGTCTTCGAGGCGGCCTTTGAAATAGCGGAAAGCCATTTCTCTGAATCCCATCATTTAATGGCCCTCTCCTTATTTCTTGTGGCCAATTCACAGGAGAAAATGAATGCATTTGTGCCAGCAAAGAAATCCTTAACCCAGGCAATAGCGCATTGGAAGCAAGTGCCCCAATCGGACCTCGCCTATGCTGATTTGGCGGATGCTTATCGCCTCTTTGGCGATTGTGAACGGCGTCTGGGGCACCTGGATGCAGCAGACTCTGCCTTGCAGATAGGCTTGGCACTCATGGAAGATAACGGGCTGGCCGTACATCTCGTAACTGGAAAAATCTTCAATGCTTTGGGCATCGTGTCGATTGAACGCCAGGATTATACCCAAGCCGTAGACTACCTCCAGCGACGCTTGAGGCTGCTGGAAAGCGGCGAGTTTCCCGTTTCACCAAGAGAATTGGCCGGTGCAAATGGCAATTTGTACGTCGTCAGCTTTCGCCAAGGCAATCTTCATGTGGCATTGGACTACCTTAACCGCACCTTAGAAATCCAAAAAGCCAACCTGCCGCCCGCTGATCCCCAGATCGCGATGAGCTATAATAATATGGGCGGCGCCCTTTTGACCAAAGGAGATTATGAAGGCGGTCGGAAGGTCCTTTTTCAAGCTATCGATATTTACCTGAAAAAAGGCATGGGAAATCACCTGGGGATCGCTTTAGCCTATTTCAATCTGGGCATGGTATACACAGAGCTGGGAGATTTTGATCAGGCTTTACATTATTTGCAGCAATCTTTGAAAATCCGCAAGGACATTCTGGGGCCTGCACACTATTTGGTAGGATTTACTTATAATCAAATTGGTCTTATTTATCGGGATCGGGGTTCTTATACCGAAGCCCGTGACTACCTGAAGCGTGCTTTTGACATCACTAGCCCTATTTTCCCAAATGGGAATGAGGAAGGTGCTTGGATATACAACAACCTGGGAATCTGTGAAATGGATGAAGGAAACCTCACGTTGGCAAAGGATTATTTTTCGAAATCCTTAGGCGAATGGGAAAAGGTACTCTCTAAAGATCATTACAAAACGGTTCCTGTTTGGATGAATTTGGGTATTTGTGCAGGTAAAGAAAATGACACGACTCAGGGTCGTGTTTATTTAGAGAAAGCCCTGGAACTACAGGCTTCCTATCCTGGTTACCACCAAGAGCGAACGGTGCGCATCCATGCGGCATTAGGCGGTATTTACCGGAAGATGAAGGCCTATGATCAGGCATTAGACCAATTTCACAAAGCTAAAGTCGTTTTGAAGCGAGGCAAAAAAAGCTTTGAAGAAGTGCCTCATGTCCACAATTTTTTGTTGCAAGTGATAGAGTTGGAAGCGGGTGTATGGGAGGAAAAAGGAGGTTCGAAAATGGAAATGAAAGGATTCCTGGCCTCCTTAGAAGAGGTTATCGGCGTCATCGACCGATGGCGAATTTCCTTCAAAGCTACTGGTTCTAAGCAAGTACTGGCTGGACAAGCGATGTCGATCTATGAGAAAACCATTGAAGTGGCACTGGAACTATTTCAACAAACGCAAGACCCAATCTATCTTCAGACAATTTTTGCTTGCATGGAAAAAGGAAAAAGTATCCTGTTGCTAGAAACCCTGAAGACCGAAGAGGCCCTTCAATTTGCGGGTATTCCTGACTCGCTTCTGCAATTTGAGAAACGCCTTCAAGTGGACATGGCGTATTTTGAGAAAAAGTTGTTTGAAGAAGGGCTGCAACCTGATTTAGCTTCAGAGAAACTGGCAGAATGGGAAGACCGGTATTTTCACCTCAAACAGTCCCACGATTCTCTCATTTCGGTTTTTGAAAGCCATTTTCCTGCCTATTTTTCCTTGAAATACAGTCAGAAACCAGCTAATATTTCTGATATACAAAATCGATTGAGGGTGGAAAAAGCTACCTTGGTGAGCTATTTTCAGGGAGATAGTGCCCTATACGTTTTTTCCATTACCCCCCACTCAATATATGTCCATAAGATCCCGGATGAGCGTTTTTATCGAGCATATCTTAAGGATTTTGTGAAATCACTCGGAGACCGTGCTAATATCATGGAAGAAGGTAGCTCTCCTAATGCTATAAGGCGGTTTGCTGGGGTTTCTCATTCCATATACCAAATGCTATTGGCTCCAGTTTTGGACCACTCAGAGCCACAAATAGCCTGGAATTCTCCAACTTTCACACCTGGTTTTACCCCTCAAAAACTCATCATTGTGCCTGATGGATTCTTGGGGTACTTACCTTTTGAAGTGCTTATCAGCCGCAAGCATTCCTTTGGTAAAGAAGATGATTTTGGGGATTTGCCTTACCTGATTCGTGATTACGATATATCGTATGCTTACTCGGCTACCTTGATGATGGAAGAGGTGGGAGGAAATGGGCAAAGTACTTCTCGCTATTTTGGAGGATATGCACCTGACTATCAGATGCCTACATCCCACGATGGCTGGAAAATTGATACTTCCATTTCCCTCAGCCCGCTTCGGTTCAATCAAGGTGAAGTGGCCAAGGTAGCTCAACTCTTAAATGGCGACGCCTTTTTGGCAAAAGAAGCGACGGAAGGTCGCTTTAAATCCGAAGCCAGCAAATATCAATTGCTTCACTTGGCCATGCATGCATTTACCCGTGATGACCAGCCGATGTATGCAGGATTTGCCTTTCACCCTGATGATCAGGCAGATAGCCTTGCCACAGAAGACGGATTTCTTCATGCTTATGAGTTATACAATATGCGCCTCAATGCAGAACTCGCTATTCTCAGCGCCTGCAATACGGGTGTAGGCAAACTACAGCGTGGAGAAGGCCTTATGAGCCTCTCCAGGGCCTTCCGTTACGCGGGCTGCCCTAATGTCGTGATGAGCCTTTGGCAAGCAGACGATGCTTCTACAAGTGTTTTGATGAATCGTTTTTATCAGCACCTCCAATCGGGGATGCCCAAGGACAAAGCGCTTCGGCAGGCAAAGTTGGACTTCCTAGCTACCAGTGAGCGTTTGCACCCTTATTTTTGGGGTACTTTTGTCTTGTTAGGAGATGGAAAACCCGTTTCTGAAAAAGGGACTGATTGGCCGATATGGGCCTGGGTATTAATGGCCCTAGGGATTCTTGGGGTAGGCGGGTGGTGGAAATGGAGAAGTAAGAAATAAGAATGGATTTTGCCTCATTGCGACGGGTTGAAACCCCTACTGATTACCCATATGTATTGGGTATGGGTTTCTCAGATCGCTTTGCGACTTTAGCTTGAAAACTCCCCTTCCGTTTGCCGCCCCTCTCAAAGAAAGGGGCTAACGGTATGAGGTGAAAAATCAAAGATTTTTCTTCCATCTCCAAGAAATCTCGATTTCTCCCAAAGCCCCTCTCTTTGCGTTGGCCCATGGGCAGTCAAGAGAGGGGCAGCGAAGGCCGAAGGCCTGAGCGGGGTGAGTTTTTCAATCCCGATGCTCAAATGAAAAAGAATACTTATGGGTAATCAATAGGGTTGAAACCCAGTCGCAATAGTAAAAAATGACAGGCAAAGAACTATTGCGACGCGACGCTCGACTGAGCCTTGTCGAAGTCTTTAGTCCGTCGCAATGAAGGAAAAGTTAAATTTGACTTTTTGGATTAAAACCAGAATTAAGAATGCCTTTTTTTGGGGCCCATGTTACATTAACCCCACCATTAGGACCATTATCCACCCTAGCGACAGCACGATCAGACCCGCCAGCACAGCTGTTCCAGCCTTACGAGGCTCTCTGAGCCCTCTAAAAACGATTGAAAGGATAAGTAAGCCTAGCCCATGTACGGAGAAATAAACTGACCAATAAACGGGAAACCCTCCTTCTTTCGCTTCTGAAGAAAAAAGAAAATAAAGCATGCTATAAAACAGTAATGCTGCAATATTGATCAGGAGGAATTGTCGACGGGGTAGGTTCATTTAGGTAATGAGGAATGAATAATGGAAAATGAAAAATTAAGGATGAAAATGGAAAATTCGTTCTTAAAGACAAAAAATAAGGGCGGAATCAATTGATTCCGCCCTTAAGCAATAAATTTTATTTCAAAAATCCTCAAATTATTCTATTTCTTCCCATTCTGTGAATTCGTTGGGGCGAATCCACTGGCGGTCCATCAATTCTTTGAATGAAGCCAAAGCTTGCTCTTTTCCACTATCGAGAAAGTCGAGTACTTGGGCAGTCGCATCGATGATGGGCGTCATCATGTTTACAGCTGTTGGCATAGGAAGAGAAGGAGGACGGACTCGCTGGCTAGCAGTATGGGCGGCAGTATTTTGCTGAAACGCCTGGTAGAATTTATTCATATAGAATTCTTCATATACCCCGTCAAGCTCCTCTAGCTTGGCCTCTACATAAGCTTCGATATGCTTACGGATATAGCGACGAGTCTTAGAGTCCAGCAAATCCGTCCGGATCACATAGATGAAATGCTGAAAAGCCTGTGAAGTCTCACGATATGAGGCTTTCATGGCATTAATCTGCTCTGGGCTGTGCTGGTGCTGGTTGGCCTTGAACATCGCTACCTTTTGCTCAGTTTCTAGTCTGTAGGTGTGGTAGCGCTTCAAAATTCCCGAACGGGTAAGTTCTTGCAGAACGGCTTCTGCTTCATGCGACTGCTGTGCATGGACGCTGGTCGCTGCTAGCAGGCTCATTAGGCAGAAAAATGTAGTAATCGTTTTCATGGTTTAATGGTCGTTTAACTTGTATGGCTTCCCAAAGTTAGCGATTATCATGCCAACTTCAAGATATACATTCACTGTTTCTTACAACTTCAAGGCATAAAAAAAACCTCAAGCTATTTGTAAAAGCCTGAGGTCCAATCTCTAACGAGATTTTATGTGATAAAGTTTTATCTCGTTTCACCTACGATATTCATCTCTTCAAGCAAGTGACTAGCACCTGCAAATTTGTCAACAATGAAGAGAATATAGCGTGCATCCACACTAATAGTACGAGTCACTTCTGGAAATACGTGAATATCACTGGCCATTGCTTCCCAGTTGCCGTCAAAAGCACAACCAATAAGTTCACCTTTGGAGTTCAGTACAGGAGAACCAGAGTTGCCACCTGTGATGTCATTGGTACTGAGGAAGTTAACGGGAAGATTTCCATCTTTGTCTGCATAGTTACCATAGTCTTTTTCCTTCCATAGCTCTTTGAGCTTACCAGGAACGGTGAACTCGTCACTGGTTGGATCTTCTTTTTCAAATACCCCATCCAAAGAGGTTTTGAAATCATAATAGACGCCATCTTTTGGTTCATAAGGAACTACAGTTCCGTAAGTCACACGCATGGTAGAGTTGGCATCTGGATAATAATGCTTATCATCGTGCATCTCGCGGAGGCCCTGAAGATAGGCCTTGCGGAGCGCACCCATTTTTTGTCCAAACATCCCTGTTTTCATGGCTATCTCTGACCGGTAGTGTTTGATCGTACCAGTCACTAGGCTGACCAGGAGGTCATTTTCAAGGGTTTTTAAAGAAGGTTTAGCAAAAAAGTCATCTGCTAATTCCCTGTTGGTGACAATAGACTTGTCATAAGCATAATCCGCCCAACGGGATACTTTTTCAGCAATTGTTTTTCCCTTTTTTGCCTTTTTATGTGTAAGGATGGCATTTGCCACCTCAGGAAGCTGGTCAGCAGGAATGTCTTCCAGCAAAGAAGTGAAGGCTTTTTTGAAAATTTCCTTGTCCATTTCATAATAAAACCCTTCCCATCCACTTTCTATCTGGTCCTTCATGGCAGAGGCCATTTTTGGAACACTTTCTTTATCATCTTCATCTGCTCCTAAGAGCATGCGATAATACCCCAGGCCATTGAGCATGCCACTCGGTGCCAAGGCAGCAAAATTAAAATAACTCATAATGCGATCTGTAGCTACATGGTCCGCATTGAGTTCCGCCATGTCGGCCAACACATGACCATACTTGTTCTTACGAGCAGTAGTAGCATCCGCCCAACGCTGAAACTTGTCTTCTTCTGAAGCCTTCAGCGCAGGAATGTCATAGCGCTTGAGCATGGTCGTCTGACCAATAAGATACTTCCAATAGTTGCTCGTACTGGCATAGTCAGAAGCTAATTCGATGCGAACGGCATCGTCAGCTTTCATCGCTTTCTTCATGGTTTCAAGCTTTTGGCCCATAAGCTTGATACGGTCGCCATTGGTCTGGTCAAGGGCCAAGTTGATGTCCGAAGATGTCAAGTAACGAGTAGTAGTACCTGGATATCCCAATACCATGGAGTAATCGTCTTTTTCTACGCCATTAGTAGAAATAGGGAAAAAGTGCTTAGGCGTAAAAGGTACGTTGGCATCAGAATAATCAGCAGGCTCATTATTGGCGTCTGCATAGACACGAAACATGGAGAAGTCGCCCGTATGGCGAGGCCACATCCAGTTATCGGTGTCACCACCATATTTGCCTATAGAACTAGGAGGAGCACCTACTAACCGGACATCACGGTAGGTTTTGTAGACAAACAGGTAATACTCACTTCCGTGAAACATAGACTTCACAGTTGCTTCGTATTTACCATTTTCTGAAGCTTCGTCTTCGAGTCCTTGGATGACTGCTTGCTTATTATCACCTGCTCCTGCAACATCACCGGTTACATCTTTAGAGCTGACAAGCAAACTAATGGTCAAGCCGTCTACAGGGAGTTCTTCTCCGCGATTCATCGCCCAAAAACCGTCAGTAAGATAATCATGCTCTTCTGAGCTCAGCTCGGCAATGGCGTCATAGCCGCAGTGGTGGTTCGTGAGGATGAGCCCTTCTCCTGAAATAAATTCCCCAGTACAGAAACCGCCGCCCATGCGAACAACTGCGTCTTTAATGCTAGGGCTGTCTTCATTATATACTTCAGCTGCATCGAGTTCGAGGCCGAGGGCCTTCATATCTTCAATGTTGAGTTCCCCAACTTTTAGGGGCAGCCACATCCCAGTATTAGATTTTTTTGCTTCCTGTGCGAAAGCTTGAGTGAATATGAGTCCTGCCAAGACTATACATGAAAGCAGTTTTTTCATAGCGAAAGATTAGAATTGATTATTTGTTAAAATATGTTGCAAAAAAACGATCCCGCAAGATACGAAATAACCCTAAATAACGCCTACCCGCTTATGTAGCCTTTTTTCCACGAGGGGGGACAAAAGGCTCTAAAACGTGGACAAAGGCTGTTAATACGCAATTTCCGCCTAGTGATTTCTTGCCATCGCGATGCTCGCTACTGCGATTCTATGCGGAGGGTGCTCCGTTTTCATCAGGGCTTTGATACAAGCCACGAGGGTAGCGCCTGTCGTGATGACATCATCTACCAAGAGCAATTCGCGTGGCTGGGAAGGGTTGGGTTCAAAGGCGCTTTTGACATTTTGCCAGCGCTCGTCGCCTTTTTTTCGCGTTTGGGTTTTGGTCCAAAACCGACGGCGCAAGAGTTTGCTCTCCAAAGGCAGGCCCGTGGTTTCAGCTAACCCTTTAGCAATCTCGGCCGCTTGATTATAGCCGCGTTCGAGTTGCCTTCGAGGATGGAGTGGCACGGGTACTATGGTTTCATTACCTGTCATAAATGGACTGTCCGCGATAGTTTCCCCCAAACATTTTCCCAAAAACACCCCTAATTGAGGTGCATCCTTATATTTCAATGCTTGGATCAACCGCTGAGTGGTGCCTTTTTTATCAAAAAAATAAAGGCTAGTAGCACCATGTATGGGTACCCTGCCCCCTAGCCGATAGAATACTTCATTTTCGCTGGGACTGAGGTGAAAATGTGTTTCCTGAAGCTGGGAAAGACAGGAAAGGCATACTGCTTTTTCCTGCCCAATCAGGGCCTGACCACAGCCATAGCAGCTGTTGTCGATGAAGAGATTGAGGAAGTGGTGGAACATGAGGGGTTGGGTTAATGGTTAATTGTAAATGGTTAAGGGTTAATTGTCAATGGTTAATGTTTACATCGCAGACGTCTCAGTCGAACGCTGGCGAAGCATCTTCTTTTTGGTTCTCTGACAAATCCCGTGGGAAGCTTGTCGCCTATCATATTGTCATTTTAACTTTCATTTTGATTTTCATTTACGATCTACCCTCATTAGACGTATCCTTTTACTTTTCCTCAACAATTCCGTATTTCGCCACATAATCTATTTCCCTATGAAACTCTCTATAGACCTCGCCTGCGAAAGCTCTCAAGAATGGATCGATGCTGTGATGGCAGACTTTGATAGTTTTTTGCAAGACCATGCAGACTGTGAACGAAAAGCCTCTTCGATGGCCATGAGCTTTGTCGCCAAATTTCCTGATCGCCTGGAAATCATTCCGGAATTGATAGAAACAGCTGTAGAAGAGCTGGAGCACTTCCGTGATGTGTATGCATTAATGGAGTCCAGAGGTATCGCCCTCAAGAGCGAAATGGGGAAAGATCCCTATGCTCAGGCCCTCATCAAATATGCTCGTCACGGCCGTGAAGACCGCTTTATGGATCGCTTGTTGCTCGCCTCCATCATCGAATGTAGAGGAGCAGAACGCTTCCGGATGGTGGCAGATGCCCTGCCCCCAGGAGAAGTGAAACAGTTCTATAAGCGACTCTGGACCTCAGAGGCGAAACATGGAAATATCTTTGTGAAGATGGCCCTTAACTATTTTGAAAAAGACGCTGTCTATAAGCGGTTGCATGAACTAGTGGATAATGAAGCAGAAGTACTCCAAGGGCTGGAGATCAGGCCAGCATTACATTAGAACTCTCGTTAAGCTGTTGATAGCCAATTAGTTGAATCTATTCATTTATTATCTCTCATGACTAAAAAGATTTTTTTTGCTTTATTCCTCCTTCCCTTTTTCCTAATGGCACAAGATGCTCCTGAAGCACCGTCCAATAGCTTTGTTGCAGAATTTGGGGATACTTGGCAACGTGCTATAGAATTCACCCTGGAAGTAGCGGAAGCCATGCCAGCAGATAAGTATGACTATCGTCCTAATGAAGAGGTGGACACCTATGGCGGCCATCTGGTGCATGTCATTCACAACTGGTATGGGCTGTGTTCACGGTTTGTGACAGAGGAAGATTCTCCGCTTGAAACGCGGTTAAAGGCAGAGGAGATGACCAAGAAGCAAATCATTGAAGAACTCAAACGGGCTTTTGAATATGTCACAACTGTCATGCACGAAATGACCGATGAGCAATTGGCCGCCAAAGCCCCCAACTTTTGGGGGTCAGATGATGCCACCAAAAAGGTCATCCTCATGCTCATCCGCGACCATACGACCCACCACAGAGGGGCACTCGTCATCTACCTTCGTGAAAATGGGATCAAGCCACCGAGGTTTAGGGGGTGGTAACCGGGAACGTTTTATGTTCTAGGTTTTAGGTTCTATGTTAAAAACAACCTAAAACGTAGAACATAAAACCTAGAACTTTCTTCCCTTACACTTCCCCCGGAACAATTTTTACCTTCACCAATCGATTCGAGCGAATCAATTCAAGGACGGCTTCTTGGCCTATGGTGACTTCCGTCAAGAGGCGGTGGAGGTCGTCGATATTGGCAATAGGAATGCCATTGAAGCTGATGAGGACATCTCCTTCATGGACTTGGCTATTTTTGGCGGGGCCATCGGCCTCGATGCTGCGAACCAATATACCCGAAGAGATGCTGAGATTCAGGAGGTTACGGGTCCGTTGGGGTAAATTGACTTGCTGGCCGGCGATGCCGATATAGCCTCGGCGGATACGTCCTTGGGTGATGAGCTTGCTGATGATAAAGCTGGCTGTGTCAGATGCGATGGCAAAGCAGATGCCTTGTGCAGGCAAAATGATGGCGGTATTTACCCCAATCACTTCTCCCTTGCTATTCACCAACGGCCCGCCAGAATTTCCCGGATTGAGTGCCGCATCCGTCTGGATGACATTGTCGATGAGTCGCCCATTCTGGGAACGCAAAGAGCGTCCCAAAGCACTCACCACCCCTGCAGTAACAGTATATTCGAAGCCATAGGGATTGCCGATTGCAATCGCCAATTGCCCTACGCGCAGGCCTTTTGAAGGCCCAAATCGGGCGAGTGGAAGCCGCTCAGAGGCAATCTGTATCACTGCCAAGTCCGTCGCAGGGTCTTCACCCACCAGGCGTGCATCAAACTGCCGCCCATCTTGCAAGTCCACACGGATTTCTTTCGCGCCATGAATCACATGGCTATTGGTCACAATATACCCATCTGGTGTGACGATGAATCCAGACCCCGATCCCTTGTCCTGGCGCCGACGCCTGCCCTTTTGTGGAAGGCCCTTGACCTGGATATGGGCTACGGCTTGACTCGCCTGCTCCGAAGCAGTGACTACCGCTTTAGAATAGGCATCCAGTAAAGACATATCCTCATGAAAATCATGTCCAGGATGAGAAGATGAGGAAGGTGAATCGGAATTCAGGATAAATTGATACATGATCCCTAGCGGTCAATCGCTGTGCCGCAGCGAAAAATCTGCCTGAATGGCGGGAAAAGGTGCCAGGATGGCAAAGGAGGTTTAGGGTTTAGCGTTTTTTGTTTTGAGTTCTTCAACCCAAAACTCAAAACCCAAAACTCAAAACTCAAAACATTCTTCTAATCGCTTTTGCTTTCAGCAAAGTCTCTTCATACTCCGCAAGCGGATCGGAGTCATACGTGATCGCGCCACCTACATGGTAGCTTAGCTGGGAAGTAGTCTGATTGTACATCAGGGAGCGGATGACGACGTTGAGGTCAAAGTCGCCTGTGGGCGTGAAATAGCCCACTGAACCAGCATAGAGGCCTCTATCAATGCCTTCATAGCGGTCAATGATGTCCATGCTTATGACTTTGGGCGCACCAGTCATGGAGCCTGCGGGGAAAGTATGTCCAAGTACTTCGATGTTGGAAACGTCTTCACGTTTTTGCCCAATAATGGTAGAGACCATTTGGAAGAGGGTGGGGTAGGGCTGGATTTCGAAGAGATGCGGGACTTCTACACTATTGGTTTCGCAAGAACGATAGAGGTCATTGCGACACAGGTCGACGATCATGACGTTTTCGCCGCGTTCTTTGGGCGAGTGGTAAAGGTGGTGGCGAAGGGCCTCATCCGCTTCGGGCGTCTGGCCCCGCGCTGCCGTGCCTTTGATAGGCTGCGTCAGGAGGCGTTTGCCACGTAATTGTAAAAAGCGTTCTGGAGAGGCACAGAGCAGGTATTTGTCATCAAATTTAAAGAAAGCCGCAAAAGGTACAGGCGAAAGGGTGGTCAAGCGGCGAAAGAGTTCTACAGGGTCTTCAAGTTGATAATTGGCCAAAAACCGTTGGGATAAATTGAGTTCGTAGAAGTCGCCTTCGCGGATATGGCCGCGGATTTTGTCAACGGTAGCGAGATATTCGGATTTGGAGAAATTGGCGTGAAAGACAGGCGGTGTTTGGTAAGAATTAGCACTAATGGGTTCTGGAGGTGTTTCCAGCCATTTATCCAAATCACCTAATGGCCCTTCAATCTTCAATTCATGACTGCCCCTCCGAATCGAAACAATTGTTTCAGGTACAAAAAATGCCACCTCCGGCCAGCTTGTTTCTCCCCGCTTTCGCGCGAGCACAGGCTCAAACTGATGCCTCAGTTCATAGGGTAATCCCCCCATCAGCCATTGCGCTTGCCCTAGGGCGGCTTGTAGGTGAGGGAAGTCGCGTATCGCTTTCCGCTCATTTTCTGCCACCCCTACGAGCAATTCATATTGCCCATAACGATCCACCGCTGATTGACAATTGTCCAAAAACAGGCAATAGGAATACTGATTAGCCCAGCGTAACAGCTGGGTCTTCAAGGTATCCAATGATGATGGATCAAATGATCTTATGAAAGTGTTGGGAGTGGTTAATGTGGGAATTTGCAAGGTTCCAATTGTGTTGATTGCTGCAAAAGTACCATATTCTTTGCATTTGCTAAACAGGAGGCCCTAATGAATGTTTCAGGCTCGATTTTAAGCTTAATATCAAATTCAATTTCAAGTACATACTCATGTTCAGGGGGTGCGTATCACTTTGAGTTTGAGTTTGAGTTTGAGTTTGAGTTTGAGTTTGAACTTTCTCTTAGGTATTCTTAATGACCCGTTCCATTGCCAGGCTCACGTCATTTTCCCCTAATCCTTTCAGCTTATTTTGCCATAAAATCTTCCCTGACTCGCCATCCAGCGCAAATAGATTGCCATGACATCCTGCAAATACGACCCCTCGGTCGACGAGCAAGGTCACGTCTTCATTCGCCTTACTACCAAAAAAACCTGATTTGAGCGAAGTCTGCCACAGCTCTTTGCCGTGGTAGACGTCGATGGCGAGGACTTCGCCGTTGATGCCTACGTAAAGGATGTCTTCCATGAGGGGGAGTGTTTTAAGTTTTGGGTTTTAGGTTTTGAGTTTAAGTAAATCGTTGATGTAATCCATTTAATTTGATGAAGAAAGTGGCCGGATGTCACTTTTTATTTCCACCATGAAAGACGCTCTTTTTGGATGGCATGTTTTTGAGTATCGCCAGTGGTCGAGAGTGCTTCGATGAGTCCTTCCCATCCGTTATGGGCATATTTTTCTACTGGCCAAAATCCTCCTGCGCCTCCGTCCAAGTCACCACTGAGGGGAATACGATAATCACCCCAATGACAAGGTTTTTCTACTGTGCTACCATATTTTTTCCAAGTACCCACAAAGCCATTGATAGAGGTTCCATTGGAAAGGGTCATTACATCAGAATCTAATGATAATTGGTCATTTTCATCAAGGTAATAATAAGAAGCAAACACGCCTTGAAAAGAACCTACATGCTTTTGCTTGGGGTCCTCATAAAAAGCATAGCTACCTATGATGAATCCATCTTCGTGGGCTTCATGAAGGGAGGATGTAAAAGGATAAACGGTCTCTATTTCAAGCACGCCCTGAAAGTCACAAATGTTATGATTCACCATACTTTTGCCAAAGACATGATATATGTGAGGCGATTTGGGGTTTTTGATAATGGAGATGAATTTAATTCTAATCCGCTGATAATCAGTACCAATAAAACCAAATATGAAATACTCAGGTGTACGAAGCCATATTTTACTCAGTTCTAGTTGAATAAGATTTGAGATGATATTTTCCTGAAGGAATTCCTCGTTTTGGTAAAAAGATTTTCTAAAAGTTTCGCTCTGATCTTGACTGTAGGTAAAGGGAATATGGCCCAAAAGGATGAAGAGAACTAAGCAGTTGCTGTAGTTGGTGAGAAGAGATTTCATATGAATGACTTTTAGGTGTTATTGATTCTTTAACTTCCTTTCGTAACTATTCAGCCGATTAGGGAATAAAATCAAAAATAGCTAGACTTGTTTTATGTTACCCACTGAAATACAAGAATTGATTTCACGTCTTTCCCCCGATGCAAAAGTTGTGTTAGAGTTGGTA